>NZ_JBIBRZ010000007.1:0-22559 GCF_043076955.1 Streptomyces sp. NPDC016562 | reverse complement strand
CTCTCCGGGGGCTTGGAGTGGGGGGGCGCGGGGGCCGGGGCCCCCCCCGGGGCACCGGCGCCGCACCCTTTACAGCAGCTCGCGCAGCCGGTCGGCCAGCAGGTCCCAGCGCCACTTCTCCTCGACCCACGCGCGCCCGGCCGCGCCCATGCGGGCGCGCAGGTCCGGGTCCTGGAGCAGGGCGACGATCCGCTCCGCCGCGTCGTCCGGGGCTCCGCCGCGGACGACCCAGCCCGTCTCGCCGTCCAGCACCGCGTCCGGCGCACCGCCCGAGTCGCCCGCGACCACCGGCAGGCCCGTCGCGGAGGCTTCCAGGTAGACGATGCCCAGGCCCTCCACGTCCAGCCCGCCGCGCCGGGTCCGGCACGGCATCGCGAAGACGTCGCCCGCCCCGTAGTGGGCGGGGAGTTCGGACCACGGGACCGCTCCCGTGAAGACCACCGAGTCCGCGACCCCGGTCGAGACGGCCAGCGCCCGCAGGTCCGCCTCGTACGGGCCGCCGCCCACGATCAGCAGCACCGCGTCGGGCACCGCCGCCAGGATCCGCGGCATCGCCTCGATCAGCGTGTCCTGCCCCTTGCGGGGGACCAGGCGCGAGACGCAGACCACCACCGGGCGGTCGGTCAGCCCGAGCCGTGCCCGCACCTCGTCGCCGCCCGAGCCCGGGTGGAAGGTCTTCTCGTCCACCCCCGGCGGGAGCTGCACCATCCGCGCCGCCGCCCGCTCCGTCACCGCCGAGGCGATCCGCGAGCGCGTGTACTCGCCCAGGTAGGTCAGCGTGTCGGTGCCCTCGCCGATGCGGCGCAGGAGCTGGCGCGCGGCCGGCAGCTGGGCCCAGCCCGCCTCGTGCCCGTGCGTGGTGGCGACCAGCCGCTGCGCACCCGCCCGCCGCAGCGCCGGGCCCATCAGTCCGAGGGGGGCCGCCGCCCCGAACCACACCGACTCGCAGCCGTGTTCGCGCAGCAGGCCCACGGCCCGCCGCGTCACGCGCGGGGTCGGCAGCAGCATCGTCGTGCGGTCGCGGACGACCGGGAAGGGCTGCTCCGCGTCGAAGGCCGCGGTGGCCTCGCGGCCTTCCGCACCGTGCTTCCACGTGGAGGCGTAGACGACGACCCGGTCGGGGTCCAGCCGCAGCGCCATGTTGTGCAGGAAGGCCTGGATGCCGCCGGGGCGCGGCGGGAAGTCGTTGGTCACGATCAGCGTCTTGTGCATCGCTGCCAACGTACCGGAAGCGCCCCCGCACCCTTCAGCGGAGCCCCTGGCCCAGCTCCTCGCGCAGGGCCTCCCGCCAGTCCTTGGTCAGCCCGGCCGGGTCCACCCCCACGCTCTGTGGGAGCGCCGTCGCGAGCGGCTCCTTGGCCGCCCTCTCGTACAGGCCCACGAGCGCCGCCTCGCCCCACCGCTCGGCGATCAGCCGGCAGGCCAGCCACGCGCCCTCGTAGGACCGGGCCAGCGCCTGCGGGTCGCCGCCGAAGGCGAAGTCCTCCGCCCGGGGCAGCTCCCCCGGCACCTCGCCCCGCCGTACGGCCCGGGCCAGCTCCGGGGCGCCCTGGGCGGGCGTGGTGGAGGTGCCGCGGTACGCCGCCCAGTCCGCGAAGCCCTCGGAGAGCCACAGCGGGGTCAGGGCGGAGGTCGCGGCCCGCGTGGCCACATGGGTGACCTCGTGGGTCAGGATGATCCGCCGGCCGTCCCCGCCCAGTTCGGCGTACCCCTCCGGGTTGATCACCACCCGGTCCGCGGGGCCCGGCCCGGCGCCCACCCGGCCGGTGGTCACCGCGCCCATGCCCCGGTAGGCGTCCGCGGGCCGGCCCAGCAGCTGCGCCATCCGGTCCAGCGACGCGGGGACCAGGACGACCACCCGCCCCGCCCAGGGCCGGGGCCAGGCCGCGCTCGCGGCGGGCACCGCCCGGTCGGCCTCGGCCGCGATCGCCTCCAGGGCCTCACGGGACTGGCCCGAGCCGCCGAGGACCAGGCTGTGCGCACCGCGGACCACCGACACCGGCCCCTGGTCCCACAGCTCGGGCAGCGCGTCGGGGGCGGGCCGGTCGGAGCGCACGCTCCAGGCTCCCCCGCCCCCGTCGCTCCCGCCGCCGTCGCGTTCGAGCGCGAGCTCCCGCTCGGAGCCGCCGGGGGCCGTGTCGTAGCCGGCCAGCCGGTAGCGCAGCCGCGCCCGTACGAGGGCCCGTACGCCGTCGCGCCGCACCGAGGTGACCTCGTACGCCCAGTCGTCGAGCGGCAGGCCGGAGAGCGCGGCGGGCGGGGTCCGCGACCAGTCGGCCACGGCCCGGCGGACGTCCGGCCCGGCGGTGTCGGCCGGCCGCGCGGCGCACCCGGTGAGCAGCACGCACAGCAGGAGCGGCAGGGCGCGTACGAGACGGTGGGCCGGGAGCATCAGCCGATCGTACGCACGGACCGGTGGAGGTCAGGGGCGGGTCACCGACGAGACGGGCATCATCCCGACGGGGTCGTAGCGCACCCGGGCCCCCGGGTAGGGGGCGTGGACCACCTGGCCGTTGCCCACGTACATGCCGACGTGGCTGGCGTCCGCGCGGTACGTCACCAGGTCGCCCGGGCGCGCCTGGGACAGTGGCACCTGCCGGCCGGCGTAGCGCTGGGCCTGGGAGGTGCGCGGCAGCGAGACGCCCGCCTGCCGGTACGACCACACCATCAGCCCGGAGCAGTCGAAGCCGGAGGGGCCGGTGGAGCCCCACACGTAGGGGCGGCCGACCGCCGCCCGGGCCGCCATCACGGCGGTCGCGGCGCGGCCCGAGGAGGGGCCGAGGGAGGGCAGGGCGGGCAGCGCGTCGGCGCGGCCGGCGGAGCGCGAGGAACGCTCGAAGTCGGCCCGCTCCTGGGACGGCATGGAGTTGAGCAGCCGCTGGGCGGCCGCGAGCTTGGCGGTGACGGAGCGCTTGTGCCGGGCCACGTCGGAGCGCAGGGCGTCCAGTTCGGCGAGCTTGCGGGAGGCTTCCTGGCGCTCCTGGCCGAGCCGGCGCTGTTCCTCGCGCAGGTCGTCCAGCTGCCGGGCCTGGCGGCCGGTCAGCCGCTCCAGGGCGGCGGCCTGTTCCAGGTACGCGTCGGGGTCCTCGGCGAGCATCAGGCCGACGGCGGGGTCGATGCCGCCGCTGCGGTACTGGGCGCCGGCGAAGGTGCCGAGGACGCCCCGCATGGTGTTGATGCGCTCCTGGCCGCGGGCCACCGCGTCCTGGGCCCGGTTGACCTCCACGCGGAGCTTCTCGGCCTTCTCGCCCGCCTCGTTGAAGCGTTCGGTGGCCTGCTCGGCCTCCTCGAAGAGCCGGTCGACCTGGGCGCTGACGCCGGATCTCGCGCCGCCGCCGGGTTCGTACGGGAGGCCGGGGGCCGCCCCGGCGGGTGAGCCCGTCATGGCGACCGCGGCGGTGGCCGCGGCGGCGGTGAGGACGGTGACCTTCGTGTTCCGGTCGAGGCCGCCGAGCCCGGACCGGCGATGGGACGCCACGTGAAACCGCTCCCTTCCGCAGGTGCGGCCCGGGTCCGCCCCCCGTGGACGGCCGTGTGCCGGGTTCCGCGCTGGCAGACAGTAGCGGGACGGCCACACCCCGACCAACGACCGTCGGAGGGCACGCACAGTGACGCCCCGCCGGAGACGCAGGTCACCGGCGGGGCGTGTGGTCAGATCGCGGCCTCGCAATTCGCCCGGATGGGCGGTGTACGGCGCGCCACCCCGGGCGGGGCTCCGGCGTCAGCCGGCGACGCGGACCCCGTACGCGAACCCACTGAGGGAGCCGTAGAGGACTCCGGAGGTCGGGTTGGCGGCGTGGAAGACCTTGCCGTTGCCCGCGTACAGGCCGACGTGCTGGAGGTTGGAGTAGAAGACCAGGTCGCCGGGCTGGAGTTCGCTGAGGCTGATCTTCGGGCCCTCCTTCACCTGGTCCCAGGTGGTGCGGCCGATGGAGACCCCCGCCTGGCGGTAGGCCCACTGGGTGAGGCCGGAGCAGTCGAAGGCGTTCGGGCCGGTGGCGCCGCGGACGTAGGCCGAGCCGTTCTTGGTCACGGCGGCGCGCAGCGCGTCCGCGGCCCGGCCGGAGCCCTTGACGTTGCTCAGGGCGGCCTGCTCGGAGGCCGTGCCGCCCTCCTTCTTCGCGTCCTCCTTGAGCTGCGCGCGCTCCTGCGCGGTCAGCGTGTTGAGGAGGGCCTGGGCCTCGGCGAGCTTGTCCGTCGAGATCTTCTTCTTCTCGCCGAGCTCCTTGCGGGTGGCGTCGAGGTCGGCGAGCTTGCCGGCGGCCTCCTGGCGCTGCTGCGCGAGGGTGCGCTGCTTGGCCTGGATCCGCTGGACCGCCTCGATCTGCTTGGCGCTCAGGTGCTCCAGCGAGGAGGCCTTGTCGAGGTAGCCGTCGGGGTCCTCGGAGAGGAGGAGGGCGAGGGAGGGGTCGATGCCGCCGTTGCGGTACTGGGCGCTGGCCATCGAACCGATGGTGCTGCGCAGGTCGTTGAGGTCGCCCTGGCCGCGCGCCACCTGGTCCTGGAGCTGCCCGATCTCCTTTTCGAGCTCCTCCTGACGCTCCTTGGCCCCGTTGAACTTCTCGGTGGCCTGCTCCGCCTCGGCGTAGAGCGCGTCGACCTGGGACTTGACCTCGTCCTTGCTCGGCTTGGCCGGCGCGGCGGAGGCACCCTGGGAGGAGAGCGCGACGGCCGCGGCCGCGGTGACGGTCAGGACGGTCACACGAGCACGGGTCGGCTGCTTGGGTCGACGGTGGGACGCCACGAAGGCGAGCTCCTTCTTCCTCGAGCCGCCGAAGACGCAACTCGGCAGCACCTCCGCCGCCACCCCGAATGGGTGATCTACCGCACGAAGGTTTGAGCAGACCCTAGTGACCCGGCTGTGATCAGTTCAAATCCTGTCGGGAAAAAACTCGCTCCCCGACCAGGTTCTTTACCTACAGCCCACGCTCTGTGCTGGGCACTTGACGGTACGTCCACTGCGGTGCGGGTCAATTCCGGCATTCAGGCGGGGAGTTACGAAACGCGCGAAAGCCGCTTCAGGAGCAAAGCGGACGCCACGGGCCGCGCCCCCGCCTTGGCCACCCCGTCGGCGACCTCCCGGTCCGTGGAGACCACGACCACCGGCCGGCCGGGCGGCTCCGCCCGCACCAGCTGGCGGATCAGCTCGTCCGCCGTCACCCCGGCCTTGGAGAACAGCACCCGCACCCCGCGCGGCGGCGCGAGCAGGACCGGGGCCGCCAGTTCCGCGCCGTCGAAGACACAGGTCATCTCCGCGCCCGTCTGCGCGGCCAGCATCGACAGCCCGCCCAGCAGCCGCAGCCGCTGCTTCTCCAGCGGCATCGTCGGATAGCCGGTCTTGGTCACGTTGTAGCCGTCGACCACCAGATGCGCCTGGGGCAGCGCCAACAGCTGGTCCAGCAGCGCCGGATCGGTCTCCGACAGGGCGCGCGCCGCGATGTCCTTCGGAGTCATACGGCCCGGCTCCACGGCCTCCACGGTGTCCGCGGGACGGGTGGAGACGGGCGGCAGGGCCAGCTCGCGGCGCAGCCCCTGGGCCGCGTCGAGCACGGTGTCCAGCAGCAGCCGCAGCCGCATGTCCTCGATGCTGCGCCCCTCGCGGGTGGCCCGGCGCGAGCTCTCCAGCGCCGTCTCCACCTCCGCGAGGCGGGACTTGAGCCGCCGCGTCTCGCTCTCGGCGGCGGCGACCCGGGTGGCCGCGTCACTGCGGATCCCGTCGATCTCGGCCGTCATCTTGCGCAGGGCGGCCTCGCCGCGCTTGACGTCGCTGAGGGCGCTGCGCAGTTTGCGCTGAAGCGATTCCGCTTCCTTGCGGGCCTCGTCCAGCTCGGCCCGGACCTGCTCACCGCCCGTGCGCTGCAGTTCCCGTACGTGGGCCAGCTCCTCGCGCAGGCGCTCCAGCTCGCGCCGGGTCTCCTCGCCGACCCGCTCGGCGTCCGCGCGCTGCGCCTCCTCGCCCGCGGCGGCCACCAGCTTGACCCAGCCGGCCGGCCGCAGCACGAAGGCGGCGGCCGCCACGTCCAGCGGATCGGCGGCGGCGGGCGGCGCGCCGGACTCCAGCGCCCCGGCCAGGTCGGCCTGCGTCTCGCGCAGCTTCTCGGCGACCCTGCCGCGGAACACGGCGTCGGTCTCGACCGCCGTGGCCATGGCGTTGCCCGCGAACTTGGCGCGCCGGGTGGGGGTGAAGCGGGCGTACTGGCGCAGCTGCGCCGGGAGGTCCGCGACCGTCAGCCCGCCGAAGGCGTCCGAGACGAGCGCGACGACCCGGCGCCGCACGCCTTCCGGCAGCGGGCGGTCGAGCGCCTCGGCGGCGTCGCCGGCCGCACCGGCCGGTTCAGCGCCGCTTGCTGGCTCCACAATCCGTCACCCCTACCGTGATCTACGTGCGGGCCGGGCTCCGTCAGGAGTCCGTGCCCGGCCTGTCCACCAGCTCGATCTGGTCCACCGCGTTGCACCAGCGGCAGCGGACCGACTCGATGGTCTCATTGACCACCTCGCGTTCCTCGACCTTCGGCTCCCCGGCCAGGTCCAGGTGGACGTACTCGACGACCTTCGACGAACGGGTGACGTCGAAACGCGTGAGGTTGCCGCACAGGGTGCAGCGCCACCGGGTGGTGTCGGTCGGAAGGGGAACCGTCATCAGGCCGCTCTCTCTTCTTCGTAGCTGATTCAATTAAAGCCGTCCGCGGGGCCCTCTGCGTGCGCCTGCGACCGCAGCTCGTAACCCTACGGCCTGGCACCGCCTCAGGTGGGTCCCGTTGCGTCATGCTCTGTCACATGATCGTAAGGTGGCGCGCCGTACGCGAGGCTGCCCGGGGAGCGGTGGTGACCCATGCGCTGATCGCCGGCTGCGGAGTGGTGTTCGTCCTGGGGCCGGCCTCGGGGCTGAACCCGTCCTACGGGACGGGCGAGGAGCTGCTGGCCGCCGGGGCCGCATACTTCCGGCGCTGGGGCGTGGTCCCGGCGGAGCTCTTCACGGGCACCCCGCGCGCCTGGCTGACGCCGCTGACCGCGCTGTTCGTCCACGGCAGCTGGCTGCACCTGCTCGGCAACATGCTCTTCCTGCACGTCTTCGGCGCGATGACGGAGGAGCGGATGGGACGCCCGGCGTTCCTCGTCTTCTACGTCTGCACGGGGTACGTGGCCCTGGCGGCCTACGCGGCGGCCAACGCGGGCTCCTCACAGACCCTCGTGGGGGCGTCCGGGGCCATCTCGGCCGTCCTGGGCGCCTTCCTCTACCTGCTGCCCCGGGCGCGGGTGACGAGCCTGTTCCCCTTCCTCTTCTTCCTGCCGCTGCGCTTCCCGGCGTGGCTCGTGCTGCTGTTCTGGTTCGCCCTCCAGGGGGTGGCCGCGCACCGGGCGGGCAGCGGGCCGGGAGTCGCCTACCTGGCCCACCTGGTGGGCTTCTCGCTGGGCTTCCTCTACGCGTGGGCGCGCTATCGGCGTACGACTAGAGTGATGAGACCAGCGACGGCCACCGAGGGAGACAGCCAGCCGTGATCACCGCGATCGTGCTCATCAAGACCAGCGTGGACCGCATCCCCGAGATCGCCGAGTCCATCGCCGCGCTGGACAGCGTCAGCGAGGTCTACTCCGTCACCGGTACGTACGACCTGATCGCCCTGGTCCGTGTGGCCCGCCACGAGAATCTGGCGGACATCATCCCCGGCCGCATCAGCAAGATCCCGGGCGTCGAGGCGACGGACACGCACGTGGCGTTCCGCACGTACTCCCAGCACGACCTGGAAGCGGCCTTCGCGATCGGCCTCGACGCGTAGCGCTGGCTTTGGCGGGTTGCCCTGCGGGCGGCTCGGTAACGTCCGGGCCGGCACCGGCGGCCTGGTCGGCGGGGTCGGTCCGTGGGGCCGCGCCGGGGTGTCTCCTCGGCTCGCGCCTGCGGGCCCGTCGCGGCTGTCAAGGGTGGTTGCGCGCTCGTCCTGCGGGGACACCCCGCCACGTCCCCACTCCCCCCCGCCCCGGCACCCGCTGCCGAAGCCGGGCCGTGGGGCGGGGACACGCAGGAGGGTCCCCGCAGGACGAGCGCGCAACCCGGGCCGCACAACTGGACCGAGGCCGCAGGCGCGAGCCGAGGAGACCCTCGTGCGGGGCGCCGCCCCACCCCTTCACCGCCGAACTGGCGGAGCGGCCCGGCGGAGCCAACCCGTCGAGCGACCCCGCAGGGGAGACGTCACACCGCCGGGACGCAGCGGCCCTCCTGGGTGCGGTACTGCCACTGGGCACCGTTCTCGACCAGTTCCCTGACCGCGCGGACGAAGCGGTCCACGTGCTCGTCCGGGGTGCCCGCGCCGAAGCTGACGCGGATGGCGTTGAGGGACCGCTCGCCGGGGGCCGCCTCGGGGGCCCCGCATTCGCCCTGGGCCTGCGGTTCGCTGCCCAGCAGGGTGCGGACCAGCGGGTGGGCGCAGAACAGGCCGTCGCGCACGCCGATCCCGTACTCGGCGGACAGGGCCGCGGCGAAGTGCGAGCTGTTCCAGCCGTCCACCACGAAGGAGATGACGCCGACCCGCGGCGCGTCGTCCCCGAAGAGGGACAGGACCCGCACGGCCGGGACCTGCGCCAGGCCTTCGCGGACCTTGGCGATGAGGTGCTGCTCGCGGGCCACGAGGCTCTCGAAGCCGGCCTCGGTCAGGGCCCGGCAGGCGGAGGCGATGGAGTAGACGCCGATCACGTTCGGGGAGCCGGCCTCGTGCCGGGCCGCCGTGGTGTGCCACTCGACGTCGACGCCGCCGTCCTCGCGCCGGGCCACCGTGCGGGAGGCGCCGCCGCCGGCCAGGTAGGGCTCGGCCTCCTGGAGCCAGTCCGCGCGGCCGGCGAGGACGCCCGAGCCGAAGGGGGCGTAGAGCTTGTGCCCGGAGAAGGCGACCCAGTCGACGTCCAGGTCCTGCACGGAGACCGGGTGGTGCGGGGCGAGTTGGGCGGCGTCCAGGACGATCCGCGCGCCGTGGGCGTGCGCGGCGGCGGCGAGTTCCTTCACGGGCCACAGCTCGCCGGTGACGTTGGACGCGCCGGTGACGCAGACCAGCGCCGGGCCGTAGCCCCCTTCGGCCGATGCCGTGCGGTCGGCCAGGGCACGCTCCAGGGTGGCGACCGCCTCGTCCGGGGTGCGGGGGGCGTTGAGGTAGGTGACCTCCGCGTCCGCCCACGGCAGGAGCGAGGCGTGGTGCTCGGTCTCGAAGACGAACACCTGGCAGCCGGCCGGGAGTACGGCGGCGAGCAGGTTCAGCGAGTCGGTCGTGGACCGGGTGAAGACCACCTGGTCGCAGGGGCGGCAGTCGAGGAACTCCGCGACCGTGACCCGGCTCTGCTCGAAGAGGTCGGTGGAGAGCTGCGAGAGGTACCCGGCGCCGCGGTGCACGCTGCCGTAGTACGGGGCGTACGCGGCCACGTCGTCCCAGACCCGCTGGAGCGCGGGGGCGCTGGCCGCGTAGTCGAGGGCCGCGTAGGTGACCTCGCCGCCGGTGACGAGCGGGACGGTGACGTCCCGGCCGAGGACCGCGAGGGGCTCGGCACAGGCGGGGTCGACGGGGGCGGCGGAACCGGCGGTGGCGGTGGCGGTGGCGTTCAGGGTTGCGGACATGGCGGTATCTCCCGGCAGGCAGGGCTGAATGGCTTCGGTGCGCCCGTACGCGGGTACGGCGCTGCGGCCGTCCGGGGTACGGGGAGGTCCTCGGAGCGCGGGGGTACGCGGAAGCGTCCCTGATCCGAGGGTGGAAGAAGGGGCGGAGCCGCCCTATCGCATTCGCTTGCTCACGGAAAAAGCTCCTCGAGAAGACCAGGACCCCTGGTGTCGAGGGATCCGCGCTTGCCGTAGGCCTTGCTGCCTACGACCTGGTCATCACCCGGGGCACCCCGCCACGGAAGGAGGGTTGCCGGACAGCAAGCCGGGGCCTAAACGCTGTCACTCGTGACCTGATCTGCATCCTGCCACACGATCCCCCGCGCGCAAGACCCCGGTCCGCATGGCGGACCGGGGCCGTGGCTGGAATCGGGGCCGCGGGGGCGACCCTAGGCGTTGCTGGCGGCCACCCAGCGCTCCAGCGCGGCCCGCGCCGCACCGGAGTCGATCGACTCCGCCGCACGGGTGATGCCCGCGGCGATCTGCTCCTCCAGCGTGCCGGTGCCGGGGTCCAGGGCCACCAGCGCCGCCGCCGCGTTGAGCAGCACCGCCTCGCGGACCGGCCCGGGCTCCCCCGCCAGCAGGCGGCGGGCGACGTCCGCGTTGTACGAGGGGTCGCCGCCGGCCAGGGCGGAGACGTCGACGAGCGGGATGCCGACGTCGCGCGGGTCGAAGGACCGCTCCACGACCTCGCCGTCGCGCACCCACCAGACGCGCGAGGTCGACGTCGTGGTCAGCTCGTCCAGGCCGTCGTCGCCGCGGAAGACCAGCGCGGAGGAGCCCCGCTCGGCGAGGACGCCCGCCACGATGGGGGCCATCCGGGGGTCGGCGACGCCCGTCGCCTGGGACCGTACCCGGGCCGGATTGGTCAGCGGGCCGAGGATGTTGAAGGTGGTGCGGATGCCCAGTTCCCTGCGCGCCCCCGCCACGTGCCGCAGCGCCGGGTGGAACTTCACCGCGAAGCAGAAGGTGATGCCGGCCTCCTCGGCCACCTCCACGACCCGCTGCGTGCTGAGGTTGAGGTTGACGCCGAGCTTTTCCAGGACGTCGGAGGAGCCGCTCGCGGAGGACGCGGCCCGGTTCCCGTGCTTGACCACCTTGGCGCCCGTACCGGCCACCACGACCGCCGACATCGTCGAGATGTTCACCGTCTTGGCCCCGTCGCCGCCCGTGCCGACGATGTCGACCGTCCGGCCCGGCACCTCGATCAGGTTGGCGTGGGCGTACATGGCGTGGACGAGGCCGTTGATCTCCGCGACGGTCTCCCCCTTTGCCCGCAGCGCGACCACGAAGCCGGCGATCTGGGCGTCGGTGGCCTCCCCGCGCATGATCCGGTCCATGGCCCAGGCGGTGTCCTCGGCGCGCAGGTCCTGACCGGTCAGCAGGGCGTCCAGCACGCCCGGCCACCCGCGGGCCGCCACGCTGTCGCCGCCTGCCGGGGTCACCAGGTTCATGGTCCGCTCCTGCTGCTAGTGGGCTGGTGGGCCGCTGCCGTGCCGCCGCCACGTCGAATGCGAAGGGCTTCAGCCTATCCAGCGCCGCAGGACGGCAAAGAGCCCCGTCCAGACACTGGACGGGGCTCTCACCGTGGCGACACCAGGACTGGCCGAAATCAGTCCCTCAAGCGGTGGTGCGGGGGATCAGTGGTGGCCGTGGCCGCTCTGGATCTCCTTGTACTCCTCCACCGTGGGCTTCGGAATCTGGTTGTTCTCCGCGTAGAAGCCCTTGCTGAGCTTCGCGCGCAGCTTCTCCGTGGCCTTCACCTTGCGCTCGACACCGTTCTCGTCGACCGTCGGGCCGATCTCGACCGGCGCGTACTGCTCGTGCGAGGTGAGGGTGTGCAGCTGGCCCTGCGGGAGCGGCTCGTGGACCTCGACGAACTCACCGTGCGGCAGGCGCTTGATGATGCCGGTCTCGCGACCGTGCAGCACCTTGTCCCGGTCCCGGCGCTGGAGGCCGAGGCAGATCCGCTTGGTGACGATGAAGGCGAGGACCGGTACGACGAAGAAGCCGATCCGGACGAACCAGGTGATCGAGTTGATCGAGAGGTGGAAGTACTGCGCGAACATGTCGTTTCCACCGCCGATCAGGAGCACGATGTACTCCGCGATCCAGGCGACACCGAAGGCCGTACGGGTCGGGACGTTGCGCGGGCGGTCCAGGATGTGGTGCTCGCGCTTGTCCCCGGTGACCCAGGACTCGATGAACGGCCAGACGGCGATCGCGCCGAGGACCAGCGGGAAGAGCACCAGCGGGATGAACACGCCCAGGACGAGCGTGTGGCCCCACAGGTTGATCTCCCAGCCGGGCATGGCTCGGATCAGGCCTTCCGGCATACCCATGTACCAGTCGGGCTGCGCACCGGTGGACACGTGGTCCGGGCGGTACGGGCCGAGCGCCCAGATCGGGTTGATCGAGGCGATCGCCGCGACGGCCGCGATGACACCGAAGACCAGGAAGAAGAAGCCTCCGGCCTTGGCCATGTAGACCGGCAGCAGCGGCATGCCGACGACGTTGTTGTTCGTCTTGCCGGGACCGGCGTACTGGGTGTGCTTGTGGTAGAAGACCAGGATCAGGTGGGCCACCAGCAGGCCCATCATGATGCCGGGCAGCAGCAGGATGTGCACCGAGTAGAACCGCGCGACGAAGTCGCCGCCCGGGAACTCCCCGCCGAACAGGAACATCGACAGGTACGTGCCGACGACCGGGACGGACAGGATGGCGCCCTGCATGAAGCGGACACCGGTACCCGAGAGCAGGTCGTCCGGCAGCGAGTAACCGGTGAAGCCGGTGAACATGCCGAGGACCAGCAGGAGGAAGCCGAACAGCCAGTTGACCTCACGCGGCTTGCGGAACGCGCCGGTGAAGAAGACGCGCATCATGTGCACGACCATGGCCGCGACGAAGATCAGCGCCGCCCAGTGGTGGATCTGACGGATCAGCAGGCCGCCGCGGACGTCGAAGCTGATGTCCAGCGTCGAGGCGAAGGCCTCGGACATCATGACGCCCTGCATGGGCACGTACGAGCCGTGGTACACGACCTCGTTCATGCTCGGGTGGAAGAACAGCGTCAGGTACACACCCGTGAGGATGATGATGATGAAGCTGTAGAGGCAGATCTCACCCAGCATGAAGGACCAGTGGTCCGGGAAGATCTTGCGCATGTTGGACTTGGCCAGGCTGTAGATGCCCAGGCGGCCGTCCGCCCAGTCCGCTACGCGCTCGCCGGCAGGCGCTTTGCGCGCCTTCGTGTCAGTGGTCGCAGTGCTCATCCGCGCTCCCAGAATGCAGGACCGACGGGCTCTTCGAAGTCGCCGAGCGCTTCGAGGAAGCCTTCGTCATTCACACCGATCCGCAGCTGCGGGAGGGCGTGACCGGCCGGGCCGAAGATGACACGGGCGCCGTCGGAGAGGTCGAAAGTGGACTGGTGGCACGGGCAGAGCACGTGGTGCGTCTGCTGCTCGTACAGGCTGATCGGGCAGCCGACGTGGGTGCAGATCTTGGAGTAGGCCACGATCCCGTCGTGGGACCACTCCAGCTCCTGCTTGTCCTTGATGTCCTCCGGCTTGATGCGGACGATCATCAGGGCGGCCTTGGCGATCTGCACCTGGAAGTCGTGCTGCTCCTCCTCCAGGCCTTCCGGCATGGCGAAGGTCAGCGAACCGACGAGGACGTCCTCGGGACGCAGCGGCTCCATCGTGTTCTGGTTGATGAGCAGCTTGCCCTTGGACCACAGGGTCTTGCGGAGCTTGTCCTCGGGCAGCGGGCCCAGGTCGCGCATGATCACGAGGGCGGAGAGCGGCAGCATGGCCAGCGCGCCCAGCATCGTGTTGCGGATCAGGGGACGGCGGCCGATGCCGGACTCGTTCGCACCGTCGGCGAAGTCCTGCAGGACCTTGGCCTTGACCTCCGGCGAAGCGGCGATCTCGTGGCGCTCGTCGGCGACCTCGACGTCGGACATCAGGGTGCGGGCCCAGTGGACCGCGCCCGCGCCGATGCAGAAGAGGGCCGTGCCCAGCGTCATGCCCAGGGCGAAGTTGAGCGCGCTGATCTTCCCGATGGGGAAGATGTAGACGATCTCATCGACCGGGATGGTCACGTAGGCGGCGATGAAACCGATCGTGGCCAGCATGGACAGCGTGAACAGCAGCGCGACGGTGCGCTCGGAACGCTTCGCCGCACGCTCGTCGATGTCCTGGATGCGCGGCTTGTGGACCGGCAGGCCCGGGTCGGCGAACGGGTCGTCCGCGACCGCTACGGCACCGTGGTGCGCGTCGCCCTGCTCGCTCGGCAGGTGCTTCTCTTCGGGAATCTCTTGGCTACTCATGACTTCTTGGCCTTAGCGGTGTGGGCCGCGACCCAGACGGCGACAGCGATCAGCGCACCCAGAGCGAAGATCCAGCCGAACAGACCTTCGGAGACGGGGCCGAGGCCACCGAGCTTCAGGCCGCCGGGGCTGGTCGACTTCTCGCCGTTCACGTTCTGGAGGTACGCGATGATGTCCTTCTTCTGCTTCTCCGGCATGGTGCTGTCGGGGAAGGAGGGCATGTTCTGCGGGCCGGTCTGCATGGCCTCGTAGATGTGCTTCGGGTCGACGCCTTCCAGGTTGGGGGCGTACTTGCCGTTCGTCAGCGCGCCACCCTCACCGGTGAAGTTGTGACACTGCGCGCAGTTGTTGCGGAACAGCTCACCACCCTTGGCGATGTCGGCGCCCTTGGGGTCGTACTGCTTCTCGGTCGGCGTGATCGGACCGGCACCGAGGGACGCGATGTACGCGGCCAGCTGGTCGATCTGCGCCTGGGTGTAGATGTTGGGCTTCTTCGGCACCTGGGCGCCGGGCTGCTGGGCGGGCATACGGCCCGTGCTCACCTGGAAGTCGACGGCCGCGGAGCCGACGCCGACCAGGCTCGGGCCGTCAGTGGAACCCTGACCGCCGGTTCCGTGGCAGGTTGCACAGCCCACGGCGTAGAGCTTCTTGCCCTCCTCGATGGCGAGGGACTGGGCGGTTTCATCGGCCTGCGCCTTGCCCGCGGGGGCGAAGGCGGCGTAAAGCCCCCCAGTGGCCGCCAGCGCGAGGAGTAGAACGACGACCGCCGCCAGCGGATGGCGTCGTCGTGCGGAGAGCTTTTTCACGGATTACCCCGGTGTCAGGATCTTCTGCGTCGGTGTGTCTGGATGGAGTGCCGGGTCGGGCCCGGTGACGTGTTCGCTACTTGATCAGGTAGATCGTGGCGAAGAGGCCGATCCAGACGACATCGACGAAGTGCCAGTAGTAGGACACGACGATGGCCGACGTGGCCTGTTCGTGGGTGAACCTCTTGGCCGCGTACGTCCGGCCGAGGACCAGCAGGAAGGCGATGAGACCGCCCGTCACGTGCAGACCGTGGAAGCCGGTGGTCAGGTAGAACACCGAGCCGTACGGACCGGACGAGAGGCTCAGGCCCTCGTGCTTGACCAGCTCGGTGTACTCGAACACCTGGCCGCCAATGAAGATCGCACCCATGACGAACGTGATGATGAACCACGTCCGGAGCTTCTTCACGTCACCGCGCTCGGCGGCGAAGACGCCGAGCTGGCAGGTGAGCGAGGAGAGCACCAGGATCGTCGTGTTCGTCGCCGAGAAGGGAAGGTTCAGGAAATCAGCCTGTTCCTTCCAGTACTCGGCGCCTGTCACGGATCGCAGGGTGAAGTACAT
This sequence comes from Streptomyces sp. NPDC016562, assembly GCF_043076955.1. NCBI lineage: Bacteria > Bacillati > Actinomycetota > Actinomycetes > Kitasatosporales > Streptomycetaceae > Streptomyces > Streptomyces sp. NPDC016562. The sequence goes on along the minus strand of NZ_JBIBRZ010000007.1, from coordinate 7,227 downwards.
CGCGAAGAGGGCCGCGAAGAACATCAGCTCGGAACTCAACCAGATGATGGTTCCGACGCTGACGAGGTTCGGCCGGTTGACCGTCGGGTGCGCGTGCCCGGTATCTACTGTCGTTGCTGTCGCCACGACCGACATTATGTCGGTCGCTTATCCCGCCCTCACCCCGGGGGGTGCCGTTCGGAGTGTCCGGGGCGTGTGCAAGGCCCGAACGGCCCATCAGATGACCCCGTGGCGGCGTCTCGTGCGACATGTGCGAACCGATGTTGACAGCGCACCGGGAGGAGTAGCATCCCGCGCAACATCAACGTGATTCACGGGACACGTGGAGGAACGAAATGCGGGCGACTGCGCGGGTTCTGGTCTACAGCGACGACGCGGGCACCCGGGAGCAGGTGCGGCTGGCGGCCGGACGCAGGCCGGCCGCGGACCTGCCGCCGGTGGAGTTCGTGGAGTGCGCGACGCTGCCGGCGGTCCTGTCGGAGCTGGACGCCGGCGGGATCGACGTGTGCGTGCTGGACGGCGAGGCCGTTCCGGCCGGGGGCATGGGCGTGTGCCGGCAGGTCAAGGACGAGATCTTCCGGTGTCCCCCGGTGCTGCTGCTGATGGGGCGCCCGCAGGACGCCTGGCTGGCCACGTGGAGCCGCGCCGACGCCGCCGTGACCCTTCCGGTGGACCCGGTGGAGTTCCCGGAGGCCCTGGCGGCGCTCCTGCGCTCCCGCCTGGCCTCCTCGGCCGCCTGACGGTGCGCCTGTGGGGCCCACGGCGTCCCGTGGGCCCCACAGGGGCTTCCCGGCGCCGGGCGGCGCCCCTTCTCAGACGGTGGGCCTCAGGCGGGCCTGGTCGACCGGGCTGCGGCCCTCCTGGGTGCCCTTGAGCAGGGCGCTGCCCTGGCGCCAGTCCTTCCAGTCCATGTTCCAGTCGCCGAAGCCGTTGCCGAAGGTGTCCATGTCGTCGCCGATGCTGTTGACGACCTTGACGATGTCGCCCTCGGTGATGTTCTCGAAGAACCAGGCCGCGTTGCCGGTGCTCATGCCGGTGCAGCCGTGGCTGACGTTGGCGTAGCCCTGGGAGCCGACGGACCACGGCGCGGCGTGGACGTATTCACCACTCCAGGTGACGCGGGTGGCGTAGTAGACGGGCAGGTCGTAGTTCTCGCTGCCGCCGATGCCGACGGTGTCGCCGCGCATCTGGACGAAGTACTGCTTGCCGAGCACCACCTTGACGCCGTTGCGGGTGGAGAAGCCGGGCTTGCCGGTGGTCACCGGAATGGTGTTGATCACTTCTCCGTTGCGCTTGAACGTCATGTAGTGCGACGAGGCGTCGGTGATGGCCTCGACCCGGTCCCCGATCTCCAGCTTCAGCGGCTTGGAGGCGGAGCCGTGGAGCTCGTCGGTGATCTTGATGCCCTCCAGGTTGCTCCGTGCGGAGACGGTGGAGTGGGCGGGCCAGTACTCCTTGGGCCTGAAGTGCAGCTTCTTGTCGTCGACCCAGTGCCAGGCGCCCTCGACGCCGGGCGGGGTGTCGACGATCAGGCCGCGTTCGACGACCGCGCGGGCGGCCTTGTCCTTGACGGGCTCGCTGAGTTCGGCCGTGAGGGGCTGTCCGACGCCGTACTTGCCCTCGTCGGGGCCGAATTCGACCTTCAGGACCCCCTTGGCGGGGGTGGTGTCGAACGTGAGGGTCCGCTGCCCCGGGGCTCCCTTTTCGTCCTCGGTGCTCACGGTGACCGTGTAGCGGACGCCTGCGGCCATCGGGACCGTGCTGTGCCAGCGGTCGCCCTTGGCGCTCAGTTCGCCCGCCAGACGGCGGCCGTGGGTGTCCACGGCCGTCACGTCGGTGATGCGGCTGTCGCCGCCCTTGAGGGTGACCTCCAGGGGCCGGTTGGGATCGACGGGGCGGCTGCCGGAGGTCTGGTTGAAGGCGACCTGATCGCCCGCGTCGTACGGGCGGGCGGACAGCGGGTTGTCGCCGGACCCGCAGGCGGTGGCGCCGGCCCCGAGGGACGCGACCAGCAGGGAGCAGCTGAGTACCGTCCAAAGACGCGGTGAGTGCTTCATGGAGCCAACGCTATGAAAGTATGACAATTACGGCGCGCGGGGTGACTGCAAACGAGGGGCCCGGACTCCTCCGAAAGAGGTGTCCGGGCCCCGGGTCCGGCGCGGCGCCGCCGCGCTGGTGCTGCTACTGGTTCGCGTTCTCACCGCGGTAGTACTCGTACACCCAGCCCCACAGGCCGATCACGAGGATCGGGGCCGAGAAGTACATGAGCCACCAGCCGAAGACGACGCCCATGAAGGCGAGCGCGCCACCGATCGCCAGCGAGAGCGGCTGCCAGCTGTGCGGGGAGAAGAACCCCAGCTCGCCCGCCTCGTCGGCGACGTCGGCCTCCAGGTTGTCCTGGGCCATCTCGTCGACACGCTTGGCCGTGAAGGCCAGGTAGTAGCCGATCATGACGCTCAGGCCGAAGGCCAGGAAGAGCGCGGTGGTTCCGACGGGCTCCTTCGACCACACGCCGTACACGACGGCCATGATCAGGATGAAGAAGGAGAGCCAGAGGAACATCTTGCCCTGGATCTTCACTTGCCGGCCTCCTTGTCGCCGGTGAGGGCCTTGGTCCCGCCGGCGACGTGGTCCTCGAGGTGGTCGAGGGCCGCGATCTCCGGGTGGTGCAGGTCGAACGCCGGGGATTCGGAACGGATCCGCGGGAGCGTGAGGAAGTTGTGCCGCGGCGGCGGGCAGGAGGTCGCCCACTCCAGCGAACGGCCGTAACCCCACGGGTCGTCGACCTCGACCTTCTCGCCGTACTTGGCCGTCTTCCAGACGTTGTACATGAACGGCAGCAGCGACAGGCCCAGCAGGAACGAGCTGATCGTCGACACCGTGTTCAGCGCGGTGAAGCCGTCGGCGGCGAGGTAGTCCGCGTAACGACGCGGCATGCCCTCGGCGCCCAGCCAGTGCTGCACCAGGAAGGTGCCGTGGAAGCCGATGAACAGCGTCCAGAAGGTGATCTTGCCCAGGCGCTCGTCCAGCATCTTGCCCGTGAACTTCGGCCACCAGAAGTGGAAGCCCGCGAACATCGCGAAGACCACGGTGCCGAAGACGACGTAGTGGAAGTGCGCGACGACGAAGTACGAGTCGGAGACGTGGAAGTCCATCGGGGGCGAGGCCAGGATGACGCCGGTCAGACCACCGAAGGTGAAGGTGACCAGGAAGCCGATCGTCCACAGCATCGGGGTCTCGAAGGACAGCGAGCCCTTCCACATGGTGCCGATCCAGTTGAAGAACTTCACACCGGTCGGTACCGCGATCAGGAAGGTCATGAAGGAGAAGAACGGCAGCAGCACACCGCCGGTGACGTACATGTGGTGGGCCCACACGGTCACCGAGAGGCCGGCGATCGCGATCGTCGCGGCGATCAGACCGATGTAGCCGAACATCGGCTTACGGGAGAAGACCGGGATGACCTCGGAGACGATGCCGAAGAACGGCAGCGCGATGATGTACACCTCTGGGTGTCCGAAGAACCAGAAGAGGTGTTGCCACAGCAACGCGCCTCCGTTCGCCGGATCGAAGACGTGCGCACCGAACTTGCGGTCCGCCTCCAGCACGAACAGCGCGGCGGCCAGCACCGGGAAGGCCAGCAGGACCAGGACACCGGTCAGCAGGACGTTCCAGGTGAAGATCGGCATGCGGAACATCGTCATGCCGGGAGCGCGCATGCAGATGATCGTGGTGATGAAGTTGACCGAGCCGAGGATCGTGCCGAAGCCGGAGAAGGCCAGACCCATGATCCACATGTCGGCGCCGATGCCCGGCGAGCGGACCGCGTCCGACAGCGGGGTGTAGGCGAACCAGCCGAAGTCGGCGGCACCCTGGGGGGTGACGAAGCCGGCCACGGCGATGGTCGAGCCGAAGAGGTAGAGCCAGTACGCGAACATGTTCAGCCGCGGGAACGCCACGTCGGGCGCGCCGATCTGCAGCGGCATGATCCAGTTCGCGAATCCGGCGAACAGCGGCGTCGCGAACATCAGCAGCATGATCGTGCCGTGCATCGTGAACGCCTGGTTGAACTGCTCGTTCGACATGATCTGCGTACCCGGACGGGCCAGCTCGGCGCGCATGAAGAGCGCCAGGAGACCGCCGATGAGGAAGAACACGAACGACGTGACCAGGTACATCGTGCCGATGGTCTTGTGGTCGGTCGTGGTCATCCACTTCACGACCACGTTGCCCGGCTGCTTGCGCCGTACCGGCAGCTCGTTCTCGTACGAGTCAGCTGCGGCGGCACCCTGGGATTCGTTGAGGATGCTCACAGTTTGTTCGTCTCCGCATTCCGGGCCGGGTCGGTCTGCTTGATGCCGGCCGGGAGGTAGCCGGTCTGCCCCTTCTCCGCCAGCTCCTTCAGGTGCGCCCGGTACTCCTCGGGCGAGACCACCTTGACGTTGAAGAGCATCCGGGAGTGGTCGACACCGCAGAGCTCGGCGCACTTGCCCATGAAGGTGCCCTCTTCGGTCGGGGTGACCTCGAAGACGTTGGTGTGGCCCGGGATGACGTCCTGCTTGAACAGGAAGGGCACCACCCAGAAGGAGTGGATGACGTCGTTCGACGACAGGATGAAGCGGACCTTCTCACCCTTGGGCAGGACCAGGGTCGGCCCGGGGTTGTTCGTGTCCGGGTTCCGGTCGCCGGGGACGCCCTTCTGGTAGACGCCTTCGGCGCCCGCCGGGAAGTCCTTGGTGAAGCGGTCCGGGATGGCGGAGAGTTCCTTGGGAACCTCGCCCTTCTTCGGGGTCGCCGCGTCGCCGTCGACGTTCTCGACGTAGTTGAAGCCCCAGCTCCACTGGAAGCCGATCACGTTGATCGTGTGCGTCGGCTTCGCGGAGAGGGAGAGCAGCTTCGACTCGTCACGCGCGGTGAAGTAGAAGAGCACCGAGACGATGATGAGCGGGACCACGGTGTAGAGCGCCTCGATGGGCATGTTGTACCGGGTCTGCGGGGGGACCTCCACCTTCGTCCGGCTGCGCCGGTGGAAGGTGACGCTCCACATGATCAGGCCCCACACCAGGATGCCCGTGATGAGCGCGGCCGCCCATGATCCCTGCCACAGGGAGAGGATGCGCGGCGCCTCCTCGGTTACCGGAGTCGGCATTCCGAGGCGGGGGAAGTCTTTCCATGTATACGAGCAACCTGTGGCGGTCGCCAGGACCACGCCCGCAGTCAGCGCCTGCAGCAGCTTCCGCCGCATCGGGCGCCGCGGCGAGCGGTCGGAGCCGTAGGGACTCACGTAGCGCCTTCCCGAGAGTCTCGGCCCGCGCGGCCGGCCGCGGCCGTGTTCGGGTCGGTCGCCGGCCCTGACGCAGGCAGGGGTTTGGATGTTTATGCGGACCAAACCCTACTGGACGCTATTTGGGGTCGCGCGGGGAGGGTGCCCAACGCGCCGCTACTGCCCCCGAAGGGATGGATCCGCCGTCCGGGGGACGGGGCGAATGGCCCTGAATGGTGGGCTCCGGAGCCCTTCTGACGCCCCCTGACCTCGAACGCGGCCGGGCGCCGGTTAGCGTGACCGGATGCCGTACTTCGACAGCGCGTCCGCCGCTCCCCTGCACCCCGTGGCCCGGCAGGCGTTGCAGGCCTCCCTGGACGAGGGCTGGGCCGATCCGGCCCGCCTGTACCGGGAGGGCAGGCGCGCCCGGATGCTGCTGGACGCGGCCCGGGAGGCCGCCGCGGAGGCGGTGGGATGCCGCCCCGACGAGCTCGTGTTCACTCCTTCGGGGACGCACGCGGTTCACGCGGGGGTCGCCGGGGTGCTCGCGGGCCGCCGGCGCGTGGGGAACCATCTGGTCGTGTCCGCGGTCGAACACAGTTCTGTACTCCACGCGGCGGACGTGCACGCGGCGGGCGGCGGGACGGTGAGCGAGGTCCCGGTGGACCGGTGGGGCGCGGTGGAGGCCGCCGGATACGCGGACGCGCTGGGCCCGGCGACCGCCCTGGCCTGCCTCCAGTCGGCCAACCACGAGGTGGGCACGGTCCAGCCGGTGGCGGAGGTGGCCGAGGTCTGCGGGGCGGCCGGGGTGCCGCTGCTGGTGGACGCGGCGCAGTCGCTCGGATGGGGTCCGGTGGAAGGGGCCTGGTCCGTCCTGGCCGCGAGTGCGCACAAATGGGGCGGCCCGCCCGGGGTCGGTCTGCTCGCGGTCCGCAAGGGCGTCCGCTTCTCCCCCCAAGGCCCCGCGGACGAACGGGAGTCGGGCCGCTCCCCCGGCTTCGCGAACCTCCCCGCGATCGTGGCGGCGGCGGCGTCCCTGCGCGCCGTACGGGCCGAGGCGGACGCGGAGGCGGCCCGGCTGCGGGTGCTGGTGGACCGCATCCGGCGGCGGGTGGTGCGGCTGGTCCCCGACGTGGAGGTGGTCGGCGATCCGGAGCGGCGGCTGCCGCACCTGGTCACCTTCTCCTGCCTGTACGTCGACGGCGAGGCCCTGCTGCACGAGCTGGACCGGTCCGGCTACTCGGTCTCCTCGGGTTCCTCGTGCACGAGCTCGACGCTGACCCCCAGTCACGTGCTGCGGGCGATGGGCGTGCTGTCGGAGGGGAACGTGCGGGTGTCCCTGCCGCCGGGGACCACGGCGGAGGAGGTCAACGCGTTCCTGGAGGTGCTGCCGGGCGCGGTGGCCGGCGTACGGGAGCGGCTCGGCGTGTCGCAGCGCGCGGCCGGGGCGCCGGTGGCGGACTCGCTGGAGCTCGACGCGCTGGGGCTGCGGTGCCCGCAGCCGGTGATCGAACTGGCCGCGGCGATCGAGCGGGTCCCGGTCGGCGGCACCGTCACGGTCGTCTCCGACGACGAGGTGGCGCGGCTGGACATCCCGGCGTGGTGCGGGATGCGGGGGCACGAGTACCTCGGCGAGTCCCCCCGCGCGGTCGGCACGGCCTACACGGTCCGCCGCCTCCTCTGACACGTGCGGCCTGGCCCGGGCCCAACCGGCTCCGCCGGGCACATCCCGCCTCGCCGGCACACCCGGGCTCCGCCAGGCCAATCCAGCCTCGCCGGCGTTTGAGGCGCGGGGTCTGGGGCGGAGCCCCAGGAAACCCGGCTCCGCCGGGCAGGGGGGGGGCGCCCGGCCCCCCCCCCCCCCCCCCCAGCGGCGCCGCGGAAAACGTAAAGAACGCCCCCCGCCGCCCGGCCGCCGCCCCCGCGCGCGCGGGGCCGGGCCGGCGCGCCCCGCCGCCGCGGCC
>NZ_JBIBRZ010000006.1:248728-416869 GCF_043076955.1 Streptomyces sp. NPDC016562 | reverse complement strand
GCCGGTGCCGTGCCGTGCCGTGCTTGCCGTGCCGTGGCCGCCTGCGGACCGTATGGGGGGGGGGCGCCCCCCCCCCCCCCCCCCCCCCCCCCCCCCCCGCGGGGGGGGGCGGGGGGCCCCCCCCCCCCCCCCCCCCCCCCCCCCCCCCCCGCCGGGGGGGGCGGGCCGCGGCACCAACGCCGACGAGGCTGGGTTTGGCCCAGCGCAGCTGGATGTGCCCCTGCGGGGGTGGGGTTGGTCCGGCGCAGCCGGAGGGGGGTCCGGGATGGCCTCAGGCTCGGAGGTCCGTCAGTTGGGTGGTGAACCACGCCGACGGGGGGAGGGCCGTCGCGGCTGCGGACAGGCGTTTCGTGCGTTCCGCACGCTCCGCCTCCGGCATGGACAGCGCAGCGTGCAGCGCCTCCGCCGTCGCCGTCACGTCGTACGGGTTGACCGTCAGCGCGTCCTCGCGGAGCTCCTCGTACGCCCCCGCGCCCGTCGACAGGACCAGCGCGCAGCCCGCCTCCGACACCACCGGGATCTCCTTCGCCACGAGGTTCATGCCGTCCCGGACCGGGTTGACCAGCGCGACGTCCGCCAGCCGGTACGCCGCCAGTGAGCGGGCGAAGTCGTCCTGCACCGACACCAGCACCGGCTGCCAGTCCGCCGTCCCGAACTCCTCGTTCACGGCCGCCGCCAGCTCCCGTACCGACTGGGTGTACTCCCGGTACACCGCCAGGTCCTGCCGGGACGGGTACGCCGAGGCGAGGTGCACCACGCGGCCCCGCCATTCGGGGTGTGAGGCGAGCAGTTCGCGGTAGGCCAGCAGGCCCCGCAGGATGTTCTTCGACAGCTCCGTGCGGTCCACCCGGACGATCGTCTTCAGGCCGCCGACCTGCTCCCGCAGCTCCGCCAGCTTCGCGTCGACCTCCGGCCGGTGCGCGAGCGCGCGCAGCTCGTCGCCGTCCACGCCCAGCGGGTACACCGCCACGCGCGCCGTCGCGGCGCCCGTACCCGCCCCGGTGCCCTCCACGAACGCGTTCGCCCACGCCCGCGTGTGGAAGCCCGCCACGTCCGCGCCCAGCATCCCCCGCGCGAGCTCGACGCGGACCTCGGAGGGGAGCATCTGGAGGAACTCCGGCGACGCCCACGGCGTGTGCGTGAAGTGCCCGATCCGCAGGTCCGGCCGCAGCTCCCGCAGCTGCCCCGGGACCAGCGCGAGGTGGTAGTCCTGCACCAGGACGCACGCCTCCGGCGCCGCCTCCTCGGCCAGCGCCTCGGCGAAGGCGCGGTTGTAGGACCGGTACGACTCCCACCGGCGCCAGAACGCCGCGTCGAAGACCGGCTCGCGCGGGATGTCGTACAGGTGGTGGTGGGTGAACCACAGCACCGAATTGGCGATCCCGTTGTACGCGTCGTCGTACACCGTGGGATCGATGTCCAGCATCCGGACGCCCGGCTCGGCCACCCCCCGGCGGACCGCCTCCCGGTCCGCCTCCGACAGCGCCGCGCAGATCCACAGCGTCTGCGGCTGCTCCGCGAGGGCCGCCGAGAGCCCGGAGACGAGGCCGCCCCCGCCGCGCCGGGCGCTGAGACCGCCGTCGGTGTCGAGGGTGTACGAGAGGGGGCCGCGGTTCGCGGCGACGAGTACCTGATGGGATGCAGCCATGTCGCGAACCTAGCCCGGGCCGGGCCCGCTCAAACCGTCCGCTGCGTCACGCCACGCGCCGCAGCGCGTACTCCTTGACCTCCAGCATCGGCGGCCGCTCCTCGGTGTCCACCGCGTACGTCCGCGGTACGAAGCCCTCCGGCCCCCGCTCGAACTGCGTCAGCTCCGGCCGTACGAGGTGCCCGCGCGAGAGCCGCAGCAGGGCCGTGCGGTAGATCGCCGCGGCCATCCGGCCCAGCGCCTGTCCGTCCTGATGGCGGTGCAGGCGTACGCCCACGTCCACCTGGGCCAGCGCGTCCAGCCCGACCGTGTGCAGCGCGTCCACCAGAAGGCCCAGCTCGACTCCGTACCCGACGGGGAACGGCAGCCGTTCCAGCAGGGAGCGGCGTACGGCGTACTCGCCGCCCAGCGGCTGGACGAAACCGGCCAGCTGCGGCCAGTGGAGGTTGAGCAGGGGACGGGCCACCAGCTCGGTGACCCTGCCGCCCTGGCCGGGGGCGTCGCCCAGCGGGCGGTCGTACATCGCCTTGACGAAGTGCACGTCCGGCTCGGTGAGCAGCGGCCCGACGATCCCCGAGACGAAGGAGGCCGAGAAGTCCCGCAGGTCGGCGTCGACGAAGCAGACGATGTCACCGCTGGTGGCCAGCAGCGAGCGCCACAGCACCTCGCCCTTGCCGTGCAGCGCCGGGATCCTCGGCAGGATCTCGTCGCGGTGCACCACCCGCGCTCCGGCGTCCGCGGCGACCTGCGCGGTCCGGTCCTGCGAGCCCGAGTCGACGACCAGCAGTTCGTCCACCAGGGGGACGGGCGGTCCCTCGATCAGCTCGCGCCGGATCGTCTCGACGATCGCGCCGACGGTGGCTTCCTCGTCGAGCGCGGGCAGCACGACGCTGACCGTGCTGCCTGTCGCCCGTTTCCGGTCGAGCAGCTGGTCGAGCGGTCGGTCGGCGGCTGACCAGGAGCGGTCGGCCAGCCAGCGCTCCACCTCTTCCAGCACTCTCGGCACTCCCTGTTTCGTCCCCTGTATGGACCGGTTTGTGATCCATCTCGCGGTTCGGACGGCTGTCTCAACCACCCGGCCCTTCGGTTACAGTCTTGAACAACGCGAAGGACCACCGCATGCCGGGGGTCCCCGCGAACAAACGCACCGGCGCGCCACAGAGCGCGTATGCCGGTGCCATACCGCTCATCCAGAGGGGCAGAGGGACACGGCCCGTTGAAGCCCCGGCAACCCTCCAGTCGGTTCTCGTGATGCGTCACACGCATCCCCGCGAGGTCCCCGGCTAGGGAAGGTGCCAATTCCGTCTCATGGCGAAGTGCGCCATGGGGAAGATGAGGAGAAAGGGCCTCGCCATCATGGCTGCACAGACTGTCGCCACCTCTGTCGATCTCGGACCTGCCACCGGCCTCTCGTGCCGTGAGTGCGGTACCCGCTTCGAACTCGGCCCCATCTTCGCGTGCGTCGAGTGTTTCGGACCGCTGGAAGTCGCCTACGACCTTCCCACCGGTGACCCCGAAGCCCTGCGCGCCGCGATCGAGGCCGGCCCGAACAACATCTGGCGGTACGCGCCGCTGCTGCCCGTCCCCGCGGACGTGGCGTCCAAGCCGAGCCTGAACCCGGGCTTCACCAAGCTCGTGGACGCGGCCAACCTGGCCAAGGAGCTCGGCGTCACCGGCAAGCTCTACGTCAAGGACGACTCGGGCAACCCGACGCACTCCTTCAAGGACCGCGTCGTGGCCATCGCCGTCGAGGCGGCCCGCGCCTTCGGCTTCACCACCCTGTCCTGCTCCTCCACGGGCAACCTGGCCGGCGCCGTCGGCGCCGCGGCCGCCCGGGCGGGCTTCCGCTCCTGCGTGTTCATCCCGCACGACCTGGAGCAGGGCAAGGTCGTCATGGCCGGTGTCTACGGCGGCGACCTGGTCGGCATCGAGGGTAACTACGACGACGTCAACCGCTTCTGCTCCGAGCTCATCGGCGACCCGCTGGGCGAGGGCTGGGGCTTCGTCAACGTCAACCTGCGCCCGTACTACGGCGAGGGCTCCAAGACCCTGGCGTACGAGATCTGCGAGCAGCTCGGCTGGCGGCTGCCCGACCAGATCGTGATCCCGATCGCGTCCGGCTCGCAGCTGACGAAGATCGACAAGGGTCTGCAGGAGCTGATCAAGCTCGGCCTCGTCGAGGACAAGCCGTACAAGATCTTCGGCGCCCAGGCCGAGGGCTGCTCCCCGGTGTCGACCGCCTTCAAGGCCGGTCACGACGTGGTCCGCCCGCAGAAGCCGAACACCATCGCCAAGTCGCTGGCCATCGGCAACCCGGCGGACGGCCCGTACGTCCTGGACATCGCGCGGCGCACCGGCGGTTTCGTCGAGGACGTCAACGACGAGCAGGTCGTCGAGGCCATCAAGATCCTCGCCCAGACCGAGGGCATCTTCGCCGAGACCGCGGGCGGCGTGACCGTCGGCGTGACGAAGAAGCTCATCGAGAACGGGCAGCTCGACCCGGAGCTGACGACCGTCATCCTCAACACCGGTGACGGCCTCAAGACCCTGGAGGCGGTGGCCGCGGACAGCGGGCAGACCGCCACCATCCGCCCGAGCCTGGACGCCTTCCGCGCCGCCGGCCTGGCGTGACCTGACCAACCCCCTGCTCTACCGGAAAGGCAGTAGCGCCATGAGCGTCAACGTCCGCATCCCCACCATCCTGCGCACCTACACCGGCGGCAAGGCCGAGGTCCCGGCCGAGGGCGCGACCCTCGCCGAGGTCATCGAGTCCCTGGAGAAGAACCACCCGGGCATCGCCGCGCGCGTCCTGGACGACCAGGGCAAGCTGCGCCGCTTCGTGAACGTCTACGTCAACGACGACGACGTGCGGTTCGAGGGCGGGCTGGAGGCGGTGACGCCGGACGGCGCCGGTGTCTCGATCATCCCCGCCGTGGCCGGCGGCTGCTGACCTCCGCGGAATCCGACGGGACGCGAAAAAACAGAATTGCCCCCTCCGCTAAAAGCGGAGGGGGCAATTCTGCTTGATTGGGCGCGGTAGAGTTGGGGAAGTCCCCTCCGCGGTTCTTGCCCGCCGCATATGAACGGGCCGCGTGAGGGTCGACATCGGGCCAATGTGCAAGCGCGGTATGGGGCTTTGGCGAGATATGTCGGGCCCGAGTTGCCCTGGAAGATGCCAGATTTTCACTCTATTTCAATGTTTCTCGGTGCCCAGAATTCTCGTCGGATTGACCTGTTGCAGACAGCACTCGCGCAGATACATTCAGCCTCGGTCGACGCGTTCCGGCGCAAGTTCTGACCCGGGAGCGCGAAGTGCGTTCCCGCGCAAGGGCCAGTAATAGGGGAGTTAGGCATGGCTCAGGGCACCGTCAAGTGGTTCAACGCGGAGAAGGGCTACGGCTTCATCGCGGTCGACGGTGGTGCGGATGTGTTCGTCCACTACAGCGCCATCCAGATGGACGGGTACCGCACCCTTGAAGAGGGTCAGCGGGTCGAGTTCGAGATCTCGCAGGGCCAGAAGGGTCCGCAGGCGGACATGGTCAAGCTCGCGCTCGGCTAGTCCTGAAGCGGTCGACCAAGACGAACGACCAAAGACCTACGAGGGGCCCACATCCTGGACACGGGATGGGGGCCCCTCGTGCGCGTGCCCGGTGCTGACGGGGGTGCGGCGCGGTCGACACCCGGGTGTTGGCCCAAGCCGCTTGCACTCGGAGGGGTCGAGTGCTAATCATTGGCGTTAGCACTCTCCCGGTGAGAGTGCTTAAAACGAGGACCGGGTCGGTGAGGCCCGCAGGGTCCGGCGGGAAGGAACCGCCGGGCACGCAGGCCGTCCGTCGCGGGCGCGGGCGCGGTCCGGGAGCAATCCACCGCTGTCCGGGAGGACCACTTCAGATGGCCAAGATCATTGCGTTCGACGAGGAGGCCCGCCGCGGTCTCGAGCGTGGGATGAACCAGCTCGCCGACGCCGTCAAGGTCACCCTTGGCCCCAAGGGTCGCAACGTCGTCCTTGAGAAGAAGTGGGGCGCCCCCACGATCACCAACGATGGTGTCTCCATCGCCAAGGAGATCGAGCTCGAGGACCCGTACGAGAAGATCGGCGCCGAGCTGGTCAAGGAAGTCGCCAAGAAGACGGACGACGTCGCCGGCGACGGTACGACCACCGCCACCGTGCTCGCCCAGGCACTCGTCCGCGAGGGCCTGCGCAACGTGGCCGCCGGCGCCAACCCGATGGCCCTCAAGCGTGGTATCGAGAAGGCCGTCGAGGCCGTCTCCGCCGCCCTGCTCGCCCAGGCCAAGGATGTCGAGACCAAGGAGCAGATCGCTTCGACGGCCTCCATCTCCGCCGCCGACACCCAGATCGGCGAGCTCATCGCCGAAGCCATGGACAAGGTCGGCAAGGAAGGCGTCATCACCGTCGAGGAGTCCCAGACCTTCGGTCTGGAGCTGGAGCTCACCGAGGGTATGCGCTTCGACAAGGGCTACATCTCGGCGTACTTCGCCACCGACATGGAGCGTATGGAGGCGTCCCTGGACGACCCGTACATCCTGATCGTCAACTCCAAGATCGGCTCGGTCAAGGACCTGCTGCCGCTCCTGGAGAAGGTCATGCAGTCCGGCAAGCCGCTGCTGATCATCGCCGAGGACGTCGAGGGCGAGGCCCTGTCGACCCTGGTCGTCAACAAGATCCGTGGCACCTTCAAGTCCGTCGCCGTCAAGGCCCCGGGCTTCGGTGACCGCCGCAAGGCCATGCTCGGTGACATCGCCATCCTCACGGGCGGCACCGTCATCTCCGAGGAGGTCGGCCTCAAGCTGGAGAACGCCGGTCTCGACCTGCTCGGCCGCGCCCGCAAGGTCGTCATCACCAAGGACGAGACCACCATCGTCGACGGTGCCGGTGACAGCGACCAGGTCGCCGGTCGCGTGAACCAGATCCGCGCCGAGATCGAGAACTCGGACTCGGACTACGACCGTGAGAAGCTCCAGGAGCGCCTCGCGAAGCTGGCCGGCGGCGTGGCCGTCATCAAGGCCGGTGCCGCGACCGAGGTCGAGCTCAAGGAGCGCAAGCACCGCATCGAGGACGCCGTTCGCAACGCGAAGGCGGCCGTCGAGGAGGGCATCGTCGCCGGTGGTGGCGTGGCCCTGCTCCAGGCCTCCTCGGTCTTCGAGAAGCTCGACCTGTCGGGTGACGAGGCGACCGGCGCCAACGCCGTGAAGCTCGCCCTGGAGGCCCCGCTCAAGCAGATCGCCGTCAACGGTGGTCTCGAGGGTGGCGTCGTCGTGGAGAAGGTCCGCAACCTCACCGTGGGCTGGGGCCTGAACGCCGCGACCGGCGAGTACGTCGACATGATCGCCGAGGGCATCATCGACCCGGCGAAGGTCACCCGTTCCGCCCTGCAGAACGCGGCGTCCATCGCGGCCCTCTTCCTCACCACCGAGGCCGTCATCGCCGACAAGCCCGAGAAGGCCGGCGCCGGCGCCCCGGGCGGCATGCCGGGCGGTGACATGGACTTCTGATCGACCCCTGGCTCCGGCCTCTGGTTGATCGGCTGTTCTCGTACCGAGGGCGGCACCCTCTCCTGGCGGAGGGGGTGCCGCCCTCGGGCGTTTTCCGGCCCGCTAGAAGCCGGTGGTGTCCAGTTCGAAGCCGAAGGGCTCCGGGACGGGCAGCGGCTCACCGAAGGACACCGTCTTGCGGGACCGGTACCCGTGCGGGGAAGGGTCCCAGAAGCAGGTGATCTCCAAGCCCTGCATGTCCACGACCAGGTAGACCGGCACGAGCTGGCCGTACACCTCCAGCTTTTCGTTCCAGTCGACGTCCTTGGTGGAGACGGACGTGAACTCGCCGACCAGCGACAGCGCCGCTCCATCCGCGTACAGCCCGTCCTCTTCGAACGCCGCCTCGTCTGCGACGTACAGGTCCGGCCCGTAGCCGCGTTCCGACGCTGCGAATCGGAAGAGGAAGGGCGAGGTGTCCGCGAAGTGCCCCTTCGGGACGTGAGCCTGGAGCTGCTCGCGCAGCATTCGCATGCGGCGGGAATAGCGCAGTTGCGAAAACGGCGACACGACGATCTTCCCCCGGATGAGCTCGGCCTTGAAGCCGTCTGGCGTGTTCAGCTCCGCGACCGTGCGCAGGAGTGTCTCGAACGTCGGCGGTGCCGCCTGCTCTATGGGTGTGGCCCGTTCGATCATGATCGTCACCGTCGTCCTCCGCGTGGTGTGCCGTGCACTGGGCGTGGGCTCCGTTCCAGGCTAGCGGCGTGTGGATGGCCTCGCCCGGGTGCCGAGACGGATACCCACCCCTCGGGGGGTTTTGATTGACTGGGGACATGAGCGATCTGTTCGTCAAGATCTGCGGGCTGCGGACCGCGCACGACGTCGACGTGGCCGTGGCGGCCGGGGCCGATGCGGTGGGGTTCGTGTTCGCGCCCGGCAGCCCCCGTACGGTCGACGCCGCGACCGCGCGGGACCTCGCCCGGCGGGTGCCGGACGGGGTGCTGACCGTCGGGGTGTTCCGGGGGCAGCCGGTGGACGAGGTGCGCCGGTTCACCGATGACAGCGGCGTACGGGGCGTGCAGCTGCACGGCGAGGAGGGCCCGGAGGACTTCGCGGCGCTGCGCGCCGGCGGCCGGACCCTGCTGCGGGCCACCGCCGAGCGCGTGCGGCGCTGCGGCGAGTACGGCGAGGACCTGCTCCTGCTCGACGCCCCCGACCCCGGCTCCGGCACGCCGTGGAACTGGGGCTCGGCGGACTTCACCGCGCCCGAGGGGCGCTGGCTGCTGGCGGGCGGGCTGAACCCGGGGAACGTGCACCGGGCCGTCGAGGTCACCGGCGCGTGGGGCGTGGACGTGTCCAGCGGGGTGGAGCGGGAGCGCGGGGTGAAGTCGCCGGACCTGATCCGCGCCTTCATCGAAGCAGCGCGCGGCCAGGACGGCGCGTAGGCGCCCAGGGCGCGCCTCAACACCAGGGGAGTTGGGAGCGGCGCCCCGCCGGGCGGCCGGCTAG
Source organism: Streptomyces sp. NPDC016562 (assembly GCF_043076955.1). Classification (NCBI taxonomy): domain Bacteria; kingdom Bacillati; phylum Actinomycetota; class Actinomycetes; order Kitasatosporales; family Streptomycetaceae; genus Streptomyces; species Streptomyces sp. NPDC016562. The sequence goes on along the minus strand of NZ_JBIBRZ010000006.1, from coordinate 408,219 downwards.
ACGGCTGCGCCGAAGGAGGACGCGCTGCCGTCCTCCTCGACCGATTCCACGAGCGCCGTCGCCCGCAGGGCCTCGGCCTGCTCGGGGGAGAGGCGGGCCGCGAAGCCGTTCAGCGTGCTGCGGTAGACGTGGATCGGGGTGAGCCCGTACGCCTGGGCGACGACGGCCGGGTCGAGACCGGGGCGCACGGCCACGATGTACGTCGGCCAGTCGGCGGCCGGGGCCGTCTGAGGGGCGGGAGCGGGCGGGGCGGTGGAGGCGTGGGCGGGCAGGGCGGCGACGGCGGCCAGTGCGGCGGCGGCGACGGCCGTCGGCAGGGCCCAGCTCGGACGAGTGCGCATGGGGCGAGGCCACCACGTGCGGCCGGGCCGGTCAACGACATCCGGGGGTGTGGCGGGTGCAGGGGAGCGCACCGGCCGTGCGCCCGCTGAAGTGGGGGCGGGCCGTACGGGTGATCTTGCCGGGGCGCGCCGCGCCCGCGCGGGCCGGGACCGCGCGGGGCGCGGCCGCGACGGCACGGGGAGGGCCCTCTCCGCAGCTTGTGCGCCTGGGCGCGTTGCCGAGCCCGCCGGACGATCCGCCGGATGGGCGGGGTGGTTCAAGCCGCGCCGGGGCGGCGCCCGAAGGAAGGGGTGGCCGTCCCCGCAGAGCGTTCCTCGCCGTGGGGGCGGCTCACCCATGCCGACCCTCCACCCCGTCAGGGAGTCCTTTCCATGCGCCTGCTCGCACGTCTGGCCACCGCCACCCTCCTCGCCGTGACCCCGGCCGGGGTCACCGCGGCCTCCGCCGCCGCCCCGGAGCCGACCCCGGCCCCGCTGGTCACGGCGGCCAACCCGGTGCCCGGCAAGTACATCGTCACCCTGACGAAGGGCCAGGACGCGGCGAAGCTCGCGAAGAAGCTGGGCCTGAAGCCGTCGTTCGTCTACACGGCGGCGATGAACGGATTCGCGGTCCCGCTCACCTCGACGCAGCTGACCCTCGTCCGCACCAGCCTGGGTGTGGAGAAGGTGGAGGAGGACGCCTCGGTCCGGGCCCTGCCGACGCCGACCGCCGGGGCGAGGCGCGCTCCGTCGAACTCGTGGGGCCAGGACCGCATCGACCAGAAGAGCCTGCCGCTCGACCAGAGCTTCACCACCCAGGGCAACGGCGCCGGGGTGACCGCGTACATCCTCGACACCGGCATCGACTACCAGCACGCCGAGTTCGGCGGCCGCGCCACCTTCGGCTACGACGCGATCGGTGACGGCCGCGACGGCCAGGACTGCCAGGGCCACGGCACCCACGTCGCGGGCACGGTCGCCGGCGCGACGTACGGCGTGGCGCGCAAGGCGAACCTGGTGAGCGTCCGCGTCCTGGGCTGCGACGGCAGGGGCACCTTGTCCGGGATCATCGCGGGCATGGACTGGGTGGCGAAGAACGCCAAGCAGCCCGCCGTACTGAACGGCTCCCTCGGCGGGGACAAGTCGACTGCGGTGAACGACGCCGCGACCGCCCTGTCCGACGCGGGCGTCCTGCCGGTGATCGCGGCGGGCAATTCCGCGGTCGACGCGTGCACCATCTCACCCGCGTCCGCTGCTCGCGTGGTCACCGTCGGCGCCTCCAACCAGTGGGACGAGGAGACCTTCTTCTCCAACTTCGGCCCGTGCGTGTCCCTCTACGCGCCCGGCCAGGCCATCGTCTCCGCGAAGCTCGGCGGCGGCAGCGTGGCCCTCGACGGAACGTCGATGGCCGCGCCGCACGTCGCCGGCGTCGCCGTCCTCTACAAGCAGGCCCACCCGACGGCGGCCCCGGCGGAGATCGCCGAGTTCCTCGACGAAGAGTCCACCAAGGACTCTCTGCAGAGCCTCAGCAAGGGCAGCCCGAACCAGCTGCTGTTCACCGGCGGTCTGTGACCCGTCAGAGCGTCGCGACGAAGGTCGCCCAGGCCCGTGCGTGGAACACCACGTGCGGGCCTTCAGGCTGCTTGGAGTCCCGGACGGGGACGAGGTCGGGGTGGCCGTCGGCGACTTCGAGGCAGTTGCCTCCGTCGCCAGCGCTGTACGTCGACTTGCGCCAAGTCGCCATTTCCACGCAGCTGCCACCGTCGCCACCGCTGTAGCTGGACTTGTGCCAGACGGCTACCGACAGGTCGTACTCAGGTGTGCTGGTCATGTTCGTATTCCTCCGCCACCGACTCGATCATGGCCAGGGACTCCCGAGGAGAGAGCGCTTGGGCCGTGAGGAGATCGTAGGTCAGGGTGTGCTGAGCCACCGTGGCCGGATCGTCGAATAGTTGGCCCATCCCGACGCCATCTACATACGAGAGTGGGGGAGCGTCGCTGAAGGACATCAGCTTGAGGGTGCCCGCCAGGCCCGAGTGGAAGCCGGCGCTGAAGGGCAGTACTTGCACGATGACGCGGTGAGACCGGATCAGGCTCGCGATGTGACGGAGCGCCCCTGCCAACACCGACGGATTCTCCCCACCCCGGCGCAGTACAGCCTCGTCGAGGACACACCAGAACAACGGGGTAGTTGGATCGCGGAGCAGCTCGGCCCTCACCATCCGGTTGGAGACCAGCTCGTCGATCGCCTCCTGCGTCGCGGTCGGCTGATAGGCGCGGCAGACCTCCCGAGCGTACGAGGCCGTCTGCAACAGCCCGGGAACGATCTGCGGCGCGTACTCCCGGATAGACGTCGCCAGCGCCTCCGCCTCGGCCGCGGCCGCGAAGTGGTCCGGGTACTTGGACTTGGCCGCCGCCTCGCAGTTGCGGGTGAAGAAGCCTCCCGTGCCGAGGATTTCGTCGATCTTGATGGCGTATTCGAGGTGCATCCGGCGGGTACCGGCTTCGAGTTGGCCGATGAACGAGCCGCTCACGAAGAGGGGTTCTCCCAACTCGGCCTGACTCATGCCGGCGCGCTCGCGCGCCACGCGGAGTTCGGCGCCGAGGAGGGCGCGGGGTGAGGTGGAGGGGTCGAGGTCTTTTCCTGCCATGGCAACTCCCTGGAACACGTGGGGTTGTTGCGGGTTTCGCATTGAAAGGCTAGCGAGCGGGTCGCCACTCTGAGTGTCGAAGTCGGATACTCAGAGTAGAAAGGTGACATGTCATGGTGCTCACGCCACAGGAGCGCATGCAGGCGGCTGAGGAGGCCGTCCAGCAGCTGAGGGAGTCCCTCGCCGGGGTCGGCGTCCTCTTCCCCTCGCTGGACGTGGAGCGGGTCTCGGCCGCGGGCTCGTACGGGCTGCCGCTGGTCGATCTCGGCCGCTGCAACCTGGACACCGCGCTCCGCCTCGCCGCCGTTCTGCACGAGCGGGCGGCCGGCGCGTGAGCGAGGCGGTGGAGGCGGCGGAGTTCGCCTTCGAACTGGGCTGGAAGCTGCGCGGGCTGGAGACGGCCCTGGTCGGCGGTGCGTGGCGGCGTAAGGGCATGGGGCCTGCCGTGCGCGTGCGGAGCGCGGCGGGCGGGCTGTTCACCGCCGTCGGGGACGACGGGGAGCGGCGCGAGACGCGGTCGGCCGAGACCGCGGACGAGGCGACGGCGCTCGTGCACGAGGCGTTGGGACTGACGGCGTGGCGGCCGCTGCCGCCTCCGCCGCCGGGGTGGCAGCGGTTCACGCTGGTCCACTGCCCGGTGCAGGAGTGCCCGGAGTACGAGGACGCGCGCTACGCGTCCCTCAAGGCGCGGCCTCCGCAGGGGTGTTCGCCCGCCGAGGTCGGCGGGTACTTCGCGCTGCGCTGTGAGCGGCCGGGAGCGCGGCTGCTGGACGCGGTCGCGGAGACCTGCCGGGAGATCCGGCAGGAGCACGGCCTGCTCATGAACGACCTGGGCATCGAGAAGCTGGGGGAGTGGGCGGCGGACGGTACGGACGGCTGGGGCGCGGAGATCGTCGGCCAGCTGCTGCTGATGGCGGCCGAGCGCGGGCCCAAGCTCGGCTACAGCGAGGACGACCTGGTGCGGTTCCTGCGGGCCGCGGCCGCGGGCCCTCGGTGTGAGGCCGTCACGGGCGGCTGACCAGGTCCGTGCGCAGGCGGGCGTGGAGGTGCTCGTCGTGCCAGCCGTCCGCGTGGAGGAGGGCGCCGCGCATGGTGCCCTCCAGGGGAAAACCGGCCTTGGTGGCGATGGCGCAGGAGGCGGGGTTGGCGACCGAGTGGGTGATGCGCACGCGCTGGAGGCCCAGTTCGTCGAAGGCCCAGCGGGCGATGAGGTCCGTGGCGGTGACCATGAGCCGTTTGCCGCGTCCGGCGGGGAGCAGCCAGTAGAGGATCTCGCCGCTGCCGCCGCGGAGATCGAGGTCGGCCACGCCGATCAGGCCGACGGCCGGGCCGCCGATGGCGGGGGCGATCGCCCAGATCGCGGCCTCCTCGGCCTGCCAGAGGCCGCGGAAGCGCGCGATGCGGTCCTCGGCCTCCGCCAGGGTGCGGTGGCCGGGGCGGTTCCAGTGCTGGATGTCGGGGTCCTTGCAGGCCGCGACCAGGGAGGGGGCGTCGTACGTCTCCCAGGGCCGCATCAGCATCCCACCGGGGAGGGCGAGCCCGGGCTGGGGCAGGGAGGACATCCGGCCGGCGGGCACGACCGCGGGTATGGGCTCGCAGGCGCGGAACCGGGCCAGGAGGGCGCGGCCCTCGGGGCCGTCGGGGCGGAAGGACTGCCGGGCCAGCTCGGGCGGGACGGCCGGGCCGTGGAGGCGGGCCTCGTGGCAGCCGAAGCAGAACCGCGCCTCGAACAGCGGGGGTTCGAGCGCGTCGCGGTAGGCGCGGATCGCCCAGCCGGGGTGCCGGCCGCAGGGGTGCGGCCCGCCGGGGTGTGGTGCGCTGCTCGGCAGGGCGGCGATCAGGGTGAGGGCCGGCTGCGCCTCGGCCGGGGACCAGACGGCGACCGGCTTGCCGGGGTGGGGTTCGTCGTGGCCGGGGGGCTCGGGGTCGACGCGTATGACCTCGAAGAGGGTGGCGCGGGCGAGGACTTCGGTGGGGAGCAGCATGGGCACAGCATCGTGCGCGCCGCTCCCCACCGGCCAATCGGTGAGGGCGGGGGCGGGCGTTTTCGGCCAAGGGGGGCTTCAGGCCAGGGCCGGGGATCTACGTCAGGACGTCAGGGCCGGGGCCTTGTCGGGTTCGGTCACCGTGCCCGGGGTGGGGTCCGGGTCGGTGTTCAGGTCGGCCAGCATCCGGCTGGTGAAGCCGAAGAAGTAGGTGGCGGCGAAGCCCACGAGGTAGCCCACGGTCAGGCCGCCCGCGTAGACGGCGACGGTGGCGCCCATGCCCGAGGTGCCGTCCAGGAGGGGGAACAGGGCCCAGCCGGAGGGCCCGATGGCCGTGGAGCCGAAGGACAGGCCGAGCTGGTGGAAGAGGCCGACGAAGGCGCCGCCCGCCGCGCCGCCCACGCAGGCGGTGACGAAGGGGCGGCCGAGCGGCAGGGAGACGCCGTAGATCAGCGGTTCGCCGACGCCCAGGAAGCCCGCGGGGAGCGCGGACTTGATGGTGGCGCGCAGCGAGCGGTTGCGCGGGAGCCGGTAGTAGACGGCGATGGCCGCGCCGACCTGGCCCGCGCCCGCCATGGCGAGGATGGGGAGCAGGACGGTGTGGCCGGTCTGGTCGATGAGGGTGGTGTGCAGGGGGATCAGGGCCTGGTGCAGGCCCAGCATGACGAGGGGCAGGAACAGTCCGCCGAGGACCAGGCCCGCGAAGGCGCCGCCGGTGTCGAGCAGGCCGTTGGCGAAGGCGCCGATGGCGGCGGAGGCCTCACCGGCCAGGAACATCAGGCCGAAGAGGGTGACCAGGCCCGGGATCAGGACCGTAAGGGTGGGGGTGACCAGGACGTCCAGGACCTCCGGGACCCACCGGCGGCACCACTTCTCCACGTGCACGGCGAGCAGGGCGGCGGCGAGCGCGCCGAGGACGCCGCCCTGGCCGGGGGAGAGGGAGTGACCGAAGGCGTCGATCTTGGCGACGCCGGGGAAGACGATGATCGCGGCGACCGCGCCGCCCAGTACGGGCGTGCCGCCGAACTCCTTGGCCGTGTTGTGGCCGACGAACACCGCGATCAGCGACAGGAAGCCGGAGGCGATGGCCGTGAGGGCCGGGACGACGGCGGGCAGCCAGCCGAGGTTGCTGAGCATGCCGCCCAGGCCCGCGATGATGCCGCAGCCGATCAGGGCGGGGATGAGCGGGACGAAGATGTTCGCGAGGCGGCGCAGGAACAGTTTGAAGGGGGTGGAGTTGCGTGCCTTCTGCGCCTCCTTCAACGCGGCGCCCCGGTCGGCCAGTCCGTCGCCGGTGACGGGGTGTGGGTGCGGGTGCGGGCGCGGGGCGGCGGGGGCGGCCGGTGAGCGGCCCTCCTCGACCAATGCCTCGAACTGCGGGGTGACGCGGGCGACCGCGCCCGGGCCCAGCACGATCTGGTAGGTGTCGTCGTCGACCACGCCCAGGACCGCCGGGAGGGCGCGCAGGGCCTCGTCGTCGACGAGCGAGCGGTCCCGCAGGCCGATGCGCAGGCGGGTCATGCAGTGCGCGATCGAGGTGATGTTGTCCGGGCCGCCGACCAGGGGGAGGATCGCGGCGGCGGTGGCGCGGTTCGGGTCCGTGGACATGGAGGGTCGCCTTTGCCGTAGGGGGAGAGGGGGCAGCGGGCCTGTCGGCCGGGGTCCGTCAGCCGCTCTGTTGGCCGGTCTGGGTGAGGGCGGCGCGCAGGTGGCCCCCCGAGGCGCTGAGGAGTTCGGCGGCCCGGCGGCCGTCGACACCGCCGAGGATGACGAGGACCGCGTTCTTGACCTCGCCGTCCGTGGCGCTCAGTGCGGCTTCGATCTCCTCGTCGGGTGCGCCGGTGGCCAGTGCCACGATGCGGCGGGCTCGGGCGCGCAGCTTCTCGTTGGAGGAGCGCATGTCGACCATGAGGTTCCCGTACGTCTTGCCCAGGCGGATCATCGTGATCGTCGAGATGAGGTTGAGGACGAGCTTCTGCGCGGTGCCCGCCTTCAGGCGGGTGGAACCGGTGAGCAGTTCGGGCCCGACGACGACCTCGATGCCGTGCTCGGCGGCGGCTGCGAGCGCGGAACCGGCGTTGCAGGACAGGCCCACGGTGAGCGCGCCGCGCGTACGGGCGTACGTGACGGCGCCGATCGCGTACGGGGTGCGGCCGGAGGCGGAGATGCCGATGACGGTGTCGTCCGGGCCGATGCCGAGCGCGCTCAGGTCCTCGGCCGCCAGCTCCGCGGAGTCCTCGGCGCCCTCGACGGACCGCACCATCGCGCCGGGGCCGCCCGCGATCAGGCCGATGACCTGGGCGGGATCGGTGTTGAAGGTGGGCGGGCACTCGCTGGCATCCAGGACGCCCATCCGGCCGGCGGTGCCGGCGCCCGCGTAGACCAGCCGCCCGCCGCGGGCCATCCGGGGCGCGATGGCGTCGATCGCGGCGGCGATCCGCGGCAGCTGGCCGGCGACGGCGGCCGGGACGGTGGCGTCCTCGGCGTTCATGGTGCGGGCGATGTCGAGGGTGGGGAGCCGGTCGATCTCGGCGAGTTCGGGGCGGAAGGCCTCGGTGGTGAGGGTGGCGAGCTGGGCGCGCAGTTCGGCGGACGCGGTCATGCGGGCTCCTGGGTGTCGGGGCGGCGGGTGCGGCTGGGGTGGGGGCGGTGGGGGCGGTGGGCGAGGGCCTCGCGGGTGGCGGCGAGGGCGGGGGCGGCCCGTTCGTACGTCCGCTGCGCCACGCCGACGTACAGGCAGTCGGTGACGAGGAGCTGGCCGGTCCGCCCGGACAGGGCGGCCGGGCGCAGCGCGGTCTCGCGGGCGGCGGGGGTGGTCAGGACGAGGTCGGCGTGGCGGGTGACGGGGCTGTCCGGGCGGGTGGTGAGGGCGATGGTGGTGGCGCCGCGTGCGGAGGCGGTGCGCAGCGGCTCGATCACGTCGTCGTCGTCCGGGGCGCCGGAGGGGGTGAGGGCGAGGGCCACGTCGCCGGGGCCCAGCTGGACGGCGCCGGTGACGGCCAGCTGCGGGTCGCTGGGGGCGTGGGCGAGCAGGCCGATGCGCAGCAGCTTCTGGGCGAGGTCCTGGCCGACGGGGGCGCAGGCGCCGAAGCCGTAGACGTCGACGCGGCGGGCGGTGGCGAGGGCGGTGACGGCGGCGGCCAGCTGGGTGAGGTCGAGCCCGGCGGCGGTGTCGGTGAGGGCCTGCGCCTCCGCGTGGGCCAGCTTGGCGACGACGTCGGCGAGGGGGTCGTCGACGGCTATGTCGGCGGTGCCGGCGGGCGCGGGCGCGGGTGCGGGTGCGGCTGCGGGCGCGGGCGCGGCGCCGGCTTCGGCCACGGATTCCGGCCCGGATTCCGGCCGGGATTCCGGCCGGGTGGCGAGGGCCGCCAGGGCCGCGAGGGCGAGGCGCAGGTCGCGGTAGCCCGCGTAGCCGAGGAGGCGGGCGGTGCGGACGACGGTGGCCTCGCTGGTGCCGGTGCGCTGCGCGAGGGCGGTGACGGTGAGCCGGGCACAGCCTGCCGGGTCGGAGGCGACGGCGTGCGCCACGGCCTGCGCGGAACGGGTCAGGGAGGGCGCGAGGGCGCGGACGCGGGCCGGGAGCGCGGAAGGGGGCGGCGGGAGCTGCCCGCCGGGGCCGCGCGGGGCGGGATCGGCCGGTTTGGACGTTTCCTTCGCTTTCCTGCTCACCTGTGAAATCTATTTTCAGGCGTGCGCGCGGGCAATCCGCCATTGGGTCGGGTCCACAATGGCCCCATGGACCACGCGACCCCCCTGGAACAGGCGCTGCATGTCGCCCGCGCACTGGTTCTCGCCGATCTCGCCGCCGGCGAGGTCGCCGAGGCCGATGTCGTCTCCCTCGTCGAGGACTCGGTCACGCACCGCCGGTGGTGGGTGGAGCAGTGGCCGGAGGGGGTCGACTATCTTCCCGGACTCGTCGCCCAGGACGTGCAGGACGCGCTGTTGCACAAGTACGGGCGCTGGCCGCTCTGCCCGGTCTGCGCCCACGGCGAGCCGCACGCGCTGGACGTGGAGCCGGAGCTCGGACCCGACCCGCACTGGGTGTGCTCGGAGGCGGGCGTGAAGGTGGCGGCGGTCGGCGGCCTCGGCCCGGTCCTGCGCCGGTGACCGTCTACATAGACCCGCCGACCTGGCCGGGCCACGGCCGTATGTGGTCGCACCTGGTCAGCGACGTCTCGTACGAGGAGCTGCACGCCTTCGCGGCGAGCATCGGCTGCCCGCCGCGGGCCTTCGAGCGGGACCACTACGACGTGCCCTCGTACCGCTACGCAGACGCGGTCGCCGCGGGCGCGGTCGAGATCGGCAGCAAGGAACTCGTCCGCCGCATCACGGAGGCGGGGCTGCGCCGCCCGAAGGGCCGCCCGCAGGTGTAGACGGCGTAGGACAGCTCAGGAGGCGCGCGCCGTTTCCTGCGCCGCCGTGGCCGGGATCGAGGAGGCCACCACGCGGCCCGGCGTACGGCGGTCCAGGCGCAGGGCCAGGGCCGTGAGGGCGATCGCGGTGAGGGTCATGGCGGCGCCCGCCCAGGCGGTGGCGGAGAAGCCGAGGCCCGCGTCGATGACCGTGCCGCCGAGCCAGGGGCCGCCGGTGTTGCCCAGGTTGAACGCGGCCGTGGTGGTGGCTCCGGCCAGGGTCGGGGCCGCGCCCGCCACGTTGAACATGCGGGCGTTGAGGGCGGGGGCGGTGAAGAAGGCCGAGACGCCGAGCAGGAAGGACAGGGCGATCGCCGCCACCTGGACGGACGCGAGCAGGGCGAGCGCGGTCAGGAACACCGTCGAGGCGGTGATGCCCCAGATCATCACGCCGAACAGGTGCGCGTCCGCGACCCGGCCCCCGACGGTGGTGCCGACGAGCGCGCCCACGCCGAAGAGGGCGAGGATCCAGGGGACCCAGCGCGAGTCGAGCCCGGCCACGTCCGTGAGCAGCGGTGACAGGTAGCTGAAGGCGCAGAAGACGCCGCCCGCGGCCAGGGCGGTGATGCCGATGGCGAGCCACACCTGGCGGTCGCGGTAGATGCGCAGCTCGCGTCCCAGCGAGGGCTTCTCGGCGGGCAGCGGGATCTTCGGGATCAGCGCGAGGATGCCGACGAGGGCGACCGCGGAGGCCGCGCCGACCGACCAGAACGCGGAGCGCCAGCCCAGGTGCTCGCCGAGGAAGGCGCCGGCGGGGACGCCGAGGACGTTGGCGATGGACAGGCCGCCGATCATGACGGCCATCGCGCGGGCCCGCTGGTCCTTGTCGACCATGGCGATGGCGACGGCCGCGCCGACGGCCCAGAAGCCGGCGCAGGCCAGGGCGGAGACCACGCGGGAGGCGAAGAGGAGCTCGTAGGAGGGGGCCAGCGCGCCCGCGACCTGCCCGAGGCCGAAGAGGCTGATCAGCGCGATGAGGGTGGTGCGGCGCGGCAGGCGCAGGGTGGCCACGGCGAGCAGGGGCGCTCCGACGACCATGCCGATCGCGAAGGCCGATATCAGCAGGCCGGCCTGCGGGATGGTGACGTCCATGTCGTCGGCGATGGGCGGCAGCAGCCCGGAGAGCATGAATTCGCTGGTGCCGAGCGCGAAGACGGAGAGGCCGAGGACGTAGACGGCGACGGGCATGCGAGAGCGGCGTAGGTCATCAGCGGGCATGACTGTCATCAACCACGGCGCAGTCGATCACATTCCCCGCATGTCAGGACAGGTCGGCGAGCTCCGCGCTGAGGTTGGCCCGGGCGGGGGCCTCCCAATGCGTGGCGCCGTAGGGGGTGCGGAAGAGCCGCGGCAGGTCGAGCAGCTGGCGCAGGACGGCGGCGCGGCCGGCGCGGAAGGCGTCCTCGGGGACGAAGCCGTACTCGGCGCGGACGGCGGCGGCGTAGGCGGCGTAGGCGTCCGGGGGCCCGGCCAGGACGGCGAGGTCGGCGTCGCACAGGGCCTCGCCGTTCGTGTCGCCGGGGGCGGGGTCGTGGGTGACGGTGAGCCGGACCAGGCGGGCCACCTCGGCGGTGCGGGCGGGGCCGATGCCCAGCTCGGGCAGGGCGCGCTCGGCCAGGGCGGCGCTGCGCTCCTCGTTCTCGGAGCGGTCGGGGCGGTAGACGGCGTCGTGGAACCAGGCCGCCAGCTCGACGGCGGGCGGGTCCTCGGCGTGCGGCGCCAGTACGTCGATCCGGGCCAGTACGTCGGCCAGGTGCGCGGTGGTGTGGTAGCGGCGCTGGGGCTCGGCCCAGGCGGTGAGGAGGCGCTCGGCGTAGGGGGCGGGATCGCGGTCGGCGGGGGCGCCGGCGGCGGTGACGGTCGCCCGCCAACGGGCGTGGAGCCGCGCGGTGTCGGCGTGCGGGGTGCCTGTGTCCATGGGCACATTGTGGGGTGGCGTGATTGTGCTGGTGAAGGGCGGGGGGAGCCCCGTACCCTGAATATTGGACTAGACCTATTTCGAGACCTGTTTCGAAGACCCATTCCGACAGACCCAATGTCCCTACCGGACGACGAAGGACGGCAACGAATGAGCAACCGTGCGCTCCTGGAGGTGATCGCCCTCGACGTGGAGGACGCGGTCGCGGCCCAGGCCGGTGGGGCGGACCGACTGGAGCTGGTCACTGACATCGCCGCCGACGGGCTGACCCCGTCGCGCGAGACCTTCGCGGCGATCCGGGCCGCGGTCGACATCCCGCTGCGCGTGATGCTCCGCCTGTCCGACGGCTTCGCGGCGGGCGACGCCGACGCGGTCGCCGCACTGGTCCGGGCAGCGCGGGAGCTGCGGGCGGAGGGCGCGCGGGAGTTCGTCCTCGGCTTCCTGACCCCGGACGGCAGCCCGGACCTGGCCGCGGTCGAGACGGTCCTGGCGGAGCTGGACGGCTGCGCCTGGACCTTCCACCGGGCGATCGACCGCGCGGCGGACCGCGACCAGCTGCGCAAGGCCCTGGCGGATCTGCCCGGGCTGGACACGTACCTGACGGCCGGGTCGGCGGCCGGGGTCGACGAGGGCCTGCCGGTGCTGCTGGCCGAGGCGGCGCGGCAGGGCGAGCCGGGGTACCGGGCGCGCATCCTGGTCGGCGGCGGCCTCACCCTCGCGCACCTGCCGCGGCTGCGCGAGGCGGGCATCGACGCCTTCCACATCGGCGGCGCGGCCCGCCCCTCCGGCTGGAACCGCCCGGTCTCGGCGGATGCGGTCGCGGAGTGGCGGACGGCGCTGGGCTAGCGCAAATCCAGCCCCTCCGGCGTTTGAGGAGCGGGGGTTCGGGGGCAGCGCCCCCGACCCTCGGCGGTCAGGCCAGCGCCGGCGGGAGCGGGGCCGCGTGCAGCAGGGTCAGGCCCGAGACCGCGCGGGTGAGGCAGACGTACAGGCGGCGCAGCCCCGTCCGCTCGTCCGGCTCGCCGTCGACGATCGCCGCGGGCTCGTCCAGGACCACGTGGTCGTACTCCAGGCCCTTGGCCAGGGAGGCCGGGACCAAGGTCAGCCGGGACTCCGCCGTCGTCTCCTCGCCGGGCGCCAGGTACGCCAGCCCCGCCGCCCGCAGGGCGTCGGCCAGCACCGGGATCCGCGCGTCCGCCGCGATCAGGCCGATCGAGCCCTCGTAGGACAGCGAGGAACGGCAGGCCTCGACCACCTCCGCCGTCAGACCGCCGGAGGCGACCGGCGAGATCCGCAGCGACCCCGGCGCCTCCCGCACCGAGGAGACCGGGGCCAGCCCCGGGGAGATCGACGGCAGCAGCCGGGAGGCGTACGCGATCACCTCGCGCGGCACGCGGAAACCGGCCGTCAGCTCCTCCACCACCGCCTGCGGCTTGCCCAGGTGCGCGAGGGCCTCGTCCCAGCTGCGCGTGGCCCACGGGGTGGTGCCCTGCGCGAGGTCGCCCAAGACCGTCGCCGAGCCCGTCGTGCAGCGCCGCCCCACCGCCCGGTACTGCATCGGCGACAGGTCCTGCGCCTCGTCGAGGACCACATGGCCCAGCGAATGCGTCCGCTCCACCAGGTCGGCCGCCTCGTCGATCAGGACCAGGTCCGCCGCCGACCACTTCGCCGACTTCACGCTCCGGAAGGGCTTCGGCCACAGCAGCAGCTTCTGCTCGTCGTCCGAGAGCAGACCGTCCGCGTGGGCGGCCAGGAAATCAGGGTCGGACAGCAGCCGCAGCACCAGCTTCGCCGGGTCGACCGGCGGCCAGATCTCCTTCACCGCCGCCTTCACCGCCGCGCCCCGCGCCACCGCGTCCTGCACCCGGTCGTCGGGGGCCTCGCCCGCCTGCTCCATCCGTACGAGCACCGCATGCGCGATCCGCTGCGGCAGGGCCTCGCGGGCGGCGCCGTAGCGGATGTCGCGGACCTGGAGCTCCTCGACGATCTCGGCCAGCTCGTACGCCGGCACCCGCCAGCGGCGCGAGCCGCGCACCACCATCAGCGGCTCGGTGGGCGCCGTCACGTGGGAGCGGACCGCGCGGCGCAGTACGTCCGCCATCCGGGCGTCGCCCTTGACCACGGCGGTTTCGGCCGGGTCCGTGTCGCGTACCTCCAGGCCCTCGCGGGCGACCAGGTCGTCGACGGTGGCCTGCTTGACCTCCAGCTCGCCCAGGGCGGGCAGGACCTGCTCGATGTAGTGCAGGAAGGAACGGTTCGGCCCGATGACGAGCGTGCCGGTGCGGGCGAGGCGGTCGCGGTGCGCGTACAGCAGGTATGCGACCCGGTGCAGGCCCACCGCCGTCTTGCCGGTGCCGGGGCCGCCCTGCACGCAGACGGAGCCGGACAGGCCGGAGCGGACGATCTCGTCCTGCTCGGGCTGGATCGTCGCGACGATGTCCCGCATGGGGCCGACGCGCGGGCGCTCGATCTCCTGCTGGAGCAGCTTGCTGACGGAGGCGGCCTCGGAGGGGTCGCAGAGGTGCTCGTCCTCGTACGCCGTCAGCTCGCCGCCGGTGTAGCCGAAGCGGCGGCGCAGCGCGACGTCCTGCGGGTCGGTCCGGGAGGCCCGGTAGAACGGCTGGGAGACGGGCGCGCGCCAGTCGATGACCATCGGGTCGCCGTGGGCGTCGTGGACGTGGCGGCGGCCGATGTACAGGGGGCCGTTGGGTGCCTCGGGCTCGGCGGGGCCGGGGGCGTGCAAGTAGTTCAGGCGGCCGAAGAAGAGCGGGGTGTGGGCGAGGTCGGCGAGCGCCTTGATGCGGTCGTCGATCTGGGCCTTCAGGACGGCCGCGTTGACCCAGTTCGCGGTGACGTCGCGGATGTCGAGGGACTCGACGTCCGCGCGCATGGCGCGCAGCGCGAGGCGGGAGGCGGCCAGGTGGGCCCGCTCGCGGGCGAGCGGGTCGTCGTGCGTGGTCTCGGGGGCGTGCGCGGGCACGGGACTGCCTCCAGCTGCTGGGTGCGGAACAGATGGCCCGCCGGTTTCCGGCCGGCGGGCGGCTCTCCCCGATGAGGCGGCGGGAGGCGGCAAGAGCGGAGATTCTAGCCACGCCGACCGGGCTGCGCGAATGAATTCCGGGCGCGGCCGGGGGGTCGCGAGTCCCTCCCGACCGGGACCTCCGTACGGGTGTCATACCCGGGGGTGTGATACCTGCGGCAGAGCCACTAGGGGGTGCCATGGGCCGGGAGGAGGAGGCGGGGGGCCTTGATGTTCCGCCCGCAGAGCGATGCGACGTGCGAGCCGCACACGCACCATGGATTCATGAGCACCGCAACCTTCACCCCGATCCAGGGCGGCCGCCCGCGCGGCGCCACAGCCCTCTCCGACTCCCGCCCGGCCCACGGCTTCGGCGGCGTCCTACGCGCCGCCAAGGTCTTCGCGGCGGCCGCCGTAAGCGTCGTCGTCCTAGGCGAATACGCAGAAGACGCCGGCGTCATACGCCGTTAACCCACCGCCGCGGCCGCCCCCCGGCCCCTGCCCGCGCACTGCGGGCGCACCTGCGGGCGCCAGCCCGGGACCTGCCCGGCGCTGCCGCGAGTGCCCGCTGGCCTCCCGCCGCCCACCGCCGCCCTGCGGGCGGACCCGCCCGGCGCTTGCCCGCTGACCGTCCGCCGACCTGCTGGCGACCGCCGCCGACCACCGACGGCCTTTGGCCGAACTTCTACCGTCACGGGACCTGCGCGGTGGGGGTGATGATCCACTAGGGTCACGCGCGTGACTCGGAGTCCCGCGACCAGGCGTTCGCCGTCGTTTCTCAGCTGTGTGCTGGTGACGGGCTCGCTGCTCGTGTGGGGCGTGCTGTGCATCGCTCTGCGGATTCCGATGGCCGACGCCCTGGTCCATGGCTTCTCCGCCGCCGAGTGGCGTCCGCCCGCCGCCTATCCGCCGTTCGCGGCGATCCTGTTCACGCCGGCCGCCTGGCTGCCGGCCGGGGTGCTGAAGGCCGTGCTCGTCATCGGCAACGCCGGCCTGCTCGCCCTGCTGATCACACTGTCCTGCCGTCTCGCGGGACTCCCGCCCCGGCCCGGGCCCGTCCTGGCCGCGACCATCGCCGGGCTGTGGCTGGAGCCCCTGCTCCAGGCCCCGCTGCCCGCCCAGATCAACATCACCCTCGCCTGCCTGGTCCTGTGGGACCTCGGCCGTCCCGGGTCCGCGCTCGGCAAGGGCTTCGCGCTGGGCGTCGCCGCCGGGATCACGCTGATCCCGGCGGCGATCGCCGCGTACCTGCTGCTGACCCGCCGCGTCCGGGCCGGCCTGACGGCGCTGGCCGCCTTCGCCGGTACCGCCCTGCTCGGCCTGCTCGTGCTCCCGGAGGCCTCCGCCGAGTTCTGGACCCGCCACCTCCCGGCAGCGGGCCAGGCCCTGCTGCTGGACTGGCCGACCCTCTGGGTCTGGTGCGTCCCGCTGCTGGCGGCCCTGATCGCCCGAGCGACGACGGTCCCGCGTCAGTCCGCGGCCAGCAGCTCGTCCGCGTCCATGATCCGGTAGGCGTAGCCCTGTTCGGCGAGGAAGCGCTGGCGGTGCGCCGCGAAGTCCTGGTCGATCGTGTCGCGCGCGACGACCGAGTAGAACCGCGCCTCGTGGCCGTCCGCCTTCGGACGCAGCACCCGGCCCAGCCGCTGCGCCTCCTCCTGCCGGGAGCCGAAGGTGCCCGACACCTGGATGGCGACCGTGGCCTCCGGCAGGTCGATGGAGAAGTTCGCGACCTTCGACACGACGAGCACGCTGATCTCGCCCTCGCGGAAGGCGTTGAAGAGCTTCTCGCGCTGCGCGTTGGAGGTCTCGCCCTTGATGACCGGGGCGTCCAGGTGCTCGCCCAGCTCGTCGAGCTGGTCGATGTACTGCCCGATGACGAGGGTCTGCTCGCCCCGGTGCTTGCGCACCAGGGCCTCCGTGACCTTCCGCTTCGTCGCGGTCGTCGCGCAGAAGCGGTACTTCTCCTCCGTCTCGGCGGTCGCGTACGCCAGCCGCTCCGACTCGGTGAGGTTCACGCGGACCTCCACGCAGTCCGCCGGCGCGATGTAGCCCTGCGCCTCGATCTCCTTCCACGGGGCGTCGAACCGCTTCGGGCCGATGAGGGAGAACACGTCCGACTCGCGGCCGTCCTCACGCACCAGGGTCGCCGTCAGCCCGAGGCGGCGCCGCGCCTGGAGGTCCGCGGTGAACTTGAAGACCGGCGCGGGCAGCAGGTGCACCTCGTCGTAGACGATCAGGCCCCAGTCCCGGGAGTCGAAGAGCTCCAGGTGCGGGTAGACGCCCTTCCGCTTGGTGGTGAGGACCTGGTACGTGGCGATCGTGACCGGGCGGATCTCCTTGCGGGTGCCGGAGTACTCGCCGATCTCCTCCTCCGTCAGGGAGGTCCGCTTGACCAGCTCGTGCTTCCACTGGCGCGCCGAGACGGTGTTCGTCACCAGGATGAGAGTGGTCGCCTTGGCCATCGCCATGGCGCCCGCGCCGACCAGCGTCTTGCCGGCGCCGCAGGGCAGGACGACCACACCCGACCCGCCGTGCCAGAACCCCTCGACGGCCTGCTGCTGGTACGGCCGCAGCGCCCAGCCGTTCTCGGCCAGGTCGATCTGGTGCGCCTCACCGTCGACGTACCCGGCGAGGTCCTCGGCCGGCCAGCCCAGCTTGAGCAGCGTCTGCTTGATCTGCCCGCGCTCGGAAGGGTGCACGACCACGGTGTCGGGGTCGAGCCGCGCCCCGACGAGCGGCGTGATCCGCTTGGACCGCAGGATCTCCTCCAGCACGGGGCGGTCGGTGCTGGTCAGTACGAGCCCGTGCACGGGGTGCTTGGAGAGGGTGAGGCGGCCGTAGCGCGCCATGGTCTCGGCGACGTCGACGAGCAGCGCGTGCGGGACGGGGTAGCGGGAGAACTCGACGAGCGCGTCGACGACCTGCTCGGCGTCGTGCCCCGCGGCCCGGGCGTTCCACAGGCCGAGCGGGGTGATCCGGTAGGTGTGGATGTGCTCGGGAGCCCGCTCCAGCTCGGCGAAGGGGGCGATGGCGCGCCGCGCGGCTCCGGCGAGCTCGTGGTCGACCTCAAGAAGGAGGGTTTTGTCGCTCTGGACGATGAGAGGCCCGTTCACGCACGTCCCTTTCCGGCGGTGAGACGGCCACCCGGGCGCGGGCGGCCAAACCTCCAGTCTGCCGCATCGCCGAGCGGGCGGCGTGGTTCTGTGCCGCGGAGCGGATCGACTACGCGCCGAGGTGAGGCAAGGGCCCCGAGGGGTACGGGGTTTCCACCGGCAGCAGGGCGCGCGCGGCCGCGTGCTCGCCGGCGCGGACCAGGCCGTGGATCTCCCGGGCCAGCGGGGTGACGTCGCGGATGGAGACCGTCCACTCGTCGGCGTACGCGCGTGAGGCGGGCCCGGACAGGCCCAGCTGGAGCGAGCGGTGCGGCAGCGGGTTCAGGTGCAGGTCGCGCTCCGGGTCCCACTGCACGCGGGCGGGCGCCTCGCGCAGGGCCGCCTTCCAGGCGGCCTGGTCGGGGTGGGTACCGGGCTCGTAGTGCGAGAGGCAGGCCTCGCGCAGGGCCTGGTCGAAACCCGCGCGGGTGATCTCGACGGCCAGGACGGTCTCCTGGTCGCTCTTGGTCGCCCAGCCGCAGCGGTACATCATCCACAGGAACGACGGCTTGATCCACGTCATGCGCTCGCGCTTCCAGGCGGCCGGGAACCGGCCGTCCCGCGCGGCGGGGTCCCCGAGGTGGGGGGCGTAGGCCTGGTAGACGGTGAGCGTGGTAATGGTGTGGGCGGCGCGGATCTGGCGGGCGGGGAGGGCTGGCGTGGCCTGCGTGCCTTGCGTGTGTTGCATGGAGCCAGGGTGGGGGGCCGGGGGGCCGGCCGGCGACCGGTTTTCGGGTCCGACCGGATCAACGATGACCGTCACGCCTGGTTGGGCCGGGCGGGCCGGTGGGCGTGTCTCGGGGGTGGGGGCGTCGTTCAGCAGGGCATGAAGAAGATCGTTACTGCTGCTCTCGTCCTCGCGGGCGTCGCGCTCGCCGCTCCCGCCCACGCCGACGACGACGCGAACCTCAGCGACCCCTTCGGCTCCGCCGGCGTCGTCTGCACGCTGGAGACCGCCGTCGTACCCGTCCTCACGGAGGCCACCGGCCATGTCGGGGACCAGCACGACAACTGCTCCCACGGCAACGTCCTCGACACGCCATAGGCCGGCCTCGGCTACTTGAGCAGGCGGAAGGCGGGGTGCGCGGCCCAGGCCCGCAGGAACTCCGCCGTTCCCAGCGCCATCCAGTCGTCCGCGATCCCCAGCACTCCTGGAAGGCCGGCGACGACCGGCCCCTGTCCGTCCAGCAGCTCGGCTTTGGCCACGCCTCCGATGACGTCCATGACGGCGGCGGTCAGCAGGGCCGTGGCCACGTGGTCGATCTCGCCGTTGCAGCAGGCGCTGACATTGACGGCATGGGTCGGTCGGAAGCCGAGGACGGTCTCCACCTCGGGCTCGTCCTCGTGCTCGGCCTCGAAGGTGCTCTCGTCGCCGGCGCCGGGCCCCATCAGGTAGACCAGGAAGGGCCGACGCCAGTCCTCGCGCTGCGGATTGAATCCCACCAGCGCCGTGAGCGCCTCGTCCGCGGTGGCGTCGCCGAGGAGCACGAGCGGGAACGGCTTTCGCCAGTCCTCCTCCCGTCTGTCCTCGACGCCCAGTCGCTCTGCGGGCACGTTGACATCGAAGAACCCGGGCCGCTTCTCGTCGAAGTGGGAGGAGAGCCCCACCATCAACGCGCGGAACTCCCCCAGCGCGGCAGGGGAGAGCGGCTCCGCCAACTCGATCACCAACGTCGGTCCGGACATGCCGGGAGCCTAGTGCTGTGGCCGGAGCGGGGCCCGGGCCGCGGGGCTATATGTGGTCCTCCGCCAGTTCCGCCACGCCCGTGATGCGGTGGAGGGCGTACGTGCGGACTTCGTCCGCCGTGTGGTCGTAGCCCGTCACGAAGCCGCCCTCCACGCGGACCGGGGCGATGACCCGCTGGCTGGCCGCGCCGTCCGCGTTGACGTAGCCGATCCAGACCGCCGAGCCCGTGAGGGCCGCCGCCTGGACCGTGGCCAGGGTCTCCGCCGCGCTGGTGCGCGGGAGTTCGCCCGGGACGACCGACGACCCGGACGCCCCCGCCGCCGGCTCCTTGCGGACCGCCGTCGCCGCCGCGTCGCCCGCGCGGATGGCCCGTACGGCCGCCCCCAGGAGGGTGTCGTCCGGGACCGGCGGGCCGTCCGGGACCGGTACGGGGGCCGTGCGCGGCGGGGCGCGGTGGGCGTCGGCCCGGGAGACCAGGACGTCGCCGGTACGGGACTCCGCGGCGGGCGCGTAGCCCATCGCCCTCAGCCCGTCGAGCAGCGCGTTCGGTTCGGCCTGGGCGGCCAGGACGGTCGGGGCGAGGCGGCGCAGCCCCAGCCCCGCCGAGCGCTTGTCCGCCAGGATCTCGCCCAGCATCGCGTCGTCGTCGCAGCGCACGTACGCGGACGCGGCGCCGACCCGGAGGTGGCCGTGGCGCCGGGCCACGTCGTCGATCAGGTAGGTCAGGGGCTGCGGGACGGGGGTGCGGCTGTGCTCCTTCAGGAACGCGTGCAGGTCCGCGGCGGCGTGCCCGGCGTCCAGGGCCCGGCGCACCGAGCCGGGCGTGAACCGGTACACCGTCGCCCCGCCCTTCGACTCCACGTCCGCGAGCACCGCCAGGGTGTCGCCGAGCGGGCGGCGCAGCGGGCCGGGGGCCACCGCCGTCAGGTCGGCCTGGAGCAGGACGTGGTCCACCGGCTCGGGCAGGAGCGGGGCCAGCAGCGGCGCCGGGTCCTGGTGGGCGAGCAGCGCGCGGCCCGGCCCCGACAGGGCGCCGCGGCCGGTCACGCCGAGCACCTCGGCCTCGGTCAGCGTCCAGCGCGCCAGGCGGGCGCGCAGGTCGCTCGTACCGCGGACGGGACGCTCCCACGCGAGCCGGGCGAGGACCGCGTCCGGGTCGGCGGCGGCGCCCTCGGGCAGGGCGGCGAGCAGTTCGAGGACGCGTCGGCGCACTTCGGGGGCGGCGGAGCGGTCGAGTTCGGGGCCGAGGGCCGAGAGCGTGCGCCCCTTGGAGTCCTGCTCGCCGACCAGACCGGCCGTGCGGGTGGCGGGCAGCCAGGCGGTCACCAGCGCCGACCACCGCTCGGGCGGGGCCAGTTCGCACCAGTCGTCGAAGGCGGGCGTGGGCGCGTACCGCTCGTCCGCCTCGCCGTCGCTGGCCAGCAGCCCGGCCGCGTAGGCGAGTTCGACCCAGAAGGCCGCCTGCGGCTCGGACACGTCGAGGGTGACCGCGGCGCGCTTGAGGTCCCGTACGGACAGCCCGCCCGCCCGCAGCACCGGCGGGCCGGCGTGCTCCCAGGACTTCACCAGCTCCTCGACGGTGGACAGCGCGGCCAGCGCCTGCCCGGCGGCGTTCGCGTCCACAGCCTGTGGACGGTGTTCGCGGTGCGCGGGCACCGGCGGAGGCACCGGCGCGGTGTCCCGGTGCGCGAGGCCGCCGCGCAGGTGGAGCGCCACCTCGCGGGGCAGGACGACGGTCCGCGCCGTGGCGGGCAGCAGCAGGCCGCGGTCGCGCAGCCAGCGCACCGGCGGGGTCGGGTTCGGGGTCACCTCGCCGTACGGCGGTCCCCACACGAGCCGGCCCAGCACCTGATGGGCCTCCGCCGGGGCCTCGTCGAGCAGCGCCGACATCCGCTCCGGGTCGGTGAACAGGCCGGTCAGCGCGGTCACCGCGGACACCGGGTCATGGGTGGCGGGCAGCCCGGCGGCCGCCACGATCTCCTGGACGCGGGTCGGCGACATCCCGGCGGTGGCCTCGGCGACGGTGGGTCCCAGGCCGGTCGGGGAGGGGCGCTGGGCGGAGGGGGCGAGCAGCTCGCGGGCGGTGCGGACCAGACGCAGCCGGTCCTCGTCGCCCCACACCAGGGCCTGGTCGCGCAGGGCGGCCACGGCCCGGGGGAGGGCGGCGCGGGCCCGCTCGTCCTCGCCACCGGTCAGCAGCGACTCCAGTACGGGGTACGGGCACGGGTCCGGGGCCACGGCGAGGGCCTCCGCCGTCTGGAGCGTGAACCGGTCCAGGCGCTCCAGCGCCCGTACGACCGAGGCCCGGGTGCCGGCGCGGGTGGCGAGCTGGGTGATGTCGCCGGGCACCGGGCTGAGCAGGTCCGGGCGGGCGTGCAGCAGCGCCGACAGGGCCGCGTCGTCGCGGGCGCGCAGTGCCTCGGCGAGGGAGCGCGGGGCGGCGGTGCCGGTGCCGGTGCTGCCGCCGGTGGACGTGCCGGGCGCGTTGGACGTGCCGGGTGCGGCGGATCCTCGCGCGGTGCTTGGCTCGGGCACGGTCGCCTCCTGGTCGCGTCGGCCGGTCAGTCTGCCGGTCAGTCGGCCGGTCCCCATCCGGTCAACGGTATCCGCTGCGCCCGCAGCAGCTCCACGGGCGCACGCGCTACCTTCGGTTCGGGGCGTACGGGAGGAGCGTGGGCGTGGGGATCGAGAGCGACCATCTGGTCTACGAATATCTGAGCCGGGTCGGGGACTTGGCGCAGCAGCGGCACCTTTCCTCCGGGGAGCGGATGCGGCTGGTGGCGGGGCTGCGGGACGAGATCGACCGTCGGCGCGCCAAGTACGACCCGGACACCCCGGCTGCCGTACGGCGCATCCTGGAGCGCATCGGCACGCCGGAGGAGGTGCTGGACACGCACGGCGGGGGTCCGGCTGCCGACGCCTCGGCGGGCGGGCGTGCGGGTGCGGTGGTTCCGGCCGTGCCGGCGCAGCGGGGGCCGGCGGGGCCGGAGAACGTGCCGCCGCACCTGGCCGGGCTGGACGAACTCGGGCCGTCCGGTGGGGCCGAGCCGGACTGGTGGCGGGTCTCCGCCGCGGCGTACGGGGCGGGGCCGCAGGTCGAGGGCTTCGCGGGCGGCATCGAGATGCCGGAGCCGCGGTTCACGGCGGGGCCGGAGGAGGACGAGGACGCGCCGTCGCAGCCTGGGTCGGGCTCGGCTGGTCCTGAGGAGGGGCGTGGGAAGACCCTCGTACGGGTCCTGCGCGAGCGGCGGCGCGCGAAGAAGGAAGCGGCGGCCGCGGCTCCCGAGGCGGTGGCCCCGGCGGGGCGGCCGCGCCCGAACGCCTTCCTGCTGCTGGCCGCGGCCGTGCTCGTCGTGGGCGTGGTCAGCGGGTACTGGCTGGTGCTCGTCGTGGGCTGGCTCCTGCCGTACGCGTCGCGCGGGCTGGCTCCTGCGGAGCGCAAGTGGGCCGTCTTCGGGCCGCCGGGGGTCGTGCTCGCGGGGGCGGCGGTGTGGTTGTGGGGCCGGATGAACGGCAAGTGGGGCGAAAGTCTGGCCGACGAGCAGCTGAGCGGGGCGCTGCAGGGGATGGGACCGTGGGTCCTGCGGGGCGCGGCGGTGGCGTCGGCGCTGTATCTGGTGTGGCGGGCCCGCCGGTAGCCCGTGGCACTTGGCGGGTGGAGCGGCCGCGCCGCCGCTACCGGGGCTCCGCCCCGGACCCCGGGTGCACGTGAGGGGGCCGGAAAGCGGTTACCCACCCAGGGCCGGGGGTGGGGCCCTGAGCGGGTGATGAGAGTGCGCATCGCCTTCCCCCCGGAAGCGATGCGGTGGTTCTCCAGCAGTTTGAGACCCCTGTCAGGGCGGCCGTCGAATCAGCCCTTGCTGAAGGGTCCCCCGCCTTCGGCTCCTGAACTGGGAGCGAGTACGGCCGGCTCGGTCTCTCGCTCGGCCTTCGCGGCCTCCCCCTCGGGCTGCTGCGGGGCACGCTGGCGCAGACGGCCTTGCGTCACGGCAAGCAGGGCACCGGCGAGCATGACGACAGCGCCCGCCAGCTGGAGTCCGCCGAAGGACTCACCGAGGAAGACGACGGCGCAGGTCACGCCGAACACGGGGACGGTGAACATGATGACGGTCGCGGTCGACGGGCTGACGACCCTCAGGCCCCGGTAATAGAAGAGGTAGGCCATGGCAGTGGGCCCCACGGCGAGGTACACGACGTTCAGCCATGTCGTCGAGGACAGCGCGCTCCATTCCACGTCCGGGAACGCCGGCACCGCAAAGAGCAGCAGGGCAAACGCCCCCACGAGGGTGCCGAACGTCGTGGCCCGTAGCGGGTCCATCCCTACCAGGACCTTCTTCGAGGCGATGCTGTACACCGCCCAGGACAGCGCACCGAGCAGGTAGACCAGGTCCCCGGTCAGCCTGGATCCGCCCGCATTCACGCCCGTACCCCCCGCCCCGATGAAGAACACGACGGCGCCTGATACTCCCAACGCCAAGCCGCCGATCCGGGCAGCCGAAGCCTTCTCCCGGCCCATGGCCAGAAGAATTCCCGTCGTGATGACCGGACTCAGCACCGGAACGATAATGCTTCCGTCGATCGAAGGAGCCAGGGAAAGGCCCCAGAAGAAGAACAGGTTGTAGGCGAAAACCCCGATGAGGCCGGCGGCCGCCGCACGAACGACCTGCGAACGTGTAAGAGCCGTCCCCCCTGCCTTCCGCCCGATGAAAACGAGCAGAACCACCAGAATGACCGCGCCGCCACCGAATCGTAGGGCCGCCGCGACCTGATGGGGCATATGCCCCACCACTGATTTAGAGCTGGCGAAAGCGCTGCCGAAGAACGCCATGGTCGCGAGCAGGTACATATACGCCTGGGCGGATTCGCTCCGCAGTGACAATTCCTTTTCCATGCCACGCCCCTAAGGAGACGTCACGGGTGCATTCGAGCACCCTTGATGATCTTGTCCACCGCGTTGCGCGGCCCATACACGGCCATGCCGACAAGGTCCAGCTGGTCCCGGTGAACAGCAGCAACGGCGGCCCGGTTGTCCCGGTCGTTGTTGGTGGTGAAGAGGTCGGTGGTGAAGACCGACAGGGGCAGACCCCGGCCGACGGCACGCTGATGCGAGGTGACCAGGGCCTCCTTGCTCGCCTCGAAGACAAGAACCGGCTGGCGGAACATGGGCAGGTACTCGGTCTCGTCGGCATCCGAATAGGGTTCACCGATTACTTCCGGAACCTTGCGTCCGATTCCACTAACGAGGAAGGCGGTCATGTTGAGGCGCTGCCACACCTGAAGATCGTCACGCAAGACCACGGCGATCTTTGTCTCAAAACGCACGGGTTCGTTCACGTTGTCCATGCATGAATCAAACCCCGAACACCCGGGTCAAGTCTTGTACGATCTTTGCATGCTTGATCATCCGCAGGTCCGCGCATGGCGCCCCGCCCTGGCGGGAATCGAAGAGGTCTACCACGCCCGCATCACCGACCACGTCTATCCCATGCACACGCATGACTCCTGGACGCTGCTGATCGTCGATGACGGCATGGTCCGATACGACCTGGACCGGCACGAACACGGCGCCCTGGATCAAATGGTCACGCTGCTTCCCCCGCACGTCCCACATAATGGACGCTCGGTCACCCCGACCGGTTTTCAAAAGCGGGTTTTATATCTGGACTCCTCGCAGTTGGGCGACAGCCTCATCGGCCTGGCGGTGGACAGCCCCGTCATGGAGGACCTCCTGCTGCGCCGACGTATCCATCAGCTGCACCAGGTGCTGGAGCACACCGGCGACGAACTCGAGGCGGAGAGCAGGTTGGCGCTGGTGTCCGAGCGCCTGCGCGACCACCTGGAACGGCACTTCGAGGACCGCGCCCCGACACGCGACGCCGGCATCGCACACCGGCTGCGCGACCTTCTCGACGAGAAGTTCGTGGAGGGCGTCAGCCTCCAGGAGGCCTCGGCGGCGCTCCACGTCCACCCCGCCCACCTCGTCCGCGTGTTCAGCAAGGAGTTCGGCATGGGCCCGCACCAGTACCTGACTGGACGTCGCGTGGACCTCGCCCGCAAACTGCTGCTCGCAGGCATGCCTCCGCGCCTGGTGGCGGCCTCGGCTGGCTTCTACGACCAGTCCCATTTCAACCGGCACTTCAAGCGTGTGCTGGGCACCAGCCCAGGCCGCTACGCCCGCAGCGGCCCGGCCCGCTACCTGGCTGGTTCACCGGCCTGAAACGTCGCCTCGCTGGTGCGTCGGGAGCGGCTGGCCCGTCCACCCGCTCGCCCCGGGACGCAAAACGCCCGCTGCCAACTGCCAGAAGTACAACGTAACGGGGCACACCCACGCGGACTGGCCTGCCAAGCCGCAGGTCGCTGGGGATCGGCACAATGGGGGGTATGCAGCTCACCGTCGGTTTCGACCTCGATATGACCCTCATCGACTCGCGTCCGGGCATCAAGGCCGCCTTCCTCGCGCTGTCGGCGGAAACGGGGGCGTTCATCGACGCCGACGCGGCCGTCAGCCGGCTGGGGCCGCCGTTGGACCAGGAGCTCGCGCACTGGTTCCCGCAGGACCAGGTCCCGGCCGTGGCCGACCGGTACCGGGAGATCTACCCGACCCACGCCATCGCGCCGAGCCCGGCCATGCCGGGCGCCCGTGAGGCGATCCGGGCCGTTCAGGCGCTCGGTGGCCGCGCGATCGTCGTCACGGCCAAGCACGAGCCCAACGCCCGCCTGCACCTGGAGCACCTGGCCATCGAGGCGGACGCGGTCATCGGCTCCCTGTGGGCGGAGGCCAAGGCCGGTGCGCTGCGCGAGTACGGCGCGCAGGTCTACGTCGGCGACCACGTGGGCGACGTACGCGGCGCCCGTACGGCCGGGGCGCTGTCGGTGGTGGTGCCGACCGGGCCGTGCCCGGAGCCGGAGCTCAGCGCGGCGGGCGCGGACGTGGTCCTGCCGGACCTCACCGCGCTGCCGCAGTGGCTCGCGCGGTACGTCGCCGACCTGCCCGGGCCCCGTCGTCCGCAGGACGTCGACGAGAGCCGAGGCACCGCGTAGGGCTATCCCTGCGAGGCCCGGGCCGCCTTGCGCTGGGCCGCGGCCGAGCGCAGGACGCCCGCCGCGGAGATGGCGAAGCCGACGCCCATGAGCATGCACACGGCCCACGCGTACGACGGGAAGGGGTCGGTGTCGAGGAACAGCGGAGCCATCGTCGCCAGGGTGGCCACGGCCCCGGCGATGAACACGATGCCGCCGGCCTTGACCAGTCCGTCGCCGGGCCGCGCTTCGTCGCAATCAGGAGTAACAGTCACCCGACCAGGGTAGTTGCCTGGCCGAAGGCAGCCGACGGTGAAGGACCGGGGAACGTCTTGTCACCCGGCCCCTGACCATTAGCCTTGAGGTGGCGGGTCACACATGGCCCGCTGCGCTGTTGTCCGGAGCCGTTCCGCGGAACTCCGGCCCCCGACGAGCACAAGGACAGAGGACGGACGTGCCTACCGGCAAGGTCAAGTGGTTCAACAGTGAGAAGGGCTTCGGCTTTCTCTCCCGCGACGACGGCGGTGACGTCTTCGTCCACTCGTCGGTGCTCCCTGCCGGGGTCGACTCCCTCAAGCCCGGCCAGCGCGTCGAGTTCGGTGTCGTCGCCGGCCAGCGCGGTGACCAGGCACTTTCGGTGACGGTACTGGACCCGGCACCGTCCGTCGCGGCGGCCCAGCGGCGCAAGCCCGACGAGCTCGCCTCCATCGTGCAGGACCTGACGACCCTGCTGGAGAACATCACGCCGATGCTGGAGCGCGGTCGCTACCCCGACAAGGTGCACGGCACGAAGATCGCCGGTCTGCTGCGTGCGGTGGCCGACCAGCTCGACGTCTGACCGCCCGCGCACACCGGCGCCCCGCCACTCGAAAGAGCGGCGGGGCGCCGGTGTTCGCGCGTCCGCGGCGGCCTACGGGAAGCTGAGCGCGCCGGGCGCGATGGCCGGTACCAGACCCTCGGCCGCGGCCCGGGTCAGCAGCCCGCGCACCGCCGCGTAGCCGCTGTCGCCGAGGTCGGCGGTGAACTCGTTCACGTAGAGCCCGATGTGCTGGTCGGCGACGGCCGGGTCCAGCTCCTGCGCGTGGGCGCTGACGTACGGGCGCGAGGCCTGCGGGTCGTCCCAGGCCATCCGCACCGACGTACGGGCCGCCTCGGCCAGCCCCCGCAGCCGCTGCTCGCCCAGCGAACGCTTGGCGATGATCGCGCCGAGCGGGATCGGCAGGCCGGTCGTGGACTCCCAGTGCTCGCCCATGTCGGCCAGGCGGTGCAGCCCGTAGTCCTGATAGGTGAACCGGGCCTCGTGGATGACCAGTCCGGCGTCCACCCGGCCGTCCCGGACGGCCGGCATGATCTCGTGGAACGGCAGCACGACCACCGAGCCGACGCCCTCGGGCAGGACGTCCGCCGCCCACAGCCGGAACAGCAGGTAGGCGGTGGAGCGTTCGCTCGGCACGGCCACCGTCTTGCCGGCGAGGGACACGCCCGGCTCCCGGGTGAGCACCAGCGGACCGCAGCCGCGCCCCAGCGCCCCGCCGCAGGGCAACAGCGCGTACTCCTCCAGCACCCAGGGCAGCACGGCGTACGAGACCTTCAGCACGTCCAGTTCGCCGCGCTCGGCCATGCCGTTGGTGAGGTCGATGTCGGCGAAGGTGACGTCGAGCTCGGGCGCCCCCGGGACCCGGCCGTGCGCCCAGGCGTCGAAGACGAAGGTGTCGTTCGGGCAGGGGGAGTAGGCGATCCTCAGCGGTTCGGGCGAATCATGCTCTTCGTGGTCAGCGGTGCTCATGGCGTTCTCCCCAGTTCGCGAGTACGGGACCCAGCACGCGCAGGCCCTCGGTGAGCGCGGCGAGCGCGTCCCCGATCCGCCAGGCGGCGCGGTCGCGCGGCCCCACGGCGTTGGACACGGCGCGGATCTCCAGTACGGGCAGCCCGTGCGCGGCGGCCGCCTCCGCGACCCCGAATCCCTCCATGGCCTCGGCCCCGGCCAGCGGGTGGCGGGCGCTGAGCTCGGCGGCGCGGGCGGCGGTGCCGGTGACGGTGGAGACGGTCAGCACGGGCGCGAGCAGCGCCCCGGTCGCCTCGGCGGCGCGGGCGGCGAGTTCGGCGGGCGGCAGGTGCACGCTGCGGCCGAAGCCGAGTTCCTGCACGTCGATGAAGCCCTCGGGCGTGTCGGCGCCCAGGTCGGCGGCGACGATCGCGTCGGCGACCACGAGGGAACCGGGCGGGGCGGCGGGCGCGAACCCGCCGCCGATGCCGGCGGAGACGACGAGCGCGTAGTCGCCGAGGGCCAGGGCGGTGGCGGTGCCCGCGGCGGCGGCCGCCGGCCCGACGCCCCCGGCGAGCACGTCGAAGGCGATTCCCGGGAGGTCCCGGCGGTGGACGAGGTAGCCGCCGGGAAGCGTGCGCGGCTCAGGTCCGGGGGTGTCCGGGTGAGGTGTCAGACCCGCGGCGACGGAGTCCGCCTCCGCCGCCACCGCGGTCACGACGAGCGCGCGCACCGGGCTCGCCCGTTACTTGAGCTTGAGGTTGAAGGTCCAGACGGCGAGCGGCTTGCCGTCCTCGCCGGTCTGGAGGAACGCCAGCTTCTTCGAGGCGGGGGCCTCGCCCTGGCCGCCGGTCGCGAAGACGTCGGCGCCCGGGAAGCTGCGGTAGGTGTTCGCGGAGGGCTCGGTGATCGGCTGGCCGTCCAGGACCGCCGACCACCGCTTGCCGTCTTCGACGACCTCCGGGTCGACACCGAGACGCAGCGTGTCGCCGCGCGCGTAGTCGATGGTCTTGGCGTCCTTGAGGTTGGTGAGGCACTCCTGGACCTGGTCCATGGAGAGCGGTTCCTTGCCGTCGTGGCAGGACGCTTCGGCGGACACCGACGCGGTGCCGACCGTCACGGTCGCCAGCGGAGTCGGCTTGTCGCAGGCCGAAAGGAGGAGGAGGCCGGCGGACACGGCTCCGAGGGCCGCGACGCTGCGGCGGGCCCTACCCGAGAAAAGCGGTGCGGTCATGAGCCGAAGGCTATCGGGCCGGTGGGCCGCGTCGCCGCACGGGGTCCCGCCGTGTGGCGTCCGCCGGTGTGCGGTGTGGCATCGGCCGGGGTGGGGTGCCGGGTGCGGCGCCGTTGCCGGGGGCGCCGCCCCCGGGCCCCCGCGCCTCAAACGCCGGCGGGGCTGGAATTGTGCCCGGCGGTGTGGGCGTCGTTACGCCACGCGGGGGCGGGACGTGCCTGGTTGGTGGCGGGGGGCCGACAGGACGCCGCGTACGGCCATCGTCGTGCCCAGGGCGACCACGACCGCGGCCACCGACATGCCCAGGACGCCGTTCAGCGGCAGGGCGATGCCGATCGCGCCGCCCAGGACCCACGCCACCTGGAGCAGCGTCTCCGAACGGGCGAAGGCCGAGGTGCGCACCGCCTCCGGGACGTCCCGCTGGATCATCGCGTCCAACGAGAGCTTCGCCAGGGCCTGGCAGAAGCCCGCCGTGGCGCCGAGCACCGCCATGAACACCCCGCTGAAGAACACCGCCGCCAGCACCGCCACGCCCAGCGTCAGGCACAGCACCGACGCGATGATGGCCTCCGGCGCCCGGGCCCGCAGCCACGCGCCCACCGCCGTGCCGCAGGCGTTGCCCACGCCCGCCGACACGCCCACGACGCCCAGCGACACGGCCGCGCTCTGCCCGGCCAGGGGATGCTCGCGCAGCAGGAACGCCAGGAAGAAGATCAGGAACCCGGACAGCCCGCGCATCGCGGCGTTCGCCAGGAGCCCGCACAGCACGGACCGGCTGACCGTCCGCAGGCCCGGCCGCTTCGAGTGCGCCTCGTGCGTGGACAGCCGCGCGCGCCGCTCGCCCTTGGCCTCGTCCACCTTGTGGGGCAGCGTGAACGCCGCGAAGGCGCCGCACGCGAAGATCAGGCAGGCCCCGTACAGCGGCCACTGCGGCCCTATCGCGTTCAGCCCGGCGCCCAGCGGCGCGGCCAGGCCCGTGGCCAGCAGGCCGGCCAGTGTGACCCGCGAGTTCGCCTTGACGAGTGAGAACTTCGGCGGCAGCAGCCGGGGCACCACCGCGCTGCGCACCACCCCGTACGACTTGGACGCCACCAGCACGCCCAGCGCCGCCGGATACAGCTGGAGCCCGCCCGTGGCCACCGCGCCCGACATCATCAGCGCCAGCAGCGCCCGGGCCAGCATCGCGGCCGCCATCGAGGCCCGGCGGCCGTGCGGGAGCCGGTCCAGGAGCGGACCGATCACCGGGGCCAGCAGGGTGAAGGGGGCCATCGTGATCGCCAGGTACAGGGCCACCCGGCCGCGTGCCTCGTCCGTGGGGACGGAGAAGAACACCGTGGAGGCCAGCGCCACCGTGATCATCATGTCGCCGGCGCCGTTGATGGCGTGCAGCTCGATCAGCTTGCCGAGGCCCGACTCACCGGCTCCGTGCGCGTGCGTGGCCCGCCGGATGCCCCGGGCCGTACCGGTGAACGGCAGGTGCAGGGCACGCCCCAGAGCCCGGCCGGCCCGCCTGGCCGGTCCCGAGCCGTCGTCGGACGACCGAACGGGTGCCACACTCGACATAGTGCCCCACCCGGCCCTCTCCAGCGCCCCCCGGCGCGTCGCGAGGACGCGGGCTTGTCCGCGAATCGGACCTTGCATGTGTGCCCGAGGCTTAAGAGGAGGTAGCGTGCGTAGCGCGCCACCGGCGGTTGCTCCTGGCCGCGCGCCTCTTCGCGATCCCGCAGAATGGATTGCATAAAGGTGCGCCCGGAGTCCGATCGGGTGCGGACGTCGACGCGGCCCTCTGGTCCGCTCCGCCCGCGCCACGCACGGACAGCACCGACGGGTCGTTGTGGACGACAGTACGGACGGCGCACACGTGAGACGGCGTAGGAGAGAACGAGACCAGTGAGTGCTGCGACGACGCGAAGCCGTACCCCGCGTACCCCCGACCGCCTGTGCGTCGAGGCGGTAGAACTCGCCCGCGCGGCGGCCGAGGAGGCCGCCTTCCCCGGCGTGGTGGGGTCGCACGTCTCCGCCGTCGCGGAGGGCGACCGGGTCGTCACCCACTTCTTCGAGTGCAAGGAACCGGGCTACCGGGGCTGGCGCTGGGCCGTCACCGTGACCCGCGCCTCCCGCGCGAAGAACGTCACGCTCGACGAAACGGTGCTGCTCCCGGGCGACGACGCGCTGCTGGCCCCCGAGTGGGTGCCGTGGAGCGAGCGGCTGCGCCCCGGCGACATGGGCCCGGGCGACCTGCTGCCCACCGACGCCGAGGACCTGCGGCTGGAGCCGGGCTGGACGGGCGAGGACGCCCCGCCGCCGAACTCGGTGGTCTCCGCCGAGATGGCCGAACTGGTCGAGGCCGAGGACGCCGACGTCACCGACCGCACGGTGGTCCCGGTCCGCGGCTCCATCACGTCCGTCGCCGAGGAACTGGGCATGCGGCGCGCGCGGGTGCTGTCCCGGTACGGGCTGCACAGCGCGGCCGACCGCTGGGACGAGGCCTTCGGCGCGAAGACCCCGATGGCACAGGCCGCGCCCGCCTCGTGCGTGTCCTGCGGCTTCCTCGTCGCGATCGGCGGCTCGCTGGGGCAGGCCTTCGGGGTGTGCGCGAACGAGTTCAGCCCGGCCGACGGCCGCCTGGTGTCGCTGTCGTACGGCTGCGGCGGGCACTCGGAGGCCGCCGTCATGCCGGCGCCGCTGCGGCCGGCCCCGCCGGTGCTCGACTCGATGGCCTCGGACGAGTTCACCCTGCGGCCGGTCACGGCCGCCGCGGACACCGGTTCCGTGACGACCGCGGACCTCGAAGCACCGGACCTCGGGCACTCGTAGCCGCGGGCCGGGCCGCAGTCACCGGGCCGGGCCGTGGTCATGCCGTAGGCGCGTCGCGGGCGGTTCCGCGCGCGCCGTGGACCCGTACCCTCGGTCCATGGGGGACACGGACATGGTGGGAATGACCGGCCGGGTGACCGGGACGGTCGGGCCGGGCCTGGTCGGCGAGGTCATCGTGCGGATCCGGGGCGGGGCGGAGCACTTCCTCGCCCACCCGGTCGCGGGGACCGGCCGGCTGACCGTCGGGACGGTGGTGACGGTCGTCGAGTACCTGCCGCCGCGCACGGTGTACGTGATGGCCGCCTACGACAACTGACGCCGCGCGCGACCTGTGCGTATCAGGATCGCGACAGACCCGGCCCACGTCTTCACGCGGGGGCGCGGCGGGCGCAGACTCGCCCTCATCGGTGCCGAACGGCACTGACCTAAGGGGGCGTTGCCGATGACCATCGGCGTCGTGGCGGGAATCGTTCTCGCCGGAGTCATGGCCGTGATCGGCCTGTTCAAGCTCATGTGGCGGGTGGCCGAACCGAACGAGGCGCTCGTCATCTCCGGCTCCACGCACAAGACCGAGGGCCTCGGTCAGGGCATGGGGTTCAGGATCGTCACCGGGCGCGGAACGCTCGTACTGCCGGGGGTGCAGGCGGTACGCAAACTGTCCCTGGACCTCAACGAGACGCAGCTGTCGGTGGACTGCGTCACCCACCAGGGCATCCCGCTGCGCGTGAAGGGCGTGGTGATCTTCAAGGTCGGCGACGACCTGGTGTCGATCGCCAACGCGGCCCGCCGCTTCCTGGACCAGCAGAAGATGATGCCGGAGCGCGTGCACATCGTCTTCGCCGGTCATCTGCGGTCCATCGTGGGCGGGTTGACGGTCGAGGACATGATCCGCGACCGGGAGAAGCTGACGGGCCAGACCCGGATGGCCTGCGGCACCGAGATGGAGAAGCTGGGCCTGATCGTCGACTCGCTCCAGATCCACGAGATCGAGGACCCGACCGGCTACATCAAGAACCTGGCGATGCCGCACGCGGCCGCCGTGCAGCGGGACGCGCGCATCGCGCAGGCCGAGGCGAACCGGCTGGCCACGGAGGCCGAACAGGCCGCCTTCGCCCGCATGGCGGAGGCCACGCGGGACAGCGAGATCCTGCAGGCCGGCTACCAGGCCGAGCGGGACAAGGCGGCGGCGACCGCCCGCCAGGCCGGTCCGCTGTCGGAGGCGGCCGCCCGCCAGGAGGTCGTCGTCCAGGAGACCCGGGTCGCGGAGCTGGAGGCGCACCGGCGCGAGCAGCAGCTGCAGGCGGACGTGCGCAAGCCGGCGGACGCGGCGGCGTACGAGACGAGGACCCGGGCGGAGGCGGAACGCGACGCCCGGATCTCGGCGGCCCAGGCCAAGGCGAAGGAGACGGAGCTCGCGGCGGCGGCCGAGGCGACGCGGGTGACGACCGCGGCGACGGCCGACGCGGCGGCCACGGAGGCACGCGGCCTTGCCTCGGCGACGGCGACCCGGGCGACCGGTGAGGCGGAGGCGGCGGCGACGCAGGCGCGGGGCCTCGCGGAGGCGGAGTCGGCGAAGGCCCGCGGGCTGGCCGAGGCCGAGGCGATCAAGGCGCGGGCCGCGGCGCTGGCGGAGAACCAGGAGGCGGTGGTCGCGCAGCAGCTGGCCGAGAACTGGCCGGCGATCGTGGAGGCCGGCGCGGCCGCCTTCGGGAACGTGGAGCACATGGTCCTGCTGAACGGGGCGGAGGGCATGTCGGAGATGTTCGCGAAGGCCCTGACGATGGGCGGCACGGGCCTGGGCGTGGCCCGCCAGCTCCTGGCCTCGATGTCCCACGAGGCCCCCGCCGCGTCGGGCGCCCCCGCGCGCGGCTCCGCCGGCCCGACCGTCAACGGGCGCATCCCGGTCCACGAGGAGTAACCCCCTGCCGAGGCGCCGCTTCGGGACCCCGGGCCTCCGGGGCCCCGCCGCGGTTGTCTCAGTCGCGCGGCCGTCGGCGTAGCAGGCGCTTGGCGGCGAAGACCAGGACCAGGCCGCCCGCGAGGACGAGGGCGCCCTTGCCGAAGCTGCCGGTGGGCTCCGGGGAGGGGGCCGGATCCGCGGGGGAGCCCGGCTTGGGGGCGGCCGCGGAGGGCGGGGGAGTCGTCACCGGGACCGCGATGACCCGGCTGCCCTCGCCCTCCGCGCCGAACATCAGGGCGGCCCCGTCCGGGGTGTACGTCACCGACTCCGCCTGGCCCTGCCACGGCGCGTCCACCCGCTCGCCGCCGCCCTGCGGCCGGCCGTCCTTCCACGGGTAGGTGCGGGCCGTGAAGTAGCCGCGCAGGGTCAGCCGGCCGCCGTCGGGCGAGAACGCCCCGTCCGTCACCCACGGCACGTCCGCCACCCGGCGGAACACGTTCGACGCGCCGTCGCCCGCCACCAGCTCGGCGGGGCCCTCGTACAGCCCGCCCTTGTTCTCGTCCTTGCTCGCGATGTACACCCGCCCCGTCACCGGATGCACCATCAGCGCCTCGGCGTTGCGCGGCCCGTCCGCGTACCGCACCGTGAACTGCGTGGCCTTGACCGTGACGTCGCCCAGGGTCTTCGGCTCCGGGAAGCGGTAGATCCACACGTGGTCCCAGGTGCCGTTCCGGTTGTCGCCGATGTCCCCGACGTAGAGCTGCCCGTCCGGCCCCAGCGAGATCGCCTCGACGTCACGCGGCTTGCCGATCCCGGTCAGCGTCACCCGGGCCACCGTCTTGCCGGTCGCGGAGTCCACCGCGTAGACGTACGGGCCGTCGTCGCTGTCGTTGTGCGTCCAGTACACGCCCGGATGGATCCGGCTGGCCGCGAGCCCGCTCGACTCCTTGATCCGCGGGTCGGAGATGGTGAACGAGGAGGCGCCGGCGCCCTCCGCCGCGAAGGCGGCGGCGCCCGGCGGCAGGGCGAGGGCGGCAGCGGCGACGGCAGTGACGGCGGCAACGGCGGCGACGGCGGCGGACGGCAGGGGCAGGCGCATTCCCCCAGCCTGCCAGCACCTGCCGCGTGTCCGGCGTCACAGACGCTTCCGCCGCGCGATCCGCGATGATGACCGGATGCGTTTCATGTTCGTCGGCGACTCCATGACCATCGGACGCGCCGGCGACTACACCTGGCGCTACCGGATGTGGCAGCACCTCAGCTCGACCCTCGCAGGCCCCCACCGGATCGTCGGCCCGCGCAGCGAGCTGTACGAGGGCTCCGACGCGTACGCCGACCCGGGCTTCCCCGAGCACGCCCGCCGCCACCTCGCCGGCTGGGGCGAGGGCTGGCAGCACATGGCCCCCCTCATCGGGCCCGCCGCCCGCGAGGGCCGCGCCGACGTCCTGCTCGTCTCCCTCGGCCTGATCGACCTCGGCTTCTACACCGACGCCGACCAGACCGCCGTCAACGTCCGCCGCTTCGTGGCGGCCGCTCGGGAGGCCCGCCCCGGCATCCGGATGGTCCTGCTCCCCGTCATACCGAACGTCCGGGCCGAGAAGGACGCGCCGTTCGCCGCCGAGGTCGCCCGCTTCAACGAGCTCCTCGCGAAGGCGGTCGCCGACCTGACGACGGCGGCCTCGCCGATCCTGCTGGCCGCGCGGCCGTCCGGGTACGACATCCACCAGGACACCTATGACGGCACCCATCCCAACGCCTCCGGCGAGCACCGCCTGGCGGGGGAGTTCGCGGCCGTCCTGCACCAGGCGTGGGGCATCGGCGGCCCCTACCGGCCGGCGCCGCAGCCCCGGTAACGCACCCTCAGGTCCCCTCAGGATCCGTGCGCGACGAAGGCCGCCGCCCCTGCGCAAGGGGCGACGGCCGACGACCGAATGCAGATGTACTACCGGATCACCAGGCGAAGGCCTCCGGGGAGGGCCCCGGCCCGGGGAAGATCTCGTCCAGCCCGGTCAGTACCTCTTCGCTCAGCTCCAGCTCCAGCGCCCGCAGCGCACTCTCCAGCTGCTCGGCGGTGCGCGGGCCGACGATGGGGCCCGTCACGCCCGGACGGGTCAGCAGCCAGGCCAGGGCGGCCTCGCCGGGCTCCAGGCCGTGCTTGTCGAGCAGGTCCTCGTACGCCTGCACCTGCGCCCGTACCGTGCTGTCGGCCAGCGCGTCCGCGGAGCGGCCGGAGGCGCGGCGGCCGCCCTCGACCTCCTTCTTGATGACCCCGCCGAGCAGGCCGCCGTGGAGCGGGGACCAGGGGATGACCCCGAGGCCGTACTCCTGGGCCGCCGGGATGACCTCCATCTCGGCGCGCCGCTCGGCGAGGTTGTAGAGGCACTGCTCGCTGACCAGGCCGACCATCCCGCGGCGGGCCGCGGTCTCGTTGGCCTGGGCGATCTTGTAGCCGGGGAAGTTGGAGGAGCCCGCGTAAAGGATCTTGCCCTGCTGGATCAGTACGTCGACGGCCTGCCAGATCTCCTCGAAGGGGGTCCGGCGGTCGACGTGGTGGAACTGGTAGACGTCGATGTGGTCGGTGTGGAGCCGCTTGAGGCTGGCCTCGACGGCGCGGCGGATGTTGAGCGCCGACAGCCGGTCCTCGTTCGGCCAGGGCTCGCCCTCGGGGGACATGGAGCCGTAGACCTTGGTGGCCAGGACCGTCTTCTCCCGCCGGCCGCCGCCCCGGGCGAACCAGGTGCCGATGATCTCCTCGGTGCGGCCCTTGTTCTCACCCCATCCGTACACATTGGCGGTGTCTACGAAGTTCAGACCCGCGTCGAGGGCGGCGTCCAGGATGGCGTGGCTGGTCGGTTCGTCTGTCTGCGGACCGAAGTTCATCGTGCCGAGTACAAGTCGGCTGACCTTGAGTCCGGTGCGTCCGAGCTGCGTGTACTTCATGGGGCACAAGCCAACTGCTTCGAGTCCACTCCAGGCAAGACCTGTTGGCGCAGCGGCTGTTCACGGAGTGACGCACGCGACACCCGGCGGCCCGGGCGGGTGGTGGGGGTTACTGGCCTACGGCAGCCGCCACGGCCACGACGACGAACATCAGCACGAGCACACCGGCCATCACACGGTTTCTGGTCTTGGGATCCACCCGTCGAGCCTAACTCAGCCGGAGAGCGGCCAGGCCTGGACGGTCTCGTAGCGGGGCTGCTCGCCGGGCACGCCGCTCACCGGGAGGTTGCTGCGGACCAGGCTGAGGGTGTCGACCTGCCAGGCGGTGCCCTCGAAGCCGGCGAGGGCGTCCAGGTACGGGCCGAGGGGAGTGGTGGCGTGGCGGCTGCGGGCCAGGGTGAGGTGGGCGGTGTACCGGCGGTGCTGGTCCATCGGTACCCCGGCCCGCCGCGCGGCGGCGTCGGCCCGCTCGGCGAGCATCCGCAGGGCGGTGAGCTCCCCGGCGGCGCCGACCCACAGGGCGCGGTCCCCGAAGTGCCCGCAGCCGTGCAGCCGCAGCGCGAAGGGCGCCGTGCGGTGGGCGGCCCGCTCCAGGCGGGCGTACAGGTCGGGGAGCACCTCGTCCCGTACCTCGCCCATGAAGGCGAGCGTGAAGTGCCATGCCGCCTGCCCGGTCCACGTCAGCCGGTCGTCGCGCAGCGGGTCGACGGCCCGAGCGAGCTCGGCGACGGCCGCGGGGGGCGGCAGGACGGCTGCGAACAGTCTCATGGGCCGAGCGTATGCCGACCCCCCGCGCTTCGGACCTCCACAGGGCCGGATTCAGGCCCCGCGGGGGCCGGCCTCGGTCAGGCGACCTTGACCAGCTCCCGGTGCCGGACCGACGGGACGAAGGCCACACCGCGCCGGTCCACCCGCAGGCGCAGGTTGCCCACCCGGGCCAGGACCACCGCGATCGCCGCGGAGGCGGCCAGCGAGATCAGACCGCCCGCGGCCATGCCGACCCGCGCGCCGTACGTGTCCGTGATCCAGCCCAGCAGCGGCGCGCCGACCGGGGTGCCGCCGGTGAAGACCATCATGTAGAGGGCCATCACCCGCCCCCGCATCTCCGGGTCGGTGGCCATCTGCACGCTGGAGTTGGCCGTGACGTTGACCGTCAGCCCGAAGACGCCGATCGGCACGAGCAGCGCGGCGAACAGCCAGAAGCCGGGCGCGAAGGCCGTCACGAGCAGCAGGACCGAGAACAGCACGGCGGCGGTCACCAGCAGCCGCAGGCGGGAGTGGCCGCGCCGGGCGGCGAGCAGGGCGCCCGCGAGGGAGCCGGCCGCGATCAGGGTGTTGAAGAGCCCGTAGGTGCCCGCGTCCCCGTGGAAGACGTCGCTCACGAACGCCGACAGCCAGATCGGGAAGTTGAACCCGAAGGTCCCGATGAAGCCGACGAGCGCGATCGGCCAGATCAGCTCCGGCCGGCCGGCGACGTACTGGAGTCCTTCGCGCAGCTGGCCCTTGGCGCGGGGCCGGGGTTCGACCGGGTGCAGCTCGGCGGTGCGCATGAGGAGCAGGCCCGCGATGGGCGCGGCGAAGGACAGGCCGTTGAGCAGGAAGGCCCAGCCGGAGCCGACGGCGGTGATCAGCACACCGGCGATCGCCGGTCCGACCAGCCGGGCGGACTGGAAGTTGGCCGAGTTCAGGCTGACCGCGTTCGCCACCTGGTCCTTGCCGACCATCTCGGGGACGAACGTCTGGCGGGCCGGGTTGTCGACGACGGTGATCAGGCCGAGCAGGAAGGCGGCGAGGTAGACGTGCCAGACCTGGACCTGTCCGGCCAGGGTGAGGACGGCGAGTGCGACGCCGGTCAGGCCCATCGCGCTCTGGGTGGCGAGCAGCAGGGGCCGCTTGGGCAGCCGGTCGGCGAGTACGCCTCCGTAGAGCCCGAACATCAGCATCGGCAGGAACTGCAGGGCGATGGTGATGCCGACGGCGGAGGCGGAGCCGGTCAGGGAGAGGACCAGCCAGTCCTGGGCGATGCGCTGCATCCAGGTGCCCGTGTTCGAGACGACCTGTCCGGTCGCGAAGAGCCGGTA
Source organism: Streptomyces sp. NPDC016562 (assembly GCF_043076955.1). Taxonomy (NCBI): domain Bacteria; kingdom Bacillati; phylum Actinomycetota; class Actinomycetes; order Kitasatosporales; family Streptomycetaceae; genus Streptomyces; species Streptomyces sp. NPDC016562. The sequence goes on along the minus strand of NZ_JBIBRZ010000006.1, from coordinate 369,318 downwards.
GTTCCGGATCCTCAGCGAGCTGAACATCGAGTTCCGGCTCGCGGGTGCCGCGGTGCGCGCGGCGGTCGTGGGGGTGGATATGTGGCCGGGTGCGGAGTCTGCTCCGGTTCCCGTACTCAAAAGCGTTCGCCTCCTGGCGTCGTTCCTACAGGTGCGCGAGCTTCTCCAGGACGGGTGCGGCCGCGCGCAGCTTGGCCCATTCGTCCTCGGTCAGCTCGGCCGCGAGCCCGGCCAGGAAGGCGTTGCGCTTGCGGCGGCTCTCTTCGAGCATCGCTTCGGCCTCCTCCGTCTGGCGGACCACCTTCTGGCGGCGGTCGTCGGGGTGCGGTTCCAGCGTGACCAGACCCTTGGCCTCCAGCAACGCGACGATGCGAGTCATCGACGGCGGCTGGACGTGCTCGCGCCGGGCGAGCTCTCCGGGGGTCGCCTGGCCGCAGCGGGCGAGGGTGCCGAGGACCGACATCTCGGTCGGGCTCAGCGATTCGTCGACGCGCTGGTGCTTCAGGCGTCGGCCCAGTCGCATCACGGCGGAGCGGAGATCGTTCACGGCGCCGGCATCGTCGCCATGGGTGAGGTCAAGCATGTATTTAGAGTAACTCATTACTCTGCCTAAAGAAGAACGGTTTCCGCGGGGTGTGGGGGCGGTCACTCGTAAGGGTGAGACGGCGGCGGAAAGTGACCCGCGTACGCACCCTCTGCCCCGACTCTTTCGGCATGGGGACACATGTGCTGAGCATGCGCATAGACGGGGAGCTCCTCGACAGGCTCCGGATCCATGCCGCCAAACGCGGAATGAGCGTCCAGGACTACGTGGTCCGGACGCTCATTCGCGATGACTTCGACGAGCGCTTCAAGGCGGCCGTCGACGAGACGGAGAAGTTCTACGGGCTGACGTGAGCCCGGGCGGGCTACGTGAGGCCCAGGGCCGGCATCGCGTAGTAGAAGACGAACACCGCCGACACCACGTACATGGCCACCGGGACCTCGCGGCCCCGGCCGGTCGCCAGGCGCAGGGCGCAGAAGCTCACGAAGCCGATCCCGATGCCGTTGGTGATCGAGTAGGTGAAGGGCATCATCACCATGGCCAGGAAGGCCGGGACGGCGATGGTGAAGTCGCTCCAGTCGATGTCCTTGACCGAGCCCGCCAGGATCAGGAAGCCGACCGCCACCAGGGCGGGCGTGGCCGCCTGGGACGGGACCATGGTCGCCAGCGGGGTGAGGAACAGCGCCACGGCGAAGAGGCCGCCCGTCACGACGTTCGCCAGGCCCGTACGGGCGCCCTCGCCGACCCCGGCCGTGGACTCCACGAAGCAGGTGGTGGCCGAGGAGGAGGTGGCGCCGCCCGAGGCGACGGCGAGGCCGTCGACGAGCAGGACCCGGTTGATCCCGGGGAACTCGCCGGTCTTCTTGTCGATCAGCTTGGCCTCGTCGCCGACGCCGAGGATCGTGCCCATGGCGTCGAAGAAGCAGGACAGCAGCACGGTGAAGACGAAGAGGGCGCCGGTCAGCACGCCGACCTTCCCGAAGCCGCCGAACAGGCTGACCTCGCCCACGAGCCCGAAGTCGGGCGCGGCCACCGGGTTGCCCGGCCAGGCCGGGACGGTGAGGCCCCAGCCGGAGTCGGGCAGCTTGGCGATCAGCTGGACCACGACGGCGACGACGGTCATGACCACGATGGAGATCAGGATCGCGCCCGGCGTCTTGCGGATGAGCAGCGCCAGGGTGAGCAGCACGCCCACGACGAAGATCAGCACGGGCCAGCCGTCCAGGTGCCCGGTGCCGCCGAGCTGGAGCGGGACCGTGGTGTGCGCGGCGTCCGGGATGCGGGAGACGAAGCCCGAGTCGACCAGGCCGATCAGCATGATGAACAGGCCGATGCCGATGGCGATGCCCTTGCGCAGGCCCAGCGGGACGGCGTTCATGACCCGCTCGCGCAGGCCGGTGGCGACCAGCAGCATCACGACGAAGCCGGCCAGGACCACCATGCCCATGGCGTCGGGCCAGCTCATGCGCGGGGCGAGCTGGAGGGCGACGACCGTGTTCACGCCGAGGCCGGCGGCCAGGGCGATCGGGACGTTGCCGATGACACCCATGAGAAGCGTGGAGAACGCGGCCGTCAGGACGGTGGCCGTGACCAGCTGGCCGCCGTCGAGCTGGTGCCCGTACATGTCCTTCGCGCTGCCCAGGATGATCGGGTTGAGCACGATGATGTAGGCCATCGCGAAGAAGGTCGCGAAGCCGCCGCGGACCTCCCGGGCGACGGTCGAGCCGCGCTCGGAGATCTTGAAGTAGCGGTCCAGCCCTCCGGAGGGTTCCTGGAGGGACGGTTCCGGGGCCGTGGCCGTGGGGGTGCTCATACGGTCCTCATTGGGTGGTTCATACGAAGAAAATGGGCCACGCCCACATCGTTTCAGTATGAACACATGAACGAAGGGCAGTCCATCTCCGCGCGTAGACCCCGGATTCGGGCGCCTAGACTGACGGCATGGCGAAATGGACCCCGAAGCACGAGGCGCCCGAGCCCCTGGAGGGCCCGATCGTCGCCACCATCACCGGCGGCACGATCCTCTGGTTCGCCCTGTTCGTGGTCCAGCTCCCCTTCTACGGATGGTTCGCCGACCGCGGTCAGCTGTGGTGGGTCTGGACCTGCGCTGCCGGCGGCTTCCTCGGCCTGATCGGCATCTGGTACGTCCGGGGCCGCGACGCCGCCCTCAAGCGCCACGCGGCGGCGGAGGCCATGTCTGCCGCCTCGGCGGAGCGGGACGAGCGGCACGAGCGGGACGAGCGGCCCGGTCAGGACCCGCAGGCCTAGCCCGCTCGGCCGCCCCCGACCAGGGGACGATTCGGGTCATCCTGAAGTCGGATCTTCGGACTTCTCGGCGGGTGAAGCGTTCGAAGCCCCCTTACCGTCGAAACCATGACGCAGCGGGCGAGGATCGACCAGGACGGGCCGGAGCCGAGCGGCGGCGGCGCCCCCGGCACCGCCATCGACGCGGGGGCCGAGCTCGATCCGGTGCACCCCGTGCAGCCGCCCGCGCCCCGGTTCAAGCCGGCGGGCCTCAGTACCGCCGAGGTCGCCGAGCGCGTCGCGCGCGGAGACGTCAACGACGTGCCCGTGCGCAGCAGCCGCTCCACCGCCGACATCATCCGTGCCAACGTCTTCACCCGGTTCAACGCGATCATCGGCGTGCTCTGGGTGATCATGTTCTTCGTCGCGCCCATCCAGGACAGCCTCTTCGGCTTCGTGATCATCGCGAACACCGGCATCGGCATCATCCAGGAACTGCGCGCCAAGAAGACCCTCGACAGCCTCGCCGTCATCGGCGAAGCCAAACCGAGCGTGCGCCGTGACGGCCGTACCGCCGAGATCTCCACCTCCGAGATCGTCCTCGGCGACGTCATCGAGCTCGGCCCCGGCGACAAGGTCGTCGTCGACGGGACCCTCGGCGAGGCCGAAGGCCTGGAGATCGACGAGTCCCTCCTCACGGGCGAGGCCGATCCCGTCCTGAAGAAGCCCGGCGACCTCGTCATGTCCGGCTCGTTCGTGGTCGCGGGCGGCGGCGCGTTCACCGCCACCAAGGTCGGCCGCGCCGCCTACGCCGCCCAGCTGGCCGAGGAGGCCTCCCGCTTCACGCTCGTCCACTCCGAGCTGCGCTCCGGCATCTCCACCATCCTCAAGTACGTGACCTGGATGATGGTCCCGACCTCCATCGGCCTCGTCATCAGCCAGCTCGTCGTCAAGGACTCCAACCTCAAGGACTCCATCGCCCGCACCGTCGGCGGCATCGTCCCGATGATCCCCGAGGGGCTCGTCCTCCTCACCTCCGTGGCCTTCGCGATCGGCGTCATCCGGCTCGGCCGCAAACAGTGCCTGGTCCAGGAGCTGCCCGCCATCGAAGGCCTCGCCCGCGTCGACGTGGTCTGCCTCGACAAGACCGGCACCCTCACCGAGGGCGGCATGGACGTCACCGAGCTCCGCCCGCTCGGCGGCGCGGAGGAGGCGTACGTGAAGAAGGTGCTCGGGGCGCTGGGCGAGTCCGACCCCCGGCCCAACGCCAGCCTCCAGGCGATCATCGACGCCTACCCCGACAGCGCGGAGTGGCGCTGCACCGAGTCGCTGCCCTTCTCCTCCGCCCGCAAGTACAGCGGCGCCAGCTTCAGCGAGGGCGACGGCGAGAACAACACCTGGCTGCTCGGCGCCCCCGACGTGCTGCTCCCCGCCGGGGACTCGGCCCTGGAGGAGATCAACGAGCTCAACGAGCAGGGCCTGCGCGTCCTGCTGCTGGCCCGCTCCGGCCGCGAACTGGACGACGAGGCCGTGGCGACCGGGGTCCGGCCGACCGCCCTGGTCGTCCTGGAACAGCGGCTGCGCCCCGACGCCGGCGAGACGCTGCGCTACTTCGAGGACCAGGACGTCAGGGCGAAGGTCATCTCCGGCGACAACGCGGTGTCCGTCGGCGCGGTCGCCGGCAAGCTCGGGCTGCCGGGCGCGGAGAACACCGTGGACGCGCGGAAACTGCCCTCCGAGCAGGCGGACATGGCCCGGGTCCTCGACGAGAACGCCGTCTTCGGGCGCGTGACCCCGCAGCAGAAGCGGGACATGGTCGGCGCCCTCCAGTCCAAGGGCCACACGGTCGCGATGACGGGCGACGGCGTCAACGACGTGCTCGCCCTCAAGGACGCCGACATCGGGGTGAGCATGGGCTCCGGCTCGGAGGCCACCCGGGCCGTCGCCCAGATCGTCCTCCTCAACAACAGCTTCTCCACGCTGCCCTCGGTGGTCGCCGAGGGCCGCCGCGTCATCGGCAACATCACCCGGGTGGCGACCCTCTTCCTCACCAAGACCGTCTACTCGGTGCTGCTCGCCGTCCTCGTGGTCTGCTCGCAGGTCGAGTACCCGTTCCTGCCCCGCCACCTGACCCTGCTGTCCACGCTCACCATCGGCGTCCCGGCCTTCTTCCTGGCCCTGGCCCCCAACAAGGAGCGCGCGCGGCCGCACTTCGTGCGACGGGTCATGCGGTACGCGATCCCGGGCGGCGTGATCGCGGCGACGGCCACCTTCGCCACGTACCTGCTCGCCCGCGCCCACTACACGGGACCCGACGCCCTCAAAGCGGAGACGAGCGCGGCCACGCTGGCCCTCTTCCTCACCTCGATGTGGGTCCTGGCGATCATCGCCCGCCCGTACACGTGGTGGCGGGTGGGCCTGGTCGGGGCGATGGGCGGCGCCTTCCTGATCGTCCTCGTGGTGCCGTGGCTCCAGGATTTCTTCCAGCTCAAGCTGGAGGGCGCCACGATGCCGTGGATCGCGGTGGCCATCGCGGCGGCCGCGGCGGCCCTGATCGAGTTCACGTTCCGGTGGGTCGACCGCAGGTTCCCCGCCTAGACGCTGTGGCCTTTCAAGGGTTCAGACGAGGCCGTCGGCGGTCAGGCCCGCGAGGACGGCCTGGCCCAGGGCCTGTACGGCGGACAGCGGGCGGACCATCACGGTGAACTCCTTGACCCGGCCCTCCTCGTCGAACTGGAGCAGGTCGATGCCGTGGATCTGCTTGCCGTCCACGGTGGCCCGGAACGGCAGGATCGCCGACGGGGTCTGCGCGGGGTCGGTGCTGGTCTCGGCCGTCCCCTCGAAGTGGCCGACGTAGCGCAGGTCCTCGAAGACGCGCAGCAGGACCCCGAAGAGCCCCATCACCATGGGCCGGCCCTCGAACGGCGTGAACTTCACCGGGCTGTACAAGCGGATGTCCTCGGTGAACAGGTCTTCCAGCGCGGCGAGATCGCGCTTCTCCACGGCGGCGCGGAAGCGGTCGGCGGTGTCCATGGCTCCTCCTGGTGTGCGTGCGGGCGTCCGGTGGTCATAGTCATGAAATTGACTAGTCAGTTTCTTGAGTATGATGCGAGAGCGGACGAGGAAAAGGAAGGGGCCGCGGCGATGGCCTTGCGACATGCGGTACTGGCGGCGCTGCTGGACGCCGAGTACAGCGGATACGAGCTGGCGAAGTCCTTCGGCATCGGCGTCTCCAACTTCTGGCACGCCTCTCCCCAGCAGCTCTACGCCGAACTGGCCAAGCTGGAGAAGGAAGGGCTGGTCGCGGGCCGTCAGGTGGTCCAGGAGGGCCGGCCCAACAAGCGCCTCTTCCAGGTCACCGGCTCCGGCCGCGCCGAGTTGGAGGCGTTCGCCGCGGGCCCGTCGAAACCCCCGGTCATCCGGGACGACCTCCTCGTCAAGGTCCAGAACGCCGACCGCATCGGCGGCGCGGCGGTGATCGAACAGCTCGAAGAGCGGGCGGCCGCGGCCGACGCCAAGATCGAGCTCCTCGGCAAGGTCCTGCGCAAGATGCGCGGTGACCTCGACGAGGAGGAGTTCCTGCGCCGGGGCGAGCGCATCGGCGGATACCTGACCGGCCTGCGCGGACTGGCCTTCGAAGAGGGCCACCGGGACTGGTGCCGCCGCACGGCGGCCATCTTGAGGGAGAGGCGGACCGACCATGGCCACGGGTGAATACCTGCGGTACGTCGCCCTGGGCGACAGCCAGACCGAGGGCCTCGGCGACGGGGACGACACCGTGGGCCTGCGCGGCTTCGCCGACCGCTTCGCCGAGCACCTCGCGGCCGCCAACCCCGGGCTCCAGTACGCCAACCTGGCCGTACGGGGACGCCTCGCCGGTCAGGTCCGCGCCGAGCAGCTCGGCCCCGCGCTGGCCCTGCGCCCCGACCTGGCCACCGTCGTCGCCGGGGTCAACGACGTGCTCCGGCCCCGGTTCGACGCGGCGCAGGTCGTCGGGCACCTGGAGGCGATGTTCGCCGAACTCACCGCCGCCGGGGTCCAGGTGGCGACCGTGACCTTCCCCGACCTGAGCCGGATCGTGCCGCTGGCCCGGCCCGTGGGGCCGCGCGTGCACGAGCTCAACACCCGCATCCGCGCCGCGGCGGCCCGCCACGGCGTCGCCGTCGCCGAGACCGCCCGGCCGGCCATCGTCACCGACCCCAGGCTGTGGACCGAGGACCGGCTCCACGCCAGCTCCCTGGGCCACGAACGGATCGCCGCGGCCCTCGCCCAGGCCGTCGGCCTGCCCGGCAGCGACGACAGCTGGACGCTGCCCCTGCCGCCCGCGGCCGTCCCCGCCGACCGCTCGGCCGTCACGGCCGTCGCGGCCGAACTGCGCTGGGTGGCCGCGTTCCTCGGCCCCTGGCTGGGCCGCCGCCTGCGCGGCCGCTCCTCCGGCGACGGCCGCACGGCCAAACGCCCGCACCTGGCGCCCCTGACCAGGGCTTGACCCCTGGTCAAGGCTTGACGACCTCTGGCCGGGCGCTTGACCTCCGGCCAGGGGCCTGACCTCTGACCAGGGGCTTCAGCCCTGGCTCAGTCGAACCACCGGTCCCGGGCCAGTTCGGCGGTCCGGGACGGGTCCTCCAGCAGGGCCGCGACCTCGAAGCGGCGGGGCCACTGGCGCGCCGACCAGGCCAGGCCCGCCGCGACGCCCTCCAGGGTCGCGGCGTGCACGGTGCCGTCGGGGGTGCGGCGCCAGTCCAGTTCGATGCCGCCCGCGATCAGTTCCTCGTGCTCGACGTAGGTCTCCGGCGTGGCCGGGCCCAGCAGCACGCGGACCGACTCCGGGACCTCGTGCACCTCGCCCGGCGTGCTCACCTCCGCCGGGACCGTCTCCGACAGGCGCCGCACCTGGAGGAGGTCCGCCAGGTCCGCCGCACGCGACGGGCTGACCGGCAGCAGGGGCAGGCCCGCCGTCAGCGGCAGCAGGTCCGGGGCGTCCGCGATGACCGCCTCGGCCGCGTCCACCACGAGCACCTCGCCGTCCACCACCGCCCGCAGCTCGTCCGGCAGGGTGACCTGCTCCGGGTCCAGATCGGCCAGCGCCCCGTACAGGCCGTGCAGCTGCCGGTCCGTCACCTCGCGGTCCGGGTCGGCCAGCCGGGCCAGCAGTTCCGCCGCGCCGCCGGGCTCGTCCAGCAGGGCCGCCACGGTGGTCCGTACGCCCAGGGCCCGCAGGACCTGCTCGTCCTCGAAGCCCGTGGCGTCCGCCGAGGTGTAGAGGCCCTCCAGCAGCGGGTCGCCGCCCGCGGCGCGCAGCCCGGCCGGGCGGCGGCCGTCGAGCACCGGGTGGTCGCGCAGCCACCAGGCGGTGTACGGGCGCACCGACTGCGTGGTGCCGTCCGGGAGGAGGATCCGTACGGGCTGGGTCAGGGCGTCGCGCAGCGGCGGCTGCGCCAGCATCGCCAGGGCCTGGGGCCAGCAGTCGTCGTCGACCAGGTCGAGGTCGCGGACCGCGATGAGTTCCGTGGCCACCGGGGGGACCGGGGTTTCGGGGAGCTGGTCCAGTACGTCCTCGCACCACACGTCCACCGCGTCCAGCAGACCGGCGTCGTCGGGCTCCGCGAAGTCGCCCTCGCGGGGCTCCAGTTCGTCCGGGTCCAGGACGACGTCGGTGGCGCGGACCAGCTGGAAGGTGGCGAGGACCCCGCAGGCGGTGAGGGTGTCCGCGTCCCAGCGGGCGGCCAGCTCGGCGTCCACGTACGGGACCTCGTCCTCCCGGATGACGGAGGCCAGGGGGCTGCCGGGGAGGAGGAGTTCGCCCGCCGGGGTCAGTTCGCCGTCCTCGTCGGGAAGGGCCAGCGCGCCCAGCCAGGGCTCGTCGCCCGGGGCCAGGTCGGCGTCGCGGATCAGCCCCAGGACCACCTCGGCCAGCTCGTCGGCGTCCAGGGTGTCCGCGTCCTCGTCCCAGATCTCCCCGGCGTCCAGGGAGGCGGCCACCGCCGCCCGCACCTGCGGGGTGGTCAGGACCGCCCGCGGGGTGGCGGGGAGCGCGCCGAGCTTCTCCAGCAGGGGGTGCGCGGCGTCCGGGTGGGCCACCTTCAGGCCGAGGCGGGCCAGGTCCGCGGGCGTCTCGGCGTACGGGAGCAGGACGTGGCGCGGCCCGATCGTCGTACGCCCTCCCCCAGAGCCTCCGGCCTGGGAGGGACCCCCAGCGAGCGGTACGGGCAGCCCGGACAGCCGGTCGGGGTCCACCCCGGCGAGGCTGTCGTAGAGCCGGTACCACCACTCGGGGGTCCGCTCGATGCCCGCGATCCGCTCGATGGCGTCACCGAGGGGGAGCCGGCCCACACCCAGGGTGCGCAGCTCGGCGCGGCGCTCCAGGCCCGCCGGCAGCAGGGTCGGCAGGACCTCGGCCAGGACGCGTACGGTGTCGGCGCCCGCGCCCTCCACCACCTCGGCCTCGAAGGGCCGCAGGGCGCCCCGCTCCTCCGCGTGCTCGGGCGGGGCGGCCGGTGCGAGGAACGCCGTACGGGGCAGGCGCTGGAGCACGGCGGCGCGCAGGGCCCCGTCCAGTTCGCCATTGCCGAGCGGACCGGGGACCAGGTCCACGAGACCGGTGCTGACCGGGTCCCAGGAGCCGAGGAGCTCCGCGTACGCGTCGGCCGCCCGCTCCACGAGGAAGTCGGTCAGCGGCCCCGGCGCGGGGTGGCGGCGGGTGGTGTCCAGCGGCAGGGTCGCGATGAGCAGGGCCGGGATGCCCAGCGGCTCGTCGGTGGGGGTCGGCGCGTGCACCACGGGCGCGGTGACCGGGCGCAGCGGGGCGCCGTCTTCGTCGACGGGCACCGACCAGGACACCGCCCAGGCGGGCCGCAGCCGCTCCTCCACGGGCCGGTCGGCGAGCAGTGAACGCTCGATGGGGCCGCCGTGACGCACGGTGCGCCAGCGGCTGGTGCGCGTGCCGGTGGCGGTGGTGTCCTCGATGACGGTGTACGCGCCCTCGTCACGGCGCTGGAGCGTGCGGGTGCCCCCGGCCGGGGTCTCCACCACGACCTCGCGCAGCCCGGGCAGGGTGAGCAGCAGGGCGTCGTCGATGCCGGTCAGCAGCCGCTCCACCAGGTCCTCGGCGGCGGCGTCGCGCAGCGGGAGGACCACGACGGTGTCGTAGCCCTCGGGGGCGCTGCCCTCGGCGGGCAGCGGGAGCCGCAGCAGCGGCACGTGCCCGTCACGGCGGCGCAGTTCGTCGCCGAGGCCGGGACTGCCGACGGCGGCGTCCCGGGCCAGCTCGCGGGCCTCGGCCAGGGACCAGCGGACCCCGCCGTGGCGGCCGAGCACCGCGGGCTCGTCGCAGACGGCCAGGACGGCGGCGAAGCCGACGCCGAAGCGGCCGACGCTGTCGTCGGCGGACTCCCGCTTGGCGGAGGCGCGCAGGGTGCTCAGCGACTCCACGCCCGTCGCGTCCAGCGGGGCACCGGTGTTGGCGACGGCCAGCAGCGCCTGCCCGCGGTCGCCGGGACCCGGGTGCAGGGTGAGCCGCAGCCGGCCGGGCACCTTGGCCCGGGCCGCGGCGTCGGCGGCGTTCTGCGCCAGCTCGACGACGAGCCGGTCCCGGTAACCGCCGAGCGCCAGGTCCTCCTCGGCGTTGGCGTCCTCGCGGAAACGGGCCGGGCCCGCGCCCCAGGCATCGAGCACCCCGCGCCGCAGCCGGGCCGTGCCGAAGGGGTCCACGCCGCTCTGTGCCGCCGTCACTCGCACGCTCACGCCGCTGCCTCCAAGCTGTGCCTTCACGAATCGCCGGGCCCCGAACTGCCCGAACGTCCTGAAGGTACCGCCTGGAGCGCCGGGTCCCGCCCGTGAGGTGAGCGCACACGACCCCACCGGCGCACGACTGAGCCCCCGGCGACGGCGGGTCACGGGGGGCTCAGGAACGTGCGCCTTCAGCCACTGGCTGCGGTCAGAGCTTCTCGATCACGTAGTCGATGCAGGCGGTCAGCGCCTGCACGTCCGCCGGGTCGATCGCCGGGAACATCGCGATGCGGAGCTGGTTGCGGCCGAGCTTGCGGTAGGGCTCGGTGTCCACGATGCCGTTGGCGCGCAGCACCTTGGCGACGGCCGCCGCGTCGATGTCGTCCGAGAAGTCGATCGTGCCGATGACGGCGGAGCGCTTGTCGGCGTCCGCGACGAACGGGGTCGCGTACTTCGACGCCTCGGCCCAGCCGTACAGGTTGCGCGCGCTGGCCGCCGTACGCCCGGTGGTGAACTCCAGACCGCCCTGGCTGTTCATCCACTCCAGCTGCTGGTTCAGCAGGAAGAGGGTGGCCAGCGCCGGGGTGTTGTAGGTCTGGTTCTTCAGCGAGTTGTCGATCGCCGTCGGCAGCGAGAAGAACTCGGGGATGTGCCGGCTGCCGGAGGCGTGCACGCGCGCGGCGCGCTCCAGGGCGGCCGGGGAGAACGCCGCCAGCCACAGGCCGCCGTCCGAGGCGAAGGACTTCTGCGGGGCGAAGTAGTAGACGTCCGACTCGGTGATGTCCACCGGCAGACCGCCCGCGCCCGAGGTCGCGTCCACCAGGACGAGCGACCCGGCGTCCGCGCCCGCGACGCGCTTGACCGGCGCGGCGACACCCGTCGAGGTCTCGTTGTGCGTGTACGCGTACACGTCCACGCCCGCCTCGGCCACCGGCTCGGGGTGCGTGCCCGGCTCGGAGGAGATCACGGACGGCGCGTCCAGCCACGGCGCGAGCTTCGCGGCCGTGGCGAACTTGGAGGAGAACTCGCCGAAGGTGAGGTGCTGGGACTTCCGCTCGATCAGACCGGCGGTCGCGATGTCCCAGAAGGCGGTGGAGCCGCCGTTGCCCAGGATCACCTCGTAGCCCTCGGGGAGGGAGAAGAGGTCCCGGATGCCCTGGCGGACCGAGCCGACCAGGTTCTTGACCGGAGCCTGCCGGTGTGAGGTTCCGAGCAGGGAGGTACCGGTGGCGGCGAGGGCGTCCAGCGCCTCGGTCCGCACCTTGGAGGGGCCCGCGCCGAAGCGTCCGTCGGCGGGCTTGATGTCAGCGGGAATCTGGATCTCAGCCACGAGCGGAGCGTATCGGGTCCTGGTCGGAGCGCTGTGAGCGCGTCCACCGGATGAGACGCGTCGCACGCGCGACACGAAGCCGTAGCGCATATGTAAGGCAAGGCAAGCGGAAGGACTCCTTACGGACCCGTAATCTGGAGAAATGACCGCACCTCCCGCCCCCTCGTCGGCCACGACCCCCACTCCGTCCCCGGCTCCGGCTCCGGCCCCGACCGTGGCCGTCTCGGCCGCGGCGCCCCTCGCCGAGCCGCCCGCAGGGAGTGCGGCGGCCCGGTTCGGGCCGGTCGCGCTGGTGATCTCGGCGGGGATCTCGGTGCAGTTCGGCGCGGCCCTCGCGGTCATGATCATGCCGAGGGTCGGGGCGGCGGGGGTGGTCACCCTGCGGCTGACGGCCGCCGCGATCGTGCTGCTGCTCCTGTGCCGCCCCAAGGTCCGCGGGTACTCCCGCTCCGACTGGGGCACGGTGCTCGCCTTCGGCCTCGCGCTGGCCGGCATGAACGGACTCTTCTACCAGGCCATCGACCGGATCCCGCTCGGCCCGGCCGTCACCCTGGAGGTCCTCGGGCCGCTCGCGCTCTCCGTCGTCGTCTCCCGGCGGCTGGTGAACGTGCTCTGGGCCGGCCTCGCCCTCGGCGGCGTGGTCCTGCTCTCCGGGCACGGCGGGGGCGGCCTCGGCTTCGGCTCCCTCGACGCGCTGGGCGCGGCCTACGCGCTGGGGGCGGGCGCGATGTGGGCGGCGTACATCGTCTTCAGCGCGCGGACGGGCCGCCGCTTCCCGCAGGCCGACGGCCTGGCCCTCGCGATGGCGGTGGCCGCGGTCCTCTCCCTGCCCCTCGGCGTCGCCCAGGCGGGCTCGGCGCTCCTCGTCCCCGGCACTCTCGCGCTGGGCGTCGGCGTGGCCGTCCTGTCCTCCGTCCTGCCCTACACCCTGGAGCTGCTCGCCCTTCGGCGCATGCCGGCCCCGACCTTCGCGATCCTGATGAGCCTGGAGCCGGCCATCGCGGCCACTGCGGGCTTCCTCGTCCTCCACCAGGCCATGTCGGCCCTGGACGCCCTGGCCATCGCCCTGGTGATCGCGGCGAGCATGGGCGCTGTGCGGTCCCAGATGCGGAAAAAGGCCGCCTGAGGGGCCTGCAGCCGTCCCTCGGCCCCGGCGGGCGGCGCGGTCAATCGCCCGTAGGCGGTACGGGGGTCGCCTGGTGGTAGTACATCCGCCACCCCGCGCCCGCACTCCGCTCGCGCCAGAGCGAACTGCGCCGTGCCCGCTGCCCGCCGATCGTGGTCTCGTAGGTCAGGTGCACCACCCCGGGCGCCAGCACGACACCGGTCATCCCCGACGGCTCGTAGCGCGGGCCGTCCTGCGACGCGCCGTCCATCTCCGGCAGGGCCGCCACCATGTCCTCGCACGTCCAGCGCCGCCCCGAGGCGCCGACCTCGACGAAGTCCGGGTCGAGGAGCTCTGCGACCAGCGACCGGGACACGCGCACAGAAGGGTCCATCAGGCGCAACTCGCCCGCGATGGCCCGGCCCACCTCGTCCGTTTCTCCGCTCATGAGGGCATCTTCGCGCAGGGTTCAGCCGTACGGGGTCCCGTAGCGCGTCGTCATCGACGTCAGGGTGGTGTGGATGCGGGTGCGCAGGGTCGGTGGGGAGAGGACCTCGGCTTCCGTGCCCAGGGCGAGGAACTGGGACTCCGCGTGGGACTGGGACTCGATCGGGAGCACCGCGCGCGTCCAGCCCGGCAGGTCCGGGTCCGGTTCGCCCGTGGCGGTCAGGGCGCGGGCCTGGGCGCCGGTGAGCTGGGCCGCGGCGCGCGGGGAGAGGCGTACCAGCGCCTCCTCCGGGTGGAGGCGGGCGTGGAAGTCGGCCTGGGTGCGCCGCCAGTGGGTCGCCAGGTCGAAGCCGTCGGGGAGCTGCGCGGAGCGGGCCGTCTCGGTGACCGCGAGGATCTGGTCCACCCGGTAGGTGCGCGGCTGAGGCTGCCCGTCGGCGGGACCGGCCACCAGGTACCAGCGGCCCGCCTTCAGGACCAGCCCGTACGGGGCGAGGAGCCGGTCGACCTCCCTCGGCTCCTTCCAGCGCCGGTAGCGGACCTCGATCACCCGGCCCCGCCACACCGCGTCGGCGACCTGCGCGAGGTACGGGGTCTCCTCGTGCTCCGCGTACCAGCCCGGCGCGTCCAGGTGGAAGCGCAGCCTCATCCGGTCCGCCTGCGCGCGCAGTTCGGCCGGGAGCGCCGCCCGCAGCTTGAGCTGGGCCGCCGACAGGGCCGGACCGAGGCCCAGTTCGGCCGCCGGGCCCGGCATCCCGGTCAGGAACAGGGCCTCCGCCTCGCCCGCGCTGAGCCCCGTCAGGCGGGTGCGGTAGCCGGCGAGCAGCCGGTAGCCGCCGCTGTGCCCGGCGTCCCCGTACAGCGGTACGCCCGCGGCGGCCAGCGCCTCCGCGTCCCGGTAGACCGTACGGACCGACACCTCCAGCTCCTGCGCGAGCTCGGCCGCGGTCATGCGGCCCCGGGTCTGGAGCAGGAGCAGGATCGACAGCAGACGGCTCGACTTCACTGACACAGGATGTCAGGGGAGCGCTCCTACCGTCCTCGCATGAACGCATTCGACTTCCTCGCCGGCACCTGGGACGTGACCAACCGCTGGCGCACCGATTTCCTCGACGCGGACAGCGCGTGGGAGGAGTTCCCGGCCGTGTCCCGCGCCTCGCGCCACTTCGACGGCGGCGCCAGCTTCGACGAGATCGACTTCCCGACGAAGGGGTTCGGCGGGCTCACGCTGCGCCTCTTCGACCGGGAGCGCGAGGAGTGGTCGCTGTACTGGTCGAGCCGGCGCACCGGGAAGCTCTTCCCGCCCGTCACCGGCCGCTTCGACGGCGGGCGCGGGGTCTTCGAGGGGGAGGACACGCATGCGGGGAAGGCCGTCCGCGTGCGGTTCGTGTGGTCGGGGACGGCGCCGGGGGAGTCGCCGCGCTGGGAGCAGTTCTTCTCGCCCGACGAAGGCGCCACCTGGATCCACAACTGGACGATGGACTTCGCCCGTCGTCCTTGAAAGCCGTACGCCCGCCCGCCGGCCACGGGGGACGGGGGGCGGGCGTATCTCCTCGGCCGGCCGCCGCCGGCTCAGCCGAGCGGCAGGTCCAGGTACGAGGGCGTCGCCTCCGGCGAGGTGAACGCCAGGGTCGCGCGCGGCAGGTTGGCGTCGCCGTAGAACGGATCGCGGGCGTCGACGACCAGCATCAGCCGGTTCCCGCGCGGCACGTCGTACGCCGTCGCCTGGAGCTCGATGTCCGCGCTGATCAGGCTGTCGGGCGGCGAGTCGAGGTCGGTGTACGGGGCGTGCGTGACGAGGTGGGCCGTGCCCTCCGGCGCCACGTCGAGGAGGTACGCGACGAAGGTCGACCCGGGATTCGCGGCCCGGTACGTCACGCGCAGCCGCGGTGTGCCGCGCAGCCGGGTGGTCTCCGCGACGGGCGCCCCGGTCCACACGGCGGCGACGGTGCGGTCGATGTCGTCCGTCGCGTAGACCTTCGGGCGGCCGGCCATCTCCGCGTACCCGGACTCGACGACCTTGTCGGCGACGGTCGCCGGGGTGTCCACCCCGCACAGCACGGTCGCCGTCCAGCCGGCCTGCGCGTCGTCGGCCTCCTCGACGAGCTCCCCGTCGTCCGCCAGGTACACCCGCTCCACGTGCTCGGTGAGGGACGGCCAGGTCGGTCGGGGTTCGAGGGTCTTGCTCCACATGACCTCGCCGACGACCTGCCCTTCGTCGCCGATGCCGTTGTCGACGTCCTTGAGGTGGTGGTCGAACCAGCGGTGGGCGTCCGTCCAGATCCGGTTCGGCAGGCCCAGCATGCCGGTCATCTCGGGGCCGGAGTGGTCGCCTATGGAGACGGCGAGGCGCTTGGGACCGGTCAGTTCGTTGAACATCTTCAGGGTCTGGTTCGGCGGGAAGAGGGTCTCGTGCCAGGCGTGCGAGAAGAAGACGGGCACCTGGCGGCGGTTGAGCTCCTTGATGTGGGTGAAGGGTGAGCGCGTCTCCGCCCAGCGCAGGGTCCCCGGAACGTCGCGGTCGGCGAGGACGTTGTCGAAGACGGTCTGCGTCTGCGGGCTCAGCCGCGCCTTCGCGGCCGCCGCGAGCAGGGCCCGTACGGCCGCGACGTGGCGGGTGGAGTTCTCGTAGAACGCCTCGCCGAGGTCGCCCCACGTGCTGAGCGCGACGACGGCGTGGACGCGGGTGTCGTGCGCGGCGACCAGCTGGCTGATCCCGGAGCCGTACGAGTCCCCGAGGAAGCCGATCTTCGTCACGGGGCCCGTGCTGCGCTCGATGATGTGGTCCAGGGCCCGGCTGCCGTCGGTGACGTCGAGCGCGCCCGCCACGTCGACCTCGCCCTCGGAGCCGCCGAAGCCGCGGGCGGAGTAGGCGAGGACGTTGTACCCGCGCAGGGCGAAGGCCGTGGCCTGGACCGCGTACGGGAGCCAGCCGAGGCTGGTCCAGGGCGAGGGCATGACGATCACCGGGCGGGGGCCGGTGCCGGTGTGCCGCCACAGTGCGGCGTCGAGGAGGTCCCCGTGGGCGCCGGTGACCTTGCCGCGGGTGAAGACGGCGACGGAGCGGATTTCGGCGACCTCGGCGGCGCGGGCCGGGGCGAGGCCGGTGACGTCGCCGCTTTCGAGCGCGGTGACGAAGGCGCTCAGGGCGGTCGCGTCGAGCTCGGGATACAGGGAGAAGGGGGGCTGGGCGGGTGAGGTCACGTCATTCCATCCTCTTCGTCGAGGGACACGCACACGAACATGCAGCGGAACGTCCGGTGCCAGTGTCGGCGGGACATCCGTGACGTAGCGCGGGTTTCCGGCGTACGGCCGAAATCGCCTCGGGGTGGTCGGTGGGCCGCCGCGCCCTGGACCTGCGGTCGGCGCCGGTGCGGTCCAACTCCCGTTCGGATGCCGGGCTTTGCGGAGTGTGGCGGGAAGGCGTCGCCCGATGGGGCCGGCGCTGAGAAAATCATGCAAGCGTGCTTGATTGTTTTTCCGGGTGCTGCCAGTCTTCCCCTCACGCCGAGAGGGGAGCGCACCGTGCCTGATCCGTCCGCCGCCGACGCAGCACCCGACGCAACCGCCGCCGTCTTCGAAGATCTGCGCCAGGAGGGCGAGGAACTCGACGCCCTGGTGGCCGAGTTGGGGACAGCTGACTGGGCCCGGCCCACCCCCTCGCCCGGCTGGACCGTCGCCCACCAGATCGCCCACCTGCACTGGACCGACCGGGCCTCGCTGCTCGCCCTCACCGACGCCACCGCCTTCGGAGTCCTGGTCGAGGAGGCCGTGAAGGCCCCCGACTCCTTCGTCGACGAGGGCGCGCGGGAGGGCGCGGCGCTGGCGCCCGCCGACCTCCTCGCCCGCTGGCGCACCGGCCGCGCCGCACTCGGGGAGGCGCTCGCCGCGGCCTCGCCCGGCGCCCGCTTCCCCTGGTACGGGCCGCCCATGAAGGCCGCCTCGATGGCCGGCGCCCGGCTGATGGAGACCTGGGCGCACGGCCAGGACGTGGCCGACGCGCTCGGCGTGCGCCGCACCCCGACCGCGCGGCTGCGGCACGTGGCGCGCATCGGCGTACGGGCCCGCGACTACGCCCACGCCGTTCACGGACTGCCCGCGCCCGCCGAGGAGTTCCGGGTGGAACTGACCTCACCCGACGGCTCGCAGCTGTGGACGTACGGCCCGCCCGGCGCCGCGCAGCGGGTCACCGGCCCGGCGCTCGACTTCTGCCTCCTGGCGACCCGGCGGGCCCACCGCGCCGACCTGGCCCTGGTCGCCACCGGCCGCGACGCGGACCGCTGGCTGGACATCGCGCAGGCCTTCGCGGGCCCGGCGGGGGCCGGACGAGCACCGTCGGCGCAGGGCCCCCGATGACCCGGCGGCCGCTGCGGATCGCCAACGCCTCCGGCTTCTACGGGGACCGCTTCGGCGCCCTGCGCGAGATGCTGACCGGCGGCCCGCTGGACGTGCTGACCGGGGACTACCTGGCCGAGCTGACCATGCTGATCCTGGGCCGCGACCGGCTGAAGGACCAGAGCCTCGGCTACGCCAAAACCTTCCTGCGCCAGCTGGAGGAAGGCCTCGGGCTCGCCCGCGAACGGGGCGTACGGATCGTCGCGAACGCCGGCGGTCTCAACCCGGCCGGACTCGCCGACGCGGTACGGGACTTGGCGGGCCGGGTGGGCGTTCCCGTCCGCGTGGCCCACGTCGAGGGGGACGACCTGACGCCGTACGAGGGCGCGCTGACGGCCAACGCCTACCTCGGCGGCGGCGGGATCACCGCCTGCCTGCGGGCCGGCGCGGACGTGGTCGTGACCGGCCGCGTCACGGACGCCGCGCTGGTCAGCGGCCCGGCCGCCTGGTGGTTCGACTGGGCCCCGGACGACTACGACCGGCTGGCGGGGGCGGTGGTGGCGGGCCACGTCCTGGAGTGCGGAACCCAGGCCACCGGCGGGAACTACGCCTTCTTCACCGCGCACGACGTCCGCCGTCCGGGGTTCCCGCTCGCGGAGATCGCCGAGGACGGCACCGCGGTGATCACCAAACACCCGGGCACGGGCGGTACGGTCTCGGCCGGCACCGTCACCGCACAGCTCCTCTACGAGACCCAGGGCGTGCGCTACCTCGGCCCGGACGTCACCGCCCGCCTGGACACCGTCCGCCTGACCGGCGACGGACCCGACCGCGTCCGCATCAGCGGGGTCCTGGGCGAACCTCCGCCCGACACCCTCAAGGTGGGCGTCACCCGCATCGGGGGCTGGCGCAACGAGGTCGTCTTCGTCCTGACCGGCCTGGACATCGAGGCGAAGGCGGCCCTGGTCCGCGCCCAGCTGTCCGACGCGCTGGAGGGCGTGGCCAGTGCCGACTGGACGCTGTCCCGTACGGACCACGAGGACGCCCCGACGGAGGAGACGGCCAGCGCGCTGCTGCGGCTGGTGGTGCGCGATCCCTCGCCGGACCGGGTGGGCCGCGCGCTGACCTCGGCCGCGATCGAGCTCGCCCTGGGCAGCTACCCGGGCTTCCACGTGACGTCCCCGCCGGGCCCGGCCCAGCCGTACGGGGTCTTCACCTCGGCCCTGGCCCCGGCCGACGCCGTCCCCCACACGGCGGTCCTCCCGAACGGCACCCGCGTACCGGTCCCGGCGGCCGCGCGAAGCCTGCCCCTCCCCGAGCCCGGGCCGCCCGCCCCCGCCCCCGGCCCCCGGGCCTCCGCCCCGCACCCGCCGGGGGCGCTGCCCCCGGACCCCCGCGCCTCAAACGCCGGCGAGGCTGGATTGTCGGCCCCGCCCCCGCCCGCGCCCGTGGAGCGGGGTTCGGGGCGGAGCCCCGGTTCCCCCGCCTCGCCGGAGGCGGAGGCATCGGCCCCGGGGCGCAGCCCCGCCGGACCGACCACCCGCGCGCCGCTCGGGGCGATGGGCCCCGCCGGGCCGACCACCCGCGCCCCGCTCGGGGCGGTCGCGGGGGCTCGTAGTGGTGACAAGGGGGGTGATGCCAACGTCGGCGTGTGGGTGGGGACGCCCGGCGCGTGGGAGTGGCTGCGCGCCGCTCTCACGGTGGAGGTGCTGCAGGACCTGCTGCCCGAGACCCGGGGGCTCGCGGTGGTCCGTCACGAGTTGCCGAACCTCCGCGCACTGAACTTCGAGATCCGCGGCCTCCTCGGCGACGGCGTCGCCTCCGGTCACCGCTTCGACCCGCAGGCCAAGGCCCTCGGCGAATGGCTCCGCGCCCGCCACCTCGACATCCCGACGCACCTGCTGCCGTCCGCCCCGGAGGGGACCCGCCCATGACCCGCCTCGGCACCACTGTCGACCCAAACGCCCCCGAGTACGCGCAGGCCCGCCGCGCCGCGCTGGAACGCCTCGCCGCCCTCGACGCCGAGCACGCCAAGGCGCTCGGGGGCGGCGGCGAGAAGTACACCGCCCGCCACCGGCAGCGCGGCAAGCTCCTCGCCCGCGAGCGCATCGAGCTGCTCCTCGACCCGGACACCCCGTTCCTGGAGCTGTCCCCGCTCGCCGCCTGGGGCAGCGACTACCCCGTCGGTGCCTCCATGGTCACCGGCATCGGCACCGTCGAGGGCGTCGAGTGCCTGATCACCGCCAACGACCCCACCGTCCGAGGCGGCGCCAGCAACCCCTGGACCCTGAAGAAGGCGCTGCGGGCCCACGAGATCGCCCGGCAGAACCGGCTGCCCTGCATCAGCCTCGTCGAGTCCGGCGGCGCCGACCTGCCCTCCCAGAAGGAGATCTTCATCCCGGGCGGCGCGATCTTCCGCGACATCACCCGGCTCTCGGCCGACGGGATCCCGACCATCGCCGTCGTCTTCGGCAACTCGACCGCCGGAGGCGCGTACGTCCCCGGCATGTCCGACCACACCGTCATGATCAAGGACCGTTCCAAGGTGTTCCTCGGCGGTCCGCCCCTCGTGAAGATGGCCACCGGCGAGGAGAGCGACGACGAGTCCCTCGGCGGAGCCGACATGCACGCCCGCACCTCCGGCCTCGCCGACCACTACGCCCTCGACGAGTACGACGCGATCCGCCGGGCCCGCCGCATCGTCGCCCGCCTGAACCACCGCAAGCCGCACGCCGACCCGCCCCCGGCCGAGGAGCCCCTGTACGACCCCGAGGACCTCCTCGGCATCGTCCCGGCCGACCTCAAGACCCCCTTCGACCCCCGCGAGGTCATCGCCCGCCTCGTCGACGCCTCGGACTTCGACGAATTCAAGCCGTTCTACGGCCCCAGCCTCGTCACCGGCTGGGCCACCCTCCACGGCTACCCCGTCGGCATCCTCGCCAACGCCCAGGGCGTGCTGTTCAGCGCCGAGGCCCAGAAGGCCGCGCAGTTCATCCAGCTCGCCAACCAGCGCGACACCCCGCTGCTCTTCCTCCACAACACCACCGGCTACATGGTCGGCAAGGAGTACGAGCAGGGCGGCATCATCAAACACGGCTCGATGATGATCAACGCGGTCTCCAACTCCCGCGTCCCGCACCTGTCCGTCCTCATCGGCGCGAGCTACGGAGCCGGTCACTACGGCATGTGCGGCCGCGCCTACGAGCCCCGCTTCCTCTTCGCCTGGCCCAGCGCCAAATCCGCCGTCATGGGCCCCCAGCAGCTCGCCGGGGTGCTCTCCATCGTGTCCCGGCAGTCCGCCGCCGCGAAGGGCCGGCCCTACGACGAGGAGGCCGACGCCGGGATGCGCGCCTTCGTCGAGGCGCAGATCGAGGCCGAGTCCCTGCCGATGTTCCTGTCCGGGCGGCTGTACGACGACGGCGTCATCGACCCGCGCGACACCCGCACCGTCCTCGGCCTGTGCCTGTCGGCCGTCCACAACGCCCCCGTCGAGGGCGCCCGTGGCGGCTTCGGCGTCTTCCGGATGTGAGCCCGCACATGACCCTTCACTCCCTCCTCGTCGCCAACCGCGGTGAGATCGCCGTACGCGTCCTCCGCACCGCCCACGCCCTGGGCCTGACCACCGTCGCCGTCCACTCCGACCCCGACGCCGACGCCCTGCACGTCCGCCAGGCCGACGCGGCCGTACGCCTGCCGGGCGCGGCCGCCGCCGACACCTACCTGCGCGGCGACCTGATCATCCGGGCCGCGCTGACCGCGGGCGCCGACGCCGTCCACCCCGGCTACGGCTTCCTCTCCGAGAACGCGGACTTCGCCCGCCAGGTCCAGGCCGCCGGCCTGACCTGGATCGGCCCGCCCCCCGAGGCCATCGAGGCCATGGCCTCCAAGACCCGCGCCAAGGAACTGATGCGCGCCGCCGGGGTCCCGCTCCTCGAACCCGTCGACCCGGCCACCGCCACCGCCGCCGAGCTGCCCCTGCTGCTGAAGGCCGCCGCGGGCGGCGGCGGACGCGGCATGCGCGTGGTCCGCGACCTCGACGGCCTCAAGGAAGCCCTCGACGCGGCCGGCGCCGAGGCCCGCTCGGCCTTCGGCGACGGCGAGGTCTTCGCCGAGCCCTACGTCGAAGGCGGCCGCCACATCGAGGTGCAAGTCCTCGCCGACGCGCACGGCACCGTCTGGGCGCTGGGCACGCGCGACTGCTCCCTGCAACGGCGCCACCAGAAGGTCATCGAGGAGGCCCCCGCGCCCGGCCTGCCCGACGCCCTGCGCGAGAGCCTGCACACGGCCGCCGTCGCCGCCGCCCGCGCCGTGTCCTACCGCGGGGCGGGCACCGTCGAGTTCCTCGTCACCGCCGACGGACGCCCGTACTTCCTGGAGATGAACACCCGCCTCCAAGTGGAACACCCCGTCACCGAAGCGGTGTTCGGCCTCGACCTCGTCGCCCTCCAGCTGCGCGTCGCCGAGGGCGCCGCCCTGCCCCCGTCACCCCCGCAGCCCATCGGCCACGCCGTGGAGGCCCGCCTCTACGCCGAGGACCCCGCCCAGGACTGGCGCCCCCAGACCGGCGTCCTGCACACGCTCGCCGTCCCCGGCGAGGTCCGCGTGGACACCGGATTCACCGACGGGGACACCGTCGGCGTCCACTACGACCCCCTGCTCGCGAAGGTCATCGCCCACGCCCCCACCCGCACCGAGGCCGTACGCGTCCTCGCCCGCGCCCTCGCCACGGCACGCATCCACGGGCTCACCACCAACCGCGAGCTCCTCGTACGCTCCCTGCGCCACCCGGAGTTCGCCGCCGGACGGCTCGACACCGGCTTCTACGACCGCCACCTCGCCACCCTCACCACAGGCGCCCCGGACCCCACCCCGGCCGCCCTCGCCGCCGCCCTCGCCGAGGCGGCCCCCGCCCCCGGCGCCTCCCTCGCCGCCCGCCTCGGCGGCTGGCGCAACGTCCGCTCCCAACCGCACACCCGCCGCTACACGGATGCCGCCACCGGGACCGCGTACGAGGTCCAGTACCAGCCCGTGGACCATCCCGGCATCCGCGTCCTGGCCGCCACCCCCACCCTCGTCACGCTCGAAGTCCACGGGATCCGGCGCCTGTTCCACGTGAAACATAATTCGAACAAGACCGAGGTCTACGTGGACTCTCCCCCTGCCTTCGGCGGGGGGACCCCCACGCTCGGCGCCCACACCTTCACCCCCGTCCCCCGCTTCCCGGACCCCCAGGACCGCACCGAACCGGGCTCCCTGCTCGCCCCCATGCCCGGCACCGTCGTCCGCGTCGCCGAGGGCCTCGCCCCCGGCAGCCCCGTCGCCGCCGGGCAGCCCCTGCTCTGGCTGGAGGCCATGAAGATGGAGCACCGCATCCTCGCCCCCGCCTCCGGCACGCTCACCGCGCTCCACGCCGTCACCGGCCAACAGGTCGATTTCGGCGCCCTGCTCGCCGTAGTCCAGGAGGAAACGCCAGCATGAGCCCCGTCATCGAATCCCAGGAACACCAGGCACTGCGCACCGCGGTCGCCGCCCTCGGCCAGCGCTACGGCCGCGCCTACCTCGCCCGCACGGCCCGCGAAGGCGGCCACCCCGACGAACTGTGGGCCGACGCCGCCAAGCTCGGGTACCTCGGCGTCAACCTCCCGGAGGAGTACGGAGGCGGAGGCGGTGGCATCGCCGAACTGTCCATCGTCCTGGAGGAACTCGGCGCCGCGGGCTGTCCCCTCCTGATGATGGTCGTCTCGCCCGCCATCTGCGGCACGGTCATCGCCCGCTTCGGCACCGAAGCCCAGAAGCAGACCTGGCTCCCCGGCCTCGCCGACGGCACCCGCACCATGGCCTTCGGCATCACCGAACCCGACGCCGGATCCAACTCCCACCGGATCACCACGACGGCCCGCCGCGAAGGCGACGAGTGGATCCTGCGCGGCCGCAAGGTCTTCATCTCCGGCGTCGACATCGCCGACGCCACGCTCATCGTCGGCCGCACGGAAGACGCGAAGACCGGCCGCCTCAAGCCCTGCCTGTTCATCGTTCCGCGCGACACCCCGGGCTTCGGCCGCTCCGTCATCGACATGGAACTCCAGGCGGCGGAAAAGCAGTTCGAACTGACCCTGGACGACGTCCGCCTCCCGTCCTCCGCCCTGATCGGCGACGAGGACGCGGGCCTCCTCCAGCTCTTCGCCGGCCTCAACCCCGAGCGGATCATGACGGCCGCCTTCGCCATCGGAATGGGCCGCTACGCCCTCACCAAGGCCGTCGACTACGCCAAGACCCGCCAGGTGTGGAAGGAGCCCATCGGCGCGCACCAGGCCGTGGCCCACCCCTTGGCCCAGGCCCACATCGAGCTGGAACTGGCCCGCCTGATGATGCAGAAGGCCGCCGCGCTGTACGACGCGGGCGACGACATGGGCGCGGGGGAGGCCGCGAACATGGCCAAGTACGCGGCGGGCGAGGCCTGCGTGCGCGCGGTGGACCAGTCCGTCCACACCCTGGGCGGCAACGGCCTCACCCGCGAATACGGCCTGGCCTCCCTGATCACCGCAGCCCGCGTCTCCCGCATCGCCCCGGTCAGCCGTGAGATGATCCTCAACTTCATCTCCCACCAAACCCTGGGCCTCCCCAAGTCCTACTGACCCCCCGGAGGAACGCCCGGCCGCGGGGCGGTCCCGCACCTGCGGCACGGCGTGGGGCGGGGACCCGCAGGAGGGTCCCCGCAGGACGAGCGCACAACCCAGGCCGCCCATCGCGACCCCACCCGCAGGCGCGAGCCGAGGAGACCCTCGTGCGGGGCCCCGCCCCACCCCTCAACCCGACCCGCACCGGACCAAGCCCCCACCCCAGGGCCGCCACTCGCCAAACCGCCCGCAGGGCACCACCAAGCCGCCCGCACGGCACACCACCAAGCCGCCCGCAGGGCACCCCGCACGGCACCGCCCAGCCACCCGCAGGGCACACCGCCAAGCCGCCCGCAGGGCACCGCGTACCCTCCCCCGAGGGACCCACCCAGGCCCGCCGGACAAACCCCCACCGCCAACCACTCCGGAGGAGACATGGCCCCACTCGTGCACGCCGCCCAGGCAACCGGCATCGCCACCCTCACCCTGGACTCCCCGGCCAACCGCAACGCCCTCTCCGCCACCCTCGTCGCCGAACTCCGCTCCGCCCTCGCCACCGCCGCCGCGGACACGGACGTCCGCGCCGTCGTCCTCACCCACACCGGCACCACCTTCTGCGCCGGGGCCGACCTCACCTCCCCCTTCGACCCGGGCGATTTCCTGGCCCTGCTCCGCGAGATCGCCGAACTGCCCCGCCCCGTCGTCGCCCGCATCACCGGCCACGTCCGCGCCGGCGGCCTCGGCCTGCTCGGCGTCTGCGACATCGCCGCCGCCGGGCCCCGGTCCTCGTACGCCTTCACCGAGACCCACCTCGGCCTCGCCCCCGCCGTGATCTCCCTCCCGCTGCTGCCGCGCCTCGACCCGCGCGCCGCCGCCCGCTACTTCCTCACCGCCGAGGCCTTCGACGCCGCCGAAGCCGCCCGCATCGGCCTCCTCACCCTGCACGCCGACGACGTGGACGCGGCCCTGGCGCCCGTACTCGCCGGCCTGCGCCGGGCGTCCCCGCAGGGCCTGGCGGCCGCCAAGGCGCTGACCACGGCCGCCGTACGCGAGGCCCTGGACCGCGACGGCGCGCGCCTGACCGAGCTCTCCGCGAAGCTCTTCGCCTCCGCCGAGGCCCGCGAGGGCATCACCGCCCGCTTCGAACGCCGGGAACCGTCATGGGCGCTGTAACGAAACCCGGCCAGGCCCCCACACCCGGCCCCGGCCCCAAACAGGCCCGCAGCCGCGTCACCCGCCGCCACCTCCTGGAGGCAGCCGTGTCCTGCCTGGCCGAGCACGGCTGGGCCGGGTCCACCGTCTCCGTCGTCGCCGAACGGGCCGGCGTCTCCCGCGGCGCCGCCCAGCACCACTTCCCGACCCGCGAGGACCTGTTCACCGCGGCCGTCGAATACGTCGCGGAGCAGAGGTCCACGGCCCTGCGCGACCTCTTCCACTCCGGCCCGGCCGCCCGCCCCGCCGCGATCGAGGCGCTCGTCGACCTCTACACCGGCGCCCTCTTCCGGGCCGCACTCCAACTCTGGGTCGCCGCCTCCAACGAGGAGCAGCTACGCCCCCGGGTCACCGAACTGGAGGCCCGGGTCGGCCGCGAGACCCACCGCATCGCCGTCGAGCTGCTGGGCGCGGACGAGTCGGTACCGGGCGTACGGGAGACCGTCCAGGGCCTCCTCGACATGGCCCGCGGCCTGGGCCTGGCCAACGTCCTCACCGACGACCGTGCCCGCCGGGCCCGCGTCGTCGCCCAGTGGTCCCGCATCCTGGACGCGACACTCGGCTGAGGACGGCCGGACAACACAAGGGCGCCGCACCCCGTACGGAATGCGGCGCCCAGGCGTCGCCGGTAGGACGATCACGCAGTCTCGGCGATGTCCGCGTACCCCTCGATCTCCTGCGGGTTGCGCCGCCCCGGCCCCGTGTAGCGGGCCGACGGCCGCACCAGGCGGCCCGTGCGCTTCTGCTCCAGGATGTGCGCGGACCAGCCCGCGGTACGGGCGCAGCTGAACATCGACGTGAACATGTGCGCCGGGACCTCGGCGAAGTCCAGCATGATCGCGGCCCAGAACTCCACGTTCGTCGCCAGGACCCGGTCGGGGCGGCGCGCGTGCAGCTCCTCCAGCGCGGCCTTCTCCAGCGCGGCGGCGACCTCGTAGCGCGGCGCGTCCAGCTCCTTGGCCGTGCGGCGCAGCACACGGGCGCGCGGGTCCTCCGCGCGGTACACGCGGTGCCCGAAGCCCATCAGCCGCTCGCCCTTGTCCAGGGCCTTCTTCACGTACGCCACGGCGTCACCGGTGCGCTCGATCTCCTCGATCATGCCGAGCACCCGCGAGGGCGCCCCGCCGTGCAGCGGCCCCGACATGGCGCCGACGGCGCCGGACAGCGCGGCCGCGACGTCCGCACCGGTCGAGGCGATCACCCGCGCGGTGAAGGTGGAGGCGTTCATGCCGTGCTCGGCGGCCGAGGTCCAGTACGCGTCGACGGCCTTGACGTGCTTCGGGTCCGGCTCGCCCCGCCAGCGGATCATGAACCGCTCGACGACGGACTCCGCCTTGTCGATCTCCGACTGGGGCACCATCGGCAGGCCCTGGCCGCGGGCGGACTGGGCGACGTACGACAGCGCCATGACGGCGGCGCGCGCGAGGTCGTCGCGGGCGGTCTGCACGTCGATGTCGAGCAGCGGTTTCAGACCCCACACGGGGGCGAGCATGGCGAGCGCGGACTGCACGTCCACGCGGATGTCACCGGAGTGGACCGGGATCGGGAAGGGCTCGGCGGCCGGCAGCCCGGGGTTGAACGCGCCGTCGACCAGCAGACCCCAGACGTTGCCGAAGGACACGTGACCGACGAGGTCCTCGATGTCGACCCCGCGGTAGCGGAGCGCACCGCCTTCCTTGTCCGGTTCGGCGATCTCCGTCTCGAACGCGATGACCCCTTCGAGCCCGGGTACGAAGTCGGACATCAGGCGGCTCCTCAGATAGTGCGAACACGCGCGGCTCCCGGCGTGACTCGCGGTCCGGCGCGGTCATCCCCGTTGATGCCCGGCACGGCCGAAGGTCACCCGTACGGGAACCTTCGGACCGGCCCCAAGATTTTGTCGTTTCTGCCGGGACTGCGGAAGCGTGACATACGGCACACCGCCTTCGGCCCGGCTGCGGCAGGATGGCCCGCGTGACCGACCACGACATTGACCCCGCCACGATGCGCAAGCAGTACCGCTCGGAGATCGTCGAGGAGGACAGCCTCGCCGAGGACCCGATGCGGCAGTTCGCCCGATGGTTCCAGCAGGCCGTGGAGTCGCACCTCTTCGAACCCAACGCCATGGTCGTCTCGACGGCCACCCCCGACGGCCGGCCCAGCTCGCGCACGGTGCTGCTGAAGCAGTTCGACGAGCGGGGCTTCGTCTTCTTCACCAACTACGCCTCCCGCAAGGGCCGCGAAATCGCCGAGAACCCGCACGTCGCGCTGCTCTTCCCCTGGCACCCCATCGCCCGCCAGGTGATCGTCACCGGTACGGCGACCCGTATCGGCCGCGACGAGACGGCGGCCTACTTCCGCTCCCGCCCGCACGGCTCCCAGCTGGGCGCCTGGGCGAGCGAGCAGTCCAGCGTGATCGCCTCCCGCGCGGAACTGGACCGCCGTTACGCGGAGCTCGCCGCCCGCTACCCGGAGGGCGAGCAGGTCCCGGTGCCGCCGGAGTGGGGCGGCCTGCGGGTGGTCCCGGAAGCGGTGGAGTTCTGGCAGGGCCACGCGAACCGCCTGCACGACCGGCTGTACTACGTCCTGGACGCGGGCAAGTGGCGCATCGAGCGCCTGTGCCCGTAAGGACCCGGGGCCGGACGTCCTGAGGAACGGGTCGTCCTGGAACAGCAGACGACCCGCGGGCTCGGGTTTCTCCCCTGCAGTGGGAGAAGCCGGCCGGACGTACCGGCGAGCCCGCGGGTCGGGTGACTGCTGTGGATTGGCGCCAGGCGCTTGCGCCGGGCACCGCACTGGGTGCGTGCGACGACGGGCGCTTAGCCCGCAGCCACCTCACGCGTCCGGAGTTCATACATTTCCGGGATCACCTCCTTTCAGTGTGGGACCACTCTAAGCAGGTCCGTGGTGGTCGCTCAATGGAATTTCGGCGGCGAATCCGTAGGTGTATCCATCGGCTCTCTGGAGTAGCCGCAGATTCCGGTGGGAGACATCAAAGCGGCAGGTCAGCGTCGTGATGCGATGCTGGCCGCCGGCCCGGACCGCGACGCGTCCCACCCAGTTGCCGACCCACTTCCCCCTCGGGACGACGGCCGCCACCAGGTCCCCGGTCGCGTATCCGTGGTGGACCTTGCCGCGCGGCCGCTGCAAGCGGGGGAACCCGAAGCGGTCCGGGGTCGTCCGGGCGTACGAACCGCGCCCCGTCGACGCCACCACGAGGATCCGGGCGGGTACGCGGACGACGGCGTCCCCGCGTTCGTGGTCGACGACCCCGGTGGCCAGGGCGTCAAGGGTGTGGCTCTTCGGCCACCCCATGGCGGACCGGTTCCAGACGGTACGACCGCCCGACCATGCATGCACCGGCACACCCAGGGTGACGAGAGCCTCCACGAGCTGGAGCCGGGTCGCGTTCATGGCGGCTACGTCGTGCAGTGGTCTCCTCAGCTGAGTGATCACACGTTCCAGACGTGCGGGCCGGTCGGAGAGGAATTCCTCGACGCGTGCCGCCCCCTTCGCCTGATTGCAGGGAACGCAGGCGAGAACGAGGTTCGACACCCGGTCGGATCCACCACGACTCCGGGGGCGGACGTGTTCGATGTCGAGAGGCACTCCCGTGGCATCGCAATAAGCGCAAGATCTCTTCCATTTGGCCAGAAGAAACTCCCTGAGCTCGGATCCTGCATGCGTCGGCGCCTCGCGCTCCTGCCGGTCGGCCGACATGACCTCCGCGAACGCGGTCGTGTCGAACGCCGCCTGTTCCACGTGGATCTCCGTCACCGGCGCGTATCGGCTCAGTCGTGTGACGAGGGACAGGGTCGAGTCGATGCGATGGCGCAAGGACGGCGGAAGCCAGCCGGGCGGCCTGGTCCGGTTGTCCCGTCGAGGTGCGCGGTAACGGAGGTTCGCCGAGCGCCTTCGGCGGCGGTAGCCGGCACGTCGCCCCATGGCGCCGTGGATCTGTCGCCCCCGGTGCCGGAGCTCGATCGTGATCAGCCCCCGGCGGGCGACGGCGGTCCGCCCCTGCGGGCCGACTCGCTCTTGTTCGTCCACGATGGCGATGCCCGTCGTTCTGGAGCCGGGATCGAGGCGGAGCTGTACGCCCTGGACCGTGGAACCGGCGCGGGTCCGGTGTGTGAGCCGGATGGTGAAGGGAGCCCGACGCGCGACGACGGCGCGCCCCCTGTCGAGTAACTCGCGAGCGCGGGCGGGATGGCACGGCATGAGCGGTTCGCCCCCTTTCGCGAGTACGAACACCCGGGCCGCCGCCGGGCGGGGAGCGTCACCGCTCCCGGTCTCTGCCGTCGCCGCTGACGGAGCAGCGGATCCGGCGTGTCGCCGACGCGTCCCGGTGCGGACGCCGCCGGTCTCCCCTCGCCCATGTTCCAGACCGGTGCCCGGTACGGCGGCCGGGAGCCCGTGAGCCGTTTCGTCCCTGCTCCCAGGGGTGTCTGCGCTCGCGGATTCCAGAGCAGGCTGCTGAGGAAGCACAGCCTGGTGGGTCTGCTCACCTGCAAGGAACGTAGTCATCGAGGCACCTCAACTGATCCGGGGATCGTGATGACTGGGGCTGGTCACTCATGTGAGGGAGCGAGTGACCTCCCTTCTCGTGGTTCTCCGGACGCTACGCACGGGGATCGCCGCGGGCGGACGGATCCGGGCGGGGTCACTCGAACGTGTGGTCGTACTGGTGGGGGGCGGCCGGGGGTGCGCGGGGCTTCGTGAAAGAAACGCGACCGGATTTCTCGTACCCAATCCGGGGAAAGCGGTGTGGGCTGCGTCACGTTCCAGTTGAATGATCCGACGTGCCGCACACGCGAACACCTGCAGGGGGTGTCAGGTGAGTGCTTCCGGACGTCACGAGATCGCCGACGATCTGCTCGCAGCGCTGCTGGACGGGATGGACGCAGCCCTGTGCGCGTTCGACTCCGACGGGGTGATCACCCACTGGAACCGTGAGGCCGAGCGGGTCCTCGGCTGGTCCGCCGCCGAGGCCGTGGGGCGCAAGGGGTTCGAGGGGTGGGCGGTGCGGGCCGCCGACGCTCAGGACGTGCAGGACCGGCTCATGGCGGCCCAGCACGTGCCCGGACGGCAGGTGCACGAGTTCGCGCTGCTGACCAAGGACGGCGGGCGGGTCCTCGTACGGACCCAGTCCGCCGGTGTGCCGGGCGCCGACGGGAAACCCGCCGGGGTGTACTGCGCCTTCAGCGAGGTGCACGCGCAGATCGACCTGGAGCGGTCCATCGCGCTGAGCGAGGCGCTGATGGAGGACGCCTCGTGGGGTGTGGTCCTCGTCGACGTCGATCTGCGGCCCGCCGTCGTCAACGCGCACGCCGCGCACGCCTTCGGGACGGGTCGTACCGCGCTGCTCGGGCGGCCGCTCGGGGAGCTGCTGGCCCAGGGCGTGGAGGAGCTGGAGGGCGCCCTCCAGCACGTGCTCGCCGAGGGGGCGCCGCCCGGGCCGGTGGAGGTGTGGGTGTCGGTGCGCACGGCGGAGGGGGTGCGGCGCAGGTGCTGGCGGTGCGGGTTCCTGCGGCTGGCCTCGCCGCTGGCGGAGGAGCCGGTTCCGCTGGGGGTCGGGTGGCTGTTCCAGGACGTCACCGAGGCCCGGCAGGCCCAGTTGGACACCGCCCGGCTGCGGTTTCGGTCCCACCAGCTGCACCGTGCGGGGCGGGCCGCCGCGGAGTGCGAGGACCCGGCCGAGGCGGCCGCCGTACGGCTGGACTACGCCCTGGCCGGCTTCGCCGAGCACGTGCTGCTCGACGTACTGGATCCGGCGGCCGACCCCGAGCGGCGCAGGCTCGTACGGTCGGCCGCGTCACCCCCGGCGCTGCGGGGGCCCGGATCGATCCCCGTGCGGTATCCGGCCGGGCATCCGGCGTTGCAGGCGCTGGACCGGATCGGCTCGGTGCGCGCCAGCGCCCCGGGCGGGGAGGCCGACGCGGAGTGGGCGGGGGCGCGGCAGTGGCCCGAGGGCGCGGCGCACGCGCTGTGCACGGTGCTGCGGAGCCGGGGCCGGACCCTGGGGGCGCTGACGTTCCTGCGCGGGCCGTCGCGGGCCGCCTTCGAGAGCGCGGACGCGGCGTACGCGGAGGAGGTCGCGGCCCGGATCGCGGCGGACCTGGACCTGGCGGCGCGAGCTTAGGCCGGGCCGGCTCAGCGGCAGGCCCGGCTCAGCGGCGGGCCCCGGCTCAGTGGCGGAAGAAGATCCGGTCGCCGTACTGCTGCATCACGCGGCCGTTCCACTCGTGGCCGCCGTCGACGTTGCCCGAGCGCAGCATCGGGGGCTCCAGCCCGCGGGCGGCGAGCTCGCCGGCGGCCGCCGCCATCACGGCCTGCATGATGGCGCTGGTGACGACGGTGGAGGCGGGGGCGAAGGGGGCGTCGATGCCCTCGGCGCTCAGCTCCGCGTCGCCGACCGCGATCTTGCTGTCCAGGACGACGTCGCAGTGGTCCTTGAGGAAGGTGCCGGAGACGTGCCGCGACTTGGTCTCCGTCGCGTACGCCACCGAGGTGACGCCGATGACCTTCAGGCCGATGGCGCGCGCGTTCATGGCCATCTCCACGGGCAGCGCGTTGCGCCCGGAGAGCGAGATGATCACGAGGACGTCGCCGTCGGAGGCCGGGCTGCTGTCCAGGACCGCGCCCGCGAGCCCGTCGACCCGTTCGAGGGCGCTGCCGAGGGTGGCGGGCATGACGTCGACGCCGACGGTGCCGGGGACGGCGAGGAGGTTCATCAGGGCGAGTCCGCCGGCCCGGTAGACGACGTCCATCGCGGGCAGCGAGGAGTGGCCGGCGCCGAAGGCGAAGAGGCGCTTGCCGGCGGCGACGGCGTCGGCGATGACGGCTCCGGCCTCGGTGATCCGTGCGGACTCCTCGTCGCGCACCTTCTCCAGCAGGCCGATGGCCGCGTCGAAGAACTGACCGGCCAGCTTGCTCTCGCTCATACGCCGATGGCCCTTCCGGGGTGGGGGTGCGGGGTGGGGTGCGTCCGTGTCCGCCGCTCACCGTGCGGTCTGGACCAAGGGCGTGTCAATACGCACGCCGATCCGGGCCCGGTACGCACGGGGTTGATGCGCACGCAGATGCCCCGGGGAGGCGCGGGGGATGTCCGGGGCATATCCGGAGGGATGTCCCGGGAGGTCCGTGACTGGTCTTGACCCCAGGCGCGGGACGGTTGTCCGCTCGATGCGTCAGAATTGGGGGCAGGGCCAGCGCACGCTATCCGAGGGGCATGAATGTCCGGACTGATCGATACCACGGAGATGTATCTCCGCACCATCCTCGAGCTGGAAGAGGAAGGTGTGGTCCCGATGCGCGCCCGCATCGCCGAACGGCTCGACCAGAGCGGACCGACGGTGAGCCAGACGGTGGCACGCATGGAGCGCGACGGCCTGGTGGGCGTCGCCAGCGACCGGCACCTGGAGCTGACGGAGGAGGGGCGGCGGCTGGCGACGCGCGTGATGCGCAAGCACCGGCTCGCGGAGTGTCTGCTCGTCGACGTCATCGGCCTGGAGTGGGAGCACGTGCACGCCGAGGCCTGCCGCTGGGAGCACGTGATGAGCGAGGCGGTGGAGCGGCGGGTGCTGGAGCTGCTGCGCCACCCGACGGAGTCGCCGTACGGGAATCCGATCCCCGGGCTGGAGGAGCTGGGCGAGAAGGCCGAGGCCGATCCGTTCCTGGAGGACGGGATGGTCAGCCTGTCGGAGCTCGACCCGGGCACCGAGGGCAAGACGGTGGTCGTGCGCCGGATCGGGGAGCCGATCCAGACGGATGCCCAGCTGATGTACACGCTGCGGCGTGCGGGTGTGCAGCCGGGTGCGGTGGTGAGCGTGACCGAGTCTCCCGGGGGTGTGCTGGTGGGCAGTGGTGGCGAGGCCGCCGAGCTCGACGCGGAGGTCGCCTCGCACGTGTTCGTGGCGAAGCGCTGACGCCTGCGTCGGCCCGCCTGTAAGGGGACTGTGGTGGGGCGGTCCCGGCGCCTCGCGGCGCCGGGACCGGTCCTCCCCTGGTGACCTGGAGCCCCGAGCTCTCAAGGTCGTCCCCTTCGGACCGTCTTCCCCGAGCGGCCCGCCTCCCTGTTGAAAGGATCTCCATCGGCAGCGGCGGCCAATCCTTGAGGAAGGTCACTCGAAAGAGCGGTGTTGTGGGCCAGAACCCCGTTTTCGAATGCGGGTTCGATAGTCTGGCGGGGAGCGAAGGGGGTGCATCTGCGGTGGTAGAGCGCGTCGATGTGACAGGGGCCGAAGGCGTGCGCCTGGCCGCCTGGGAATTCCGCGAACCGGCCGCCCAGCCCGGCGCCGAGCCCGACGCCCGCCCCGCGGTGCTGTTACTTCACGGCCTGATGGGCCGCGCCCTCCACTGGAGCGGCACCGCCCGCTGGCTCCGCGAGCACCGCCGCGTCGTGGCCCTGGACCAGCGCGGACACGGCCAGAGCGCCCGCCCGCCCGCCGGTCCCGCCCTGCACACCGCCCTGAGCCGCGAGGCGTTCGTCGCCGACGCCGAGGCCACCGTCGAGCAGCTCGGCCTCGCCCCCGTCACCCTCATCGGCCACTCCATGGGCGCCCTCACCGCCTGGCAGCTCGCCGCCCGCCGCCCCGACCTGGTCGAAGCCCTGGTCATCTGCGACATGCGCGCCTCGGCCCTCGGGGAGGCCTCGCAGCAGGAGTGGGCGGACTGGTTCCACCGCTGGCCGCTGCCCTTCCCCAGCCAGGACGCGGCCCGCCGCTGGTTCGGCGAGGAGGACCCCCGGGTGGAGCGCCCCGACCCCGGCCGGGGCGCCTTCTTCGCCGAGGTGATGTACGAGGCCGAGGACGGCTGGCGCCCCGTGTTCTCCCGCCGCCAGATGCTGACCGCCCGCGAGACCTGGGTCCACGACGCGCACTGGGAGGAGCTGGCCCAGGTCCGGTGCCCGACCCTGGTCGTCCGCGGCCTGGACGGCGACCTCGGGCGCGCCGAGGCCCAGGAGATGGTCCGCGTCCTCCCCGCCGGCCAGTATGCGGAGATCCCCGACGCCGGCCATTACCTCCACTACGACCAGCCGGCGGCCTGGCGCGCGGCCCTGGAGCCCTTCCTGGAAGGAGTCCGAGCCGCAGCGCCGTGACGGGGCCGGGCGCCGCGGCCCCGTGACGGGGCCGGGCGCCGCAGCTCCCTGATGAGGGCCATGGCGGCTGGGGGGCCGGCGCCTCAGCCCTTGCTCACGGCCAGCAGGATCTCCGGCAGCTTGCGCGCCACCGTCGGGGCGGCCAGGCGCAGGCCGGACCAGGTGGCCAGGGCGCCCCAGGCCACGCCCAGCGGGAGCAGGATCCAGGAAACGTCCTGGTGCTCGCCGGTGTGGAGCCAGACCGTCAGCACGATCACCGGAGCGCAGATCAGCGCCGAGGAGAACAGCCCGGCGAAGATGCCGGCCCACGCGAGCCCGGCCTGGCCCGGCGCCACGTTCTTGAAGGCGCCGTCCGACGGGATGGAGTACGGGAAGCGCGCCGAGGCCACGGCCCCGGTGCAGAGCATCGACCCCAGCAGGGCCAGGGACAGGCCCAGGGCCGCGGGGAAGGAGCGCCACTCGCCGATCACGGCGGCCGTCACCACCGAGACGAGGACCGTGTACGGGACGGTGACCAGGGCCAGCGCGGCCGCCCGCCCGCGCAGTTCCACGTAGGCGTCCCGCCGCGTCGAGATGGTCTGCGCGACCATCCAGAACGCCGAGGTGTCCTGCCCGAACTGGTTGTACATCTGGACGCCGAGCATGCCCGCGCCGAAACAGGCGAGATAGACCGACCCCGTGCCCTGGAGGGCGTTGAAGACCGGCACGATCAGGCCGATCGCCAGCGCGGTCACCCACGAGGCCTTCGTCTTCGGGTCGCGGACGACGTAGCGCAGGGTGCGCTGCATGACCGCGCCCGTCCGGCCGGCCGGCAGCAGCGACCAGACGCCGCTCGCGCCGCGGTCCTTGGACGGTGTGGCCGCCGCGATGGTCGAACCGTCCGGTGTGACCATCAGCTTGGTCAGGCTGCGCTCCCAGAACCACAGGAGCCCGGCCAGGGCCGCGAGCGTCAGGGCCAGTTGGGCGGCCGCGACGCCGTACGCGCCCTCGCTCGCCGAGTCCACCATGCCGACGGCGGTCGCCGGCGGCAGCCACCGCACCACCGCCTCCGCGGGCTCCAGCCGGCTCAGGCCGCCGGTCTCGAACAGGCGCTGGCTGGCGAAGTTGGCCAGCTGGGCGCCCACCGCGATCAGCAGGCCGCTGAGCAGGGCGAGGTCACGCCCCTTGCGGCTGGTCAGCAGCCGTACGTTGGCCGTGGCCACCGCCCGCGCGAGGGTCACGCAGCCGAGCACCAGCAGGGGCGCGGCCACCACCGCGGCCACCGCGCCGGCCGCGCCGCGCGCGACGGCCACCACCGAGCCGACCGCCAGGCACAGCGTGAAGAGCGGCCCGATGCCGACCAGCGAGGAGGCGAGCAGGGCCCGTACGAGCGGCCGCGGCCGCAGCGGCAGCATCACCAGCCGGCTCGGGTCGAGCGTCTCGTCGCCGCTGGGGAAGAACAGCGGCATGAAGGTCCAGCCGAGCGCCAGGATCGCGGCCAGCAGCACGACGACGGTTCCCGCGTGGGCGTTGCCGTGCAGCAGGGCCAGACCGAGCGTGACGAAGAAGCCGACGAGCAAGGCGAAGGCCAGCGTGCTGAAGTAGACGGCCTTGCGCTTGGAGGAGCCCTTCAGGCCGTTGCGCAGCAGCGACAGCTTGAGGCCGACGAAGATCCGGGTGAGCGGGACCGGGGCGGACGGTGCCGCGGGCGTGGCGGCGGGCGTGGTCATCGCGGGACCGCCCCGGAGCCTCCGCCGAACGAGCCCCCTCCGAGCCACTCCAGCGAGTCGCCGGCCGCATCGCGCCCGTGCGCGCCGACCAGTTCGAGGAAGGCGGCCTGGAGGGAGGGCGCGGAGCCCCGTACGTCGGCCAGCGGGCCCGCGGCGCGGATCCGGCCGGCGGCCATCACGGCCACCCAGTCACAGAGCGACTCGACGAGCTCCATCACGTGGGAGGAGAAGACGACCGTGGCACCGGACGCGGTGTAACGTTCCAGCACCCCGCGGATGGTCTGCGCCGACACCGGGTCGACGCCCTCGAACGGCTCGTCCAGGAACAGCACTTCGGGATTGTGCAGCAGAGCGGCCGCCAGGCCGATCTTCTTCCGCATGCCCGTCGAGTAGTCCACCACCAGCTTGTGCTGCGAGCCCGCGAGGTCCAGGACCTCCAGCAGCTGCGTCGCCCGCTTGTCGGTCTCCTCGCCCGGCAGCCCGCGCAAGCGGCCCATGTAGCCGAGCAGTTCGCGCCCCGACAGCCGCTCGAAGAGCCGCAGCCCCTCCGGCAGCACGCCGATCCGCGCCTTCACCACCGTCGGGTCCGCCCACACGTCGTGCCCGGCGACGAACACCCGCCCCATGTCCGGGCGCAGCAGCCCGGTCACCATCGACAGCGTCGTCGTCTTGCCCGCCCCGTTCGGGCCCACCAGACCGATGAACTGGCCCGCGGGCAGCTCCACGTCGATCCCGGCGACGGCCACCTGCTCGCCGAAGCGCTTCCACAGACCTTCCACCCGCACCGCGGACGGCGCGGTTCGCGCGCCACCCGTCCCGTACGTTCCACCCGTCGCATCGCCCTGGTCCGGCATGCGCCTGCCTCTCGTGACATCCCCGTTGGTCGTTCTTTCCTCACGATAGGAGGCGGGGAAGAGGCCCGAGCATTACTTATGTCATGAGTTTCCGGCCATCAGCCGCGGACCTCAGGCCTGGCGCCGCTTGCGGTCCGCCGCCGCCTCGCTCCCGCACGCGTACGCCAGCGCGTCGATCAGCTCCTCCGTGTCCGGCAGCCACCGGTTCGCCGGTGTGGGCCGCCGCGCCCACTGCACGGCGCCCCGGCCGCCGAAGCGGGTGGGCGGGGCCGCCACGTACTCGCCCTCGCCGCGCGCGAGCAGGTCCAGGCCCGTCGGCGACCAGCCCAGCTTGCGCACGAGGTCCGTCACCTTGACGCCGGCGCCCGGCAGGACGAAGAACAGCATCCGGTGGTCGGGCGTCAGGGTGACCGGTCCCAGGGTGCGCTGCATCCGCTCCAGCCGTGCCAGCGCCAGGAAGCCCGCCGACTCCGGCACGTCCAGCGCGTCGAACGTCCGGCCCGTCGGGAGCAGGATCGAGGCCGTGGGGTGCTTCGCCCAGATCCGCCGCACCTGCACCGCGCTTCCGGTGGCCTGCGCCGCCCAGTCCTTCACCGTCGGGTGCGCGCCGGGCACCGGGCAGTCCGCCACCCCGCAGGAGCACAGTTCCCGGCCGTCACCGGCCTCCAACCAGGTGCCGGCGAAGACATCCCAGTGCCGTTCTTCCGCGTACCGCACGGCATGGT
Source organism: Streptomyces sp. NPDC016562 (assembly GCF_043076955.1). Lineage (NCBI taxonomy): Bacteria > Bacillati > Actinomycetota > Actinomycetes > Kitasatosporales > Streptomycetaceae > Streptomyces > Streptomyces sp. NPDC016562. The sequence continues at coordinate 331,389 of NZ_JBIBRZ010000006.1, read as the reverse complement.
CCAGCAGCAGTTCGCCGCGCTGCTTGGGGATGGGTGCGGTCTCCGTGACTCCGATGGTCTCTTCCACGCCCATCACAACTGCCCGGGTCACCCGGAGTTACGGGCGTAAACCGGCCGGTGGGCGGTGCATCGATCCTGCATACGGGGCGCACTGATGCACGCGTGGGGGCGCGTAGGAGCCCGGGGCGCTGCAGTTGGGTAGCGACACGACGCAGAGCGGAAGATTCTCCGCACATCAGGCGGGAAGTGATCATTCCAGCGATCACCCGCGGCCACAGGGGGTTTTCATGGCAGCCAGGCCTCTCGTCGCCCGCCAGCCGAACGAACGGCTGCAGGCGCTCATCCAGGAAGCCGGGTGCTCCAACGCCGGGCTCGCCCGGCGCGTGAACATGTGCGGGGCCGAACACGGCCTCGATCTCCGCTACGACAAGACCTCAGTGGCGCGCTGGCTGCGCGGCCAGCAGCCGCGCGGCCGGGCCCCCGGCATCATCGCCGAGGCGATCGGGCGCAAACTCGGCCGGACCGTCACCATCGACGAGATCGGCATGGCCAACGGCAAGAACCTCGCCTCCGGCGTCGGCCTGCAGTTCTCCCCGACCGTGATCGGCGCGATCGAGCAGGTCTGCGAGCTGTGGCGCAGCGACGTCGGCCGCCGCGACTTCCTCGCCGGATCCAGCGTGGCCGCCTCCGCGCTCGTCGAGCCGAGCCGCGACTGGCTGATCACGGGGGCCGATGCGCAGGTGGCCCGGAGCGGCGGCTCGCGCGTCGGCATGCCGGACGTCGAGGCGGTCCGGGCGACCACCGAGGCGCTCAAGGAACTCGACCACCGCTTCGGCAGCGGGCACGTCCGGCCGGTGGTCGTGCACTACCTCAACTCGGTGGTGTCCGGGCTGATCGGCGGCTCGTACCGGGAGCCCGTGGGGCGTGCGCTGTTCGCGGCCGTGGCCCGGCTGACGGAGCTGGCGGGCTACATGGCGGTGGACACCGGCCAGCCGGGGCTCGCGCAGCGCTACTACATCCAGGCGCTGCGCCTGGCCCAGGCGGCGGGCGACCGTGCGTACGGGGGCTACGTGCTCGCGGCGTCCATGAGCCACCTCGCCGCCGAGCTCGGCAACCCGCGGGAGATCGCGCAGCTGGCCCGGGCCGCGCAGGAGGGGACGCGCGGGCAGGTCACGCCGCGGGTCGAGGCCATGTTCTACGCCGCCGAGGCGCGCGGGCACGCGCTGCTGGGGGACGGCAGGGCGACGGCGGTGCTGTCCGCGCGGGCGGTGAGCGCGCTGGAGCGGGCCGAGCCGGAGTCGGGCGACGACCCGGTGTGGATCCGCCACTTCGACGAGGCGTACCTCGCGGACGAGCTGGCCCACTGCCACCGGGACCTGGGGCAGGCGGAGGCGGCGGGCAGGCGGGCGGAGGAAGCGCTACGGGGTCTGCCCGCGGGCAAGGAGCGGCGCCGGGCGATCGGGCTGCTGCTGCTGGCGGCGGCGCAGGTGCAGCAGCGGGAGGTGGAACAGGCCTGCCAGACCGCCACGAAGGCGGCGGACCTGCTGGAGGGGCTGCGGTCGAACCGGGGCGCGGAGTATCTGGAGGACTTCCGGGCGCGGCTTGATCCCTATCGGGAGGAGGCGGCTGTGCGGGAGTTCGGGGCTCGGCTGGATGCGAGGGCTGCGTGACGCTGGCCGTCGCCGGTTCGCTGGCCGCGGCTTGCGGTGCCCGTCCCGTGCCGGTGCCCTGGCCGTGCGGGTGCCGGTGCCGGTCCGCTGCCGGGGCTCCGCCCCGGACCCCGCGCCTCAAACGCCGGCGGGGCTGAAAGAGCGGGGCTCCGCCCCGGACCCCGCGCCTCAAACGCCGGCGAGGCTGAAACAGCGGGGCAGCGCCCCAGGGTTGTCGTTGTGGCGGGCTGGAGTGGCTGACGGGGGTGGGGGGTGACCGGGTAGCGTGATCCGGACGGTTCCATACGTTCGGGCTAACGCAGAAGGAGTCCCGGTGTCGCAGAGCGGACGAGGGGGTGCGCCCCAGCCGGGTGCCCCGTGGGGTCCGGACCCGGCGTCCGGGCAGCAGGCGTACCCGGAGCAGCCGCAGCCACCGCAGCCCGGCCGGCCCGCGTACGGGTATCCGCAGGAGGTGCCCGGGCACGTGGTGGGGCCGGGGTACGAGGGGCCGGGGGATCCGCACGGCTACGGCTACCCGCCCCTGCCCGAGGCCGTCACCCAGTACATACCGCCCGTACCCGCCGGCCCCGCCGGCCCCGCCGCTCCTCACGACGAGGCCGCGACTCAGTTCATACCGCCCGTCCCGGCCGGCCCCGCCGCCCCGCACGAGGAGGCGGCCACGCAGTTCATCGCGCCCGTCCCGTCCGTGCCCGAGGACTTCGACGGGCTGTTCCGCAGCGACGACGCCGCCGGGCACACGCAGCACCTGCCGCCCGTCCAGGAGCCCGTGCTGCGCCAGCCGCCGCCGCGGCCCTACCCGCCGCGCGCGCAGGGCCCCGTACCGCCCCGGCACCAGCAGCCGCAGCCGCAGCCGTACCCGCAGCAGCAGTACGCCCCGCCCCCGCCGGTCGAGGCCGAGGCGGGGCGCCGGCTCTCGCCCGGGATCATCGCCGCGGTCGTCATCGGCCTGGCCGTCGTCGGGCTCGGCGTCGGCTCGCTGCTCAGTGACAACGAGCCGCAGAACAACGACCCCGGCGCGGTGCCCGCCGCACCGACCGCGAGCGGCGCCTCCGCGCAGCCCGGCGGGGAGGCCCCCGTCGACCCGGGCCGCCCGCAGGCGGTCCAGCTGGACAAGCTGCTCGCGGACAGCAACGACAGCCGGGCCACGGTGATCAAGGCCGTGGAGGACATCAAGAGCTGCGCCAACCTCGACCAGGCGGCCTCCGACCTGCGCGGCGCGGCCCGCCAGCGCGAGGAACTCGTCACCCGGCTCAAGGAGTTGAAGCTGGACAAGCTCCCGGACCACGCGAAGCTGTCGGCGGCCCTCACCAAGGCCTGGCAGTCCTCCAGGGACGCCGACAACAGCTACGCCGCCTGGGCCGAGGACGTCGAAGGCGACAAGTGCAAGGACGGCAAGGCCAAGGCCACCAAGAACGCCGCCGAGGGCAACAAGTCGAGCGGGGAGGCGACGAAGGCCAAGGAGTCGGCCGCGGCCCTGTGGAACACGATCGCGACCAAGTACGGCCTCACCCAGCGCGACAAGTCACAGCTGTGAGCGGTCGGTGCCCGTGGTGACTCGCCCGTGGCTCACGCGGCCCGTGGGGCCTGTTCCAGGGTCGGGGTCATGTCCAGGGGCGCCTCGCCGGGCTGCGCCACGAGGCGGCCCGACTGGACGACCTGGAAGCTGACCCGGCCGTTGACGATGCGGGGGAAGCCGGCGACGGCGCGCATGTCCTGGTAGCGCCAGCTCAGGTCGGGGGTGAGGCCGCCGGTCTTGACGGCCTGCGACTCGTTCAGCGACCGCTTCACCGTGCGCGCGGTGACGCGCTCGCCGTCCTTGGCGCGCTTGAGGACCTCGGTCAGCACGGTGTACGCGATCCACGTGGTCTGCGTCCCGCTGTCGTCGGGGTCGACCCCGTCGTCGCCGAACGCGTACTCGGAGACGACCTGCCGCATCGGCTCCCAGAGGGGGTCGGTGGCCACCGGGTACCAGCTGGTGACGTACGCGCCCTCGAAGGAGCTCTCCTTGCCGCCCGTGCGGTCGATCAGGGACTGGCTGAGGCTGCCGAGGACCGAGGAGATCTGCGGCTTCCTGCGCTGGACGTCGGTGCGGCGGAAGGCGTCGAAGAAGGTCTCGGTGCGCTCGCCGAGGACGGCGGTCACGCAGCCCTTCTCCTTTTCCTTCTCCTTGCCGCTGCCGGTGGTGTGGGCGATGGCCTCGCGGGCCTGCGGTACGAAGTCCGCGGAGTCCTCGGCGGCCCGGATGTCGGAGGCGTCGGCCATCTTGTTGGCGCGCAGTCCGGCGTTGAGCAGCACCGGGAGCGTGTCGCCCGCGAGGGTGTCGGGGCGGACCAGGGCGACCTGGTCGCAGGCGCGGCTGAGCTGGTGGCCGGCGCCGGCGATGAGGACGGGCTGGCCGCCGTTGACCGGGTAGGACAGGGGGGACTGGAACTCCTCGGCGGAGAGGCCGTAGCCGCCGATGAAGGGGATGCCCTCGGTCTCCAGCGGGGCCATGAAGGCGCGGCCGTGCTGGCTGTAGGACCCGACGACGGCGACGGCCTTCTCGGCGACGGCCTTGCGGGCGCAGTCGGCGGCGCCGGTGGGCGTGTTCTTCTCGTTGCAGGTCAGGACGCGCAGCCGGTGGCCGTTGATGCCGCCCTTGGCGTTGGCCCAGCGCTCGTAGGCCTTGGCCATGCCGATCATTCCCGGCATGTTGGTCGCTTTGGTGCCTTCCGGGGCGAAGGTCATGACGGTGATGGTCCCCCCGGAGCCCCCCGAGCCTCCGGGGAGCACCCCGCACCCGGCGACGAGACAGGCACCCATCGCCGTGGCCACGAAGGTGCGGGAGAGGGATGAGCGTCGCGAGTTGGTCATGTCCATGCACCATTCCGCTTCAGCGGTAACGGTCGAGTGAGATGGACACAACATCGGGTGACGCGCCGGTGAATTACGGGGGTGATCTCCTGGTGGTGCTCGGGGGCGCCGCCCCGGTCGATCGCGGGGCGCAGCCGTCCCCAGCCGCCTCAAGATCGCGCTGAACAGGAACGTACGATCGAAAGCGTGACATTCGCCCAAGGTTCGAAGAACTCTTCCCGACGCGGTGGCCGCTCCTCCACCATGGGCGGCATGCCCCTCAACGACATGCCCTGGTGGCGCTGGCGCTGCAACGTGCGCTCGGCGCTGCACATGCTTTCCGATCCGGCGTTCCACGAGGACACCTGGCTGGCCGGCGACGAGGGGTACGGGGACGTCACCGACGCCGTGTACCGGCTCGTCGAGGACACCTGGCTCGACAGCTGGTCCGCCGAGAAGTACGTCGGCACGATCTTCCGCGACTCGCAGGAGGCGGCCCTGGTCGACCTCGCCGTGCTGCGGGTGCTGCGGATCATGCACCAGGTCGGCCCCGACGCCCCCGTCTCCGCCTACCTGGAGCACCACGCGTGGCCCGAGGCGGTGCGCGCCGCGCGCGAGGCGCACGTACGGCTGGCGGAAGCGGACGGGGACGACCCGGATGTCCGGCCCACCTCGCTGGACGTTCTGAGGATCCTCACCCGCGCGGTGTGAAAGGCTGTGCGGTCATGAGCGACGCGCATTCCCCGGCCCCGGCCCAGCAGCCACAGTCCGAGCCTCAGTCCGAGCCTCAGGCCCAGTACGTCCTGACCGTGTCCTGCCCCGACAAGCAGGGCATCGTGCACGCCGTGTCGAGCTACCTCTTCATGACCGGCTGCAACATCGTGGACAGCCAGCAGTTCGGAGACCGGGAGACCGGGCTCTTCTTCATGCGGGTGCACTTCGAGGCCGAGTCCGCCGTGACGCTGGAGAAGCTGCGCGCCAGCTTCGCCGCGATCGGCGACTCCTTCCGGATGGACTGGCAGATCCACCGCTCCGACGAGCGCATGCGGATCATCCTGATGGTGTCCAAGTTCGGGCACTGCCTCAACGACCTGCTGTTCCGCGCGCGGATCGGGGCCCTGCCCGTCGAGATCGTGGCCGTGGTCTCCAACCACACCGACTTCGCGGAACTGGTCGGCTCCTACGACATCCCGTTCGTGCACATCCCCGTGACGAAGGACACGAAGGCGGCGGCGGAGGCCCAGCTGCTGGAGCTCGTGCGCGCCGAGAACGTCGAGCTGGTGGTGCTGGCCCGGTACATGCAGGTGCTGTCCGAGAACCTGTGCAAGGAGCTGAGCGGGCGGATCATCAACATCCACCACTCGTTCCTGCCGAGCTTCAAGGGCGCGAAGCCGTACCACCAGGCGCATGCGCGCGGGGTGAAGCTGATCGGCGCGACCGCCCACTACGTGACGGCGAACCTCGACGAGGGGCCGATCATCGAGCAGGAGGTCGAGCGGGTGGGCCACGAGGTCACCCCCGACCAGCTGGTGGCCATCGGGCGCGACGTGGAGTGCCAGGCGCTGGCGCGGGCGGTGAAGTGGCACAGCGAGCACCGCGTGCTGCTGAACGGGGCGCGGACGGTGGTGTTCGCGTAGGTCCGGGCACGCGGACGGGTGTGCCCTCGGTAGGTCCTGGGCGGCTTCCGTTAGGCCCTGGGCGGGCCCTCGGTAGGGCCTGGGCGGGCTCCCGGTAGGACCTGGCCCGGGCTCCCGGTAGGGCCTGGCCCGGGCTCGGTCGTGCGTGGCCGGCGCCCGCGGGGTCCGGGAAGATCCCGCGGGCCGGCCGACGGCGGCGGCCGGCGGCCGGCGGTCGGCCCGCGGCCGTCAGGCGTCGGGGGCCTCGACGCCGCAGTACGCCGCGAACGCCTTCAGGATGTCGTCCTCCGCGAGGCGGCCGTCGCCGTCGGGGTCCAGGCCCGCGGCCACCTGGGTGGCCAGCTCGGGCGCGGTGCCCAGGACGCGCAGGACGCGGGCGGCCGCCGTCGGGGTGGCGCCGGCGCCGTCCTCGTCCGCCACCGCGATCACGGCCCGCAGGAACGGCCGCGCGATCTCCGCGAACCGGTGCGGGTTGTCCCGCAGCCGCTTCGCCGCCCCGGTGATGAACTCCTCGCGGGACACCCGCTGGTCCCCGTCGACGTCCGCGATGCCGGCCATTCCCTGCCAGAACGCCTCGGCGCCCGCGAAGACGGCCTGGCCCTTGTCCGACCGGGCAGCGGTACCGAATTCGGCCAGGACGGCCTTCGCGGCCGCGCTGAAGTCCTCCCGGTCGATATACCCGGACCCGTCCTGGTCGAAGGTGGCGAATCGGGCGGCGATCTTGCGCTCGTATTCTGCGCTGTCCATGTTCGGCGTTCCGCCTTCACGTGTGCGTGGGGTACAGATTCAAGACAAGGCAGGAGCGTAAGGCCTAGGTGGCCCGAGCGTTAAGCGAAGTGGTCAAGCAGGCGGCCGCATCGAACCCGCGCACGGGGAGCGCGGCGGGGCGCGCACACCTGTCCCCATGTGCCGTGGGCGGTACCACCGTTCACGCCCCGCCACGCCTCTATCACGCAGGGCGCTCTTCCAGGGCCAGGTTCTGCCAAAACAGGCGCGAACCGTCATGTGCCCACTACATTCGATGGGTCGACACACGGCCCACGGCTGGGGGCACTTATGGCGAAGGACGCACCACCGCGCTGGGACCGCCGCATGCAGCAGCGCCTCGCCCGCGGCGAGGCCGCCGCGCTCGGGGAGTTGTACGACCGCTTCGCCTCGCTCGTGCACAGCCTGGCGCACCGGGTGCTGGGTGACGAGAAGGCGGCGGACCGCATCACCCGTGAGGTCTTCGGCTACATCTGGGAGAACCCGGACGCCTACGACCCCAAGCAGGGCTCCATGCGCTCCTGGGTCGCCCGCATCACCCAGGGCCAGGCGGTGGCCCGGCTGCGCCAGGCCGAGCTGGGACGGGGCTCGCGCGAGGAGCTGGAGCAGAAGGTGCGCAGCGCCAATGCGGCGGCCCGCGCGGACTACATCGTGACCTCCATGCCCGCGCCGCTGCGCGCCGCGCTCGAACTGGCCTACTTCCAGCGGCGCGACTACCGGCAGGCCGCCGCCGACCTGCGCATCAGCGAGGACGAGGCGCGCCGTCGGCTGCGGCTCGGGCTCCAGTTGCTGTCGACCGCCAACGCCCTCCCGCAGGAGGACGCCGCCGCCCAGTCCGGCTACGGCCCGCGCGAATACGGAACCCCTCGATGAACGGTCCCGCCGAGTCACCCGACGACGGATACGAGCGGCCGCGCGGCGCGCCGCGCATACCGGGGCCTCGCGGCGCCGCCGACGACCTCGACCCGGGGCAGGCGCCGACGTCGCTGCCCGCGGGGGCGGACGGGACGTCGGGGCCGGGGTGGGAGGGGTTGTCCGCGGCGTGGCCGAAGGCGGTGCCCGAGCGGTTGCCGGAGCCCGAGGTGTCTTCGCCGTCCGTGTCGTCCGCTCAGGCCGTGCCGCCCTCGCACGCCGTACTGAAGTCCCTGCTCGGCGCGTGGGCGCTGGCCGCCTGCTCCGCCGAGGAGACCCAGGCGGTGGAGGACCACCTCACCGAGTGCGCGCCCTGCGCGGAGGAGGCGCTGCGGCTACGCGACGCGGTGGGGCTGCTGCACCCGGAGGAGAACCTCGACCTCAAGCCGCTGCTGCGCTCGCGCGTGCTGGAGGACTGCCTCGGCAAACGGCCCGCGCGCATCCCCGTACCGGCGTGGGCGAGTCCGTACGACACCGAGACGGCGCGGCTCGACGCGCTGCTCCAGGACTTCGGGGACTCGGAATGGCACACCCCGGTGCGGCTGAAGTGGTTCGAGGAGGAACAGCGCCGGACGCAGCGGACCACGGTGGCGGGGGTCATCGGCCATCTGCTGACGGTGGACGGGCTGATCGCCACCGCGCTGGGGCTGGACGACCCGCTGGGGCCGGACGCGCCGCGGGGCGGTCCGACCGTACGCACCGAGCACTTCTGGCACGCGGCGGCGCACCCGCCCACGCGGCAGGTCCGCGAGCCGTGGCGGGAACAGGGCCACACGCTGGTGCGCACGGTCTCCTTCGCGGGCCGGGGCGTCGCCGAGCTGACGGTGGACTACGGACACTTCGCGCTGCCGCTCGCGGACGCGTTCCTGGAGCGCGCCTTCGAGTGCTGGGTGCACGCCTGGGACATCGCGGATGCGGTGGACTACCCGTACGAGCCGCCGTCCGGCCCCCACCTGCACCGGATGATCGACCTCGCGGCGCGGCTCCTGCCCGAGGCGTTGGCGAAGCGCCGGCGCGACGGCCTGGCGGCCCCCGCGCGCGGCCTGGTCGCGGCGGGCGCGCCGGGGCGGACCCTGCACCTGGAGATCGAGGGCGCGGGTGGCGGCGGCTGGGACATCGCGCTGGACTCTCCTGCGGCCAAGCCGTCGCCGGAGCGGACGGTGGCGGAGATCGCCCTGGACGGCGTCGAGTTCTGCCAGCTGGCCGCGGGCCACATCTCCCCCGAGGATGCGGCGGCGGGCCAACACGGCGACCGCGAGGCCATCCGGGACGTGCTGTTCGCGGCGGCTTCGCTGAGTCGGATGTAGGGGGATTGGGGGCGGGGGCCCCTGGGGCGGGATCAGAGATGCGTATGGGGGTTTCCCGTCAGTCTCATCGTCTCTCCGTGTCGGGCCGGTCCCTCAAGGGCGCTCCCTTCGGTCGCGTCGCTGCGCGATGGCCTTCGGCCACCCTTGACCGACCGTCCCGCCCCGGACATACGAAGACTGACGGGAAACCCCCAAAGGAACGGGCCGGGGGTTCTGGTCCAGGGGCGGGGAGAGCAGGGATGCGCGGGGCGGTCGGGGGCGCTTCAGATCGCTACGTGCTTCTCGCGGCTTGGCGTCTGGCGGCCGTCCGGGGCTGGGCATAGGCCGCCACAGGTCGCGACGCGCTCCTCCGTGGCCGCGTCTGCGGTCTGCTGGGGATCATTGCGATCGTGGGCCGCTGAGGCTCGGGCTTCAGGCGTACCGTTCGCGGAGTTTGTACTTCAGGACCTTGCGGAGGGCTTCGTTGCGGGGGAGGGCGTCCAGGAGTTCCAGCTGTTCCGGGAGTTTGTGGGGTGCCAGGCCCTGGGTGCGGAGGTAGGTCGTCAGCTGGGGGAGGGTCAGGGGGGCCGCGCCCGGGGGTTGTTCCACGACGGCGCAGACGCGTTCGCCTCGGGTGGGGTCCGGGAGGCCGATCACGGCTACGTCGGCTACGGCCGGGAGCTGGTGGAGGAGGTCCTCGATCTCCTTCGCGGAGATGTTCTCGCCCTTGCGGATGATGACGTCCTTGCTGCGGCCCGTGAGGACCAGGTAGCCGTCGGGGGTGAGGTGGCCGAGGTCGCCGGTGATCAGGTAGCCGTCCTGGTCGAAGACCTCCGCCGACTGGTCGCGGTTCAGGTAGCCCTGGCAGACGGCCTCGCCCCGGAGGCGGACCTCGCCGTCCGTGTTCGGGGGGAGTGGGGTGCCGTCCGGGGTGGTGATGCGGATGGACATGCCCGCCGGGGGGCGGCCCTCGGTGGTGGCGAGGTTTTCGGGGGTGTCGTCCGGGGCGCCCATGGTGATCATCGGGACCTCGGTCATGCCGTAGCCGTGGGTGAGCTGGCAGCCCAGCTCGCGTACGACGGCGTGGTAGATCTCCGGCGGTTTGGGGGCGCCGCCGCCCGCCAGGAGGCGGAGCGTGGGGATGAGGGGGGTGGCGGGGGCCTTGCGTTGTTCGGTGAGGAACATCGAGTAGAAGGCCGTGGAGCCGCCGGCGACGGTGACGCCGTGGCGTCGGTAGCCGTCCAGGGCGTCGGGCATCGCGAACTTCTCGAAGAGGACGGCCGGGAAGCCGTACAGCAGGAGCATCACGGTGTAGTCGGGCCCGGCTATGTGCGCGAAGGGGAAGGCCATCGAGCCGACGTCGGAGGGGGTCAGGTGCAGGGCGTGGGCCAGGCAGGAGCCGCCCGCGATCAGGGAGCGGTCGGTGTGCAGGACGCCCTTGGGGTCGGAGGTGGTGCCGGAGGTCCAGTAGATCCACCGGACGTCGGTGCCGGAGGCGGGGGGCGGGGGCAGTACGGACGGGTCGCCGTCGGGGAGGTCGTCGTAGGCCTCGAAGGCTCCGCGTGCGGCGAGGCGGTCGGCCATGGCCCGGTAGTCGTGGCCCCGCCAGAGTCCGGGGTGGGCGAAGAACTCGGCCTTGGCCTCGCGGAGCGCGAAGCCGACCTCCCGGTCCCGGTAGAAGGGGATGACGGGGCTCTGTACGGCGCCGATGCGGGCGAGGGCCATGGAGAGCAGCACGGTCTCGATGCGGGTCGGCAGTTGCCAGGCGACGACCGTGCCGGGGCGCACGCCCATGGCGTGGAGGCCCGCGGCGACGCGTTCGGAGCGGTCGCGCAGTTCACCGAAGGTGAGCCGGCGGTCGGCGGCGGGGTCCTCGGCGGCCTCGATGAGGACGGGGGCGTGCGGGGTCAGTGCGGCCCGGCGTGCGATCAGTTCCCAGAGGGTCGCGGACCGGGCCAGTTCCGCCGCCTGTGCGGCGGTCGCCGCCTGCGCGGCGGTGGTCGTACCCGACGTCGTGCCAGGCGGCATGTCAGACCTCCCCTTAGCTGACGAATAGTCAGATCCAGCGCAGAGCGTAGAGCGCTGACGCTTGTCGGTCCAGGGGTGGCGGGGCTAGCTTGTTTCTGACGATCCATCAGAAATGGGAGACGGTCATGGAACTGGAACTGCCTCGGATCATCAGCGTCGACGATCACGTGATCGAGCCCGCCCACCTCTTCGACGTCTGGCTGCCGGCCAAATACCGCGACCGCGGGCCCAAGCCGCTCACCGCCGGCATCGGCGAGCTCGCGTACACGGGCGGCAAGTACGTGATCACCATGGACCCCGACGGCCCGCCCACCGACTGGTGGATCTACGAGGACCTGAAGTTCCCGTACAAGCGCAACATCGCCGCCGTCGGATTCGACCGCGACGACATGACGCTGGAGGGGATCACGCGGCAGGAGATGCGGCGCGGCTGCTGGGACCCCAAGGCACGCCTCGCCGACATGGACCTCAACCACGTCGAGGCCTCGCTGTGCTTCCCCACCTTCCCGCGCTTTTGCGGTCAGACCTTCGCCGAGGCGCACGACAAGGAGGTGGCCCTGGCCTGCGTGCGCGCGTACAACGACTGGATGGTCGAGGAGTGGTGCGGCGACAGCGGCGGCCGGCTGATCCCGCTCTGCATCATCCCGCTGTGGGACATCGACCTGGCGGTCGCGGAGATCCGGCGCAACGCGGCCCGGGGCGTGCGGGCGGTGACCTTCTCCGAGATCCCGACCCACCTGGGCCTGCCGTCGATCCACTCCGGCTACTGGGACCCCTTCTTCGCCGTCTGCCAGGAGACCGGGACGGTGGTCAACATGCACATCGGGTCCAGCTCCCAGATGCCCGCCGCATCCCCCGACGCGCCGCCCGCCGTGCAGGCCTCGCTCAGCTTCAACAACGCCATGGCCTCGATGATGGACTTCCTCTTCAGCGGGGTGCTCGTCAAGTTCCCGACGCTCAAACTGGCGTACAGCGAGGGTCAGATGGGCTGGATCCCGTACGCCCTGGAGCGCGCGGACGACGTCTGGGAGGAGCACCGCGCCTGGGGTGGGGTGCGCGACCTGATCCCCGAGCCGCCGTCCACGTACTACTACCGGCAGATCTTCTGCTGCTTCTTCCGCGACAAGCACGGGATCGCCTCGCTGGACGTCGTCGGGCGCGACAACGCGACCTTCGAGACCGACTACCCGCACGTGGACTCGACCTTCCCGCACACCAAGGAGGTCGCCCTCGACCACGTGAAGGACCTGGACGACGAGACGGTCTACAAGCTGATGCGGGGCAACGCCATCCGCATGCTCGGCCTCGACCTGGACAAGGACCGGGCCGACGGCCTGGACAAGGGCCGGGACGGGCAGTGGAGCTGACCTACACCGAGGAGGAGGAGGACTTCCGGGCGCGGCTGCGCGCCTGGCTCGCCAAGGAACTCCCCGCGCTGCCCGCCAAGCCGTCGCCGGACGACTGGCCGGCCCGGCGCGCGTACGACCTCGGCTGGCAGCGCAGGCTGTACGAGGCCGGCTACGCGGGCCTGCACTGGCCGGTGGACGCGGGCGGGCAGGGGGCCACCCCGACCCAGCACCTGATCTTCCTGGAGGAGACGGAGCGCGCCGGGGCCCCGTACGTCGGCGCGAACTTCGTCGGGCTGCTGCACGCCGGCCCGACCATCGCCGCCGAGGGCACGGCGCAGCAGCGGGCGCGCTGGCTGCCGCCGGTGCTGCGCGGCGAGGAGGTGTGGTGCCAGGGGTTCAGCGAGCCGGACGCGGGCTCCGACCTGGCCTCCCTGCGGACGCGGGCGGTCCGCGACGGCGACGACTACGTGGTCACCGGGTCGAAGATCTGGACCTCGCACGCGGAGGTCGCCGACTGGTGCGAGCTGCTGGTGCGCACCGACCCCGGGGCGCCGAAACACCGGGGGATCTCCTGGCTCGCGATGCCGATGGACGCGCCCGGGGTGACCGTACGGCCGCTGCGCACGCTCGCCGGGTCGACGGAGTTCGCGGAGGTGTTCCTCGACGAGGTACGGGTCCCGGTCGCCAACCGGGTCGGCGCGCAGGACGACGGCTGGCGGGTCACCATGGTCACCCTGTCCTTCGAGCGGGGCACCGCCTTCGTCGGCGAGGTCGTCGCCTGCCGCCGCACCCTGGGCGAGCTGGCCCGCGCGGCGAAGGCGAACGGGCGCTGGGACGACCCGGTCCTGCGGCGCAGGCTGGGGCGGCTCTACGGCGAGTTCGGCGCGCTGTGGCGGCTGACGCAGTGGAACGTCAGCGAGGCGCAGGCCGCCGGCGGGGTGCCGGGCATCGGCGGTTCGGTGTTCAAGCTCGCCTACTCGCACGCGCGCCAGGAGCTGTACGAGGCGGCGGCGCAGGTACTGGGCGCCGCGTCCCTGTCGCTGGAGGAGGAGTGGACGCTGGACCGGCTCTCGTCCCTCTCCTACACGATCGCGGCGGGCACCTCGCAGATCCAGCGCAACATCGTCGCCGAGCGGATCCTCGGCCTCCCGAAGGGCCGGTGAGGGGCGTGGACTTCCAGCTGACGCAGGAGCAGCGGGACCTGCGGGCGGGGGTACGGGACCTGCTGGCGGGGCGGTACGGGCGCGAGGCGTTGCGGGCGTCCACGGATGATCCGTCGGGCCGGGTCGTGGACCGGCGGCTGTGGCGGGAGCTGGGGGACGCGGGCCTCTTCGCGCTGCGTCTGCCCGAGTCCGAGGGAGGGGTGGGGCTGGGGATGCCGGAGACGGTGCTGGCCTTCGAGGAGGCCGGGCGGGTCCTGCTGCCGGGCCCGCTGGTGGCCACGCACCTGGCGGCCGGGGTGGTCCCGGGGGCGGCGCAGGGGACGGCGGTGGTGACGGCCCGGGACCTGGACGGCGGCCTGGTGACGTACTTGGGGGAGGCGGACGCGGTGCTGGCGGCCGACGGTGTGCCGGCCGGCACGCCGGTCCGCTCGGTGGACCCGCTGACGCCGCTGCACCGGGTGTCCGCGTCCGCGTCCGCGGACCCGTACCCGTGCTCGTACCGCTCGGAGGGGGCGCTGCTGACGGCGGCGCTCCAGGTCGGCAGCGCGCTGCGGACGGTGGAGCTGGCGGTGCGCTACGCGGGGGAGCGCGAGCAGTTCGGGCAGCCGATCGGGGCGTTCCAGGCGGTGAAGCACCTGTGCGCGGGGATGCTGGTGCGCGCGGAGGTGGCCCGTACGGCGGTGTACGCGGCGGCCGTGACGGGGGATCCGGGGGAGGTGGCGGCCGCGAAGCTGCTGGCGGACGAGGCCGCGGTACGGGGCGCCCGGGACTGCCTCCAGGTCCACGGCGGGATGGGCTTCACGTGGGAGGCGGACGTGCACCTGCACCTGAAGCGGGCGTGGCTGCGGGCCGAGCAGTGGCGGACGGCGGGCGAGGCGGAGGAGGCGCTGGCGGCGGAGCTGCTGCTGTCGTCGACGGAGTAGCCGGGGTAGCCGGGGTAGCCGGGGTAGCCGAGGGTCACGGGCGTGGCCGGCGAGGCTACGGGCGGGACGGCGGGGGACGCATGTCCGATTACAGAGAGTTGATATCGGTTTGTGTCCTACGCACGCCCCCGTACGGCCCGGACGCGGGGGCCTGCTCCGGTACGCTCCCACGATGCGAGCGGTTGAGCGGCGCGGGAGTCGCACAGTATGCACCACGCCTGGTCCTTCGCGCGGGAATATGCCCGAAGCGCTTGTTGTGGTGACTGTAGGTCAACCATGCTGCTCGGCAACGGGATCACGCTGGGTGATCCCACCCTGTCGCGAGGCGAAGTGTCCGCCGGTTCGGATGGTGTGAGCGGTGCAGGTGCTTCAGGTTCAGCTGGAGGTAGGAGCGGACCCCGCCGAGGTCGGCCGGGCCCGCCGGTGGGCCCGGTCCCGGCTGGCAGGGTCGGGCATAGGGGATGACGAGCCGCTCGCCGAAACGCTGATCCTGCTCATCTCCGAGCTGGTCACCAACGCGGTCGTGCACACGGGCTGTCCGGCCGTCCTGCGGATGCTCTTCGGCGGCCCGGGGGTCCGGGTGGAGGTGGCCGACGCGAGCGACCGCGCCCCGGCCCGCCGACGGGCCGCCGGCGACGACACGGGCGGGCGCGGCCTGGAACTGGTGGACGGGCTGGCGGACCGCTGGGGCTGGCAGCGCGAGGGCGCGGGCAAACGCATCTGGTGCGAGATCGACCGCGCGGCGGGACCGACGCCGGTCGCGGCCCCGGACGACCCGCCGAAAATTCACTCCTCCGTGCGGGAACCGCACGTGTACCTCTAACGAGGTGTTGACGTTCCGTCACATCTTGATCACCCTGGTGTGGAGCGATTCGACGCGAGGGGACGCCAAGGACACGCCTTGACGAGTGCGGGTCGCGGGGTGGCGGCTGCCGTGCCGCGCTCGGGGCGTGCACGCGCGCCGCCGCCACCCGCAGTTCTTCGACCGGGGCGTGCCGGGCTGTCAGCCGTCGGTGCAGATCACGTCGTACGGGCGGCCGATGGCCATGGTCAGTTGCATGGGCTCGGTGGTGCCCGAGGGGCACTCGCTCTTCTGCTTGACGAGGCCGAGCACCTTGGAGGAGCCCGAGCCGGCCGTGGCGCAGGGGACCTCCTGGGCCTGGTCGGTCACGCAGTCGCCCTGGACCAGCTGGCCGCCGCCGGCGCCCGGGTCGCCGGGGTGGTCGCCGGAGAGGTTGCGACCGCAGAGCGTGTTGGTGGGGATGCCGCCCTTCTTGCTGTTGCCGTAGGAGATGCTCACTTGGATCATCAGGTCGGTGCCGGGCGGGCACTGGATGGACCCCGGGAACATGCTGGCGTCCTTGATGTCGATGGCCTTGAAGGTGGCGCCGGAGGCGCTGCACTTCTGCGGCCGGTAGCCGTCGGGCTGGTTCTCCGGGTCCGGGCCGCCGCAGTCGCCGACCTTCCACGAGCTGGACGTGTCGGAGGAGGACTCCGGGTTACCGGGGTCGGAGGACTTCGTGGGCTTCGCGGACGCGGACGCCGACGCGGAGGCGGAGGCGGCGGGCTTGCCGTCGTCCTTGCCGAGCCAGCGGGAGGCGCCGTAGATCCCGCCGACGATCAGGGCCAGGACGACGAAGGCGACGATGCCGCCGCCCGAACGGCGCCGGGGGGCCTGGGGTGGCGTGACCTGGTACGGGTTTGCCATCGCTCCTCCTGGGGGCGGCGGTGGGGCCTGAGTGACGCGAGCTCGGCGTCGCGCGGACGGGGACGCGCCATGGACACCTCATGGTTCCCGTGACGCTGCAACTAGGACGGGAATCGGCCTAGTTGACGCCTACGATCGGTCTCGGTCGTGACCCTGTGCGCGGCCGGGGAGCAAAACCCGCTGGTGAAGGAGTGGACGGCGTGTTGCGAGGACTCACCACCGTCAGTTTCCGGGCCGCCGACCTGGACGCGGCCAAGCGCTGGTACGCCGAACTGCTCGGCATCGACCCGTACTTCGAGCGGCCGGGCTACGCCGAGTTCCGGCTGGGCGACCACCAGCACGAGCTGGGCGTGATCGACAGCCGCTACGCGCCCGGCGGCGCGCCGGCCGGTCCCGGTTCCGGCCCGGGCGGCGCGATCGTGTACTGGCACGTGGACGACGTGCAGGCGGTCTTCGCGAAGCTGCTGTCCATGGGGGCGAAGGAGTACGAGGCGCCCGTGGAGCGCGGCCCGGGCTTCGTCACGGCGTCGGTGGTCGACCCCTTCGGCAACGTGTTGGGCGTCATGTACAACGCGCATTATCTGGAGGTTCTGGACGTGGGCCGGGCGGTGGGCGGGGGCGCCTGAGCGGCGGTGCGCGCCCCGCGCCCCCCGGCCCCGCGCCCCGCTCACAGCACCGCCACCGGGGCGACCGGGGTGCCCACCGCGCCGACGAACGGTTCCGGCATGGCCGAGAGCAGGAAGGCGTACCGGCGTTCTTCTGCACAGGCTGTGGACAACTTTTCGAGGTTCCAGTTCTGGCCCTGGTGCATGCCCATCTCGACCAGGTCGAGGGCGTGGACCGGCAGCCACAGGTCGTCGATCTCCGGCGGGAAGATCTCGAAGGTCAGGGTGTCGTTCGCGACCGCCGCCACGTCGCGCGCGTGGAACCACTGCGGCGTACGGACGGACAGGCCCGGGGACGGGTAGCCGTAGGCGTGCTTGTCGCCCGCCAGGTAGACCTGTATCTGGCCGGTGCGCACCAGGACGATGTCGCCCGCGCGGACGGTGACCCCGCCGAACTCCTCGGCTTCGGCGAGGTCCTCCGGGGTCACCGCGTGGCCGCCGGGGAGCCGGTCCAGCCCCTTCGCGCGGGCCACGTCGAGGAGGACGCCCCGCGAGACGATGTGCCCGGCCTTGTCGATGCCGCTGAACTCGGCGCGGCCGTGCGCGGTGATCGTGGCCGCCGGGCGGCCGTTGTAGATGCGCCCGGAGTGCGAGACGTGCGTGAGGGCGTCCCAGTGGGTACCCGCCTGGAGGCCCATGCTCACGGCGTCGTCGCTGCACGCGACCGTGCCCGGGCCGAAGAGCTCCTGGTTGATCTGCACCATCGTGTGCAGCGGGTTGATCCGGCCGGGGATCATGCCGACCTGGACGCCGTCTTCCTTGAGGGGGAGCGCCAGCGGGATCCGGCGGCCGGTGCGGATCTGCGCCGCGGCGCCCCGTACGACCTCGTCGGTGATCAGGTTCAGGGTGCCGATCTCGTCGGCTGCGCCCCAGCGCCCCCAGTTGTTGACGCGCGCGGCGATGGCGTGGAACTCGGCGGGCAGTGACATGGGCCTCAACAGCTCCTTGCGTAGAAGCGGGGAACGGCGAAACGGGCAAACGGCGACGGGGGCTTGTGCTGGTGCGTCCGGCTCCCCAAGAATCTAACGGTCCGTCAGAAAACGCGGGAAGGGGCCGGACGTGGGGAACTTCTTGGCAGGCAAGGTCGTCGCCGTCACCGGCGCCGGCCGGGGCATCGGGCGGGCCGTGGCACTCGCCGCGGCCGCCGAGGGTGCCAAGGTCGTCGTCAACGACTACGGCGTCGGCATCGAGGGCGGCGAGCCCACCAGCGAGGTCGCCGAATCCGTCGTGAAGGAGATCACCGCCGCGGGCGGGCAGGCCGTCGCCGTGGCGGACGACGTCTCCACCATGGCGGGGGGCCAGCGCATCGTCGACACCGCGCTCGCGCAGTACGGACGCATCGACGGCGTGGTCTGCGTGGCGGGGATCCTGCGCGAGCGGATGCTGTTCAACATGTCCGAGGAGGAGTGGGACCCGGTGGTCGCCACCCACCTCAAGGGCACGTTCACCGTCTTCCGCGCCGCGTCCGCCGTCATGCGCCGACAGGGCGGCGGCACCCTCATCGGCTTCACCAGCGGCAACCACCAGGGCTCGGTCGCCCAGGCCAACTACAGCGCCGCCAAGGGCGGGATCATCTCGCTCGTACGGTCCGCCGCGCTCGGCCTGGCCAAGTACGGGGTCACGGCCAACGCCGTCGCACCCGTCGCCCGGACCCGCATGTCGGCCAACGTGCCCATGGAGCTCAAGGAGATCGGCGAGCCCGAGGACGTGGCGGCGCTGGTCACCTACCTGCTCAGCGACCGCGCCCGGGCCGAGGACATCACCGGGCAGGTCTACACGATCGCCGGCCCCAAGATCGCCGTATGGGCGCAGCCGCGCGAGCTGCGCGCCGGGTACGCCGAGGGCTCCTGGACCCCGGACAAGATCGCCGACTTCCTGCCCGGGACGGTCGGCAAGGACCCGATGCCGATGCTCGCCCAGCTGGAGGCCATGGCCAAGGCGGCGGCCGCCAAGGACCGCCCCAACGCCTAGGCCGGATCCCCGGGCAGGCAAGGCAGGCAGGCCGGACAGGAGGGGAGGGGAACACCGTGGACTTCAGCTTCGGGGCCGAGGACGAGGAGCTGCGCCGGCGCGCCCGGGCGTGGCTCGCGGAGCACCTCGTGGGCCCGTACGCGCAGGCCGTCGGCCTCGGCGGGCCGGGCAGCGAGCACGAGGGCGTCGAGGCCCGGCGGGCCTGGGAGCGCGAGCTGGGCCGGGGCGGCTGGATCGGGCAGGGCTGGGAGGTCCCCGCCGGGGCGTACGGGCAGCAGCGGCTGTCGCTGACCGGGCAGGTGGTGTGGGCCGAGGAGTACGCGGCGCTGCGCGCGCCCGGCCGGGTCGGCCACATCGGGGAGAACCTCCTCGCGCCCACCGTGATCGCGTACGGCAGCCAGGAGCAGCGGGACCGTTTCCTGCCCGGCATCGCGCGCGGCGAGGAGCTGTGGTGCCAGGGCTACAGCGAGCCGGGCGCCGGCTCCGACCTCGCGGGCATCCGTACGGCGGGGGTACGGGATCCGGCCGACGGGCTGTACCGGGTCACCGGGCAGAAGATCTGGACCTCGCTGGCCCGGGACGCCGACTGGTGCTTCGTCCTCGCCCGCACCGAGGCCGGGTCCCGGCGCCACCGGGGGCTGTCGTTCCTGCTCGTACGGATGGACCAGCCGGGCCGCGTCGAGGTGCGGCCGATCCGGCAGATGTCGGGGACCTCGGAGTTCAACGAGGTCTTCTTCGACGGGGCGGTGGCGGCGGAGGTCGTCGGCGCGCCGGGCGACGGCTGGCGCGTGGCCATGGGCCTGCTCGCCCTGGAACGCGGGGTGTCCACGCTCGTGCAGCAGATCGGCTTCGCCGCCGAACTGGAGCGCGTCCTGGCCGCCTACGCGGCGTCGGGCGCGGCGGATCCGGTCCTGTGCGACCGCCTCGTACGCCAGTGGGCCGAGCTGCGCACCATGCGGTGGAACGCCCTGCGCACCCTCGGCTCGACGCCCGACGCGGGCGCACCGAGCGTGGCGAAGCTGCTGTGGGGCGGGTGGCACCGACGGCTCGGGGAGCTGGCGGTGCAGGTGCGGGGGGCGGCGGCGAGCGCCGGACCGGCGCGGTGGGCGCCCGGGCTGGCGTACGAGCACGGGCTCGACGAGGGGCAGCGCCTGTTCCTGTTCACCCGCGCCGACACCATCTACGGCGGCTCGGACGAGATCCAGCGCAACATCATCGCCGAGCGGGTGCTCGGCCTGCCTAAGGAGTCCAGGTGAGAGGCGTCGTGTTCGACGGCAAGCAGGCCCGGGTGGTCGACGACCTGGAGATACGGGACCCGGGGCCGGGGGAGGTGCTGGTGGCGGTCGCGGCGGCCGGGCTGTGCCACAGCGACCTGTCGGTGATCGACGGGACGATTCCGTTCCCGCCGCCGGTGGTGCTCGGGCACGAGGGCGCGGGCGTCGTGGAAGCGGTGGGCCCGGGGGTCACGCACGTGGCGCCGGGCGATCACGTGGCGCTGTCCACGCTCGCGAACTGCGGGGCCTGCGCCGACTGCGACCGGGGCCGGCCGACGATGTGCCGCAAGGCGATCGGGATGCCCGGGCAGCCGTTCTCGCGGGGCGGGCAGCCGCTGTTCCAGTTCGCCTCCAACTCGGCCTTCGCGGAACGCACGCTCGTCAAGGCGGTGCAGGCCGTAAAGATTCCCGCCGACATCCCGCTGACCTCGGCGGCGCTCATCGGCTGCGGCGTGCTGACGGGCGTGGGGGCGGTCCTGAACCGGGCCCGCGTCGACCGCGGCGAGTCGGTGGTGGTCATCGGCAGCGGCGGCATCGGGCTGAACGTGCTCCAGGGGGCGCGGATCGCGGGGGCCACGACGATCGTGGCGGTCGACGCGAATCCGGCGAAGGAGGCGGTGGCGCGGCAGTTCGGCGCCACGCACTTCATCGACGCCTCGGCGGTGGCCGACTCCTCGGCGGCGGTGCGCGAGATCCTGCCGACCGGCGCCGACCACGCCTTCGAGTGCGTGGGCAACGTCAAGCTGATCCGGCAGGCCGTCGACCTCCTGGACCGGCACGGTCAGGCGGTCCTGCTGGGCGTGCCGGGCTTCAAGGAGGAGGCGTCGTTCCTCGTCTCCTCCCTGTACCTGGACAAGACGATCATGGGCTGCCGGTACGGGTCCTCGCGCCCGCAGCGCGACATCGCCCTGTACGCCGAGCTCTACCGGCAGGGCAGGCTGCTGCTGGACGAGCTGGTGACGGAGGTCTACCCGGTCGAGGACTTCGCGAAGGCCGTCGACGACGCCCACCACGGGCGGGTGGCACGCGGGGTCCTGACCTTCTGACCCCCCGGCCCCCAGGTCGTGGGTGGTGGGCCGCGCGGGCAGCGGTGTGATCGTCGGACGGATCCTGCCGGTCCGGCGCGGTGTCGCCTACGATCACGCCTCGTGCCCACAGTGATCGTGACCGTCGTGCTGGCCTTCCTCGGCTACCTGGCGACCTACCTCAACGGACTGCGCCTCGCGCAGCGCCAAGCCCGGCTCGCGCGGATCAACCAGCAGTTGAGCGATTTCTACGGGCCGCTGTTCGCCCTGATGGAGGCGAACAGCCGCACCTACGACACCTTCTCGGCGACCTACGCCCGGCCCGACGGCCGCGACCCCTTCCGGCACGAGATCCCGCCGACCGAGGAGGAGCTGGCCCAGTGGCGGACCTGGGCCACCACCGTCTTCATACCGACCATCCGGGCCATGAGGGACGTGGTGGTCGGCAAGGCGGACCTCCTCATCGAGGAGGAGATGCCGCAGGCCCTCCTCCAGCTGTGCGCGCACGCCTCCGGCTACGAGATCACGGCGGCGCGGTGGGCGGCGGGCGACTACGAGGAGCACCTGTCGCTGATCCCGTTCCCGGGCCGGGAGCTGAGGGAGTACACGCGGGACCGGTTCACCCGGCTCAAGGCCGAGCAGGCGCGGCTGCTGGGGCACCGGTCCGGACGCCGGCCCCCGGGCTGAGCCATGCGACACCCACGGCTGCCGCCGCTCAGGCGGTGAAGCGGCCGAACCTCCCCTTGTGGAAGAGGAGCGGATCGCCCTCGCCGGCCGCGCCCATGGCCACCACCCGGCCCACGACGATGAGGTGGTCGCCGCCGGTGTGCACGGCGTGGATCCGGCAGTCGATCCAGGCGGGCACGGCGTCGAGCTGCGGTGATCCGGTGACGGGCGTGGGGGTGTGGGCCACGCCGGCGAACTTGTCCGCGCCGCTGACGGCGAAGGAGCGGCACAGCTCTCCCTGTTCGGCCCCGAGGACGTTGACGCAGAACACCCCGGCGCGGGCGATGCGCGGCCAGGTGGTCGACGTACGGGCCACCATGAAGGTGATGAGGGGCGGGTCGAGGGACAGCGAGGCGAAGGACTGGCAGGCGAAACCGGCGGGTCCGTCCCCCTCCTCGCCCGCGCCGGGCGGCGCGGTGATGACGGTGACCCCGCTGGCGAAGTTCCCCAGTACGGCCCGGAACTCGGCGGGCCCGACCGGCGCGCGCTCGTCCTCGCCGACGGCCCGCAGGTCGGGGCGCGGCAGCGCGTCGACGGGCTCGGCTTCCCGGTCCGCCGACGCGACGGTGGGGGAGCCGACTGACCTGAGGTATCGGACGACGGTGGCCGCCATCCCTGCGTGTCCCATCACACCGACGATTGAAGCTGACGGAGCGTCAGATCGGAAGGGATGCGGAGCTGTCAACCTGCCTTCAGGGACAGGAACATGACGTTCCATCACGCACGGGTCCGCCTCTGTGTAAGGTCATGGCCAACGACAGTGTCGTCGGGGGCTGGAGCGGGCATGGGCAACGGTTTTCGCTACCGGGCCGAGCGGATCTCGCTGGGTGCGATGGCAGCGGCAGGCATCCTGGTCCTGCTCGCCGATCTCCTCGGATGGCTCGACAAGATGGCCCCCGGGGGCACCCTCCCGAAGATCACGCTGCTCATCCTGAGCACGGTCACCCTCTTCCTCCTGATGGAGTTCGACCGCCTGAAGGTGCTCGAACGCATCGACACCCAGATCTCCGGCCTCACCCTCGACGGCCTGACCGGCGAGCTCCGGCGCCAGCACTACCTCGGCGTGACGCGCGTGCACCCGGTCTTCCCCGACGAGGACTTCATCCGGTTCGTGCGGGCGGCGGAACGGGAAGTGGCCGTCCTGCAGACCTGGATACCCAACCTCAGCCGCCTGCGGGGCGAGCTGCTCGACGCCATCACCCAGCGGCGCGTCGAGGTGCGCATCCTGCTGCTGCACCCGAAGTCCCCCGTGGCGGGCCTGCGCGACGAGGCGCTGCGCACCGGCCGGCCCGCCGGGGCCGTGGACGTGGACGCCAGCCTGCGGATCCTCCAGTCCGTCCACCGCGAACTGCCGCCGGAACTCCGGGACAGGCTGATGGTGCGGGTCTACAACTCCCTGCCGTCGATCGCCGTCTACAAGGCCGACGAGCGCTACCTGGTCAGCTCGTTCCTGCACGGGCAGCTCGCCATCGAGTCCACGCAGATCGAGATCGACGGCAGCGGCACCGTCATGGGACGCGAGGCGCAGAAGGAACTGGACACCCTGTGGGGCATCGGCCGCGCGGTGGACCTGCGCGACCCGGAGAGGTCGATCGACATCCGCTAGCGATCCCCGCACCGGGACGAGACCAGCGAGACCAGCGACACCAGCGAGACGAGATGAGGAGTACGGCCGTGCGGGATCTGGACAGCTTCGAGGACGAGCTGATCGAGCAGTACAAGCAGCACCCGGTGCTCGCGAACATCACGAGGCTGGCGGAGGAGGACTTCGCCGCGATCCTGCTCCAGCGGCGCTTCCTCTCGCTCGCCTTCACCCCGGTCTACGACCTGGCGATCGACCTCCTGCGCGACGAGGTGGGCCTGCGGACGGCCCGGATCATCCTGCGCGAGGAGTATCCCGACAGCCTCGGGTACACGCACTCACACCGCGAGGACATGACCGGCGACATGAGCCGGCTCGGCGTCTCCCGGGCGGCCCTCGTCTCGTCGCGGCCCACCGCGGCGACGAAGCGGGCCATCGACGACACCTTCACCCTGATCGCCGACGCGGGCGAGGACGAGCGGTCCGACCTGCGACTGCTGACCATCCTGCGGTTCTGGGGCGAGGTGCTGGTCTCCGTCGAGTACGGGCGGCTGTGGGAGCGCATGGAGCCCCTGCTCACGCACGCGGGCGAGAACCGCTCACGCTTCTACTACCCCCACCACGTGCACGACGCCAAGGACCGCCCGCTGGAGAGCGTCTCCCTGCTGTCCGTCACCCACTCGGACCGCCTGGCCCTGCGGTTGCGCCAGTTCCTCGACGACGGCGGCCAGGAGGCGGTCGACTGCTTCAAGGACGCCGAGGAGCGGTCGCTGCGGCTCAAGGTGAGCTTCTACGACCAGTTCCGCCCGGCCCTGGAGCGCGCCGGCGGCTGAGGACGCCGCCAGGGCCTTCGTGCCCCGTACGGCCCTCCGTACGGGTGAAACGAGGCGCCCGCGGGCGTCCGTGCGCCCGGGTGGGGGTGCGGGGTCGGCATCGTGGCAGCGGCCGCACCGCCGCCGCTGCGCCGACGACGCCGTACTCCCGGGAGGACCCCATGCTCGGCACCGACTTCCGTACCGGATCACCCAACTGGCTCGACCTCGGCAGCCCCGACCCCCAGGCGGCCGCCGCGTTCTACGGCGCCGTCTTCGGCTGGAGCCACGCCTCCGCGGGTCCCGACGCCGGCGGGTACGGCTTCCTCCAGCTGGACGGCAAGACCGTCGCCGGGCTCGGGACGCTGACCGACGAAGGCGCCCGGTCGGCCTGGATGGTGCACTTCAGCACGCCGGACGCGCGGAAGACCGCCGACGCCGTGAAGGCGGGCGGCGGGCGGATCCGGGTGGAGCCCATGGACGTCATGGGCGAGGGCTGGCTGGCGCAGGCCACCGACCCGCAGGGCGCCGAGTTCGCCCTGTGGCAGCCCGGCAAGACCGCCGGATTCGAGGTGGCCTCCGCCGAGAACAGCCTGCTGTGGGTGGAACTGCACGTGCCGGACCCCGTCGCGGCCGCCGCGTTCTACCAGGGGCTGTTCGGCTGGCGGCACGAGGAGATGGAGGTGCCCGGGATGACGTACCGGGTGCTGAGCCTCGCCGAAGGCGACCAGCAGGAGACGTCCTTCGGCGGGATCGCGCCCCAGGCGGAAGACGGGGTCTCGGGCGAAGGCGCGGGCGGGGGTGCGGCGGCGGCCGTGCCGCGCTGGGTGCCCTACTTCCACGTGGCCGACGTGGACGCCACCGTCTCGGCGATCGAGGGCAACGGCGGTGCGGTGCTCATGCCCGCGGCGGACGTGCCGGACGTCGGCCGGATCGCGTGGGCCGCCGACCCGGCGGGAGCGGTGTTCGCGCTGCTGAAGCCGAGCCCCCGGCAGGCGTAGCCGTACGGGGGAGAGAGAACGGTCAGCGGCCGACGTACTTGGGCGTGCGGCGCTCCACGAAGCTCGCCACGCCCTCGTTCGCGTCGGCCGTGGTCATGTTGATCTCCTGAGCGGAGGCCTCGGCAGCCAGCGCCGTCGCCCGGTCTCCGTCCAGGGAGGCGTTGACCAGCTGCTTCGCCAGCGCGATGGCCCGGGTGGGGCCCTGGGCGAGACGCTCGGCCCACGCCCGGGCCGTCGCCTCCAGCTCCTCGGCCGGAACCACCTTGTTGACGAGGCCGAGGCGCTCGGCCTCGGCCGCCGGGACGGCGTCGCCGAAGAACATCAGCTCCTTGGCCTTCTGCGGGCCGACGAGGCGGGGGAGCAGGTACGCGCCACCGCCGTCGGGGACCAGGCCGCGGCGCACGAACACCTCGATGAAGCGGGCCGGTTCGGCGGCGATGACGAGGTCGCAGGCGAGGGCGAGGTGGGCGCCGATGCCCGCGGCCGTGCCGTTGACGGCGGCGAGGACCGGCTTCTCGCAGTCGAGGACCGCGGTGATCAGGCGCTGCGCGCCCAGCCGGATCATGCGGGCCACGTCACCGGCGACGCGGTCCCCGCCGGCGGGGGCCCCGCGCAGGTCGGCGCCCGCGCAGAAGCCCTTGCCGGTGGCGGTGATGACGACGGCCCGGACGGCGGGGTCGGCGGAGGCGTCCGCGAGCAGGGCGATGACGCGTTCGCGTTGGGCCGGGGTGACGGCGTTCATGGCCTCGGGGCGGTTGAGGGTGATCCACGCGACGTTGCCGTCGAGCCGGTGGAGGACGTCGTCCCGGGGTGCGTCTGTCATGGCTCAACTCCCGTGGTGGGGTGGTCGGCGGCTGCGGGTGCGGGCGCCGCCTCAGCGGCAGATGGCCAGGGCGTCCAGGGCCACCGCCCCCTGACCGCGCGGGAGGACCATCAGGGGGTTGATGTCCAGCTCGGAGAGTTCGTCGCCCAGTTCCAGCGCCATCCGCTGGATCCGCAGGATGACCTCCACCAGGGCGTCCACGTCGGCCGGGGGAGCTCCCCGTACGCCCTCCAGCAGGGCGCGCCCGCGCAGTTCGCCGAGCATCGCGCGGGCCTGGTCCTCGCCGAAGGGCGGGACGCGGACCGCCGCGTCGTTCAGGACCTCGACCAGGACCCCGCCGAGGCCGACCGTCACCGTCGGGCCGAAGAGGTCGTCCTGCGTGACGCCGACGACCATCTCGACCCCCCGCTCCACCATCTGGCAGACCAGGATCCCGTCGAGCGGGACGTTCTCGTAGCGGGCGGTGTCGGTGAGCTCCCGGTACGCGTCGCGGATCTGGCTCGCGGAGGTCAGGCCGATCTTGACGAGGCCGAGCTCCGTCTTGTGCCCGAGCTGGGGGCCCGAGGCCTTCATGACCACCGGGTAGCCGACCAGCCCGGCCGCCCGTACGGCCGCCGCCGCGCTGGTGACGAGCTGCTCGCGGGGGACCCGTATGCCGTAGGCACGCAGCAGCTGCTTCGCCGCGTGTTCGCTGAGCTGCTGGCCCGGCCGCATGAGGGCCTGCGCCTTGCGGTACGAGGGCGAGGGCGTGCGCGGGGCGTCCTGGAAGGGGGAGCGGTATCCGGCCGTGAAGCGGTGGTGGCCGAGGTAGGCCCGTACGGCGGTGATGCAGTTGCCGAAGGTACGGAAGGTGGCCACGCGGGAGGAGCCCAGCAGCACCCGGCGGTAGGCGTCCTCCGTGCCGACGGGGGAGCCCCAGATCACGCAGATCAGCTTGTCCGAGGCCTCGGCCGCGTCCACCAGGTCCTGGGCGAGCCTGTCGCTCATCGGGGGGAAGGGGCCGGTGATCGGGCAGATGAGGACACCGACGGACGGGTCCGCGAGGATCGCGTCGATGATCTTGCGGCCGCGCCAGTCGCCGACGGGGTGGCCGCCGTTGTCGACGGGGTTGGCGACGTTCAGGTAGGCGGGGATCCACTGGTGCAGCTCGTCCTGCTTGGCCTGCGGGAGGGTGGGCAGGCGCAGGCCCGCCTCCGTGGCCAGGTCGGAGAAGTGGGCCCCGGTGCCGCCGGAAATGGAGTAGACGACGACGCCGTCGGCCTTCGGCTTGCGGGCCCGGGCGAGCAGGGCGGCGGTGTCCTGGAGCTCGTCCAGGCCGTCGACGCGGATGACGCCGAACTGGCGCATGGCGGCGTCCACGACGGTGTCCGCGCCGGTCAGCTTCCCGGTGTGGGAGGCGGCCATGCGGGCGCCGGTCTCGGTGCGGCCGACCTTGACGGCGACGACCGGGACCCCGTTGCGCGCGGCGCGGTCGGCCGCGAGCAGGAAGGACCGGCCGTCCTTGAGGCCCTCCACGTAGCAGGCGATGGCCCCGACCTCGGGGCGCTCGGCGAAGTAGGAGATGAAGTCGGAGGTCTCCAGGTCGGCCTCGTTGCCGGTGGGGGCCCAGTGGGAGAGGCGGATGCCGAGCTCCTGGAGGGTGTACACCGGGCGGCCCTGGTGGCCGGACTGGGTGATGAGGGCGATCGCCGGGCCGTCGAGGTCGTCGCGGAACTCCTCGAAGGCGTTCAGGTTGGTGTTGGGGCCCAGCAGGCGCAGGCCCGAGCGTGCAACGGCGGCGGAGAGCCGGGCCTGGGCGGCGGCGCCCGCGTCGCCGGTCTCGGCGAAGCCGGAGGCGAAGGCGACGGCGAACCTGACCTTGGTCTCGGCCAGTTCCTCGATGACGGGCAGCGGGTCGGCGACGAGGAGGACGGCGAGGTCCACCTGCTCGGGCAGGGCCGCGACCGTGGGCGCGCAGGGCAGCCCGAAGACGCTCTCGCGGGTGGGGTGCACGGGGTGGATCCGGGCGCCCACCCGCTCGGCCCAGGCGATGAGCTGGCGGGTGATGCCGGTGTTGGGCCTGCCCTCGGTGTCGGAGGCGCCGACGACGGCCACGGACTCGGGCCGGAAGAACCGGTCCAGGTCGGGCACGTCGGCGTGCAGCGGCCGTCCGCTGACGTCCAGGGCGACCGCGTCGTCGGCGGAGGGGGCCGCCGACGAGTGGACGGCGGTCCTGGGCGTCTCCCCGCAGGCCTCGACCCGTGCGCGGAAGTCGGTGGTGAGGGTGCCGTGAGTAGATCCAAGCATCGTTCCGCCCGCTCCTGCTCGATGAACCTCGATGGAACTCGATAACTGACGTGCTGTCAGATTACTGAACTGACGTGCCGTCAGGAACAGGGCTGCGCGGGAAAGCTGGCGGAGGCGCTGTGTGGATGTGGTGTGGGGGCGCGCTCGGGTGCGGGCGCGCGGAGGCTCCCTCAAGGAACGGTGCCAGAGCCGGCCGGGCGCGGCCAGGTGTCTTTCAGGCCTCCGGCAGCCGGGCCGCGATCGCCTTGGCGATCTTCTCCGCGTCCAGGGCCATCTCCCGGAACATCCCGCTGATGGGGTTGGTGAAGCCGGTGAAGTACAGGCCGGGGGCCTGCTCGGGGGTACGGGCGCCGTGCGTGCGTGGCCGGCCCCGCTCGTCGAGTACGCCCAGGTGTCCGACCAGGTCCTCCAGCGCGCGGCGGTAGCCGGTGGCCGCGATCACCGCGTCCGGGCTGATCCGCGAGCCGTCCGCGAGCACCACCTCGGCGCCGTCGAAGGCCTCGACGGCCGCCACCGGCTCGACCTTGCCGCTGCGGACGGCGTCGATCAGACCGACGTCCTGAACCGGGATCGCGCCCTCGGTGACCCTGCTGTACAGGCCGGTGGCGGGGCGCGGGAGCCCGTACGCCGACAGGTCCGGGACGGAGACCCGGGCGACGGCGACGCTCAGCCGGTCCACGAGCTTCACGGGCAGCCGGCGTACGAGGATCCCCGTGCGCTGGGCCGGCCAGCCGGCGGTGGAGCGGCGCACGAGGTGCGGGGCGGTGCGCACGGCGAGCCGCACCCGCGCGGCCCCGCCCTCGACGAGGTCGACGGCTATCTCGGCGCCGGTGTTGCCGACGCCGACGACGAGGACGTCCTGGCCGGCGTACGGCTGCGGGGCGCGGTAGTCGCGGGCGTGCAGCAGTGGCCGGGTGTAGGTCTCGCGGCCCGGCCAGTCGGGGAGGGCCGGGGTGTGGTTGTACCCGGTGGCGACGACGACGGCCGTGGCGTTCAGGACCCGCCCGCCGGTGGCGTGCAGGGTCCAGCCGCCCTCGGGCGCGGGCTCGACCCGGGTCACCTCGACGCCGGTGACCAGCTCCAGCTCGTGGTGCTCGGCGTACTTCTCCAGGTAGCGCACGACGTCGTCGCGGGAGACCCAGCGCCCGAAGCGGCGCGGCATGGCCAGGCCCGGGAGGGCGGAGAGGCGGCGGGTGGTGTGCAGGCGGAGCCGGTCGTAGTGGCGCCGCCAGGACGCGCCGACCGCGTCGGACTTTTCGACGACGACCGCGCGGACCCCGCGGGCGCGCAGCGCGGCGGCCGCGGCGAGGCCGCCGGGGCCGGCCCCGATGACGTACACGGGGCGGGGCTGGGTGGTCATGTCGGGGGGTGTGGGGACTCCGGGCATGAGGTGTGAGCGTATCGCCACGCTGGGTTGATGGGTCTCGGACGAGGAGGGAATCGATTGCGGATCGGTCACGACGGGGTTGGGAGGGGGTCGGGCGGGGGTCGTACCGGGCTCGGCGGGTGGGGGCCGGGGGCTTGCGCGATCGGCCGCCGTCCGCTGAACTGACGTTCCGTCAGATAAAGGTCGGAGCGATCGCGAGAGGGGTGGGGGCTGCCGATGCAGACCATCTGGCTCACCGGTGCCGAGTGGCTCGCCGTACTGCGCATAGGCCTCGGCCTGTGGTGGCTGGAGAGCTGGCGCCACAAGGACAAGAAGGGCTGGTTCGAACGCGGCACCGGCATCGCCTGGGCCGGCGCCGTCGCCGCCAAGCACCGCTGGACCTTCGTGCAGGGCGGCTTCGAGCTGGTCGTGAAACCCCGGCCCAAGCTGATCGCGTACGTCGTCGTCTACGCGGAACTCGCGCTCGGGCTGGGTCTCGTCCTGGGCTTCCTGACCCCGATCGCGCTGGTGGGCGGGCTGCTGCTGAACCTGCTCTACCTCGTGCTGATGATCCACGACTGGGCCGAGCAGGGCCAGAACGCGATGATGGCCCTCATCTCGCTCGTCGCGCTCTTCGCCATGGCCTGGCAGACCTGGTCCCTCGACGCGGCGACGGGACTGTTCCTGTGAGCGGCGTACGGTACGACCTCCCGGAGGCGGACGAGTTCACCCGCCCCTACTGGGACGCGGCGGCGCAGGGCCGCCTCCTGCTGAGGCGCTGCGCGGACTGCGGGCGGGCGCACCACTACCCGCGGGAGTTCTGCCCGGTGTGCTGGGCGGGGGAGGACCGGGTGGCGTGGGAGACGGCGAGCGGCCGGGCGACCCTCTACACCTGGTCGGTCATCCACCGCAACGACCTCCCGCCGTTCGGCGCGCGCGTCCCTTACACGGCGGCGGTCGTCGACCTGGCGGAGGGACCGCGGATGATGACCGAGGTGGTCGACTGCCCGGCGGCGGACCTGCGCATCGGCATGGCGCTCGCGGTCACCTTCCGCGAGACGGCGGGCGGGGTGTGGGTGGCGGTGTTCCGCCCGGCGACCCACTGACCCCGGCGGCCGATCCGGGCGCTCACTCCACCCCGAGGTCCTGGCGCATGGCGGCCCTCATGGCGCGCAGCTTGTCCCACAGCTCCTGCTGGGCGCGGACCGCGGACTCCATCGTCTCGCCCGGTCCCGGCTCGCCGCGCTCCAGGCGCTTGACCTGGCCGTACACCTCGCTCAGGGCCCGGTTGACGGTGCTCACCGGCCGCAGTACCTCCTCGGGGGCGGTCATCTGCGCCTCGGAGTACCGGTCGAGGTGGGCGCGGCGGACCTCTTCGAGGGTGAGGCGGTCCGCGTCCGTCACGCCGCGCTCGCGGATGACGTGCAGGTGGCGGCTCAGGGCCGTGGTGAACTGGCGGGCCTCCCGGTTCAGTTCCACGTAGCAGGTGCGGCGCAGCGAGAACTCCTCGCGGACCGCCTCGTGGCCGCGCACGAGCTCGATCTCCCGGCGCTTGACGCGCTCCGAGCCGCGCTGGGTGAGGATCGCACCCCCCAGCGTCCCCGCCACGCCCGCCACCGCGATGATCACCGAACTGAGCTCCACCGGCGCACTCTAAGGCCAGAGCAGCTCGCGGGTCCATGAGCCGTCGGCGGTGCGGCGGTAGCGCAGCCGGACGTGGCGGCGGGCCGGGTCGCCCTGGAAGAACTCCACCTCGGCGGGGTCCAGTACGTACCGGGTCCACGTCGGCGCCGGCGCGTCCGGCTCGGCGCCGGCCCGCTCCCAGGCGGCCGCCGAGGCCCGCGCCAGCTCCTCCGTGGAGCCGAGCACCTCGCTCTGGCGGCCCGTGAGCGCGGCCGCGAGCGCTCCCCGCGAGCGGACCGCCAGGTCCGCGCGGCTCTCCTGCGGGCCGCAGGCGCCCACCCGGCCCCGGATCCGCACCTGCCGGGCCACGGCCGGCCAGTAGAAGCCGAGCGCCGCCTGCGGCTGCGCGGCCAGCTGTACGCCCTTGGCGCTGGTGGCGTGCGAGGCGAAGTGCCAGCCCCGCGCGTCGGCGTCGTGCAGCATCAGCGTCCGTACGTCGGGCCGCCCCTCGGCGTCCACCGTGGCGAGGCTCATCGTGTGCGGCTCCGGCTGCCCCGCCCGTGCGGCGTGGACGAACCACTCCCGGAACAGCGCCAAGGGCTCGGCGGGAGCGTTCTCGGCGTCGAAGTCGGGGAGCGGGCCGTCCCACACGCGCAGGGAGTGCAAGGTGGCGTGGAACGCGTCGCTGGGGCTGCTGTCGGCGCTGGTCATGCCCCCATCGAACACCACCGGCCGTCGTGTGCGCCCCTCCCACCGCCCGCGCGTACGCTCACGCCCCCGGGCCCGCCCACAGGCCGTCCGCCGTGAGCCCCAGCAGGTCGATCGCGTTGCCGCGCACGATGCGCTCCACGACGTCCGGCGCCAGGTGGCCCATCTGGGCCTCGCCGACCTCGCGGGACTTGGGCCAGGTGGAGTCCGAGTGGGGGTAGTCCGTTTCGTAGAGGACGTTGGCGACGCCGATGGAGTCCAGGTTCTTCAGGCCGAAGGCGTCGTCGAAGAAGCAGCCGAAGACGTGCTCCGCGAAGAGCTCCGACGGCGGGCGCAGCACCTTGTCCGCGACGCCGCCCCAGCCGCGGTTCTCCTCCCAGACCACGTCCGCGCGCTCCAGGATGTACGGGATCCAGCCGATCTGGCCCTCCGCGTACATGATCTTCAGGCGGGGGAAGCGTTCGAACTTGCCGCTCATCAGCCAGTCGACCATCGAGAAGCAGCAGTTCGCGAAGGTGATGGTGGAGCCGACCGCCGGCGGGGCGTCCGCCGAGGTGGACGGCATGCGGGACGAGGAGCCGATGTGCATGGCGATGACCGTGCCGGTCTCGTCGCACGCCTCCAGGAAGGGGTCCCACTCGTCGGTGTGGACGGAGGGCAGGCCCAGGTGCGGGGGTATCTCGGAGAAGGCCACCGCGCGCACGCCGCGCGCCGCGTTGCGGCGGACCTCCGCCGCCGCCAGGCGGGCGTCCCAGAGCGGGATCAGGGTGAGGGGGATCAGCCGGCCGCCGGCGTCCGGGCCGCACCACTCCTCCACCATCCAGTCGTTGTAGGCCCGTACGCCGAGCAGGCCCAGCTCGCGGTCCTTGGCCTCGGTGAAGGTCTGGCCGCAGAAGCGGGGGAAGGTGGGGAAGCAGAGCGCCGACTGGACGTGGTTGACGTCCATGTCCGCGAGCCGGTCGGGAACCGAGAAGGACCCCGGGCGCATCTGCTCGTAGGTGATGACTTCCAGTTTGATCTCGTCGCGGTCGTATCCCACGGCCGTGTCGAGCCGGGTGAGGGGCCGGTGCAGGTCCTCGTACACCCACCAGTCGCCGATCGGGCCGTCGTCGCCCTTGGCCCCCATGACGGGGGCGAACTTGCCGCCGAGGAAGGTCATTTCCTTCAAGGGGGCGCGGACGACGCGGGGGCCGGTGTCGCGGTACTTGGACGGGAGGCGGTCCCGCCAGACGTGGGGGGGCTCCACCGTGTGGTCGTCCACCGAGATGATCTTCGGGAAGGTCTCCATGGCCCCTACGGTAGCGCTGAACTGACGAACCGTCAGCTAGTTGGACCGCGATCGGCCCGGGACGGGCTGACGTGTACGCGCAACACAGGGCAGACTGACCCTTACGACGACGGAAGGCAGGGTGACGACAGATGGACGGCGTACCGGCCATCCCGCAGCCGCCGATCGCGGCTACAGCCGCACCCGAAGCAGGTCCTGGGGCCGGTTGCGACGGGGCCGGCCGCATGCCGGGGCGCTCCCCGCAGGGCGCCGACCCCACCCCCGCCGCACCCTCCGCCCCCGCGCCCGGCACGCCTCACGGACCCACCCCCGCCGGTTGCGACGGGGTCGGGCGTGTGCCGGGGCGCTCCCCGCAGGGCGCCGAACGCACCACCGCCGCACCCCCCGACCCCTCGCCACGTTCGGCGCCCGAGGAGACGCCCCGGCGCGCGCCCGGCCCCGTCGCGACCCCGCCCGCACCCGGCGGAACCGCGCCCGCGCCTGGGGTCACGGCTGAGCACACCGCCGAGGTGCCCGCGTCGACGGAGTCGCGTTTCGCCGTGCTCGGGCCCGTGCGGGCTTGGCGGGGGGAGGAGTTGCTGGCCTCCGGTACGCCTCAGCAGCGGGCGCTGCTCGCGGTGCTGCTGCTGCGCGAGGGGCGGACCGCCACCGCGCCCGAGCTCATCGACGCCATCTGGGGCGAGGACCCGCCGCAGCAGGCGCTCGCCACCATCCGTACGTACGCCTCCCGCCTGCGCAAGGTCGTCGCCCCCGGGCTGCTCGTCACCGAGTCCGGCGGCTACGCCATCCGCCTGCGCTGCGCCGCCACCCTTGACCTCGGCGTCGCCCGCAGCCTCGCCGCCGACGCCGAAACGGCCCGCGCGGCCGGGGACCGCTCCCTCGCCCGTACGCTCCTGGCCCGCGCCCTCGACCTCTGGGACGGCGAGCCGCTCGCCGGCGTACCCGGCCCGCACGCCGAGACCGAGCGCACCCGGCTCGCCGAATGGCGCCTCCAGCTGCTGGAGACCCGCCTCGACCTCGACCTGGAGGTCGGCCACCACGCCGAGGCCGTCTCCGAGCTCACCGCCCTCACCGCCGCCCACCCGCTGCGCGAACGCCTGCGCGAGCTCCTCATGCTCGCCCTCTACCGCAGCGGCCGGCAGGCCGAGGCCCTCGCCGTCTACGCCGACACCCGCCGGCTCCTCGCCGACGAGCTCGGCGTCGACCCCCGCCCCGAGCTCGCCGCCCTCCAGCAGCGCATCCTGAACGCCGACGCGGACCTCGCCCGCGCGGAGGACCCGGCCCCCGCCGCAGCGGCCGTTCACGTGAGGCCCGCCCAATTGCC
The DNA here is from genome assembly GCF_043076955.1 of Streptomyces sp. NPDC016562. NCBI lineage: Bacteria > Bacillati > Actinomycetota > Actinomycetes > Kitasatosporales > Streptomycetaceae > Streptomyces > Streptomyces sp. NPDC016562. The sequence goes on along the minus strand of NZ_JBIBRZ010000006.1, from coordinate 296,642 downwards.
CGCCACCGTACCCGACTTCACGGGCCGCTCCAGCTTCGTCGACGAGCTCGGCACCATCCTGTCCGCGGGGGCCGCGGGCCAGGTCATGGCCGTCTCCGCGCTCGCCGGGATCGGCGGCGTCGGCAAGACCACCCTGGCCGTGCACGTCGCCCACGCCGCCCGCCCGCACTTCCCCGACGGCCAGCTCTACGTCGACCTCCAGGGCACCGAGGCCCGCCCCGCCGAACCGGAGGCCGTCCTCGGCTCCTTCCTGCGCGCGCTCGGCACCCCCGACACCGCCATCCCCGACTCCCCGGCCGACCGCGCCGCGCTCTACCGATCCACCCTCGACGGCCGCCGCGTCCTGGTCCTCCTCGACAACGCCCGTGACGCGGCCCAGGTCCGCCCGCTGCTGCCCGGCACCGCCGGCTGCGCCGCCCTCGTCACCAGCCGGGTGCGCATGGCGGGCCTCGCGGGAGCCCACCTCGTCGACCTCGACGTGATGAGCCCCGAGGAGGCCCTCCAGCTCTTCAGCCGCATCGTCGGCGAAGAGCGGGTGCGCGCCGAACGCCAGGCCGCCCTCGACGTCGTCGGCGCCTGCGGTTTCCTACCGCTCGCCATCCGCATCGCCGCGTCCCGCCTCGCCGCCCGCCGCACCTGGACGGTCTCCGTCCTCGCCGCGAAGCTCGCCGACGAGCGCCGCCGCCTCGACGAGCTCCAGGCCGGCGACCTCGCCGTCAAAGCCACCTTCGAGCTGGGCTACGGCCAGCTGGAGCCCGCCCAGCAGCGCGCGTTCCGCCTCCTCGGCCTCGCCGACGGCCCCGACATCTCGCTGTCCGCGGCAGCGGCCGTACTGGACCTGCCCGAGTACGACACCGAGGACCTCCTGGAGGCCCTGGTCGACTGCTCGCTCCTCGAATCCGCCGCGCCCGGCCGCTACCGCTTCCACGACCTCGTACGCCTCTACGCGCGTGCCTGCGCCGAGCGCGACGAGCAGCCGCCGAGCGGGCGCGAGGCGGCCCTGGACCGGCTCCTGGACTTCTACCTGGCCACCGCCTCCGGGGTCTACGCCCTGGAGCGCCCCGGCGACCGGCTGCCCGCGCACCTGTCCGACACCCACTACCCCGGGCTGGTCTTCGCCGACCCGCGCGCCGCGCTGGACTGGCTGTACGCCGAGGCCGACCCGCTGCTGGCGTGCGTACGGCAGGCCTCCGCGCGGCCGTGCGCCACGGCCGGTGACACGCCCGTGCTGCGCCGGGCCGTGGACCTGCTGTGGGCGGCCAAGGACCTGGCCGAGTCGGGGGCCAACTCCAAGCAGTACGAGTCGGCCGCCGTCGCCCTGCGCGACGCCGCCCAGGCCGCGCGGGACCCGTACGCCGAGGGCCGGGCCCGTACCACCCTCACCAACGTCCACCTGGTCGCGGGCCGGTTCGCCGAGGCCGACGACGAGGCCCGCCAGGCCACCGCGCTCGCCCGCGCCGCCGGAGACCCGCTGCCCAGCTGCTGGGCGCCCAACGACCGGGGGATCATCGCCCTGTACCAGGGCCGGCACGCGGACGGCGAGCGGTACCTGCTGGAGGCCATCAAGAACTTCCGCGCCGACGGCAACAACGTCGGCGAGGCCAGCGCCCTGTGCAACCTCTCGCGCATCCACGTGGAACTGGGCCGCCTCGCCAGCGCCATAGACCTCGCCCAGCAGGGCATCGCCATCTACGACCGGATGGGCCTGACCCTGCGCCTGGCCAACGGCCGCTACGCGCTGGGCATCGCGCTCACCCAGGCGGGCCGCTACGGCGAGGCCCTGACGCAGCTCACCGAGGCGCTCGCGCTGTTCCACGACAACCGTCAGCCGCTGTGGGAGGGCGTCACCCACTTCCGGCTCGCCGAGACCCACCTGGCGGCGCGCCGGCCCACCCTGGCCGCCTCGCACGCCGAGCAGGCCATCGCGCTGCGCGGCATCGGCGGGGAGTGGCGCCGGGCCACCGTGCTGACCGTGCTGGGCAAGGCGCTGCGGCGGCTGGGGCAGCGCGACCGGGCGCGGGCCTGCTGGCGGGACGCGGAGAGCGTGTTCGCGCAGCTGGGGTCGAGCGAACTGGCCGAGGTGCGCAACCTGCTGGCGTCGGAGCTCGCGGCCTGAGCCTGGCTGTGACCTGCGGTGACGGCCGATGAACGAGGCGTTCATCGTTCGTTTATCGCCCCCCGGCACGATAGGTACATCGACCCGGAGATCCGGGGGGAACCGGGTCGGTTGGAGGACTACCCGTTCGGCGATCCTCGGGGGAATCGCCGAACGGGGCCCACCCATCCATCAGGAGAACCGATGACGACGAACGAGAACACCTTGCCGACCGACGGTGACATCAAGCCGCTCGACAATCACGCCTCGGGCGTCGAAATCGAGACCCTGGACAACCACGCCTCGGGCATCGAGATCAAGCCGGTCGACCAGCCCGTCCCGGTCGACTCGCCGCTGCCGGGCGAGGAGATCCAGACGCTGGACAACCACGCGTCCTCTCCGCGCCCGTAAGACGCACCACCCCGTACGCACGGGGGATCCACGGGGGATCGGCGTACGGGGGAGCAACGGGGGAACGGCGGTCGCGGTGGCCCGGAGGGGGAGCCACCGCGACCGCCGTACGCGTGCGTCCGGGCGGGGGAGCGGCCGCGGCATAGGCTGGAGCCGTGTTCTCCTCCCACGGACCGAGCGTCCGCGAACTCCTCGTGCAGGGCCTGTCCTCGATCGAGCGGGGCTACGACCTGCTCGCGCCGAAGTTCGACCACACGCCCTTCCGCACCCCGGACCGCATGCTCGACGCCGTCGAGGAGGCCCTCGCCCAGCACGAGGGCGCCTTCGGCGCCGGGCTGGACGTCTGCTGCGGCACGGGGGCCGCGATCGGCATGCTGCGGCGGCTGTGCCGGGACCGCGTGACCGGGGTGGACCTCAGCGCGGGCATGCTCGCCGAGGCGGAGCGGGCGTACGGGCCCGGCTCCCCGCCCGTGGACTTCGTACGGGCCGACGCGCGGGCCCTGCCGCCCGCGCTCGCCGACACCTACGACCTGGCGGTCAGCTTCGGCGCCTTCGGCCACTTCCTGCCCTCCGAGCGCCCCGCGCTCTTCTCCGGGATCCACCGGTCCCTGCGCGCGGGCGGGGTCTTCGCCTTCCCGATCGGCGCCCCGATCCCCCCGAGCTCACCGGTGTGGTGGGTGGCGGCGGGCTTCGACGCGGTGATGCGGGTGCGCAACGCGGTGTGGCGGCCGCCCTTCGTCATGTACTACCGGACCTTCCCGTTCGGCGGGGTGCGCGAGGACCTCCGGGCGGCCGGGTTCACCGTGGAGACCGTGCCGCTGGAGCAGTTCGGGCGGCTGCCCGGCGGAGCTCCCCGGTGGCGGCTGGTCCTCGCCCGCCGTACCCGCTAACGCGTGCGCAGCTCGCGCTTGAGGACCTTGCCGCTCGCGTTGCGCGGCAGCTCGGTGACGAACTCGACCGTGCGCGGCACCTTGTAGTTGGCCATCTCCCGCCGCGACCAGGCGATCAGGTCGTCGGCGGTCAGCGTGGAGCCCGGGCGGCGGACCGCGTACGCCTTGCCGACCTCGCCCAGGCGCGGGTCCGGGACGCCGACGACGGCGACGTCGGCGACGTCGGGGTGCAGGCCGAGGAGTTGCTCGATCTCGGCGGGGTAGGCGTTGAAGCCGCCGACGATGAACATGTCCTTGATCCGGTCGGTGATGCGCAGATTGCCGCGCTCGTCCTTGAAGCCCACGTCCCCGGTGTGCAGCCAGCCGTCGGGGGTGATCGCCCTGGCGGTCTCCTCGGGGTCCTCGAAGTACCCCTGCATGACGTTGTAGCCGCGCACGACGATCTCGCCCGCCTGCCCGGCCGGCTGCGGCTGCCCGTGCGCGTCGACGATCAGCACCTCCGTGTCCGGGATCGCCCGTCCCGAGCTCTCCGAGACGGTCTCCGCCGGGTCGCCCCGCCGGCACATGGTGACGATGCCGCTGGACTCGGAGAGCCCGTACGCGGTCAGGACGGTGGCGATGCGCAGCTCTCCGCGCAGCCGTTCGACGAGCCGCAGCGGGACCACGGCCGCGCCGGTGACGACCAGGCGCAGGGCGGAGAGGTCGTGGTGGTCGCGCTGCGGGTGGTCGAGCAGGGACTGGTGCAGGGTGGGCGGCCCGGGGAGCACCGAGATCCGCTCCGCGGCGACGTTGGCGAGGACGGTGTCCACGTTGAAGACGGGCTGCGGCACCATCGTGGCCCCGCGCATGAGGCAGGCGATGATCCCGGCCTTGTAGCCGAAGGTGTGGAAGAAGGGGTTCACGATCAGGTAGCGGTCGCCCTCGCGCAGACCGGCGAGCTCGCACCACACGTCGTAGCAGCGAAGGGACTGGGCGTGGGTGATGACGGCGCCCTTGGGGCTGCCGGTGGTGCCGGAGGTGAAGATGATGTCGGAGGGGGCGTCCGAGGGGATGGACCGGGCGCGTTCGCGCACGGCCGCGGCCGGGACGCGGTCGCCGTCCGTCAGGAAGTCCTTCCAGGTGCGGAAGGACTCGGGGGCGTCGTCCGCGAGGACCACGACCTGCTCCAGGTGCGGCAGGCCGGGCAGCGGCCCCGCGCCGGGGCCGTCGCCCGCGGCGCGGCGCAGCGAGGCGACGTAGGAGGTGCCGAGGAAGGTGCCGGTGACGAAGAGCAGCCGGGCCCGGCTGCGTTCCAGGACGTACGCCGCCTCCGCGCCCTTGAAACGGGTGTTGAGGGGGACGAGGACGGCGCCCGCCGAGACGGCCCCGAGCGCGGAGACGATCCACTCCAGCGTGTTGGGGGCCCAGACGGCGACCCGGTCGCCGGGCTCGGTCCCGGCGGCGATGCAGGCGGCCGCGGCGCGCTCGACGCGCGCGCCGAGCTGCGCGTAGCTGATCCGTACGCGGCCGTCGACGACGGCCTCGCGGTCGGCGTACCGGGCGGCCGCCGCCTGGACGAGCCCGGCGATGGAGCCCCAGCGCAGGTCCGCGCGCAGGTCCTCGCCGAGGTCTTCGCGCACGGCCTCCCCGAGGTCTTCGCCAACGCCCACGCCGAGGCCCCCGCGCACGTCCCCGTCCACGTGCCGGCGCACGCCACGCACGCCGTCCCGCCCGTGTTCGCCCATGCGTGTCACCCTCCTGCTCACCCGGTAGCTGACTATCCGTCAGATTAGCTGTAGCCTTCGCGGCTGTCAGCACTGGCGCACCCCGGAGGTCGCGATGGCGGCAACACTCAAGGACGCTACGGCGATAGTCGGCATAGGACAGACGCCCTTCGCCAAACACCTGCCGCAGTCCGAGAAGGAACTGGCCTGCCGCGCCATCCTCGCGGCGCTCGCCGACGCGGGCATCGAGCCCTCCGAGGTCGACGCCTTCTCCTCCTACACGATGGAGGAGACCGACGAGGTCGAGGTCGCCAAGGCCATCGGCGCCGGGGACGTCACCTTCTTCTCCAAGATCGGCTACGGCGGCGGCGGTTCCTGCGCCACCGTCGGCCACCTCGCCGCCGCCATCGCCACCGGCCAGGCCACCGTCGGCGTCGCCTGGCGCTCCCGCAAGCGCGGCTCCGGCCCGCGCCCCTGGAAGAACACGGCCGTCCAGCTGCCCACCCCCGGCCAGTGGACCCGCCCGTTCGGCCTGCTGCGCCCCGCCGACGAGATCGGCATGCTGGCCCGGCGCTACATGCACGAGTACGGCGCCACCCGCGACCACCTCTTCAACGTGGCGATGGCCTGCCGCAACCGCGCCAACGCCAACCCGGCCGCGATGATGTACGAGCGCCCGCTCACCCGCGAGATGTACATGACCTCCCGCATGATCAGCGAGCCGCTCTGCCTCTTCGACAACTGCCTGGAGACCGACGGGGCGCTGGCCTGCGTGATCGTCTCCGCCGAGCGGGCCAGGGACTGCCGCCAGAAGCCCGTCTACGTGCACTCCGCCGCCCAGGGCCTGCCCGCCCAGCACCACGGCATGGTCAACTACTGGAACGACGACCCGCTGTCCGGCCCCGCCTGGACCGCCGCCCGCCACCTGTGGAAGCAGGCCGACTTCGGGCCGCAGGACGTGGACGTCGCCCAGATCTACGACGCGTTCACCCCGCTGATCCCGCTGTCGCTGGAGGGCTACGGCTTCTGCGGCCGCGGCGAGGGCGCCGCCTTCACCGAGGGCGGGGCCCTGGAGATGGGCGGCCGGCTCCCCATCAACACCGGGGGCGGCGGCCTGTCCGAGGCGTACGTGCACGGCTTCAACCTGATCAACGAGGGCGTCAAGCAGCTGCGGGGCATCTCCACCGCGCAGGTCCCGGACGCCGCCACCTGCCTGGTGACGGCGGGCGAGGGAGTCCCGACGTCCGCGATCCTGCTTCGAGCGTGAGGGGCCGACCATGACCGCACCTGCCACCGACGAACTGCTCCTGCCGGTCCCCGACGAGGACGGCGCCCCCTTCTGGGAGTACGCCGCCCGGGGCGAGCTGCGCATCCAGGCCTGCGCGGCGCCCGACTGCGGCCGTCTGCGCTTCCCGCCGCGCCCCTGCTGCCCGCACTGCCGGTCCTTCGACAGCACATGGCGCCGGATGAGCGGCCGGGGCCGCATCTGGTCCTACGTCAGACCGCACCCGCCGCTCCTGCCCGCCTACGCCGCGCAGGCCCCGTACAACGTGATCCTCGTGGAGCTCGCCGACGCCCCGCACATCCGGCTGGCCGGGAACCTGGTCACCCGCGCCGACGCCCCGCTCGACTCGGTGGACCCGGCCCGGCTGCGCATCGGCGCGCGCGTCCAGGTCGCCTTCACCTCGATCGGCGGTATGGCCGTGCCGCGCTGGATCCTGGAGAAGCCGTGACGCTGCGGGTGGAGCGGGACGAGGAGTCCGGGGTCGCGGTCGTCACCCTGGACCGGGAGGCCCGGCACAACGCCATCGACCTGGAGACGGCCGCCGAACTGGGCGTGGTGTGGCGGGAGTTCCGCTTCGACGAGGCGGTCCGGGCGGTCGTGCTCACCGGCTCCGGCGCGGCCGCGTTCTGCACGGGGATCGACCGGGGCGTGGAGGTGCCGCAGCCCGCGTCGCCGTACTCCGCCGACGATCCGCTGATCGCCATCGGCCCCAAGGCGGCCGACCTGTGGAAGCCGGTCGTCGCCGCCGTCAACGGCATGGCCTGCGGCGGGGCCTTCTACCTGCTCGGTGAGGCGGAGTTCCTCATCGCGTCCACCACGGCGACCTTCTTCGACCCGCACACCAGCTACGGCATGGTCAGCGCCTACGAGGCCGTCTACATGGCGCAGCGCATGCCCTTCGGCGAGGCCGCCCGGATGTCCCTGATGGGCACGGCCGAACGCCTCTCCGCGCGGCGGGCGTACGAGATCGGGCTCGTCTCGGAACTCACCGCCCCCGAGGAGCTGCTCCCGGCGGCCCTGCGCGCGGCCCGGACCCTGGCGGGCTTCCCCACGCAGGCCGTACAGGGAACCGTACGGGCCCTGTGGTCGGCCAAACAGGCCGCCCTCCAGCAGGCACTGGCCCAGGCTCCGGCCCTGATCGCCCTGGGAAACCTCCCCCCGGAGCGCCAGGCGGACCTCTTCACGAACAGGAGCCGCACCCAGCGGCCCCGGCTGCGCTGACCGTCAGTCGACCGTGCCGACCAGGCAGGTCTTCACCTCGGAGGCCTTGGCGGGCTTCGTCAGCGGCACGGTGACCGTCCGGGTCTCGCGCGCCTTGAGGGTGACCCGGACGGACCCGGTGTCGAGGCCGACGCCCTGGGCGTCCTGGAAGGTCACCGGGATCCGCACGGAGCGCTGCGTGTCCAGGTTGGAGCTGACCTGGAGGGTGGCCTCCGTCTTCCCCGCGCCGGCGCAGCCGATGACGATGACGTGCGCGGGCGGGGGCGTCCGGCTGGCGGAGGGCGTGGGGCTGTTGTTGCCGCTGCCATTGTGGCTCTTCTTCTTGTTCTTGCTCTTGGAGCTGGAGCACCCGCCCCCGCTGCTCTTGCTCTTGCCGCTGCTCCCGCTGCCGCTGCTGCTGCCGCCGGTCGACGAGAACCCGGTCAGTGCGAAGACGACGGTCACCAGCACCGCGGTCAGTCTGATGTGACGTGCAGCCACCATGGCCGAAGCTCCTCCCGTGGACACCGGCGGGCACGCTACCAGCCACCGCCACCGGTCGTACCCGTCCGGCGGCCTCCGGCATGCGGCCCGCGGGGCCCGGACGTAGCGTCGGGACCGCGACCGCTACCTCGGAGGACCGGACATGATCCGCAACGTCATCGGCTCGGTATTGGGTCTCATCGGAGCGGCGGCCGCCGTCTGGAGTCCCTTCCGCGACTGGTACGACGGCCGTCACGGACGCGACTACCGCGTCTACGAGCTCTTCACCGGCACCGGCATCACCGCGCACAAGTCCGCCCTGCTGGCCTCGCTCCTGCTGCCCTTCCTCGTCGCCGCCCTGCTCGCGCTGATCGCGATCGTGCTGCGCTCGCGGCTGCTCATGGCCGTGGCCGGGGTCGTCGTGCTCGCCTTCAGCGTGCTGTGGACGATCCGCCAGGGCCAGGCCGCCGAGGGCCTCGCCGTGGGCGTCGACGGCATGGGCCTCGGCGACGGAGTCGCCAACGCCTTCGGCGCGGGCGCCCTGCTCGTGCTGGCGGCGGCCGTCATGCGCGGCCGCCCCACCCGCCGCGTCCGGCCGCTGCCGCCGCACACCACCACGACGCCCCCGGAGGCCTACCCGCCGGCGGAGCGCCCCTGACCCGGCCGGGTCAGGGCCAGGGTCAAGGCCAGGGGCAGCGGCAGGGTCAGTACTGGCCGTCCAGGTCGGAGGCCGAGCCCGCGCGGAAGCAGGCGGAGACGACCTTGAACAGGAGCATCGACTGCCCGGTCTCCGTCTTCCTGCGACCCGTCACGTGCACGTCGAACTGCTCGGCCTTGTTCTCGGCGTAGATCTCCGGGTCCTGGGCCTGGCTGTTGGCCTTCCCGTCCTTGGTGATCTTCCAGCCGTTCTCGCCGAGGGCCTTGCGCAGGTTCTGCATGCCCTCCTCGACCTGCGCGTCGGAGATCTCGTACACCGACCAGGGGTGCTCGGTGGCGAAGAGGTCGTCCCCGTACTCGCTGCAGCGCGACACGCTCGGGCCGGGCTCGGTCACCTTGCCCTTGACGCCGGTCATCTCCAGCAGGCGGCTGGAGACCTGCTTCGTCTTCGTGCGCGCCGGCCCGGGATCCATCCTGACGGGCTCGTAGTTCAGTTCTTTCACGTTCGAACACCCCATAGACAGCACGGAAAGCGATCCGGCAAGGACGACGGCGAGAGCCTTGACCCGCAGAGATCCGGAGACCCGGCGGCCGGCGGCCCGGCCGCGGGTCTTCACGTCAGCCACGGGTGACCCTGTCGTAATGACCGGCGACGACGTTCGCCTGATTTTCAAGACTCTTCGAGTCCTTCCTCCAGTAGTCCCCGTGATCATTGGCGTCGTTTTCCATGATATGGGCCCCGAAATCCTCGTCGGAGGGCACGTTCGACCCCCACGCGTAACCGAAGGGCAGGAGCTCCTCGTACCAGTGGGCACCGCCGCCGAGCCCGGCCGCCTTGCCGCCGGCCGGCACCTGGTCCTTGGTGAAGCCGGCCGCCTCGGACCACACGTGGTCCGCGCCGACGTCCAGGTCCTTGGCGTGGCCCACCAGCATGCCGGGGCTGCCCACGGCGATGATGTCGTCGGTGCGCAGGTCGCCGGCGTTCGACGACGCACCCACGACCGTGCTGCCGTAGCTGTGGCCGATGAGGGTGGTGTGGCTCTTCTCGTCGCCGCCCTGGACCTGCTCCAGACCGGCCATGAAGTGGTTCAGGTCGGGGGCCGCCGTGTGGGCGTACTTCTCCTTCATGGCCTCGGGGACGATGCTCTGCGGGGCGTCGTAGCCGATCCAGGTGATGGTGGACACGTTCTCGCCGGGGACCTGGGCGTGGGTCTCCTTCCACAGCTTGGACATGTGGCCGATGTAGGTCTCGGACTTCGTGATGTCGGTGTACGTGCCGGGGACGAACACCGCCGTGTGGGCCGCCGTGTCCGGGTTGCCGTTGGCGACGATGGCGCGGCCGCCGCCCTTGGTGTCGAAGCCCAGCAGGTACGCCTCGGGCAGGCCGTCCGTGCCCGTGGCGTCGAACCGGGCCTGGATGGCGTTCATGCCCTTGAGGTTCTTGTCGAGGAAGGCCTTGTCATCGGCGTACTTGTCGTCCCACTGCGACCAGGCGGGGTTCAGGACGACCGCGGGGTAGTCCCTGCCCGAGGGGATGTACTTCTGCGGCTGCGGGGGGATCCCGTCCAGCCTGATCTGGAACTGCGCCTTGGTCTCCGCCAGTACGGTGCGGTTGGCCTCGTCGCGGACCACCGAGGGCAGCCCGTCCATCGCACCCACCTGCGCCCCGTTCAGGGACAGGTACGCGGACTGCTCGTCCGCGCTCAGGCCCTTCCACCAGTCGGCGTTCGCCTTCGGGTCGCCGTCCTTGGGCGGGGGCTTGATGTGGTCCAGGTAGTCCTTCGCGCCGCTGCGGACCTCGGACGTGTCGCTCTGCACGTCCGCCCAGTCCTTGTCGGAGACGACCAGGTCGTCGTCCGCCTTGAGCTTGCGCAGTTTGGGCGCCCACAGGGCGTCGGCCTCGGTCGCCTCGGCGACGGCCTGCGCGATGCGGTTGGCGATCTCCACCGCCTTGCCGAAGTTCGGATTGGGGTGGATGTTCGCCGCCTGCCGCTCCAGCGCGGCCGACAGGTCGTTGGCGTCCTTCGTGGGGTCGATGACGTTCCCCGAGGGCTTGCCCTTGGCGCTGCCGGTGACCGTGCCGCCCTCGGGCAGCTTCCCGTCCTTCTCCGTACCGCCGGGCGGGTAGGTCACCGAGCCGTCGGGCCCCACCCTGAACTTCTGGTGCTCCGCGTCCTCAAGGGCGTCCGCGAGCTTCTTCTTCGCCTCGGTCATCGCGGCCGCGAACGCCTTCAGCGAGGTCGCCGCCAGCCCGCATTCGACCTGCGTGTAGTGGAAGTTCTTCGCCAGTTCCCGGAGCGATCCCAGCGCCGCCTCCAGGGCGACGCCGTCGAGACCGGCCCGCAGGCGCGCCGATATCTGGCCCTCGGTGTCACCGTACGCGTGGTCCGCCATGTCGCTGACGGCCTTGAACCCGTCGGCGGCCTCGGTGAACTCGGACGGTTTCAGGGCCACGAGTGCTGCGTAGTCCATGGTTCAGGCTCACCGTCCCCCGCCGCTGCCGCCGGTGGCGGGCGTGTCCTTGTACTGGCCGTTGATCTGCGCGAAGCCGCCCTTGATGGCCTCGTCGTTGTCGTACTGGCCCTTGCCGGCCTTCTCCAGCGGCCCCTGGAGGGAGGTGCACTTGCCCGACAGGCTCTCCAGGTACGTCTTCCAGGACTGGTACAGCTCCTGGTGCGCGGTGGCGCTCTGGACGCCTTCGACCGCGGCGCCCTTCTGGCCGGTCTCCAGTGCGCCCAAGGCGCCCTTGATGCTCGTCGACAGGCCGCCGAGGTCCTGGCTCGCCCGGTTCCAGACGGCCCGGTCGGACGTCAGGTCGCCGTTGCCGCCGCCTCCGTCGGGCGCCGCCGCGGCGCTCGCGAGACGCATCTCCACGCCGCTCGCCGCCTGTTGTTTGAGCCCTGCCCACTCCGTGTCGAAGGTCGTCACGCCGCATCGCCCCCGTATTCGCGATTGCTCTGATCGAGGGTCATCCTACGAACACATCCGGACACGGCGGCGGCCCCGGCCCCCGGGAAGGGGGCGGGGCCGACCGGCCGTACTGGCGGGGGTGCGATCAGGCGGCGTCGACGACGCCCGAGGCCGCGATCTCGACCTTGCCCTTGGGGGCGCCGGACTGCGAGCCCAGGGCCTCGATCTGGTCGACGAGCTCCTGGCCCGAGACGACCTCGCCGAAGACGACGTGCTTGCCGTCGAGCCACGGGGTCAGGACGGTGGTGATGAAGAACTGCGAGCCGTTGGTGTTGCGGCCGGCGTTCGCCATCGACAGCAGGTACTTGCGGTCGTGCTTCAGCTGGAAGTTCTCGTCCTCGAAGTTCTCGCCGTAGATGCTCTTGCCGCCGGTGCCGTTGTGGTTGGTGAAGTCACCGCCCTGCAGCATGAACTGCGGGATGATGCGGTGGAAGCCGGAGCCCGCGTAGCCGTAGCCGTTCTGGCCGGTGCACAGCTCGCGGAAGTTGCGCGCGGTCTTCGGGACGACGTCGTCGAAGAGCTTGAACTCGATGCGGCCCGCGGGGGCACCGTTGATGGTGATGTCGAAGTAAACGTTGCTCATGGGGTCCATCCTGTCACTCCCGGTGCGGTTCCCCGCGCGGCGGGGCCGAAGCCCCGCCCGTATGCAGGTCAAGCGCTCGTACGGGTGCCCGTGCCCTTCGCCGCGTCCAGGGCGTACACGCAGCGGTCCTTGCTGCACGCGTACACCACGCCCGCCTCCGCCACCGGGGCGCCCGTGATCTCGCCGCCCGTGGCCAGCTTCCAGCGCAGTTGGCCGCCCGCCGCGTCCAGGGTGTAGAGGCAGTGGTCGGCCGAGCCGAAGTGCACCCGGCCGTCCGCGACCGCCGGCAGGCCGGTGATCTCGCCGCCCGCCGCGAAACGCCACTTCGGGGTGCCGGTGACCGCGTCCAGCGTGTAGAGCGCGCTGCCCGCGCCCAGGTGCACGTTGCCGCCCACGACCAGGACCGGGTCCGAGGACTGCCGGGCCTCCGTCGCGATCCGCCAGCGGTCGTGTCCGGTCGCCGCGTCCAGGGCGTAGACGGTGCCCAGGTAGTCCACGAGGTAGACCCCGCCGCCCGTGATGGCCGCGCCCGGTGCGAAGGCCGGCGGCGCGAGGAAGACCGCGGGGGCCTCGAAGTGCCAGCGGACCCGGCCCGAGGCCCGGTCGACCGACAGGACGCGGGTGCCGGCCGCGACGTAGACGTTGCCGTCCGGGGCCGGGGTGACCCGGACCGGGACGCCGCCGCAGGAGGCCGCGTCGCCGACCGGGTACGACCAGGACTCGCGGCCGCTGCGGGCGTCCAGGGCGCGCAGCCGCGCGTCCTGCCACACGTACACCGTGCCGTCGTGGAGGACCGGAGCGGCCTCCGGGGTCTCGAAGTCGCTCTGCGCGCCGGTCAGCTCCCACAGCTTCTGGCCGTTGGAGGCCTCCCAGCCCTGTACGCCGCCCCCGCGCGTGGCGGTGATCACCGTGCCGCGCTCGGCGCGCAGCGCGTACACCCAGGCGTCGGTGGACAGCCGCCACCGCTCGGAGCCGTCGCCCGCGTCGAGCGCGTACAGCGAGGGGCCGTCGGAGGCGTGGATCCGGCCGTCGGCGACCGCCATGGACCAGGCGACGTCGCGGGTCTTGAACTGGCGCCGGCCGCTCGCCACGTCCAAGGCGTGCACCTCGAAGGAGGTGACGTAGAGCAGGTTGCCGGCGACGGTCGGGGTGCCCCAGACCTCGTTCGACATGCGGAAGCGCCACGGGCGCCAGCGGCCGCTGTCGGGGGCCGGGGCGGGGCCCGGCACGGACCCGGGCGAGGACGCCGGAGCCGGTACGGACGCGGAGGACGCCGAGCCGCCCGGCGGGCGGACCCAGCCGGTCGCCGAGTCCGCGACGGAGGCGTGCGCCGCCGGAGCGGCGGCGCCCGCGCGCGGCCCGGGACCGATCGGCACCGGCGAGCCGCCGAGGCGGACGGGCTCGCCCGAGGGCACCGGGCTCATCGGCGGGTGGTGGGGGCGCTGCGGGACGGCCTGGCCGGTACGGGGATCCACCCACGGGTCGGCGCCGCCGCGCGGGCGGCGGTGCGTGACGGCAGCGGAGGCCCCGCCCGCCGAGCGCGGGCCCGGCTGCGGCGCGGGCGCGATCGCGGCGGCGGGCGTACGGTTGCCCGCGCGCCGGGCCTCGATCATCGCGACGGCCCGGCCCGGGAGCCACGCCGAGGCGGTACCGCTGTCGTCGCCGCCGTCGAACAGGTGCGGTGCGAGCTGCGCCTGGAGGTCGGCCGGGGTCGGACGCTGCGTGGCGTCCATCTGCATGCAGGAGTCGATCAGGGGACGGAGCTCGTCGGGCAGCCCCTCCAGGTTGGGGCCCTCGCGCAGCAGCATGAAGACCGTCTCCACCGGGTTCGCCCCGTGGTACGGCGGGTGCCCGGTGGCGGCGAAGACGAGCGTGGAGCCGAGCGAGAAGACGTCGCTCGCGCCCTTCACGCTGCGCGAGTCCTTCGCCTGCTCGGGCGACATGTAGGCGGGGGTGCCGACGGCGACGTTCGTCATGGTCAGCCGGGTGTTGGAGACCCCGCTCGCGATGCCGAAGTCGATCACGCGCGGCCCGTCCTCGACGACGAGGACGTTGGACGGCTTCAGGTCGCGGTGGACCAGGCCCGCCCCGTGGATGGACTGCAGGGCCTCGGCGATACCGGCCGCGAGCCACCGCACGGCCTGGGCGGGCATCGGCCCGCACTCGTTGACGATCTCCTCCAGGGAGGGCGCCGGGACGTACGCGGTCGCCAGCCACGGCACGGCCGCGCGCGGGTCGGCGTCGACCACGGCCGCGGTGTAGAAACCGGACACGGCGCGGGCCGCCTCCACCTCGCGGGTGAAGCGGACCCGGAACAGCTGGTCCTCGGCGAGCTCGGTGCGCACCGTCTTGATCGCGACCCGCCGTCCGGACGCGGACCGCGCGAGATAGACCAGCCCCATGCCGCCGGCGCCGAGCCGTCCCAGCACCTCGAAGGGGCCGATCCGTCTCGGGTCGTGCTGCGTCAGCTGCTCCACCACTCGCCTCCACACTCCCCGTACGGACCCACGCTCCGGGCCCGCTTCCACCGGTGCGGGGCCTGGCCCCGCGCAGCGTCTCACTCCGGGCGCCGCCCGGGTCGCGCACCCCGATTCTGTCAGGCCCGCGCCGGGTCCGGCCCCGGCGCGGCGAGCAGCGCCGTGTGATCTCTCCGGCACGGGGCCCGGGGGGCCGCCCGGGCAGCGGGGGCGCGTGCGGGCCCCGGCTAGGCGCCGGGCTTGGTCCGGGGCTCCGAGAGCAGCCCGAAGACCGCCCCCTGATTGTCGGCGACGACCGCGATCCGGCCGTAGGGGGTGTCGAAGGGATCGGCGGTGACCCGCCCGCCGAGGCGCTGCGCCATCGCGACGGACTGGTCGCAGTCCGGGACGGCGAAGTACACGAGGAAGTGCGCCGGCATGATCTCCGGGAAGGCGTCGGTGATCAGGCTGCGGCCCAGGACGGCCGTGTCCGTACCGGGCGCGGTGCCGGGCGGGGACCACAGGCGGTACTCCACGCCGGCGTCGTCCTGGTCCTGCGGGACGTAGCCGAAGACCTTGGCGTAGAAGACGTCGACGGCGTCGCGGGCCCGCGTGTAGACCTCGCTCCAGCAGTACGTGTACGGCTCCTGCTGGGCCTCGAAGCCGTGGTGGGTGCCGGGCTGCCAGAGGCCGAAGACGGCTCCGCCGGGGTCGGCGGCCATCGCGGCGGTCCCGTACGGGCCGACGGACATCGGGTCCATCACCATCTGGCCGCCGGCGGCGCGGATGCGCTGGGCGCAGGCGTAGGCGTCGGTGGTGTAGAGGTAGACGCCCCATACGGTGGGCATCCGGCCGTCGGGCTTGGGGGCGAGGGCGGCGACGTTGCGCCCGCGGCTGTAGGCCTGCGTGTAGTGGCCGTACTCGGCGCCCGCACTGTCGGCGAAGGTCCACCCGAAGAGCGCGCCGTAGAAACGCTTGCCCGCCTCGACGTCCGGGAGCGAGGCGTCCACCCAGCAGGGTGCGCCTTCCGCGAATGCGGCCATGGCCCGGTTCCTTCCGTTGTGCGGGGGTGTGTACCCTCCCACCTCTCCCAGCCATGATCTGCCCGAAAACTTGTCCACAGCCTGTTGATAAGACTATTCGGGGGATACCTCGCGGAACCGGGCGACACGCCCGAGCCGGGCACGGGGGCGCGGGTCGGTCCGGCGGCGGGCGGGCGGTGGGCGGGTCGCGTCCGAAATCGGCCCCCCGGGCCGCCCGCGACCGCCTTCCGCCCAGGCCAGGGGCCCCGTCACCCCATTTGCAGGCGGCCGAATAGCGCGCCGATCACCCCTCGGTAAGCTGACGGCATGACAGGACAAGTACGCACCGTCGACGGGCGTGTCGCCGGCCGGCGCGGCCAGGCGACGCGGCAGAAGCTGCTCGACTGCCTCAGCGAGATGCTCAGCTCCTCGCCGTACCGCGACGTCAAAGTGATCGACGTCGCCCGCAAGGCCGGTACCTCCCCCGCGACCTTCTACCAGTACTTCCCGGACGTCGAGGGCGCCGTCCTGGAGATCGCCGAGCACATGGCGTCGGAAGGGGCGCAGCTGACCTCGCTCGTCGAGGGCCGGACCTGGGTCGGCAAGTCCGGTTGGGCGGCCGCCGAGGAACTCGTCGAGGGCTTCCTGGAGTTCTGGCGGCGCAACGACGCGATCCTGCGGGTCGTCGACCTCGGCGCGGCCGAGGGCGACAAGCGCTTCTACAAGATCCGCATGAAGATCCTGAACTCGGTCACCAACTCCCTCACGGAATCGATGAAGGAGCTCCAGGCCAAGGGCAAGGTCGACAAGGACCTGAGCCCGGCGGCGATGGCCGGTTCGCTGGTCGCGATGCTGGCAGCGGTCGCCTCGCACCAGAAGGGCTTCCAGGCCTGGGGCGTCAAGCAGGCCGAGCTCAAGCCGAACCTGGCGCTGCTCGTCCACCTCGGCATCACGGGCAAGAAGCCGACCAAGTGACGGCGGGCCCTGTCCAGGGTCCGCCGTCCGGAACTCCTTCTCCGTACGCCTTGTCGGCGTCCGCTTCTTCCGCGTCCGCTTCCTCCGCGTCCGCCTCTTCCGTACTCCTGTGATCAGCGACGCTCCAGGCGGAAGAGCCGGATCTCGCGCTCGATGCGCGCCTGGTACGTCGCGTACGGCGGCCAGAACCCCAGCACCGCCTGCCACGCCGCCGCGCGTTCCTCGCCCGCCAGCAGCCGGGCCCGCACGGCGATGTCCCGGCCCTGCCAACTCACGTGCGCGTCCGGGTGCTTGAGCAGGTTGCCCGTCCACGCCGGGTGGCCGGGCCGGCCGAAGTTCGAGCCGATCAGCACCCAGCTCGACCCGCCGTCCTCCGGCATGCAGGCGAGCGGGGTGGTGCGCGGTTCGCCCGTCCTGGCGCCCTTGGCCGTGAGGATCACGCCGGGCAGCATGCGGGCGCTGAGCAGGACCTTGCCGCGGGTGAGCCGGTGCACCGCCTTGTCCAGGGCGGGGATGACGTGCGGTGCGACCTTCGCGAACAGCATGGTCGAGGACACCTTCTGGATCAGCTTGACGCCGGGAGCCATCAGACGGCCGCCCTCTCTCGTGCGACGGACGGGACGGACGGGGCGGACGGGATGCCGGGGGGAGGGGGAGCGAACAGGCCCGCTCGGGCCGCGGCGTGCGCCCGCAGCCGGTGGACCGGGCCGAACAGCAGCTCGTCGGCCGCCGCCCGCTTGAAGTAGAGGTGCGCGTCGTGCTCCCACGTGAAGCCGATGCCGCCGTGCAGCTGGATCGCCTCGCCCGCGGTCATCCGCAGGGCCTCCAGGGCCTGGGCGAGGGCGAGCCCGCCCTGGTCCGGGTCCCAGGCGGCGTAGTAGGCCGCCGAGCGGGCCGCCTGCACCTGTACGTAGAGGTCGGCGAGCCGGTGCTTGACCGCCTGGAACGAGCCGATCGCCCGCCCGAACTGCTCGCGCTGGCGTACGTACTCCACGGTGCGGGCCAGCGCCTGCCCGGCCGCGCCGACGGCCTCGGCGGCGAGCACAGCGGCGGCGGTGCGCCCGGTGGCGGCGAGGGCGCGGAGCGCGTCGCTGCCGCCGTCGGCTGGGCCGCCGCTTTGGCCGTCGCCTCGGCCGAGCAACTCCGCGGGTACGTCGCGTAGTTCGAGCGTGGCCTGCGGGCGGGTCTCGTCGAGGACGGCCTGGCGGGTGCGCGTGAGCCCGGGCGCGCCCTCCCGTACGAGGAACAGCAGCGTACGGCTGCGCGCGAAGCCGCCCGTGTGCGCGGCGACCAGGAGCACCGAGGCGCTGTGCCCGTCCAGTACCTGCGCGGCCTCCCCGTACAGCCGCCAGCCGCCGCCCGCCGCGTCGGCGCGGGCCTGGACCCCGCCCGCGCGGCCGCCGCCGGACCACTGTCCGTCGGCGTCGTCGCCGGTCAGGGCGAGCGCGGTGGCCAGCGCCGGGCCGGGGACCGCGAGGGCGGCGGTCAGCGCGCCGGCCGCGAGGGGTGGGAGCAGGGCTGCGCGCTGAGCGGCGGTGCCGAGCGCGGTGATCAGGGGTGCGCAGAGCACGGCGCTGGCCAGCAGCGGCGACGGCAGCAGCGCCCGCCCGGTCTCCTCGCAGGCCAGGGCCAGGTCGGCGGGGGCGCAGCCGACGCCGCCGTACTCCTCGGCGATGGCGAGGCCCGGCAGCCCCAGCTGCCGGGCGAGCTGTTGCCACAGCTCGCGGTCGTGTCCGGCGGCGGTGCGGACGGCGGCCTTGACCTCGTCGGGGCCGCAGCGTTTGCCCAGGATCTCGCGCAGGGTGCGGCGTATCTCTTCCTGCTCCGCGGTGAAGGCGGCATACATCGTCGGGCTCCTCCCCGTATCTGACGGGCCGTCATGTTAGGCCCGGCGGCGGCAGATGCCCAGGGGGCGGGCGGGCCGGTTCCCCCGCCCGCCCCGGGGCTCCGCCCCTGGCGTCCGCCCCTCCGTCCCCGTCCGTCGACCGTCCGCCGGGATCTGGTATCTGACGCACCATCAGATGTACCGTCGGGTCCATGTCGTCTTCCCCTACGGTCCCCCGCCCCCGCCGGAAGGTCGCCGTGGTCGGTGTCGCCCTCTCGGACTGCGGCCGCGTGGACGGCCCCACCCCCTACGCCCTGCACGCCCAAGCCGCCCGGCGCGCCCTGGCCGACTCCGGCCTGGACCGCTCCGTCATCGACGGCTTCGCCTCGGCCGGCCTCGGCACGCTCGCCCCGGTCGAGGTGGCCGAGTACCTCGGCCTGCGCCCCACCTGGGTCGACTCCACCTCGGTGGGCGGCTCGACCTGGGAGGTCATGGCCGCCCACGCGGCGGACGCGATCGCCGCGGGCCACGCCAACGCGGTCCTGCTGGTCTACGGATCCACCGCCCGGGCGGACATCAAGGCCCGCCGCAGGACGGCGAACCTCTCCTTCGGGGCGCGCGGACCGCTCCAGTTCGAGGTGCCCTACGGCCACACCCTGGTCTCCAAGTACGCGATGGCCGCCCGCCGCCACATGCACGAGTACGGCACGACGCTGGAGCAGCTCGCCGCGGTGGCCGTCCAGGCGCGGGCGAACGCGGCCACGAACCCGGACGCCATGTACCGCGCCCCGATCACCGTGGACGAGGTCCTGTCGGGCGAGATGATCGCGGACCCCTTCACGAAGCTGCACTGCTGCATCCGCTCGGACGGCGGCTGCGCGGTGCTCCTCGCGGCCGAGGACCTCGTCCCCGACACGGCCAAGGCCCCCGTGTGGATCCTGGGCTCCGGTACCGCCGTCTCCCACACGTCCATGGCGCAGTGGGACGACTTCACGGTCTCCCCGGCGGCGGTCTCCGGCCGGCTGGCGTTCGAGAGGGCGGGGCTCACCCCGGCGGACGTGGACCTCGCGGAGATCTACGACGCCTTCACCTACATGACCCTGGTGACCCTGGAGGACCTCGGCTTCTGCGCGAAGGGCGAGGGCGGGGCCTTCGTGGAGAAGGGCCGCCTGCTGCGGGACGGGGAGCTGCCGGTCAACACCGACGGAGGCGGCCTGTCGGCCTGCCATCCCGGCATGCGGGGCCTGTTCCTCCTGGTCGAGGCGGTCCACCAGCTCCGCGGCGAGGCGGGCCCCGGCCGCCAGGTCACCAAACGCGGCGGCCGCCTCCCGGAGGTCGCGGTGGCCTCGGGCACGGGCGGCTGGTTCTGCTCGTCGGGGACGGTGGTGCTGGGGCGCGGGTGAGCCGGGGCCCGTCGCCCCCCAACCCCGCACCCCCGTACCCCTCCCCTTGCAACCGCCCCCGCTCGCGGGGCATGCTTCGCCGGGGCGCAGCGGAGGGATCATCATGCCGGTGGACAAGCGGACCGTCGTGACGACGGTGCTGTGTGCTGTGGCGGCGTTGGGGGCCTCCGCCGCGGTGGCCGAGTTGGTGCCGCCGCCGGAAGGGGCGCCGGCCGCGCACTCCGCCAAGGCCGCGCCGACGGGATCGCCGACCGCTTCCTCGCGCTCCCAGGCGGCCAAGCCGCAGCTCTCCGCCCCGCCCGCGACGACGCTGCCGCCGGCCGTCACCCCACCGCCCGGTGGGCCCGCGGCCTTCACCGGGGCCCTGTTCACGAACGGCCTGGACAGCGATCACTTCTGCACCGCCACCGTCGTCCACAGCCCCGGCAAGAACATGATCATCACGGCCGGGCACTGTCTCCTCGACGGGCAGCAGGACGGCGGGAGCGCCGTGTTCGCCCCCGCGTACGCGAACGGCTTCGCCCCCTACGGCACCTGGAAGATCGAGGAGGTCTTCGAGGACGACCGGTGGTCCGAGGGCACGGACGACGACTACGACCTCGCCTTCGCCCGCCTCGCCCCCGACGACAAGGGCCGCACCATCGAGGACGTGACCGGCGCGGCGGTGCTCGACACCAGCGGCCGCGCGGGCGAGGAGGTCACCGTCACCGGCTACCCCGCCGACCGCAAGGTGCCCCGGACGTGCACCGCGGTCGCCGTGCGCGAGAGCGAGACCCAACAGCGCTTCGACTGCGCCGACTTCCCCGGCGGCACCAGCGGCAGTGCGTGGATCGCCCGCGACGGGAGGATCATCGGCATCCTCACGGGCGGGGACACGGACGACGTGTCGACCAGCACCGTGCTCGGGGAGTACGCCGCCTCGCTGTACGCCAAGGCCACCCGCAAGGGCTGACGGGCGGCGCCCCGGCGCACGGGCTCAGGCCAGCAGCCCCAAGTGGACGGGCTCCGCCGGGCCGTTCGTCAGGAGGTCCGGGAGGCGCGGCGGCCAGAGCGGTTCGCCGAGGGTGGCCAGGCGCTCCGGCGAGAGCCACTGCCAGTGGATGCCGGGGTACTCCAGGACCGGTTCGCGACGGGGTCCGCGGGTGAGGTAGATGTGCTCGTGCTGGCGGACCGGGATCCCCTGGTGCGTGAAGTCGTGCTCCCACGTGCAGAGCAGCCGCCCCGGCTCCAGGTCGGTCCACCCGGTCTCCTCGCGCAGCTCGCGCCGCACGCAGTCCTCGGGGCTCTCGCCGGGGTCGATCCCGCCGCCGGGCGGCAGCCAGTGGATGCCGACCTCCACGTTGTCCTCGCGGAAGAGGAACACCGATCCGGCCGGGGAGACGATGACAACGCGCGCCGCGTGACGTGGAGTTCGCATCCTTCAGCGTACGCCCGTGATCGGCCGGGCGGTACGGGATTGCCGCCTGCCCGGTCGACCACCCGGTCGGCCGCCCCGTCGGCCGGTGCGCAGCGGCCGTACACCGCATACCGGACACTTGAGCCCGCGCGGTGCGCAAGGGGTCGTACGCCGCAGACCGGACACACCGCCCGCGCGGTGGCGACCCGCCGGGCCATGCGGTGCGTCACACACCGCGCGCCCGGCCGAACCGCCTCGTCGCCGCCCTCGCTGCCCTCGCCGCCCGGCGGCGGGCCGGGCCCGGCGTCGGCGGGCCCGGGGTCCGGTGACCGGTTCGCCCGACGTGCCGAGGCTCCGGGGGAGCCGTACCGCAGACGCGCCGAGCGGCGCCACACCGCAGGTGGGGGCGGGCGGTTGGGGCCCGGCCCCGGGGTGGCGGTCGGGGCGGCGGTCGGGCCGCGGGCGCGCGTACGGTCGCGGGCGCGCGCGGGGCGGCACGGGCGGCCGGGCCCGACCCGGAGCGGGAGGGCGGCCGGTGCTCCGCGTCCGCTGTCCACCACCGGACCGGCCGGGCACGCCCGCGCAGTGCACGGGCTGCGAAGGTCGGCTGCTGTACGGTCGGTTCAATGAGCAAGCACCGCCGCGCGCGCTCGCGCAAGCCCCGCACGCCCCGCACGGGCGGCTCGACCCGTCCGTCGCGCCGTGTGGCGCTCGCCGCTACCTTCGGCCTGCTGACCTTCGGGGCGGGCTGGGTGTACACGGCCCAGCACTCGCAAGAGGCGGGCGCCACCCCGCAGGCCCGCGCGGACTCCCGCCCGCCGGCCGAGGACCGCGCCGCGCGTGACGCCCGGCGGCTCGCCCTCCAGGGGCTGAGCGGCATCAGCGAGCAGACCCGGCAGCGGATCCCGGCCGAGTCGCGCCAGCTCATCCTGGTCACCGGCAAGGGCAAGGACTCCTCGGAGTCCACCGCCACCCTCTACACGCGGCCCGCGGCCGGCGCCGACTGGGTGCGCGGCGAGAGCTGGCCGGCGCGCAACGGGGCCAAGGGCTGGTCCACGGAGCGCACGTACGGGGACCTGACCTCCCCGCAGGGCGTCTTCGCCCTCACCGACGCGGGCGGCCTGCTGCCGAAGCCGCCCGGGACGCGGCTCCCGTACGACAAGGACAGCGCGTTCGTGGCGACGGGCCGCGGCGTGAACGGCGAGTCCCTGGCGGGCTCCTTCGACTACGTCGTCGCGATCGACTTCAACCGCAAGCCGGGCACGTCCCCGCTGGACGCCACCAAGCCGGACGGCGAGCGCAAGGGCGGCAACATCTGGCTGCACGTGGACCACGACGGCCCCTCCCAGGGCTGCGTCGGTATCCCGAAGGCGGCCATGAAGAAGGTCCTGGAGACCCTGGACCCGGCGGCGAAGCCGGTCATCGTGATGGGTCCGGAAGGCTTCTGACGGCTCCGCCGTCAGATCCCGGCGACTCGCACCCGCTTCCCGCACAGTGCGGACAGGTCCTCGGGATCCGAGGTGAGCAACGTGACGGGTCCGGGCTGATCGAGGGCGGTCGCAGCCACGATGGCGTCCAGTGCGTACTTGTGTCCGTGCAGCCCGGCGGCGGCCAGCAGCTTGCTCGCGTGCCGTGCGATGGCCTCGCTCGGCGCGATGATGTTCACGCGGGAGACGGCGTAGTCGTACCGGGCCTGGTTCACCCGGGGGTCGCGCGCCTCGACGAGGGTGACTGAGCTGACCAGCACTCGAACGTCCTCGGCCTCGGCGGCCGTCAGCCACTCCAGCAGGCCGCGGTCCTGACGCACGAGCCGGGAGAGCCCCTCGCAGTCGAGGACCAGAGCACCGCTCACGCGGCGTCCGACGAGGCTGCGGTCTCGCCGCGCAGAATCGCTCGCCTGGCTTCGACGGCAGCCTGGTCGGCCGGCCCGTTCACGGACTCGGAGTCCTCGATCAGCTCGCGGAGCCGGTCGCGCTCCAGCTGCCGCTGAACAAGCGACTCGATGTATGCGGACATGCCGCGCTTGCCCGTGCGTGCTTTGAGCGCGGCGATCGTCCCCTCGTGCAGCGAGACGGACACCGGCCGGGTCGGGCCCTCGCCGGGGGCGGGCTGTTCGGTCATGGAGCCATCGTAACAAAACTCATGTTATTCGGCTCCGGGGTTGCGGCCGCCTCAGGGTCCGTGCACCCTCTGCGCCCCGACCCCTTGCCTGACGGACCGTCAGCTAAGACGATGGCCCGGCACACGCACCGATACGACGAATCGGCAGACGAAGGCGAGGCGGGCCCGCCATGGCGCGCGTATTTCCCGAAGGTCGGCTGGTCTGCGGGATGCAGCTCCCGATCCAGTCCCAGAGCACCCTCTACGCCGAGCCCTGGGAGGCCGCGGCCACCGCCACCGACCTCGCCGAGGTGGCCCGCGCCGCCGACCGGGCCGGCTTCGGCTACGTGGCGACCTGCGACCACGTCGCCATCCCGCGGCGGCTCGCGGGCCCGATGAGCACCGTCTGGTACGACCCGGTCGCCACCCTGTCCTTCCTCGCGGGCGTCACCGAGCGCGTGCGGCTCCTGAGCCACGTCGCGATCCTCGGCCTGCGCCACCCGCTGATCAGCGCCAAGCAGTACGCCACGCTCGACCACCTCTCCGGCGGCCGGCTGATCCTCGGCGTCGGCGCCGGGCACGTCCAGGAGGAGTTCGAGATCCTCGGCGTGGACTTCGCCCGCCGCGGAGCCGTCCTCGACGAGACCCTCGACGCGCTGCGCGCCGCCCTCGGCCCCGAGGAGTACCCGGAGCACGAGGGCGAGCGGTTCTCCTTCAAGGACCTCGGCCAGCTGCCCCGGCCCGCGCAGGAGCGGATCCCCGTCTGGGTGGGCGGCTCCTCGCCCGCCGCCGTGCGTCGGGCCGCCGTGCGCGGGGACGGCTGGCTCCCGCAGGGCGACCCGCGTTCCGCGCTGCCCGCGCAGATCGCCCGTATCAAGGCGCTCCGCGAGGAGGCCGGGGTCAGCGGCCCCATCGAGTTCGGTGCGATCACCGAGGCGCTGTACGTCGGCGAGCCCGGCTGGGACACCGGCCGCCGCACCCTCACCGGCAAGGCGCAGGCGCTGGCCGAGTCGCTGAGGGAGTACAAGGCGCTCGGCGTGGACCAGATCCAGGTGCGCTTCCGCAGCCGCGACCGCGCCGAACTCGTCGACCAGATCACCGCCTTCGGGGCCGAGGTGGCCCCCCACCTCAACGACTAGGAGTCCCCATGGGCAAGCTGGACGGGCGCGTCGTGATCATCACCGGCGCGGCGCGCGGCCAGGGCGAGCAGGAGGCCCGCCTCTTCGCCGCCGAGGGGGCCAAGGTGCTCCTCGGTGACGTACTGGACGAGCAGGGCGCGGCCGTGGCCAAGGACATCGGTGAGGACCGGGCCCGGTACGTACGGATGGACGTGAGCCGAGAGGAGGACTGGGCGGCCGCGATCGCCGTCGCGAAGGAGGCCTTCGGCCCGGTCGACGGCCTGGTGAACAACGCGGGCATCCTGCGCTTCAACGAGCTCACCGCGACGCCCCTGGAGGAGTTCCAGCAGGTGGTGCAGGTCAACCAGGTGGGCGCCTTCCTCGGGATCAAGTCGGTGGCGCCCGAGATCGAGGCGGCCGGCGGGGGCACGATCGTGAACACCTCCTCGTACACGGGCCTGACGGGCATGGCGTACGTCGGGACGTACGCCGCGACGAAGGCGGCCATCCTCGGCCTGACGCGGGTGGCGGCGCTGGAGCTGGCGGGCAAGGGGATCCGCGTCAACGCGATGTGCCCGGGCGCCGTGGACACCCCGATGGCCAACCCCGGGCTGCTCGACCCGGCGAACATGACCGACGAGGCCAGGGACGCGATGGCGGAGCTCTACAAGCGGGTGGTCCCGATGGGGCGCGTGGGGCGGCCGGAGGAGATCGCCAGGTTGGCGCTCTTCCTGACCGGCGAGGACTCCTCGTACATCACCGGCCAGCCCTTCGTCATCGACGGCGGCTGGATGGCGGGCGTCAGCATCCTCTGAGGGGCGCCGGGTGTGTCCATCTGATGGAGCGTCAGCTATTGACGCTCCGCCCCTCGCGATGGAACAGTCGAGTCATCGAATCTGACGCAACGTCAGAAATCAAAGGACGGTGAACCCCCTTGGAATTCGGGCTCTTTGTGCAGGGATACGTGCCTGAGGCGCGATCCAAGGTCGACCCCGAGGCAGAGCACAAGGCGCTGATCGAGGAGACCGAGTACGTCATCCAGGCGGACAAGTCGGGCTTCAAGTACGCCTGGGCCTCCGAGCACCACTTCCTGGAGGAGTACTCGCACCTGTCGGCGAACGAGGTGTTCCTCGGGTACCTCGCCCACGCCACCGAACGCATCCACCTCGGCTCGGGCATCTTCAACCCGCTGGCGCCGGTGAACCACCCGGTCAAGGTGGCCGAGAAGGTCACCATGCTCGACCACCTCTCCAAGGGCCGCTTCGAATTCGGCACCGGCCGCGGTGCGGGCAGCCACGAGATCCTCGGCTTCCTGCCGGGCATCGAGGACATGAACGGCACGAAGGAGATCTGGGAGGAGACGATCGCGGAGTTCCCCAAGATGTTCCTCCAGGAGGAATACGAGGGGTTCCAGGGCAAGCACTGGTCCCTGCCACCGCGGAAGATCTTCCCCAAGCCGTACGGGAAGGGGCACCCGGCCATGTGGTACGCCGCCGGGTCCCCGTCCTCGTACGCGATGGCGGCCAAGAAGGGGCTCGGCGTGCTGGGCTTCAGCGTGCAGAAGGTCTCGGACATGAGCTGGGTCCTGGACCAGTACAAGACGGCCATCCAGGAGGCGAAGGCGATCGGTGCCTTCGTCAACGACAACGTCATGGTCACGTCGACGGCGATCTGCGCGGAGACGCACGAGAAGGCGGTGGAGATCGCGGTCAACGCGAACATGAACCGCTTCCAGTCGCTGGTCTTTCGCTACCACGACACCTTCCCGCGGCCGGAGGCGATTCCGCAGTGGCCGGAGACGCTCCCCGAGTACAACGCGGAGATCATCGAACTGCTCATCGCGGAGGAGCTGCTGATCTGCGGTGACCCGTCGGAGGTCCGCGCGCAGTGCAAGCGCTGGGAGCAGGCGGGCGCCGACCAGCTGTCCTTCGGCCTGCCGACCGGGATGTCCTACGAGGACACGATGACCACGATCAAACTGATCGGCGAACACGTGATCCCGTCCATCGACACGGACCCGATCCACCGCACGACCCGCTTCCGCCAGTCCGTTTAGCACTGGCACCGGCAGCCCTCCCGCAGCCCGCTCCGGGCCCCGACCCGAACCCAGCGCCCGGGAGCGCACCCCGGACCCCGGCCCGGGGCGCACCCCGGACCCCGGCCCGGGGCGCACCCCGGACCCCGGCCCGGGGCGCACCCCGGACCCCGGCCCGGGGCGCGGCCCCGGACCCCGGGCCCTGGGGTCGGTCTTGGGCCTCGGCCGTTCGGAGCCTTCGGCTCTGGATCGGCCAGGGCGCGGCTCGGCGGGTGCCGCAACTCCGTCTCGGCGGCGGGCCGGACCTGGACGTGGTCCCGGTCCGTGGGCCGGGTCGGGCTGGGGCCCCGTAGGGCCCCGTACGCGGGGGTGGTGTCTTCCCGGACCGCCGCCCCCGCAGGGGAGGGGCCGGAACGCGGCCGGCAGCGGCCTGCCGGACGCGCTCCGGCCCGCCCCGCGTCCCCGCCGGGGACCGGCCGCGCTCGACGCAGTCGCAACGCCCGGCCCGGCAGGGCCAGCCGGTGCCGCCGCGACCCGCCCGGGGGGATCGGTACAGCTCGACGTCAGTCGTACGGACAGGAATCGCCCGCCCGCCCGGTCAGGGCGCGGGCGCCGCATCAGGAGGGGAACCGCATGCTCGACCACCTCATTCGCGGAGCGACCGTCGTGGACGGCACCGGCGCCCCCGCCCGCGTCGCAGACCTCGGTATCCGCGACGGGCGGATCGCCGTCATCGCCGCTCCCGGGACCGTCACCGAAGAGGCCCGCACCAGCGAGGACGCCACCGGGCTGGTCCTCACCCCCGGCTTCATCGACCCGCACACGCACTACGACGCCCAGCTCTTCTGGGACCCCTACGCCACGCCCTCCATGAACCACGGCGTGACCACCGTCGCCGGCGGGAACTGC
The DNA here is from genome assembly GCF_043076955.1 of Streptomyces sp. NPDC016562. Taxonomy (NCBI): domain Bacteria; kingdom Bacillati; phylum Actinomycetota; class Actinomycetes; order Kitasatosporales; family Streptomycetaceae; genus Streptomyces; species Streptomyces sp. NPDC016562. The sequence goes on along the minus strand of NZ_JBIBRZ010000006.1, from coordinate 269,126 downwards.
GGCTTCACCCTCGCGCCGCTCAACCCCGCCCGCCCCGAGGACGCCGACTACACGCGCCGCATGATGAGCAAGGTCGAGGGCATGGCCCTCAAGGCCCTGGAGGAGGGCGTCGACTGGACCTGGTCCACCTTCGGCGAGTACCTCGACGCGCTCGACGGCCGGATCGCCGTCAACGCCGGCTTCATGGTCGGCCACTGCGCCCTGCGCCGCCACGTCATGGGCGAGGACGCCGTCGGCGGACAGCCCACCCCCGAGCAGATGCAGCAGATGCTCGACCTCCTCCACGACGCCATGAACGCCGGCGCCTGGGGCCTGTCCACCACCCAGTCCTCCACCCACTCCGACGGCTCCGGCGCCCCCGTCGCCTCCCGGCACGCCAAGCCCGAAGAGCTGATCGCACTCTCCCGAGCCGTCGCCGAACACGAGGGCACGCAGCTCGAAGCGATCGTCGCCGGCTGCCTCGACCAGTTCGCGGACGAGGAGATCGACCTCTTCGTCGAGATGAGCGCCGCCGCCGGGCGCCCCCTGAACTGGAACGTGCTCACCATCGACGCCTCCGTCCCCGAGCGCGTCCCGCGCCAGCTGGTCCCCAGCGAGCGCGCCCGCAAGGCCGGCGGCCGGATCGTCGCGCTGACCATGCCGATCCTCACCCCCATGAACATGTCCCTCGGCACCTTCTGCGCGCTCAACCTCATCCCCGGCTGGGGCGAGATCCTCGGCCTGCCCGTCCCCGAGCGGATCGAGAAGCTCCGCGACGCCGACGTACGGGCCGAGATGCTGCGCCGCGCCGACAGCAAGGAGGCCGGCGTCTTCCGGCGCCTCGCCAACTTCGGGCGGTACGTCATCGGTGACACCTACAGCAAGGAGAACGAGGGCCTCTCCGGCCGCGTCGTCAACGACATCGCCGCCGAGCGCGGCCAGGACGCCTTCCAGTGCCTCGTCGAGATCTGCGCCAACGACGACCTGCGGACGATCCTGTGGCCGATGCCCACCGACAACGACCCGGCGAGCTGGGCCCTGCGCGCCGAGACCTGGCAGCACGAGGACGTCATGCTCGGCGGCTCCGACGCCGGCGCGCACCTGGACCGGATGTGCGGGGCCCCGTACACGACCCGGTTCCTCGGCGACTGCCTGCGCGGGCGCAAGCTCGTGCCGCTGGAGCAGGCCGTACGGATGCTCACGGACGATCCGGCCCAGCTGTTCGGGCTGCGCGAGCGCGGCCGCCTCGCCGAGGGCTACCACGCGGACCTCGTCCTCTTCGACCCGGAACGCATCGAGGCCGGTCCGGCGACGCTGGTCCACGACCTGCCGGGGGACAGCCCGCGGCTGGACGCGCGCGCCGTCGGCATCGTCTCGGTCCGCGTCAACGGCGTGGAGACCATCCGCGACGACCAGGTGACGGGGGCCGTGCCGGGCATCGTCCTCAGGTCGGGCCGGGACACGCGGACGGTGAGCACCCGGTGAGCGAAGCAGGGGCAGGGGCAGGGGCGCCCACGGGCGCGCAGAGGCTTTACATCGGCGGCGAGTGGGTCGAGCCCGACGGCGGTCACTACGAGGTGGTCAACCCGGCGGACGAGTCGGTGGTCGGGCTCGCCCCCGAGGCCTCCCGGGCGCAGGTCGCGCAGGCGGCGCGCGCCGCGGCCGAGGCCTTCGGGGCCTGGTCCCGTACGACGCCGGAGGCGCGGGCCGCGATCCTCGACCGGGCCGCGGACATCATGCAGCGGGAGTTCGAGCCGTGGTCGGCGCTGGCCCGGGCGGAGACGGGCGCCCCGAGCGGGATCGCCCGCGCCATGCAGGTCGGCGTCGGGGTGGCCCGTTTCCGCAGGTATGCGCGCGGGGCGCTGGAACCCGTCGAGAGGGGCCTCCCGCCGCAGGTCACGGAGGCGGGCCCGATGGGCAGGGCGAGCATCCTGGGCGCGCTGGAGGTGCGCCAGCCGGTCGGCGTGGTCACCTGCATCACCTCGTACAACAACCCGTGGGCGAACCCGGCGGGCAAGGTGGCCCCGGCCCTGGCCATGGGCAACACGGTGGTGGTCAAACCGGCCCCGCAGGACCCGCTGTCGGTGTTCAAGATGGCGGAGGCGCTCGCGGAGGCCGGGGTCCCGGCGGGCGTGGTCAACGTGGTGAACGGGCAGTCCGTGGAGGTCGGCGAGGCCGCGGTGGACTCCCCGTACGTGGACATGGTGTCCTTCACCGGTTCCACCGGCGTCGGCCAGCGCATCGCGGAGGTCTGCGGCCGCACGATGAAGCGGCAGCTGATGGAGCTGGGCGGCAAGGGCGCGGCGATCGTCTTCGAGGACGCCGACCTGGACGCGGCGGTGCTGGGCATCGGCACCACCTTCTCCTTCTACTCCGGGCAGATCTGTACGGCCCCGACCCGGGTGATCGCGCACCGGGCGGTCCACGACCGGCTCATCGAGAAGCTCACCGGCTACCTGGCCTTCATGAAGGTCGGGGACCCGGCCGATCGGGGCACGGTGGTGGGGCCGGTGATCTCGGCGGCGCACCGCGACCGCGTGGAGTCGTACGTCGAGCTGGGGAAGAAGGAGGGCGCGCGCATCGCGTACGGCGGCGAGCGCCCGGTGGTGGGGGACGGCCGCGGCTTCTACGTCGCCCCCACCCTCCTGGTGGACTGCACCAACGACATGCGGGTGGTCCGTGAGGAGATCTTCGGACCGGTCGTGGTGGTCGTCCCCTTCGACACGGAGGAGGAGGCCGTCGCCCTGGCCAACGACTCCGACTTCGGGCTGATCAGCTACGTGTGGTCGGGTGACTCCTCGCGCGCGTTCCGGGTGGCACGCCGGCTCCGTTCGGGTGGGGTCGGCGTGAACACCATCGGGCGGAACATGGAGGCGCCGTTCGGCGGCTTCAAGCGGTCCGGGGTCGGCCGGGACGTGGGCTCGTACGCGCTGCACGCCTACAGCGAGGTCCAGTCGATCGTCTGGGCCGGCTGAACCCGGCCCCGGTCCCTCGTCCCGCCCTCAGTCCCTCAGTCCGTCAGTCCTTGTAGTAGTCGGTCAGGACACAGCCCTTCACCAGGGCGGGTTCCTTCCGGAAGCCGCTCGGCGGGTTGAAGTCGGGGTGGCAGTTCAGCATCAGCAGCCCGGCCTGCGGCTTCAGCAGCGCGCTCATGGCCTCCGAGCTCTCGGATCCCATGGCGAAGTCCTGACCGACGACGATGCCGCTGTTGGGGTTCCCGCTGCCCTTCTTCGCGTCGACCTCGGCCTTGAAGGCCGTCTGGAAGACCTTGGGGTCCTTGATCATGTAGATGGTGGTGACGTTGCGCCTGCCGCAGTAGCCGACCTCGGTGACGGAGTAGGGCTTGCCGTACTCGATCTTTGGGCCCTCGCTCGGTCCGTCGCTCCCGGGATCGGTGCTGATCGGGTCGCACCGCGTGAATCCGTTGACGAAGCGGGCGGCCGCGGCCATCGTCCCCGCCCTCGGCAGCTGCTGGAAGGCGGTGCCGTTCTTCGGCGCGTTCCCGTTGACCCCGCCGTTCTTCGTGGGGTTGTCCAGGGTGCCCTCGTTCGGTCCGCCGTCGCCGGTGCCGTTGGCGTGGCCGCCGGCTCCGGCCACGGAATCCCCGCCGGAGCCACCGGCGCCGCCGACGACACCGACGCCGGCCCCGCCGGCCGCGGTGTCGCCGCCGCCTCCGCAGGCGGTGAGGGTGAGCAGGGCCGTGACCGCGGTGACCGAGGCCAGGAGTGGTGAAGTACGCATGCGCGCTGTGTCTCCCCGTAAATGATCTAGAACGGCCGCGACTCTAGAGCGTGATCATGTGCACGGCAAAACTGGTCTCGCCCCGCCGTTACCGGTGGTCACCACAAAGTGATGAGGGAAAGTTTAGAAACGGGCAAAACGGACATGGCTGCGGTTTCCGTATGGTGAAAGCCTGTGGCCGCGGCCTGTTGAACCATGGACGTTTTCCGGCGTCGACCTTCCATTGCTCGCCCACGAGCGTCTCGATGTCAGCATTCGAAGGCATTCGAGGCTCTCCAATTCCGGAGTTGAATCCTCCAGATGTGGAATGCGCACCATCTAACGTCCTGACCCATGACTCAGCTGGACGTTCGGCCTCAGGCCGGAGACACGGTAAACGGCGTCGCCGAGGGCGACGTGCGCGGCAAGGGCCTCGGCAAGGGTTCGGTCGGACTGGTGGGAAGCGCCGTCATCGGCATCTCCACCGTCGCCCCCGTCTACTGCCTCACCTCGACCCTCGGCTCCACGGCCGGAGAGGTCGGCATGCAGATGCCGGCGATCTTCCTCGCCGGCTTCCTCCCGATGCTGCTCGTCGCCTTCGCCTACCGCGAGCTCAACAAGGCCATGCCGGACTGCGGCACCTCCTTCACCTGGACCGTCAAGGCCTTCGGCCCCCGGATCGGCTGGATGTGCGGCTGGGGCCTGGTGATCGCCACGATCATCGTGCTCTCCAACCTCGCGGGCGTCGCCACCTCCTACTTCTGGCTGCTGGCCGGCGAGATTACTAACAATCCGTCGATCGCGGCCCTGGACGACAACAAGCTCGTCCACATCACCACCTGCCTGACCCTGATCGCCATCGCGACCGCCATCAGCTACCGCGGCATGACCGCCACCAAGGGCGTCCAGTACGCGCTCGTCGGCCTCCAGCTCGCCGTGCTCGCCATCTTCGTCGCGATGGCCTTCCAGAAGGCCTCCGCCGGCACCTTCGACACCGGCCTGGACTTCTCCTGGTCCTGGATGAACCCCTTCGCGGTCGAGTCCATGGCGGCCTTCACCGCCGGACTCTCGCTCTCGATCTTCATGTACTGGGGCTGGGACGCCTGCCTGGCCACCAACGAGGAGACCACCGGCTCCACGAAGACCCCCGGCCGCGCCTCGCTCATCGCGATGGTCGTCCTGGTCGGCTCGTACCTCGCCACCGGCATCGCCGCCCAGATGGCCGTCGGCTCCGGCGGCGAAGGCCTCGGCCTGGCCAACGAGGAGACCTCCGACAACGTCTTCGCGGCCCTCGCCGGCCCGGTCATGGGCCCGATGCTCGGCGTCCTGCTCTTCGTCGCCGTCCTGGCCTCCGCCGCCGCGTCCCTGCAGACCACCTTCATCCCGGTGGCCCGTACGGTCCTCGCCATGTCGACGTACGAGGCGCTGCCGCCCGCGTACGCCGAGGTCCACCCGAAGTTCAAGACCCCGGGCCGCGCCACCGTCATGGCGGGCGTCGCCACCGGCGTCTTCTACACGGTGATGACCCTGGTCAGTGAGAACGTCCTGACCGACACGATCTTCGCGCTCGGCCTGATGATCTGCTTCTACTACTCGCTGACGGCCTTCGCCTGCGTCTGGTACTTCCGCGGCGAACTGCGCCGCTCCGGACGCGACCTGCTCTTCAAGGGCGTCTTCCCGGCGCTGGGCGGTGTGCTGCTGGCCGCGGTGTTCTTCAAGACCCTCTTCGACATGTGGGACCCGGCCTACGGCTCCGGCTCCACCGTCCTCGGCGTCGGCAGCGTCTTCATCATCGGCGTCGGCCTGCTGGCCCTCGGCCTGGTGATCATGTTCGTCACCGAACGCCGCAGCCCGGCCTTCTTCCGCGGCGAGGTCCTCACGAAGTCCACCCCGGCCCTGGTGGTCGAGGACTGACCCACCACCGCCGTCCCGCTCTGTCATCCCCGCTGCCCCGGATCGATCCACGATCCGGGGCAGCGGGCGTATATGGGGGCGGGGGGTGACCCGGCTGCTGCGGGGTCGTTGGGACGGGCATGAACGCCATGAAGCGCACCCTCGCCGCCCTGGTCGTCTCCGGTGGCGCCGCCCTCGTCCTCACTCCCGTCGCCGCGCACGCCGACGGACCGGCCAAGAACGGGGCTCCCGCGGTCGCCGGCCGTGTCCTCGACATCGTCGACCACCCCGCTCAGACCGTGCAGGACACCAAGACCGCGGTGGGCGTGACCGCCGCGGCCGCCGGGTCCGCCACGAAGGCCACCGACTCCTCCCTCAAGGGCACCGGCACGGCCCTGGCCGGACTCCCGAAGACCCCGAAGGTCGACTGACCTCAGCGTGCGGCGGCGGGGGCGTCCTGCGCGGCGGTGACCAGGACCAGCGGGATCTCGCGGGCCGTCGCCTCGCGGTAGGCCGCGTACGAGGGCATCGCGGCCACCACCACCGGCCACAGACGCTCCGCCTCGGCCCGGGTGGCGCGGCGGGCGGTCGCCGGGAAGGTCTCGGCGCCGACCTGGAGGGTGACGGCCGGGTCGGCGGTCAGGTTCAGGTACCAGGCCGGATGGCGGTCGGCTCCCGCGTTGGACGCCGTCAGCACGTATGCGCCCCCGTCGCGTACGTACGCCAGCGCCGTCCGCCGCAGCTGCCCCGACCTGCGGCCCCGCGTGGTCAGCAGCAGGTCCGAGATCCCGGGCCGCGGCCGCCCGGCCGTCTCCTCGAAGCGCCGGATGTGCTCGGCGACCCAGGGGTTCGGGCTGTCGGCCACCGCGCCCGCCGCCGTCTCCGCGCCGGTCATGCGGGACCCACCCCCGCGTGCGCCGCGTGCACGGTCGGGGCCGCCACCTGGTCGACGACGGCCCGCGCGAAGTCCGCGTGGGTGATCCGGCTCGCCGCGTCCGCCGCCACCGCGGCGGTGTAGCCCCCCGCAGCCGCCCCGCCCTCGGCGAAGTCCCCGGCCGGGCTCAGCGCCGCCCAGTCCAGCTCCGCCGGAGCCTGCGCCCGCAGTGCGGCGGTCCCGGCCGCGTGGCCGACGTAGAACTCCCGCCACTCCTGCGGGTAGCCCGGCGTGTCCATCAGCAGCGCGCCCGACGCGGTGGGCAGTACGGAGGCCAGCGCGACCACGACCAGCCGTCGCACCCCGGCCCGCGGGAGCCCGGCCGCCAGCGCCCCGGCGGCGGCCGGGAAGAAGACCCCGGGGGCCGCCTGCGGGTCGTACACCGCGGCCACCGCCGCGTCGTGCCCGGCCGCCAGCCGCTCCACGTCCGCCGCGGAGGTCACGTCCCCGTCGGCGCGGCCCGCCTCCGTCACCTCGTACCCGCGCGCCCGCGCTTCGGCCACGACGGCCCGGCCGACGCGGCCACGGGCCCCGAACACGATGAGCTTCAAGTTCGTCATGCCGGCGAGCCTAGGAAAGGGTGTGGTTACCGATCGGATACCGGCCTACCGTGTGGATCATGAGCGAACCGACGCCGCCGCAGCCCCTGGACCCGGAGATGTTCGACCCCGTCTGCCCCTCGCCGCTGGTCCCGTTCCGGATCGGCGACAAGTGGGCCACGCTGGTCCTGCGCTGCCTGGAGGGCGGCCCCCGCCGCTTCTCCGAGCTCAAGGTCCCGCTGCGCGGCATCACCGCCAAGTCCCTGACGCAGTCCCTGCGCGGGCTGGAACGCGACGGCTTCGTCGTACGGGAGGAACACGGCGCCCCCGAGCGCCGCGTCACCTACGCCCTCACCCCGCTGGGCCGTGGCCTCCTGGGCCCGCTGGACGCGGCGTGCGAGTGGACCCGCGAACACTGGGACGAGCTGATCGACGCCCAGGAGGCGGGCCTGTCGCAGGGCTAGACGCGGGTCCGAGGGAGCCGGAATAGGCAGCGGGGCACGGCAGTTGCACGCGAGGCACGCCACGACGACCGACATCCGGAGAGACCACATGACGACCGAACCAGCCGGCGATACGGACCGCTCGTTCCTCTTCGTCCTGGGCAGCGCCCGCCCCGACGGCAACACCGAGATCCTCGCCCGCGCCGCCGCCGAACAGCTGCCGCCCGGCATTCCCCAGCGCTGGGTGGACCTGACCCGGCTGGCGCTGCCCGACTTCCAGGACGGCCGTCACGAGAGCGGCTCCTGGCCGGTCGGTGAGGCCGAGGAGGAGCTGCGCCGGGCGACGCTGGAGGCCACCGACATCGTCATCGTCTCGCCGCTGTACTGGTACAGCGTCTCCGCGCACACCAAGCGCTACCTCGACTACTGGTCGGGCTGGCTCGGCGTGCCCGGCATGGACTTCAAGGAGCGGATGGCGGGCCGGACCCTGTGGGGGGTCACGGTCATGGCCCACGAGGAGGAGGTCGTCGCCGACGGTCTGGTGACCACCCTCTCCAACACGGCGGCCTACCTGCGCATGCGCTTCGGCGGCGTCCTGTTCGGCAACGGCTCGCGCCCCGGCCAGGTACGCGCCGACGAGCGGGCGATGGTCCGCGCCAAGACCTTCTTCGAGCGCGAGACCCCGCTCGCCCGTTTCCCGTACGAGCAGGACTAGCTCAGCTGGCGACGACTCCGCCGAGGAAGGCGCCCCAGGCGCCGGGGGTGACGGCCAGCTCGGGCCCGGCCGTCACCTTGGAGTCCCGGATGTGGACGGCTTCCGTACAGGCTGCGACCTCGACGCAGTTGTCCCCGTCGCTGCTGCTGTACGTGGACTTGTGCCAGGAGAGGGCGACCTCGACGCAGTCGTCGCCCTGGCTGCCGCTGTAGCTGCTCTTGAACCACCGGAGCCGGGAGCTGTTCACAGGGATCCTCGCAATCGCATCAACAGGCCCGCGCTGTCCGCAGGATTGAGGGCCTGGATGCGAAGTTTGGCATACCGCTGGTGGAGGTCGCTGACGTCTTTCGGGTCAGAGATGACCTGGCCCGTCTTCTGCCCCTCGCTGTAGCCCACCCACTCGTGCTCCTGGGTTTCGAGAAGGCAGAAGGGGCCGCCGGGACCCGCATGTTTCGTGCTGATCAACGGCATGATTTGGAGGTCCACATTGGGCAGCCTCCCCATCTCCAGCAGGTGGTCGATCAGCTCACGCGTCACCTCCGGCCCGCCCGTCTGCCGCTCGATCACCGACTGCTCGATGATGAAGCTGAAGGCGACGTACGGGGTCTTGCGGAGCAGCGCTTGCCGGGCCATCCGGAACGCGACACGCGCCTCGGCTTCCTCCCGTGTCGCCAGCGGCGGCACGTCCCGGATCTGGGCATGGGCGTAGGCCTCCGTCTGTAACAGTCCCGGTATCGACCTGCACTCGTACGTGTTGAGGGCGATCGCGTCCTCTTCCAGCTCCGCCCATCGCCGGAACCACTTCGCCAGCCCTCGCCGCCGCGCCAGCCGTTTCGCGGCGATGCGGATGACGCCGAAGGCGTCCAGTACCTCCTCCGACTTCTCCACGAACCGCGTGGACGGGTGGCGGCGGCCCTGCTCGACCGCGGCCACGTACTGGACCGAGTACCCGACCAGCGGTCGGAACTGCTCCTGGGTCAGACCGGCCCGTTTGCGGAACGCCTTGATGGTCTCGCCGAAGCTCCGTAGGTCGTCGTCCGGTTCGACCTCGGCGTCGCCGCTCTCGTCGATGCTCGTCACAGCGGTCACCTCCCCGAGACAGGCTCACGCACCGTGACTGTCACTGTCCAGAGAGTGGACTACTACAGTTGAAAAGTAGTAGTCCTCGTGCTGGGAACGTGCCTGGCCGCACGGGACATTTTTTGCATGACCGCACCCTCCGGCCCCGCTCAGGCCCTCGTACGCACGTTCACTCAGCGTTTCAGCTCCACCCGCCGCGGGGCCCGCCTCGCCCGGCGGCTCGCCCTCCTCCAGCTGCACGAGTGGGGCGTCCCCGAGTCCACCGCGCTCTGCGCCGACGCGGAGCTCCTCGTGGCCGAGCTCGCCGCGAACGCCGTCGCCCACGGGCGGATCGCGGGGCGGGACTTCGAGGTGCGGATGGTGCTGCTGGAGGGGGTGCTGCGGGTGGAGGTGTCCGATGCGCGCGGCGACCGGCGGCCGGCGGTGCGGCCACACCTCTACCAGGCGGAGTCCGGCTACGGCCTGCGCATCGTCGACGCCCTCGCCACGGACTGGGGCGTCACGGACCGCGTGGTCGGCAAGACGGTCTGGGCCGAGCTGGCCCGCCGGGCGGATGCGGAACCGTCCGGCGGGGCGGCGGCACAGATCAGCGGTCCCGGTACACCTCGCCTCGGTGGCCCGCTGCCAGTACCCAGATGATGAGTCGGCCGTCCTCGACGGTGTGGACCACGCGGTAGTCACCGATGCGCAGGCGCCAGCGCGACGCGTGCCCCTGGAGGGCCTTGATGTCGAAGGCTGCCGTGTCGCCCGCAGTCAGCGCCCTCTGAAGCTCGGCGAGTCGGTGCAGGATCCGCAGGACGTCGGGGCGGGGGACCTTGAGGAGATCTCGTTGGGCGTGGGGTGTGAACCGGGTGACGTATCCCATGCCTCAGACCTGCTGATCGCGAAGGATGGCGGCCAACTCTTCAAGCGACACGGACCCTTCGACGCCTTCGCCCTCGGCTTCGTCCGCAAGGCTGTTCAGCCATGCGTCCTCGGCGTCGTCGGCGAGGTTGCGAAGCCGCTGGTACTCGTCGATGTCGATCACGACGGCTTCCTGCTTGCCGCGGCGCGTGATGATCGTGGGGATGCCTTCGCGGCGTGCGCGGTCTATGGCGTCCGCGAGGTGGCTGCGCACTTCTGCCATGGACTCGATCACAGGCTCGCTCATGCAACCAATGTGCCAGATGTACACGAACCGGGTGACCTGCGGAGGCTCAGAGGTACTGCGCGAAGTCGTCCAGGGTGCGCAGGATCTCCGGCTCCGGGGCCGAGGGGAGTTGGAGGACGACATCCTCGATGCCGAGGTCGGCGTAGTGGCCGAGCTTGCCGGGGTTGGGCTGGACGGCGTACGGGACCACCTGGAGGGACTTCGGGTCGCGGCCGGCGGTTTCCCAGACCTGGCGGAGCACCGGGATGGACTCGGTGAGGCCGCGACCGCCGATCGGGAGCCAGCCGTCGGCGTGGTCCGCGATGGCGGCGAAGAGCTTCGGGCCGGCCGCACCGCCGATCATGGTGCGGGGGCCGTACAGGGGGACTCCGGGGGCGAGTTCGCGCGGGGCCTGCACGGGCTTGGGGTAGGCGGAGCTCGCCTGGACCGAGGAGAACTCGCCGACGTAGGCGGCGGGTTCGGGGGCCCACAGGGTGCGCATGAGCGCCATGCGGTCGCGGACCAGCTCGCGGCGGGTGCGCCATTCGACGCCGTGGTCCGCGGCTTCCTCCACGTTCCAGCCGTAGCCGATGCCGAGGGTGAAGCGGCCCCCGCTCAGGTGGTCGAGGGTGGCGATCTGCTTCGCGAGGACGATCGGGTCGTGCTGGGCGACGAGGGTGATGCCGGTGCCGAGGTGGAGCCGTTCCGTCACGGCGGCGGCCTGGCCGAGGGCCACGAAGGGGTCGAGGGTGCGCCCGTACATCTCGGGGAGGTCGCCGCCCATGGGGGCGCCGGTTTCGCGGGCGACCGGGATGTGGGTGTGCTCCGGGAGGTAGAGGCCGGAGAACCCGCGCTCTTCGAGGCTGCGGGCGAGGCGTACGGGGGAGACGGTGCGGTCGGTGAGGAAGATGGTCGTGGCGATCCGCATGGGCGCTGGCACCTCCGAGACGTGGGACTGGCCACGGTACGGGCTGAGCGGGGGAAAGGTGAGGGGGTGTCAAGCCGTCGTGCTTCTGCGCCTCGGGGCTCAGGCGCGGGGGTAGCGGGCCAGCCAGCCCGGGGTGGAGAGCGTCGGGCCGTGGAGGGCGGGGCCCTGGGTCAGCTCCAGGGCGAAGTCGTCGGCCAGTTCCAGGAGGGTGGCGCGGGCGCGGCCTTCGAGTTCGGCGAGCCAGGCGGCCGGAAGGGCGGTCTCGCCGTGGAGGGCGCCGAGCAGCGCGCCGCACAGGGCGCCGGCGGCGGCGGAGTCTCCGCCGTGGTCGACGGCGAGGCGCAGGCCGTGCGGGACGTCTTCGGCGACGAGGGCGCAGTAGACGGCGACGGCGAGGGCGCCGGCGGCGTCATGGCGGGCCGGGCCGTCGTCGCCGTTGTCGCCCTTGTTTTCGGGTGCGAGGGCGAGGGCTTGGACGACGGCGGGGCCGGGCGCGCCCTGGGTGACGGCGGCCAGGGCGCGCTGGAGGGCGTCTGTGACGGGCTGGTGGCCGGGGCGGCCGCCCAGCAGGCCGAGCGCGCGCTGGACGGCGGAGTCGAGGGAGTCGCCGCGGGTCAGGCCGTGGACGATGACGGCGAGGCCGCCCGCGGAGAGGCAGGCGGTGGGGTGGCCGTGGCTCTGCGCGGCGCATTCGACGGCGAGTTGGAGGACCAGGGCCGGTTCCCAGCCGACGAGCAGCCCGAAGGGGGCCGAGCGGGTCGCGGCGGCGGCATCGCGGGCGGTGGGGTTCTTGGGCTGGTCGAGGGTGCCGAGGACGTCGTCGGCGAAGCCGGTCAGGCAGGCGCGGTCCGGGCCGCGGCGGGCGTAGAGCCATTCCTCCTGCGCGAGCCAGCCATTGTCCTCGCGGCGCTCGTCGGGGCCCCAGTCGTGCTGGGTGGCGGCCCAGCGCCGGTAGGCGCGGTGCAGGTCGGTGGGCGGGTGCCAGGCGCCGGTGTCGCGGCGTACGTGGGCCCGTATCAGCCCGTCCACCGTGAACAGGGTGAGCTGGGTGGCGGCGGTCACCGTGCCGCGGCGGGCGGGGGCCGGGGCGGGGCCGGCCGCGGGTCCGGGCGGGCCCGCCGGGCCGTGGGCCGCGCCCAGGGCGTCGCCGAGGGCCGCGCCGAGGAGCGTGCCGCGGACACGGCTGCGGAAGTCCTGCTGCTCGACGCGGCCCCAGAGCAGGACGCCCGCGCCGGTGCCGGTGGCCGCGCCCTGCCGAGCGGTACGGGGGCCGGGGGCCGCGGCGGCGCGGGCGGCCGCCGGGTGCGGGCCCGCCGCGGCGAGGCCGAGGGGCGCGCCCGCGTCCGCGCCGGGACCGTCGGTGTCGTCCACCGCGCCGTTCGTACCGATCATTTCGTCCACCCCCGGCAACGTGCCCCGCTGACCACCGCATCGGCGCCCGTACCGGCCGCGCACGCGAACCCGCACTGTAGTGGACAGCTTCGATCGCATCCGGAAGCGGTTCGCCAAGTGGTCGCGAACCGGGTGCGGATCGGCCAGAATGCGAACACTTCCGGCCTCGACCTGACGTGCCGCGTACGGGCTCAGTCCAGTACGGGCAGCAGCTCCGGTAGGTGCCCGTCCGAGGCGAGGGCCGCCCGCTGCCGTTCCGCGGGGACCTCCCCGTACAGCGTCGTACGCGGCTTCGCGGGCCGGCCCGCCGCCCCGGCGACCGCGATCAGGTCCTGGACCGACTTGTACGAGCCGTAGCCGGAGCCCGCCATCCGGGAAATGGTCTCCTCCATCAGGGTCCCGCCCAGGTCGTTCGCCCCCGACCGCAGCATCTCGGCCGCGCCCTCCGCCCCCAGCTTCACCCAGCTCGTCTGGATGTTGGTGATGTGCGGGTGGAGCAGGAGCCGGGCCATCGCCGTCACCGCGCGGTTGTCGCGGACCGTGGGACCGGGCCGGGCGATGCCCGCGAGGTAGACCGGCGCGTTGGTGTGGATGAAGGGGAGCGTGACGAACTCCGTGAAGCCGGCCACGCCCTTGGAGAGCGCGGTCTGCTGGATCCGCGCCAGCGTGCGGAAGTGGCCGAGCCAGTGCCGCGGCTGGTCCACGTGCCCGTACATCATCGTGGAGGAGGAGCGGATGCCGAGCTCGTGCGCCGTGGTGACGACGTCGATCCAGTCCGCCGTCGGCAGCTTGCCCTTGGTGAGCACCCAGCGGACCTCGTCGTCCAGAATCTCCGCCGCCGTCCCCGGGATGGAGTCCAGCCCGGCCTCCTTGGCCGCCGTCAGCCAGTCCCGTACGGACATGCCCGTGCGCGTGGCGCCGTTGACGACCTCCATCGGGGAGAAGGCGTGCACGTGCATGCCGGGCACCCGCTCCTTCACCGCCCGCGCGATGTCGAAGTACGCCGTACCCGGCAGGTCCGGGTGGATGCCGCCCTGCATGCACACCTCGACCGCGCCGACGTCCCACGCCTGGGCGGCCCGGTCGGCGACCTGGCCGAGGGAGAGCGTGTAGGCGTCGGCGTCCGTGCGGCGCTGCGCGAAGGCGCAGAAGCGGCAGCCGGTGTAGCAGACGTTCGTGAAGTTGATGTTCCGCGTGACGATGTAGGTGACCTCCTCGCCCACGACCGACTTGCGCAGGTCGTCGGCGATCCGGCACAGCGCGTCGAGCGCCGGCCCGTCCGCGTGCAGCAGCGCGAGCGCCTGCTCGTCGGTGAGGCGGGTGGGATCGTCGGCGGCCTGCGCCAGGGCGGCGCGCACGTCCGTGTCGATGCGCTCGGGCACCATCCCGGGCGCCGCGGCCTCCCGCAGCGCCTCCCAGTCGCCGTACACCGCGTCGAAGTCCTCGCGCCGGTCGCCCGTGCGGCCCTCGGTGTCGATGGTGGCGTGCAGGTCGGTGCGCCCGTACGCGGTGAAGCCCTCGTCCGGCTCCTGCCACGGCCGGCCCTCGACCGTCGCGGCCTCGTCCGCCAGCCCCGTCCCCGCGTCGGCCAGGGCGCGCACGTGCGGCAGCAGCCGGGGGTCCAGCCAGGGCTCGCCGCGCTGGAGGAACTCCGGGTAGATCGTCAGGCGTTCGCGCAGCTCGAAGCCGGCGGCTGCGGTGCGCTCGGCCAGCTCCTCGATGTGCGGCCAGGGGCGCTCGGGATTGACGTGGTCGGGGGTCAGCGGCGAGACCCCGCCCCAGTCGTCGATGCCCGCGCCGATGAGCAGGGCGTACTCGGCGTCCACCAGGTTCGGCGGGGCCTGGATCCGGGCGCCCGGACCGAGGATGTGGCGGGCGACGGCGATGGCGGCGGCAAGCTCCTCCAGCTCCGCGTCCGGCATGCCGCGCATGGCGGTGTCCGGCTTGGCGCGGAAGTTCTGGACGATGACCTCCTGGATGCCGTGGTAGGCGCGCTGGATCCGCCGGAGCTCGAAGAACGCCTCGGCCCGCTCCTCGTAGGACTCGCTGATCCCGATCAGCACCCCGGTGGTGAAGGGGACGTTGGAGCGGCCCGCGTCCTCCAACACCCGCAGCCGGACGGCCGGGTCCTTGTCGGGGGAACCGTGGTGGGGGCCGCCGGGCTCGGACCACAGGCGGGTGGCGGTGGTCTCCAGCATCATGCCCATGCTCGGCGCGACGGGCTTGAGCCGCTGCAGATCGGACCACGACAGCACGCCGGGGTTCAGGTGCGGCAGCAGGCCGGTCTCCTCCAGCACCCGGATCGCCATGGCCCGTACGTAGGCGAGGGTGTCGTCGTAGCCGTGCGCGTCGAGCCACTCCCGTGCCTCGGGCCAGCGGTCCTCGGGGCGGTCACCGAGGGTGAAGAGCGCTTCCTTGCAGCCCATCGCCGCGCCCCGGCGGGCGATGTCGAGGACCTCGTCGGGGGAGAGGTACATCCCGTGGCCGCTCCGCCGGAGCTTGCCCGGCACGGTCACGAAGGTGCAGTAGTGACACTTGTCGCGGCACAGCCGGGTCAGCGGGATGAAGACCTTGCGCGAGTACGTGATGACGCCGGGCCGGCCGGCGGCGGCGAGCCCGGCGTCCCGTACGCGGGCCGCGGACGCGGCGAGGTCCCGCAGGGACTCGCCGCGCGCCCGCAGGAGCACGGCCGCCTCGGTCGCGTCGAGCGCGACGCCGTCTCGGGCCCGCCGGAGCGCACGGCGCATCGCGTTTTCGGTCGGAGCGTCACTCGGAGTGGTCATACGGGGAGCATACGATCCGACGTTCCGCCGGTGGTGCGGGTCATCGCATCAGCTCACCGGCGTTGACCAGCAGGGACTGGCCGGTTATCGCCCGCGCCCGGTCGGAGGCGAGGAACACGGCGGCGTCGGCGACGTCCCCGTCGGTGGCGAGGTCGGGCAGCGCCATCCGGTCGGTCAGCCGGGCGTGGACCTCGGCCTCGGGGACCCCCTCCGTGTGCGCGGTGAAGGTGACGAAGGCCTGGACGGGCGGGCCCCACATCCAGCCGGGCAGCACGGTGTTGACCCGGATCCGGTGGGGACCGAGCTCGCGGGCCATGGAGTACATGGCGGAGGTCAGCGCACCCTTGGAGGCGGCGTAGGCGGCCTGCTGCACCTCGTTGGGCGCGGCGATCGCGGACTGCGTCCCGATGATGACCACGGACCCGCCGCGTTCCTTGAGCGCGGGCAGGCAGGCCCGGGTCATCCGCAGGGTGCCCAGCAGATTGACGTCGATGATCTGGGCCCAGGTCCCGAAGTCGGCGCCTTCCAGCCCGCCGAAGTACGCGTCCCAGGCGGCGACGTGCACGACGGCGTCGACCCCGCCGAAGCGCTCGGCGGCGAGGGCCGCCAGCGCCTCGCACTGTGACTCGTCGCGGATGTCGGTGGTCCGGTAGGCGGTGTGGATCCCGTCGGGGTCGATCTCCGCGGCGGACTTGGCGAGATGGGCCTCGGTCCGCGCCCCGAGCACGGCGTTCCCGCCGTCCCGCACGACGGCGGCGGCCACCTGATGCCCGAGGCCGGCGCCGACGCCGGAGACGATGACGGTCTTCCCTTGGAGCAGCATGACGGTCCTCCGGGGGTGGGCGCGGGCATCCGATCTGACGGGCCGTCATGCTAAGGGAGGCGGGGTGGGTTGGGAAGGCCCGGGTGCCGCCCCTTCACACCGCGCGGCGCAGCCGCCGCAGTCCCTCCGCGATCTCCTGCGGGGTGTGGGTGGTGAAGGAGAGCCGCAGCGTGCGCGGGTCGGCCGGGCCCGTGTAGAAGGGGGCCCCCGGGACGAAGGCCACGTCGTGGGCGAGGGCCGACTTCAGCAGCCGCGCCGCGTCGTGCTCCTGCGGGAGGCGGGCCCAGACGAACATGCCGCCCTCCGGACGGTTCCACTCGGAGCCCGCCGGGAGGGCCTCGCCCAGGCCGCCGAGCAGGGCGTCGCGGCGCTCGCGGTAGGCCGCGCGCACCGTGGCCAGGTGGGCGTCCAGGTCCGCCGCCGCGAGGTAGTGCGCCGCGGCCAGCTGATCCACCGTGGACGTGTGGAGGTCCGCCGCCTGCTTGGCGACCACCGCGGCCCGGCGCAGCCCCGCGGGCGCCCGCAGCCAGCCCAGCCGCAGGCCCGGCGCCATGACCTTCGAGAAGCTGCCGAGCAGGGCCGTGCGGTCCTGCGCCCCCGGATGGGCCGCGAGCCACGGGACGTCGGAGCCCTCGTAGCGGAGGTCCCCGTACGGGTCGTCCTCCACCAGCCACAACCCGAGGCGCCCCGCGATCTCCGCCACCGCCGCCCGGCGCGCGGCCGGCAGGGTGCGGCCCGTCGGGTTCTGGAAGGTCGGGACCGTGTACAGCAGCTTCGGGCGTTCCCGCACGACGATCTCGGCCAGCGCCTCGGGGACGATGCCCTGCCCGTCGCAGGGCACGGGCACCACCCGGGCCCCGGCGAGCCCGAAGCACTGGAGCGCCGCCAGGTAGGTGGGGTTCTCGACGAGGACCACGTCGCCCGGTTCGACGAGGGCGGTGGTGAGGAGCGTGAGGGCCTGCTGGGATCCCGAGGTGACGAGTACGTCGTCCGGGCCGGTCGCCAGACCGCGCGCCGTGGCCCGGGCGGCGACGGCCTCGCGCAGTTCCGGCACGCCCTCGGTGGTGGAGTACTGGAGGGCGCGCCGCGCGGAGAGCGCGAAGGCGGTGTCGTACGCCGCGCGCAGGCCCTCGGCGTCGAAGAGCTCGGGCGCGGGGAGGCCGCCGGCGAAGGAGATGACCCCGGGGCGTTCGGTGAGCGCGAGGATCTCGCGTACCGGCGAGCCCTGGACGGAGGCGGTACGGGCGGCGAACGCGGGGACGGGGGCGGTCGCGGGGACGGGCGCTGGCACGGGCACGGGGACTCCTGCTCCTCGGGAGGCGGGTGCGGTGCGCGCATCGTAGGCATGGAAAGTTGTAGACGGCATCTATGTATCAGTGGGCGGAACGGCGGCCGGTGGAACGGCCCGAGGGCTCCCCATCTGACGCCGCATCAGCTAGACCGTTCCCATGACGACAGGAGAACAGCACCCACGACGCCGGCCGGATACGCGGGTGGACGACTACGCCGCGCTCGCGGCCGTCGGCCCCTACGGCGTCCGCCCCGGCCACGCGCTGATCACCATGGTGGAACCGCACCCGGGCCACGAGTACGCGTACAACCGGTGGTACGAGGACGACCACTACTACGCCGGCGCCATGGCCATGCCCTGGATGTACGCGGGCCGCCGCTGGGTGGCGACCCGCGAGCTCCAGGAGCTGCGCTACCCCGAGAAGTCGGCCGTCGCCCAGCCGGTCACGGCGGGCTGCTACCTCTCGACCTACTGGATCACCGAAGGCCGCTACGACGAGCACATGAGGTGGACCGTCGGCATCAACAAGCGCCTCAACCGCGACGGCCGGGTCTACCAGGACCGGACGCACGTGTTCACGTCCTTCCAGGACCACCAGGCCACGGTCTACCGCGACGGCGCCGCCGGGCCCCGTGACGTCCACGCCCTCGACCACCCGTACGCCGGGCTCGTCCTCCAGGTCGTCGACGCCGACGGCCCCGAGCAGCGGGCCGCACTCCTGGAACGGCTGCGCTCCCGCGCCCTGCCCGGGCGCCTGCGCGGCTCCCCGGCCGCGATGGTGACCGTCTTCCGGCCCACGCCGCTGCCGGGTGACCGGATGACGTACGTCAAGCAGGTGGAGGGGGTCGACACCCGCCTCACGCTCCTGTGGTTCCTGGAACAGGATCCGCGGACCTGCTGGGACCGCTTCCTGGCGCTGGACGCGGAGGTCGCGGAGGCCGGGCTGGGGCGGGTGGAGCTGGTGGCGCCGTTCATCCCGACGGTGCCGGGGACCGACCGGTACGTCGACCAGCTGCGCTGAGGGCCGGGCGCCGGGCGGCTGCTGCGTTCTGTACGCGGACATGGCCGAGCCCCCTCGGCCAAGACGGCGGACCGGTCGAGAGGGCTTCAGCCAGTGGTGCAGATGCTGCGACTGGTGCAGGTGGTGCAGGTGCTGCGTGTGGATGTGGAGATGTGGAGACGGGGCGGTCGGGATCGGCCGTCACGTTCAGGCGAGACGTCCCAGTCGGCCCTCGGTGACGTCGGCCACGAACGAGGTCCACGAGCCGGGCGCGAAGGTCAGGGACGGACCGTCCTGCACCTTCGAGTCACGGACCGCGATGGCCTCCACGACGGGGGACTTGACCTCGACGCAGGCGCCGTTGGCGGAGTAGGAGGACTTGACCCAGTTGTCCGTGGCGCCCTGGCGAATAGCCATGTTTCTCTCCGGTGAGCAGTAGTTCCGGTGGCGTGTCGGCCATTCCTCCGGCCGACGTGATCGACGCTACCGGCTGCTCCTGATAGGTGAAGGAGGCGTTCACCCGACCGAGTGGCATATTCCATTCAGGCCTTCTGTGGCCGGGGAGTGACGGTGTACCGTACCGGCCCGCTCCTCACCCCCGCGTCCTCCACCCTGTACATCACGGGATCATTCGGCCTTGTCCGCGTATTCCGCCATGATTCCCGAAATGAACTGACGGGTCTGATCGACGTTGAGGGCCTGGGCGCGCAGGTGTTCGTACATCACGCTGTACTTCTGCACGTCGTTGGCCTTCTCCAGGTACAGGTCGCTCGTCACGCCCTCGATGTAGACGACGGTCGAGTCGGACGCGTCCGGGAATTCGAGGATGGCGTACTGCCCGTTGACGCCGGGGTGCGCGCCCAGCGAGAAGGGCATCACCTGCACGGTGACGTGCGGCTGCTCCGATTGCTCTATCAGGAATTCGAGCTGCCTGACCATCAACTGCGCGTCGCCGACCCGGCGGCGCAGGGCGGCCTCGTCGATCACGGCCCACAGGCGCAGCGGACCGAGCTCCGGATTGTTGTTCTCCGTCTCGGAGAGCCGTTTCTGCCGGTGCATCCGCACCTGGACCCGTTTCTCGACGTCGGCCGGAGCGGTCTCCGGCCACGCGCCGCGCACCAGCGACTGGGCGTACTCCGTGGTCTGGAGCAGCCCCGGGATGACCAGGGGCTCGTACGTGCGCAGACTGGCGGCATCGGTCTCCAGGCCGATGTAGACGCTGTACGGGATGTCCCCGAAGGCGTGCCACCAGCCCTGCTGGCGGGAGTCCTTCGCCATCTGCATGAGGGAGTCGATGAGCCGGCGGTCCTCGACCTCGTACACGTCGCACAGGTCGCGGACGTCGCGCTGGCTGATGGAACGGCGGCCGTTCTCCAGTCGGCTGATCTTCGACTGGGAGACCAGCAGGCGCTCGGCGACCTGCTCGGCCGTCATGCCCTTGTCCTCGCGGAGCTTGCGCAACTCCATGCCCAGTCGGCGGCGTCGGACGGTGGGATTGACATTGGACGCCACGTGAACGGCACCTCCGCCTTCTTCTGTCGTGCAGCAGCTGTCTCTCTGCGTGTCTGATGTCGAGCAGACTGCCACCGAAGCGGGCGGCGCCGCTGGGGAACGGACGGGAAACACAGACGCGGGGGGGGGGGGGGGGGGGGCCCCCGCCCCCCCCCCCCCCCCGCGGGGGGGACCCCCACCCGGGTTTGACGGGCCGCCGGGACGGCGCGGGGGGTGGGGGGGGGCGGGGGGTGCGCT
>NZ_JBIBRZ010000006.1:0-248719 GCF_043076955.1 Streptomyces sp. NPDC016562 | reverse complement strand
CCTCAAACGCCGGCGGGGCTGGAATGACCCAGCCGGCCTGGGCTGCGCCCGGCCTTGGGGGGGGGGGCCCCGCCCCCCCCCCCCCCAACCCCCCGGGGGGGGGGGGGGGGGGCGGCCCCCCCCCCCCCCCCCCCCCCCCGCGCTGGCGGTACCCGAACCGGGTTTTCACGGACCTCGGTCACGGCGATGGCGTTGCGATGGAGCTGGCGTAGCGATGGAGCTGGGGTGGTGCGGTGGTGCGGGTGGTGCCGTGGTGCTGATGGAGCTCGGGGTGGATCAGTGCGCGGCCGCGCGGGCCATCGCACCGGTCCGGCGCGGCTGCAGCGGCACGCTGCTCGCCGTGGCCCGGGCCGGCGGTGCCGGAGCGCGGTCACGGCGTGGCTGTGCTGCCACACCGTTCTGGACGTCCATCACGGCGTGCGCCACGAGTCCGCCCATCGGGTCGTGCCGGATCAGGTCCCGCAGCCGGGACCTGGACGACCGCCCCTCGTTGCCGGGGTACAGGTGCTTGCCGAGTCCGACCGCGTGGGCCAGTGCGGCGAGCGCCGCGGTCCGCGGGTCCGGCGGTACGCCGGTGCGGATCGCACTGTCCAGCCGGGCTCGTATCTCCCGGCTGATCTCCGTGTCCGTCGCCTGGTAGCGAGTCGTCGGCAACACCCCGCACATCTGTCCCGCGACGGCATGGACCATGCCGCAGCGCTCCAGGTGCGCGAGGTAAATCTGACGGAGCCCCAGGCGGGGTCCGCCGATCCAGTGGACGGCCCGTACCGGGCTGCCGCGCCTGCGCAGCAGTTCCAGTGCGGAGTCCAGAGTCGGATCTCCTGTCGGCCGTGGCATCACCACGGCGATACGATCCCCATCAGGGGCTATCCGTCCTGCCAGAGCCAGCTCCACTAGCTGTGCCCCGGCCAGGCCGAGGTCGAGCGACTGCGGCTGCGCCGTGGTACCCGTGGCCGGGTCCAAGGCGAGCAGCAGAAGCTCCTCCGGAATTGTTCTGCGGCTCCTGCCCATCCATGCCTCCCCGCGTGGATGAGTGACAGGGTGACGCCTCTCACATTCATCTGTCGAGAGCGCGTGGCCGCTTTGTGGGGGAACCCGCAGCTATGTCGTTCTCGTCTAGCACGGGGGCGATGCCCCCGAGACGGGACACTGTTAGACATTCGGACAGCCGGACGTGGCGGCGATGGAGGAGGAACGGTGGCGGGCGAGTCCCCCGACAAGTCGGTAGATGAAGGTGCGCCGGGGGCGGCGGAGTCGTCCGCCGAGCGTGATCCGCGGCTGTCGGTGTTCCGGCCGAGGGACCCCGAGGACGGTGCGCGTGCCGGCGCCGGCAGCGTGCGTGGCGGGGCCGAGGCCGAAGTTGAGCCCGAGGCCGAGCCCGAGGCGGCGGCGGAACCCGAGGCCGCGGTTGAGGCCGAGCCCGAGGGTGAGTCCGAGCGCGTAGCCGAGGCTGAGGTTGAGCCGGAGGCCGAGCCCGAGCGCGTAGCCGAAGCCGAAGCCGAGCCCGAGGCCGCGGTTGAGCCGGAGGGTGAGCCCGAGGCTGCGGGTGAGCCCGAGCCCGAGCGCGAGGTTGAGGCCGCGGTCGAGCCCGAGCCCGTAGCCGAAGCCGAGGCCGAAGCGGGTGGCGAGGACGCCAAGCCCGAGGTCGAGGCCAAGGCCGGGTCCGGCAAGCCGGATGCGCTGCGCGAGGCGGTGGCGGCTTGGGTCGCCACGGCCGACGACGCGGAGAGCGACGACGCGGAGGGCGGTGCGGACGAGCGCCGTGCCGATGAGCCGAAGGCGGGCGCGTCGACCGGTAAGGATTCCGCTTCCGCTTCGGCTCCCGTGCCGGCCGCCGAGGCGAAGGCCGGCGAGCCCGCCGACAGCGAGCGCACCGCTGTGTTCCGTGCCGTGAAGCTGCCTTCCGACTCCGGTCCCGATGGTTCTGGTTCCGTTCCGGCCGGCGAGGCGAAGGCCGAAGAGCCCGCAGACAGCGAGCGCACGGCCGTGTTCCGTGCCGTGAAGCCGCCGTCCACCCCTGCTTCGAAGAAGCCGGATTCCGGCTCCGGTTCCGGTGCGGCGCCTTCCGGGGCGGCTCCGGCCGCCCCGTCCAAGCCGGAGGCGGAACAGTCCGCCGACAGCGAGCGCACGGCGGTCTTCCGGGTCCCGAAGCCGGATTCCGCTTCCGAGCAGCCGACGGCTGACAGCGAGCGCACCGCGGTCTTCCGCGTTCCCCGGCCGGACAACGTCAAGCCGGACGCCGTGAAGCCCCCCCTGGCCAAGCCCGCCCCGGCCAAGCCCGCGCCCGCGACGCCCAAGGCCAGCACCTTCGTGCCGTTGCGTACCGAGGGGGAGGGCTCGGGCAAGGCCGACGGCGCCGCGCCGAAGCCCGCCGCCGGGCAGCAGCAGACGGCGCCGCGGCCTCCCGCACCATCCGCCGCCTCCGCCTCCGCCTCCGCCTCCGCCTCCGCCGCCTCCGCCGCGGCCGCCGCCGACCGCACCGAGCGGACCACGCAGCAGCCGCTGCCGCCCCGCCCGCCGCTCGACATGCTCGCGGACCTCACGAACAACCCGCCCCCGCCGCCGAGCCCGCTGCGCACGGCCGTACGGCGGTTCAAGATCTACGCCCCGCTCGTCGTGCTCCTCGCGATCATCCTCGGCATCGTCCAGCTGGTGCGCCCGCTGCCCGAGCCGAAGCTCGTGATGACCGAGAAGTCCTCGTACACCTTCGACGGCTCCAAGCCCGAGCTGCCCTGGCCCAGTGAGGGCCAGGCCTACATGGCCGCCGCGGGCCTCGGCACGATCGGCCAGTCCGGCGAGCAGAAGCCGGTGCCGATCGCGAGCGTCACCAAGTCGATGACGGCGTACATCATCCTGCGCGACCACCCCGTCAAAAAGGGTGAGCAGGGCCAGATGATCGAGATCGACAAGACGGCCGAGACCGAGGGCAAGAAGAACGACTCGGTCAACAACGAGTCCACCCTCGACACCGTCAAGGAGGGCGAGAAGATCTCGGAGTACGACGCGATCGCGGCCCTCATGATCCCGTCGGCCAACAACATCGCGCGGCTGCTCGCGCGCTGGGACTCCGGTTCCCAGGAGGCGTTCGTCAAGAAGATGAACGACACCGCCAAGGAACTCGGCATGACCAACACCACCTACACGGACCCCTCGGGTCTGGACGCGACCACGGTGAGCACCGCCGAGGACCAGGTGAAGCTCGGTCTGAAGCTCGTCGAGATCGAGACGCTGCTGGACATCACCAAGAAGCCCAGCTGGACCGACCCGTCGGGCAAGAGCTGGCGGAACTGGAACGGCCTGGTCCCCTACAACGACTCGCTCGGCATCAAGACCGGTACGACGACGAAGGCGGGCGGAAACCTCCTCTTCGCCGCGCAGAAGAAGATCGGCAACACCAACCAGCTGATCGTCGGAGCCGTCCTCGGCCAGCACAAGTCGCCGATCATCGACACCGTGCTCGCCGCGAGCAAGCAGCTCATGATCGCCACCCAGAAGTCCCTGGAGGGCGCGACCGTCGTCAAGAAGGGGTCCGTGGTCGGCTACGTGGACGACGGACTCGGCGGCCGGACGCCCGTCGTGGCGACGGCCGACGTGCAGGCGGTCGGCTGGGCCTCGCTCACCGTGAAGCTGAAGCTCGCGGACGGCGGCGGCGCGGTCCCGCAGAGCGCGAAGGCCGGTACCGAGATCGGTGTGCTGACCGTCGGCGAGGGTGCCAGTCAGGTGAAGGTGCCGGTGGCGCTGAAGAGCGACCTCGCCGCGCCGGGTATCGGAAGCAAGCTGACGCGCGTCGGCTGAGTGCGGGTGAGAGCCTGCATCCGGCGCCCCGGGCAACCCCGGGGCGCCGGACCGCGTCTTGGGACCCGGGGCGTGTGCGGGTGTGGACTCATGTGTTGGGGAGTGCGGTAGTGACCACCGCTGAGCAGCAGGGCCGGGGCCGGGGGGCGGGCGTACCGTCGGCCGTCGACGGCGGGGCCGACGGATCCGCCGGCGGCCCGGCCGACGGGCGGGGCCGGTACGCCGGGCTTCCCGCCGAGGCCGAGGCCGGCGTCGATGACGGCGCCGCCGCCGGCTCCGGCGCCCGCGCCGCGACACGCCCCCGCGGCCCGCTGCGCGCCGGTCTCGACTGGGCCCTGCGGCACCCGGTGCCCGTCGCCACCGTCCTCGCCGGGCTGCTGCACGTCGCCTGGTTCTTCAGCTTCGCCAACAGCGGCGGCGACCTCGCCGCGCAGGACGCCTGGGCCGAGTTCGTCGGCCGCCACCCCGACTCGGCGTACAACCTCGCCTGGTACGGCGGCATGCACCCCGTCTCGTACAGCGTGGTCTCGCCGTACGTCATGCACGTGCTCGGCGTCCGGACCACGATGATGATCGCCGGCACGGTCTCGGCCGGGCTGCTCGCGCTGATCCTGACCCGCTGCCGCGGGGCGGTGCGCGAGCCGCTGTGGCCCGCCCTGGCCGGGGTGTACGGGCTGCTCTGCAACGCGCTGTCGGGCCGCGTCACCTTCGGCCTCGGCGCGATGTTCGCGCTCGGCGCGGTCGCCGCCGTGTTCTGCTGGCCCCGCAAGTGGTCGCAGCGGCGCTGGGCCAAGGCCGCGGTGGCGGCCCCGCTCGCCGGGATCGCGACCGCCGCCAGCCCCGTCGCCGGGCTGTTCCTCGGGGTGATCGCGGCCGCGCTGTTCCTGAGCCGGCGGCGCCCGGGTGCGTACGCGCTGGGACTGGCCCCGGTGGCAGTGGTGGGGCTGTCCGCGTGGCTGTTCCCGTTCTCCGGGACGCAGCCGATGAAGCTGGGCTCGGCGGGCCTGCCGTTCGTGTTCGCGCTGCTGATCCTGTTCCTCGTACCGAGGCGGTGGAAGACGGTCCGGATCGCCGCGGCCGTCTACGGCCTCGGGGTCTTCCTGACCTGGGTGATCGACTCCCAGGTCGGTTCGAACGTCACCCGGCTGGTGATGCTGTTCGGCGGCGCCGTGCTGCTCGCGGCCCTCCCGTACGAGGTCCCGCGCTCGCGGCGGTGGTACGCGGTACTGATCGCCTTCGTCGGCATGAACGCCTGGATCACCGGCAACAGCATCACGGACATCGTCCGCACCACCCCGGTGGCGGCCTGGAACCGCGAGCTGGCCCCCCTCGTCGACCAGCTGCAGAAGGCGGGCGCCGACCGCGGCCGGGTCGAGGTGGTCCCGGCCAGCAGTCACCGCGAGTCCTCCGCCTTCCCCTCGTACGTGAACCTGGCGCGCGGCTGGAACCGGCAGGCCGACCTGGAGCGCAATCCGCTCTTCTACGACGACACCCTCGACGCCGACAGCTACCGGGCCTGGCTGGAGCGCTGGGCCGTGCACTACGTGGTGCTGCCCGCCGACAAGCCCGACTCGGGCGGGGAGGACGAGGCGAAGCTGGTGCGCGCGGGGCTCCCGTACCTCCAGCAGGTGTGGGGCGACGCGAACTGGCAGCTGTTCAAGGTGCACGAGGCGACGGATCTGGTGGCCGGGCCCGCGACCGTGGTGCGGGCCAGTGCCGACCAGCTGGTCATCGACGTGTCGCGGGCCGGACGGGTGCTGGTGCGGATCCCGCACTCCCCGTGGCTGGGCCTCGTGGACGCGGCGGGCAAGCCGGTCCTGCCGCCGCAGGAGACCTTCGCCTCGAAGGCGCGGGGCGGGAGCGGCAGCGCCCTTCCCAAGCAGTACGGGAACACGGCGGGGTGCCTGTTCAAGGCCGCCCCGGACGACGTGGGCGACGTGTGGACGGAGCTGCTGGCCCCTGCGCCGGGGGAGTACCGGGTGGCGGCGAAGTACCAGCTGCCGCGGGGGACGCCCTGCCCGGACGAGCTGATCAGCGCGACGCTGGGGCCCGCGGAGCGGTCGGCGCCGCCGCGGCCCTGATCCGGAATCCTTTACTCCCGGTCCGGGTGCGTCGCCCGGTATATCTGCATACGATCCCAGTAGTCCGATTGGGTGCTTCTCGAGGGAGTTGACTACGGGATGACCAAAGAGCAGAAGCGGGACGTCCGGGCGGCCATCGCGAAGGCGCAGGAGCAGGCACAGCCGCCGCGCGCGCCGGGTCACGGCTTCAGTGGACCGGTACGGAGCAAGGTCAAGGGCGGACTGCACACGAAGGCTGCGCTCAAGCGGGCCGGGACTCCGCAGGGCGACCGTATCGGCGAACGCAGCAGCGGCCTGAGCTGACCCCGGCGCAGGCGCGGGGAAGCGCATTCGAGGTGGCACGGCCCTTCCGGGTCCTCCCGGGAGGGCTTCGTGCGTCGTGGGGGGTCACGGGGGCCGGTGGCCTGGCGGGGGCCACGCAGGACCGGTGGCCTGCGCGGGGGGCCGCGTCGGTCCGGTGGCCTGCGTGGGGGGCCACGTCGGCCCGGTGGCCTGATCCCTCCGGTCGGTGGTCGTGATCCCGCCTGCCGGGCGCCGGGGCTGGCGCATTACGGTGGCCTGACCGAGGACGGACAGGCCGTGAGGATCACGAACGGGGAGCTCCACTGATGAGAGTGCGGCTGCGCCTGCCCGCGTGGACCTCGACCCTGACCTGGAAGGCCGCCGTCTTCATCACCCTCATGTGCTGCGGCCTCGCCGCGCTCCTCGGCGGCCTCGTGCACAGCGCCATGACCCACCAGACCACCGGCGCCGCCCGCGAGAAGGCGCTGGTGAAGCTGGAGCGCACCATGCAGGCGTACGAGACCGGCGCGCGCCTGCCGCGCGGCGAGGCCGTCGACCCCGTGGACCTGCCCGCCGAGCTGCGCGCCCTGGCCCTCGCCGGCAAGCGCGGCACGGCCGTCGGCGAGCACCGCGGCCGCTCCGCCATGTGGGCCGCGGGGCCCGGCCCCGACGACACCGCGATAGCCGTCTCCGTGGACTTCCGCGCCAGCGAGCGCACCATCGCGGAACTGGACCGGGCGATCCTCGGCTCCTCGGTCCTGGCGATCGGCGGCACCCTGCTCATGGGCGCGTTCGGCGTCACCCGGATCACCCGCCGGCTGCACCTGACGGCGCAGGTGGCCCGCCGGATCAGCGCCGGGGACCTGGACGCCCGGGTCGGCGACAGCCCGCGGCACAAGGACGAGGTGGCGGCGGTCTCCCGGGCCCTGGACACCATGGCCTCGACCCTGCAGCGCAAGCTCGAAGCGGAACAGCGGTTCACGGCGGACGTCGCCCACGAGCTGCGCACCCCGCTGACCGGCCTGAACGCGGCCGCCGAGCTCCTGCCGCCGGGCCGCCCGGCCGAGCTCGTACGGGACCGGGTACGGGCGATGCGCGCGCTGACCGAGGACCTGCTGGAGATCTCCCGGCTGGACACGGGCGGCGAGCGCGTGGAGCGGGATCCGTGCGACCTGGCCGAGCTGGCGGCGCGCACGATCCGCGCCTCGGGCACCGACACGGCCCTGACGGTGGTCTCCCGCCAGCGGGTCGAGACGGACCGGCGCCGCGTGGAGCGGATCCTGGGCAACCTCGTGGCCAACGCGCACAGCCACGGCGCGGCCCCGGTCACGGTGACCGTCGACGGCCGGACCCTGACCGTGGCCGACTCGGGCCCCGGCTATCCCGAGTACCTCCTGACCACCGGCCCGCAGCGGTTCCGTACGGAGGGCATGAACAAGGGCCACGGCCTGGGCCTGACCATCGCCGCGGGCCAGGCACGGGCCCTCGGCGCCACCCTCGCCTTCCGCAACCGGGAGGCGGACGGCGGCGCCGAGGCCCGGCTCACACTCCCAGGGCCCGCAGCACCGGGAGCAACTCCTCCTCCTCGCCGTCGAGATGAGCCTCCAGCTCCCGGCTCATCCGGTCCACCCGCTCACTGAACCCCTCGCCCGGCTCGTCCAGGGCGGCCGCCAGCTCCGCTTCGAGCCGGGCGATGACCTCGTGCTCGACGAGCATGCGATCGATGAACTCCCGCATCTGCGGGGCCTTTTCCTCCAGGAGGGGGAAGAGGCCGCCGTTCTCGCCGTGGTGGTGGGACTCCAGCGAGTGGCAGAACGCCAGGCAGTGCTGGCGCAGCTGCAGCCCGAGCGAGGCGACGGGCCCCCCACGCGCCTCCTCCTCGGCCGCGAGCTGCCGTACGAGGGCCAGCTCGGCCCGCAGCCAGCCGTGGATGTTGAGCAGCCTCCCGGCCAACCCGGGCTCGTCGGTGACGGGTTCGTGGCTCCGGTGCAGCGCCACGACGGCTATCGCCTCACCGGCCCCGGGCTGCCCGTCCAGCAGCTCGTCACGCCGGGCCCCTTCGACGGGCACGGCGACGGCCTCGTAGCGGTCGGTCCCGGTCTCGACCTGCACGAGGGGCCGCGCGAGCAGGTTCCGGTACCAGGCGGGATGCCCGTCGGCCCCCGGCGCGGACGCGACGACGAACAGCTGCCCGTCCTCGCCCTTCTCCGCTAAGACGCCGAGCGGCACGGTGTGCGGCTCGGGCGAGTCGGCTCCGGTGGTGCCGAGCAGGATCAGCTCGGAACCTTCGTAGGGACCGCCGACCTTGCCGGCGTTGGCCCGGAACTCTTCGATGACGCTCTGATGAGAAGATGACACGGAGTGTGGATTCCTCACGGTGTGTGCGCGTGCGTGGGCAGCGGAACAACTGGGGGAGATCACCCGTGACCGGCGGCGTTCAAGCCCATGGGCACGGTCCTGGAACAAAGGCGCCTGCGCGACCACCGCCCGGCCCCCATCCCTGTGGGCGGCGCCACACGACACCTGGATCATAAAATCACAACAAGACGAGGCCCCCCAGCCTGATTCGGCTGAGGGGCCTCGAACTGTGCCCTCGGCAGGATTCGAACCTGCGACACCGGCTTTAGGAGAGCCGTGCTCTATCCCCTGAGCTACGAAGGCGGGTGTTGATGTTGCTTCGCGAGATACCTTACCGGATCTGGGTTCTCTGTATGCGGTACTTGAGTTCTCGCAGGTCAACGGCTGTTAGGGGACCCCGGCGACACGGGCGCCGTCGATCGGATACCCGGCCTCTTGCAGCATCCTCACGCCCGTCTGCAACGACAACACGCCAGCGCCCGCCGCACGTACGACCTCTTCGAGAACCGCCCCGCGGTCGGTAGGGGTGTGCGGACCGAACACCAGCCGCACAGGTATGGCCGCGCCCGCGGGCCAGCCCTCGGCCTGCCCAGCCTGGTGGAGCCGCTGCACGAACCGGAGCAGCAGCGTACTTCTTCGCCCGCGTGCTCGGCACCCGGCGCCACAGGCGGCGGGCCGGCGAGCGCGAGGGCAGGCAGGTCGATGACGCGTGTCTGGATGAGGATGGCGGACCCGCCGGGCTCAATGCGGGTCAGAAGGACGGCCTGCCACCACTCCCAGAGGCGGCGCCGCATGGTGGGCGAGGAAGCCTCCGCGGCGTCCTTGATCGGGTCGTCCACCACCGCCAGGTGGGCGCCCTTGCCGGGGAGGCCGCCGCCGACGCCGGCCATGACCGCGCCGCCCTCGGTTCCGAGTAGGTCGAACCGGTTGGCGGCAGACGAGCCGGGGCGCAGGTCGATCCCGATCTGCGGGCCGTACGTGAGGATGGCATCCCTGATCCACCGACCGTGATCATCAGCCAGATCCGAGGAGTACGAGGCGATCATCACCCGGTGTTCCGGTCGCCGGCGCAGGTACCAGAGCGGCGCCCACCGAGCGGCGCGACGGGATTTGCCGTGGCGGGGTGGCATGGTGAGCAGCAGCCGGGGCGGCACTCCGGCGGCGACCCGCTCGAACGCAGCGTCGATCAGCCCCAGGTGCGGGGCCTGCATCTCCTGTCCTTCGGTGAGGACGGCCGCCATCGCGCCGGGGGAGCGATCCATCGCCATGTCTCGCTCGATGCGGGCGAGCTGGGCACGGAGCTGGGGCGTGGAAGCTGCGGCGATCTCACGGCGGCGCGACGCGGGAAGCGTGCGGTACAGCTGGAGAACCGCAACCTCGTCAGCCCTCCCCACGCTCGGCGTTCGCGTCGCCGGCCAGCGCGATCAGCCGCTCCAGCTCATCCAGACCCGTGGTCTGCACCTGGACGGCGCCCCCGTCCCCGCCGGTAATCTCTGTCCGGACGGGGCGGTTCAGGCCGAGGAGGTGGCCGCTGCGCTCGATGATGCGGACGGCGCGGTCCACGGCGGCCAGGTCGCCGGTGCGGGTGGCGGAGCGGTATACCCCGAAGAAAAGCCGTTCCAACGCTCGGCCATAAGCTTGCGCAGATCGTCAGTGCTCTCGTCCAGCACCGTGCTGCGCTCCGCGAGGGCCTTCGACACGTCCTTGCAGGCGATCTCGATCAGGCGGGCGTCGCTCGGCGGTTCACCGCCGCGTCGGTACGCCTCGATGCCGTAGCCCTGCGGGTAGGCGATGCCGTCGCTGTTGACCGCTGGATCCGCAGCCAGCTTGCGGCCGATGGTCAGCCAGTCGACGCCCGCCAGCTTCAGGTCGACGGCGTCGGTACGCCGCTGGGTGATGGCGGCCCTAGCGGCCTGGGTGGGGCGGCCCATGTGCGCAGTTCCTCGAAGCCCCCGCGCCGCCCTTCCATGATTTCGTATCGGAGGGCGGCGGTAGGGCTGCGGCGGCTAGCGGGCGAGGGTCCAGTTCGTCAGACGGTCCACGATCTCGAGAACTGACCTGCGCGCGCCGGCGGAGATGAACGCGAAGACGACGAACGACGGGATGAGCGCCACGACTACGACCAACGCCGGCAGCAGACGGACCACGATGGTGCAGAAGTCGAGCACGGAGCGGAGGGTCCGGGTCTGAGACAGGAGGTCGATCAAACGGTCCAGCAAGGTGCACTCCTCGGATACGCGAGCGGGGTCGCCTGGTGTCCGACTGAGGGCATACGTCTCCCTCGGACGGTGCCCTGGTAGGGCAACCAAGCTGATGAAGAACCCCGCTGGCCCGCGTTTCACGAGTCAGCGGCAGGTTCGGTACCTGCTGCGCATCCCTGTCTCCCCTGCAGATCGACCTACGGCGCCGGACAGTAGTCTGGCGGCCAGCTGAATTTACTGGCCGCCAGACCGCCATTCAAGGGTGGATTTCAGACACTGTCTAGAAATGCTTGAAACGAATCATCGAAGGTCAGCTGCTTCCCCCTGCGGCTGCTCCTCCAGCTGGGGCCCGGCCGGAGCCGTCGGGACATTGCGGTTCTGCTTCAGGCACCATCCGAACTGCCAGTTCCGGTAGGTTCGGAACAGTCAGGCTTGCCGGAGCGGTTCTCCTGCGGGGATGGAGTGCTCTCCCCACCCGGTGATGGGCCGCGCGTTCTGTAGCCGTACCGCCAGGCCGGGCACGAGGGGGTCCCCCTCCCACTCATGGCCGGGCGCGTACTCGAAGCCGAGGTGTGCGTTCCGTCCCCAGTCCCACGGGATCGGCAGAGCGCATAGGTACCGGGCTGCTGGAGGAGTCGCCGCAGGCAAGAGCAGGATCTGGCCACCGGCGCCGCTGAACTCGGCAAGCGTGCCACGAAGTACTTGGAGAACCACCCACGCGCCCAATCGGCGGTTTCGCGGGGGCAGGAGATCGCCGCCAAGGGTGCTCGCAAGGTCAGTGCCGGGGCCCGCGGGGCCTCCGACGCCCTCCCCGACTGGAGCGGTACTGCCTTTCAGTCCGTGCGGCAGACGGTGGGGCGGGTCTCACGGGCGGGGCTCTCCTCCAAGCGCGTGGTGGCGCTCCACAAGAAGCGCGGGCACGACGTCGCATCGCTGTCCGATCTGCGCCGCCTCGACCTGGAGCAGGTCGACGCGGTCCGTGGACGAGCGGCGAGTTGGTACTACCCGGCCGCCGCAGCGCTCTCCGGAGCGGGTGCAGGCCTTGTGATCTCTGGAGGGCAGCTCGCCGTCGCCGCCTCCGCCGGGGCCGCGGCCGCGCCTTCGGGAGGTGCGATCGTCGGCGCTTTCACCGCTGACGCCGCAGTCGTCCTCGGACTCGCGTCCCGCTCCGTCGGTCAGATCTCGCTGCTCTACGGTTACGACCCCGAAGAGCCCGCCGAGAAGCTCTTCGTGATGTCCGTCGTCAACGCGGGGACGGCGACGTCGGCTACGGCCAAGAGCGCTGCGATGGCCGACGTCTCACGGCTCACCCAAGCGCTCGTCCGCGGCAAGGCCTGGGACGTCCTGAACGAGACCGTCGTCGCCAAGGTCTCCCAGCAGTTCGCGAAGGCGTTCGGATTTCGCCTCACCAAGAAGGGACTCGGCAAGGCCGTGCCCGCCTTCGGCATCGTCGTCGGAGGCACCCTCAACTGGACCACCCTGGAGGCGATCGTCGACGCCGCCGACACGGCGTACCGGCGGCGGTTCCTCCTCGAGAAGTACCCGCATCTCGGTGAGGGGCAAGGAGCCGGATCGTTCCCCGACCTCGGCCCGGAGGCCCAGGACGACGGCGACGAGGAGATCAGCCTGCTCGGCAAGCTCGCAGAAGCGGGCGGCCCGGACCTCCGCTGAACCGGAGAGGGCCAGTGGGTGGTCCCGGGGCGGGCCTTACGGTGGACACCCCGGGAGGCTTCGTCGCGTAGCCGTCCACCGCTGTTCGACAGGAGCCCACGGCGTGACGACCGCGATCACCCGGCCCGGCGAGTCCCGGGCCGCGCGCCTGATGACCGAGTGGCTCGATCCCAAGACCTGGATCATCGCCGACGCCGTCCTCGTCGGCTGGCACAGCGACCGTCTCGCCGGGATCGGATGGGGCCTCCTCGGGTGCCTGTTCGCCGCGGGCATCCCTCTGGCCTTCATCAAGCACGGCATCCGGCGCGGTCGCTGGGCCGACCGGCACGTCGGCCAGAGGCCGCAGCGCATCCTCGTGATGACCTTCGCCAGCGCCTCGGTCGCCGGCGGACTCCTCCTGCTGCGGGCCTTCGGCGCCCCCCGGCCGATGACTGCGCTAATCGCGGCCATGCTGGTCACTCTCGCCACCCTCCTCGCCGTGACCCCCGCCTGGAAGATCAGCGTGCACGCGGCCGTCTCCTCGGGCAGCGTGGCGATGCTCGCCATGACCTACGGGACGTGGGTGCTCCCCGCCTCCCTCCTGGTCGCGGCCGTCGGCTGGTCCCGGGTGCAGCTCGACGACCACACCCCGGCCCAAGTCCTCGCCGGCACCGCCGTGGGCGGGGTCCTCGCAGCGAGTACCTTCGCGCTGCTGCGGTAGAGACCGGAATCACCCGCCGGTCCGGAGCGTCTGGGGGAAATCCGGTTCCGGCAGCCCCAGGCGTGCGAACGGTGTGGCCGATGTCGCCTCCGCGGTGAAGGGCTGCTCGCTCAGCCTGAGGGGCCGCTCCGGATGCACCTATGAACAGGAGGTTCCTCGGCCTGACCGGGACGCCGCGGCTGAGACATGGGGAGGCCGGGCGGTCATGAGGGATCTTTGCGGAACCGCTTGGCGAGCGCCGGGTCCGTCTCCCACCACAGGCCGGACCCGAGGTGTCCCTCCTCCGCGGATCGGGCGTCCTCGGTGCCGCCGATCCCGGCGCCGCTGACCACCTTCACCCGGAACAGCAGGCCTGGGACCGCGTGGAGCAGCGCGCCGATCAGCAGCATGCAGCCCACCACGTAGAACCCGGGGATCGAGATGCCGGCCAGGAGCGGAAACAGGACGGCGGCCTTCAGGCCGGTCCCTTCGGCCGTGACCAGGACATCCTGCCCCTCGTGCACTTCGACGCTCACGGTGTTGGAGCGGGTGCGGTTCTTGCCGGTGACCCGCACCGTGCGTGTGCCGGCGGCCGCGGGGGACCGTACGGTGGCCCCCTGTGCGACCTGACCGACGGCCACGTCGTCCACGACCACGCTGAACGTCCCTGCCCGGCCGAGCCCCGGCTGCTGCGCGCGCACCACGATGGTCCCCGTCATTGGCCTCCCCCTTCCGCTGGTCACGTGAGCCACGTGAACTGTCGCGGCCAGCCTGTCCACATTCTGGCCGCCGCGCTACTGCCGCGGAGCGGCCGTCAGGGACGGATGGGGGATATAGCGGCATTTTCCTGTTGTTGCCTTAACGATGAGGCAGGTCAGGCGAGTTGTCTGGCGGGACGACGCTGAAAGCTCGGCCGTGCCCGCGCTAGTCTCCCCCGGCAGTCGCATGACTGTGCGACTTCTTGTCCACGTATCCATTGGGAGATGCTCGTGGGGGCTTGGCGTATCAAGACGCCGGTCGGTGGTCCGCTGAGGGGGAGACACAGATCCGTGTCTCTTATCGGCGTTCTGTCCATGACCATAACGTTGTTGGCGGTTCCGCCGTCTGAGGCATTTGCGGCAAAGCGGCACGGAGAGGTGTGGGCACCGCCCAATTCACCGATTTCGAAGCAGAAATCGGTCAAGGGCAAGAACCTGAAGCCGGGCAAGCTGGCGGCGCCTTCCTATCCCGTGCCGGGTGAATGGAAGCCTGTAGCTCCGCAGGCGGTGCCGACCGGGTCGGCCACGATCGCCCTGCCGGACGCGAAGCCGGTCCAGGCCGGGAAGTTGCCGGTCAAGGTGTCCCAGACCGACCGCGGTTCGGCCAAGGCGGTCAAGGTCGACGTACGAGGCGGTGGCCAGAGCAAGGCCGCGGGCGCTTCCGGCCCCGTGGTGGCTCTGACGGACACCGATGCCTCCCCGGGCGACCGCAGCGTGAAGGTCGCCCTGGACCTGAAGGCCCTCCAGGGCGCCGGATGGGCCGATCGGGCAGGGCTCGTGGCGCTTCCGGAGTGCGCACTGACGACGCCACAGAAGGCGGAGTGCCAGAAGCGCACTCCGGTGGCCTCCAGCGTGGACCCCAAAACGGGTGTGCTGGCCGCACAGGTCACCCTGCCCGTCGCGTCCCAGGCACCCAAGAAGAGCTCACTGCTGACCACGAGTGACAGCCGCCTCGTGGAGGCCGCCGCGGTCTCGTCGACGATGGTGCTGGCCGCGACCTCGACGCCGAGCGGCTCGATGGGCAGCTACTCCGCCTCGCCGCTGTCCCCGTCGAACGCGTGGGGCGCCGGTACGAACGTGGGTAACTTCACCTACTCGTACCCGGTCCAGACCCCGGCCTCGATCGGTGGATCGGGTCCGAAGGTGGGGCTGTCCTACGACTCGTCGAGCGCGGACGGGAAGACCTCGGCCCAGAACGCACAGGCCTCGTGGGTCGGTGAGGGCTGGGGGTACGAGCCCGGCTTCATCGAGCGTTCCTACCGCCCCTGCGACAAGGCCGGCATCACCGGTTCCGGTGACCAGTGCTGGGCGGGCCAGAACGGGGTCCTGAACCTCGCCGGCCACTCGGGCACCCTGGTGCGCGACGACGCGACGGGCACCTGGCACCTGCAGGGTGACGAGGGCTCCAAGATCGAGCTGCTCACCGGCGCCACCAACGAGGCGCGGAGCGGCGAGTACTGGCGGCTCACGACCTCGGACGGAATGCAGTACTACTTCGGCCAGAACCACCTGCCGGGCGGCAACAACAGTGACCCGGCGACCAACTCGGTCGCCTACGTCCCGGTGTACTCGCCCAAGAGCGGCGACCACTGCTACAGCTCCACGACCGGCACGGCGTCCTGGTGCCGGGAGGCCTGGCGCTGGAACCTCGACTACGTCGTGGACACCCACCAGAACCTGGTCACCTACACCTACCAGCGGGATCTGAACTACTACAACCGGGGTGCCGGTCAGAACGGCGGCAGCGGCACGCTGACCGCCTACGTCCGGGCGTCGGAGGTCACGCAGATCGCCTACGGCCAGCGACTGCCTGAGCAGGTCGCCGCGAACGGCACCGTGAAGCCGGCCGCGAAGGTGCTGTTCACGACGGAGGAGCGCTGCAAGGCGTCCGGAACGGTGACGTGCACGACCGCCCAGCGCGTCGTGGCAAACCAGGCGAACTGGCCGGACACGCCGCTGGACCAGGCGTGCGCGTCAAGCGGCACCTGCACCACCTATTCGCCGACGTTCTGGTCCCCGCTGATGCTGTCGAAGATCAGCACGCAGGTGCTGGTCGGCACGGCGTACACCACGGTCGACGAATGGGCCCTGAAGCACACGTTCCCGGACCCGGGCGACGGCACCAAGCCGTCCCTGTGGCTGTCGTCGATCCAGCGCACCGGCACCAACGGGCAGACGGCGAAGACCCTACCCGCCGTCTCGTTCACCGCGCGTCAGCTGGCGAACCGCGTGGACGGTCTGCAGCCCCCGCAGCCGGCGTTCTACCGGCCGCGGATCCAGCAGATCACGACCGAGACCGGCGGCCAGATCAACGTGATCTACGCCGACGCGGAATGCTCGCGGGTCAACAGCCGCATGCCGTCCGCCGAGGACACCAACTCGATGGCGTGCATGCCCGTGCACTGGTACCTGCCGGGGTCGTCGTCGCCGGACCCGGTGAACGACTGGTTCCACAAGTACCTGGTCACGGCCGTCACCGAACAGGACGCCGTCACCGGCACCACGATGACCAAGTCGACCAACTACGCGTACGGGGGCGGCGCCGCCTGGCACCGCAACGACGGCGAGTTCACCGACCCGAAGGTCCGCACGTGGGACAACTTCCGGGGCTACCAGACCGTCACCGCGACGATCGGCACCGGCAACCCCGGTGAGGCCCCGAAAACCCAGCAGGTCACCACGTACCTGCGGGGCATGAACGGCGACTACCTCGCCAACGGCACTGCCCGCAACGTCTCCGTCTCCTTCACCCCCTACCCGGGCGCTCCCGCGACCACGGTGACGGACGACAAGTGGCGCTCGGGCAGCGTGCTCGGCAGCCAGAGCTACGACAAGGTCGGCGGCGCCGTCGTCAGCGCGTCCGCCACCGTCACGGCGAACGACGTGGTGACGGCGACGCACAAGCAGCAGAACAGCATGCCGGACCTGGTCGCCCGCTATACGAGCACCAGCACCACCGAGACCAAATGGGACAAGCTGGCCAGCGGCTCGTGGCGGACCACCTCCTCGGTGACCACCTACGACCCGGCCAACGCCAACCGCCCCGTCCAGGTGGACGACAAGGGCGACGGCACGGCGGCCGTGCCCGAGGTCTGCACCACCAACACCTACGCGACCAGCACCAACCCGCTGATCCGCACGCTGCTCTCCGAGCAGAAGTCGATCACCGGGGCGTGCGGGGCCACCCCGAACGCGGCCAACACGGTGAAGGCCAGCCAGACCTTCTACGACGCCCTGCCCTTGGGTCAGGCGGGCGCCACGGGCGATGGGACCTCCACGCGCAGTCTCGTCTCCTACGACGGCAACGGTCAGCCCCAGTACGACCAGCAGACCACCGCCACGTACGACGCCTACGGCCGTGCGGTCTCGACGCTTGGTCCTGACGGGGTCAGCATGACGACCGCGTATGTCCCGGCGAGCGGTGCGATCCCCACCCAGGTCACCCTGACCGGACCGACCGGAGCCGCCTGGACCAAGTCCCAGACGTTCGATCCGGGCCGAAGCCTGCCGCTGGTCGCCACCGACCAGAACGGGCGTGCCACGACCATGCGGTACGACGCCCTGGGCCGTCTGACCGACGTGTGGCAACCCGACCGGCCCACCAATCTCGGCGCCAACACCAAGTACTCCTATGCGGTCAACGGCATCACCGCGCCTTCGGTCACGACGACGCAGACGATCACCGAGGACGGCACGTACACGACCAAGAACGAGTTGTACGACGGCCTCGGCCGCGTCCGGCAGGTCCAGACGTCGGTCGCGACCGGCGGCGCGGGTCGTCTGGTCACCGACTCGGTGTACGACTCGCACGGCTGGGTCATCAAGACGTCAGCGCCGTACTTCGACGCCGCGAACCAGCCGAACGGGCAGATCTTCGCCCCGCAGGACTCGCAGGTCCCGGCGCAGGACTGGATCACCTACGACGGCATGGGCCGACGGGTGACGGACACGTTCATGTCCTACGGCCAGCAGCAGTGGGTGTCCACCTCCACCTACCCCGGCGCGGACCGCATCGACTCGGTGCCGCCGCAGGGCAAGTCCCCGACCAGCTCGATCACGGACGCCCGCGGGAACACCACGCAGCTGTGGCAGTACCGCGGCAGCACGGCGACCGGCAACCCGGCGGACGCCGACGTCACCGAATTCACCTACAACGCGGACGGCAAGCAGACCGTTCGTACCGACTCCGCGGGCAACAAGTGGACGTACACGTACGACTTCCTGGGGCGTCAGACGTCGGCCTCCGACCCTGACACGGGTACGAGCCGCACCGCGTACGACGTGAACTCGCGCATCACCTCCACCGTGGACGCGAGGGGCAACACGCTCGCGTACTCCTACGACGTGCTGGGCCGCAAGACCGGTCTCTTCACAGGCAGCGTGGCGCCCGCGAACCAGCTCGCGGGCTGGACGTACGACACGGTCCCGAACGGCAAGGGCCGACCCGCCACCTCTACCCGCTACACCGGAGGCGCCGGGGGTGACGCCTACACGCAAGCCGTCACCGGATACGACGCGATGTACCGGATCCTGGGCACCAAGGTGACCATTCCGGCCAAGGAGGGTGCGCTCGCCGGTACCTACGAGACGAGCAACGTCTACACGCCGGTGCTCGGCTCGCTGGACCACACCGTCCTGCCGGCGATGGGCGGCCTTCCGGCCGAGGAGGTGTACTACCTCTACGGCAACACCGGTCTGCTGCTCGCCTCCAGCGGCAACAGCTCGCTGGTGACGGACGTCCAGTACGACGCCATGGGACGACCCACCCGTACGACGGTGGGCGACTGGGGTACCCAGGTCGTCTCGACCCAGCAGTACGACTGGGCCACCGGACGGCTGGTCAACTCCTTCCTGGACCGGCAGAGCGGCACCACGTCGCTCGACCAGACCGCCTACACCTACAACCCGGCCGGTCAGATCACCTCGGTGAAGGACGTGCAGAACGGTTCCGCGACCGACCTGCAGTGCTTCACCTACGACTACCTCGGCCGGCTCACCAACGCCTGGACCGACACCGCCGGCACCAAGACCAACGCCGCGCCGTCGGTTCCCGGGATCGGTGGCTGCAACAACGCGGGCGGCCCGGCCTGGACGGGCACTCCGGCCAAGCCGACCGTGGGCGGCCCTGCGCCGTACTGGCAGAGCTACGGCTACGACGCTACGGGCAACAGGACCTCACTGGTCCAGCACAACGCCACCGGCGTGACGGCCAACGACATCACGACGACCCAGACCTTCGGCGCGCCGAAGGCGCTCAACACCCCGACCAACGCACCGAACACGGGCGGCGGCACGGGCGGTCCGCACGGCCTGCTGTCCACCTCGACGAAGTCGGCGAGCGGGACCGTCGCGTCCACTTACCAGTACGACGCACAGGGCAACACCACCAGCATCACCGACACGAGCGGCACGACCACACTCACCTGGAACGGCGAGGACAAGCTCGCCTCGGTCTCCAAGACCGGCCAGGCCCAGGCGACCTCGTACCTGTACGACGCCGACGGAAACCAGCTGATCCGTCGCAACCCGGGCAAGACCACGCTCAACCTCGGCAACGACGAGCTCACCCTCGACACCGCCTCGGCCTCGATGACCGACGTGCGCTACTACGGCTCGTCCGGTGGCATCACCATCACCCGGGTCACGGCGCCCACAGGCGGGGGCAAGCTCGTCTACCAGGCGGCCGACCCGCACGGCACGGGCAGCGTCCAGATCGACACCGACGCCGCCCAGACCGTCACCCGGCGCCCGACGGACCCGTTCGGCAACCCGCGCGGCACCCAGCCGGCGCCGGGCAGCTGGGCAGGCGACAAGGGGTTCGTCGGTGGCACGCTGGATCCGGCCACCGGCCTGACCAACCTCGGCGCCCGCGAGTACGACCCCGTCCACGGCAGGTTCCTCAACCCCGACCCGATCATCGCGCCGGGCAACCCCCAGCAGTGGAACGGCTACGCCTACAGCAACAACGACCCTGTCAACAGCAGTGACCCGAGTGGCATGTTCTGTGACAGCTGCTCGATGGACCCGAATTCGGCCTGGGCCGACATGCACCCCGGGTGCGCCGGCCTGACCTGTTACAACAACGACGGTTCCGTCGCCTACACGATCACGCCGAGCAACGGCAACGGGCGTACCAGCACGACGCGCCAGAAGACGGTCGTGGACACGATCCTGGAGTCGGTGCCCAAGGAGCGCCTGGCGCAGTTCAAAGCCAGGTTCGAGCACATCAAGGAGCAGTCGCCGGACTGGAACGTGGAAGGCTCGCACGCCTACAACGCGATCCTGCATTACGCGAAGATCGCGATCTACGGACCGGCGACCCTCAAGGACCTGTGGGACGCCTCCAAGGGGCACCTCGCAGGACTCCTCGTGGGACTCGTGGGTGCGGCGTTGTGCCCGGAGACGGGTGTCACGTGTGCGGTGGCAGTGGGGGCGCTGGCCGGACTCGCCTCGCAATGCGTGACCGACTGCAAGGACGCGGGTGCGATGGCTCTGGCTGCGGCAGTCGGTGCAGCCACCTCGTACGCCGGGATGAAGATGGGCGGACTGGGAGTTGGCTGCAGCTTCTCCGCGGACACCCTGGTCCTGCTCGAAGACGGTGAGTCGAAGCCCATCGGTGAGATCGCCGTCGGCGATCAGGTCCAAGCAGCGGATCCCGCGACCGGTGAGCACATCGGGGGTCGCGACGTCACGGCACTTCACGTCAACCGCGACGACGATCTGATCGACCTCACAGTCACCACCCCGGACGGGAGATCCACCGTCGTGCACACGACGGCGAAGCACCCCTTCTGGGACGACAACCGCAAGGCGTGGGTACCCGCCGGTCAGCTACGCACCGGCGATGCGCTCGCGACCGCAGCGAACACCCGTGCATACGTCTCGGACGTCACGGTCGTGCCGGGAGCGGCCGACATGCTCAACCTCACCGTTGACCGGCTCCACACGTATTACGTGCTGGCAGGGGCCACGCCCGTACTCGTGCACAACACCTGCAACGACCCGATCGCCTTGGGTTTGACGAGGACCGATCGGAACGACTATGCATTGCACGAATTCGCCGAGCTACATGGTGCCAAGTACTACGAGCACTGGGATGACTTCGAGACCGTCGTCAGGAACGCTCTGAAGCCGGAAAGCACCCAAACGATCTACTTCAATCTCGAAGGGATCGATAATCCGGCCCAGTGGGCGAGCACCGCGAACGTGGCCAACCCCTACATGTCCGAGTTGACTGCATGGGAGCTCGCCATGATCAGGGACGCGCCCCCGGAGGTGCAGGCCCGTGTCCAGTGGGTCAATGGCGACAACCCGTTCAAGAAGTGAGCCGGTGAAAGAGAGAAGGACCCCTACATGGCAGAAGAAGAGCAACCGCTACCCTTCCACTCAGATCATCCCTTCCAGTTGTGGTCCTACAGCAAGTCGCATGCGACCCTCGTGCTTCGTGGACGCCCAGGTGAGACGTACGACCGCTACGTGGACCTCGTCTTCACCGAAGTGCTGGGAATGAAGGTCACGACCGGATACCGCGGTCTTTCGGTCGTCAGCGCGGCCGACACATCCGAAATGGACGACTTCTTGCAGAAGCCGGGCCGCTACGAACGCGGCTTTCTGAATCTCGATGTCTCAGACGGCATCCACAAGGGGTTCGTGGTGTGCAAGCGCGTCCGGGTACGGCGCGGGACCGGTTGGCAGGATCCGGCGTAAATAGGGTTGTAGAAGCCGACAGGGGCTGTTGAGATTCCTCAACAGCCCCTGTGGTGTCACTGCCCCGGCGTACCGGTCAGGAATTCGGGGTCAGCCCCCAGTACTGGTTGGTGGGGCTGCCGTTGCAGTCCCACAGCACCACTTGGGTGCCGTTGGTGGTGTTCCCGTTCGGGATGTCCACGCAGCGGCGGGAGACCGGGTTGTAGAGGCTCCCGTCGGCGCGTGGCAGGAACTGCTGGGCGGGGTTGGTCTGGGCGGTGCCCCAGCAGGTGTTCCACTGGATGGGCGTGCCGTTGTCACGGCCCGAGTTGGTGGCGTCCATGCAGCCGCCGAAGGGAAGGCCGACGGTGCCGTCGGCCCTGAAGGTCCACTTCTGGGCAGTGGAGCCGTTGCAGTCCCAGACCTGGACCTTTGCGCCGGGCGTCGCGGCGCCGCCGGACTCGTCGAGGCACTTGGTGGGGCTCATGCCGGAGACGAGCTGCCCCGCGGTGCTGCCCGGCACGGTCGCGAACGGGTAGACCGCGACGTCGGCGACGGCGCCCTTGAACGGGTTGCTGCCCTTGCCGCCGTTGAAGTACCGGCCGACCACCAGCGAGCCCGTCGGTGCCATCGCGGTGGTGTGCACACCGGTCGAGGCCAGCGCCCCGTTCACGTACAGGGCCATCTGCCCGGTGGTCGCGTCGAAGCTGGCGGTCAGTTTCGTCCAGGCGCCCTGCTGCACGCGGGCGGCCGCGTTGGCCTTGCCCTCCACGTTGCCGACCGGGTTGGTGTGGTCGTACTCCCAGCCGGAGTCCGTCCTGGACATGGCGAAGGTCCAGTTGGTGACCCCGGGCGAGAACGTGGCCGGCCAGATCATGAAGTTGCTGGTCGACGTGCCGTCCTGGCTGAGGACCACGCCGTCGGTCAGCTGGTCGGCCCTGGCCCAGGCGCTGACGGTGAACGACTTGCCGGTGTCCACCCTCAGACCGGAGCCGACCTCGCCGTTGTTCTGGGTGCCCGCGGCGGCGTTGAAGACGGCCGCGCTGGTGGCGGCGCCGCCCAGGGAGGCCGGGGCGAAGGTCACGTCGCCCTTGATCGTGGCCGGGTTGCGGCCCGTCAG
Source organism: Streptomyces sp. NPDC016562 (assembly GCF_043076955.1). Classification (NCBI taxonomy): domain Bacteria; kingdom Bacillati; phylum Actinomycetota; class Actinomycetes; order Kitasatosporales; family Streptomycetaceae; genus Streptomyces; species Streptomyces sp. NPDC016562. The sequence continues at coordinate 226,088 of NZ_JBIBRZ010000006.1, read as the reverse complement.
GTCGGGCGTGTGCGTGGTGTCGGTGGTGCTGGTGGGCCCGGCCAGCGGGAACCGGCCGAGGGGACCTCGCGGATCGCCCACGGTGGTGGAGGCCGCGAGGGCGGTCACCACACCCGGACGGTTCGCCGGGTCGCCGGTGACGCCCGGCTTGACGACGATCCGGCCGTCCGCGGTCTGCGCGTACAGGTCGGCGACGCCGTCGCCGTCGAAATCGCCTACGGATCCGACCACGGGGTACGTCGCCGTGTCGACGCCGGTGGCGAGGACGGCGCCCTTGGTCGGGTCGGCGAGGGCGGTGTAGTCGGTGGCGCCGGTGGTGGCGTTCTTGGTGATCGGGTAGGCCAGGATCTGGCCGGTCTTGCGGTTACGGGCCCACAGGGTCGCCTGCTTGGCCGTGTAGCCGGTCCCGTTCAGGGTCCAGGCACTGGTCCCGTTGGCCGGACCGGGTCCGATCAGGTCGTAGCCGTCCGTGTTGTTCGAGCCGTCCCAGGGGAGGGAGGAGATCTGGGTCTCGGTCTTCTTGAGCAGGACCGCGGCCCCGCTACCCGGCGGGATCAACCACAGCGCGCCGTTGATCACGACCGCGAGCGACGTCTTGCTGAGGGGAGAGGTCGTCTCGCCGTCGGGGGTGCCGATCGCGAGGACCTGGCTCACCTGGGACCAGTCCCATCCCACGCCGGCGGGGCAACTGCCCGGCTGTCCCGCCGCCACCGGCTGTCCGGCGGTGTCGACACAGGTGACCTGCGCCTGCGTGGTGCCGTTCGGGTAGAACGGGGTTCGCTGCGTGTAGTTGCCGCGTCCGTCGTTGGTGTACAGCAGCATCTGCGGGCTGCCGGGTTCGTGCACGATCAGATCGTCGACCGGGACCTGGCCGCGCAGCGAGGCGCGGTGGGTGATCTGCAGGCCGTTCCAGGTGCCGGTGGGCGAGGTGGCGGCGGGGCCGCCGATCCAGCCCGCGTTGGCCGGGTCGCCGGTGTTCTGGACCACGCGCAGGTTGCCGGTGCCGTCCGGGACCGTGATGTCGGGCTTGCCGTCGCCGGTCACGTCGCCGAACATCGGGCTGCTCGCCGGGTTCCAGGGCGCGTAGAAGTTGTACGCGTAGGGCTGGCTGTAGTTGCCGGCGTTGTCCTGGGCCTGCACGTAGAGCGTGTTCGTGCCCCAGGTGCCGGGCGTGTACTTGTACGTGCCCACGCCCGTGGCGGCGTCGGGCAGCACGACCCCCGCGTCGTTACAGCCCCATCCGGTGACCGGGGTCGAGCTGGTGCTGACCTTGAAGCAAGCGAGACCGGAGGCCGCGCCGCCGGCGGGCACGGGGTCGGCGCCGCCGAGGGTGAAGGTGCCCTGCTGGTTGGCATACACCACGGGGGTGGGAGCGGGCGAGCCGGACGGCGGGAACTGGGCGGAGCTGACGCTCACCGTCGGAGCGGTCCGGTCGACACGGAAGTAGCACCAGGAGGAGTCGACGGAGCCGAGTCCGTTCGCGACGGGGTCCGCGTCATAGGCGTTGGCAGTCCAGCCGAACTGGTGGCCGTCCTTGAGCACGGAGGCGGGTACGGCGACCTGGGCGGTGTTGTAGTTCCCCTGCCACGCAGTCCTGCCCGACCAGCCGTTGGCGGACTCGTTGTCGTCCCACATCCGGAAGTTGGTCCACAGGTTCATCCCGGCCGGGGACCAGTTGTTGGCGCTCAGTACGACGTTCTGGTTGGCGCCGATCCAACCCGGGTTGGTCCACGGCTGCGCGCCGCCGCTGGTGCAGTCGTAACTCGCCCGGTTGCCCTTGGTGTCGGCGTTCGCGAAGCCGGAAGCGGGGCTCGTCCGCGGATACCAGATGCTGGGCTGCAAGTCGTAGTTGGTGGTGATGTGCGGGTTGTTGTGGATGTGGTGGCGGTAATACTTGTTGTTCTCGTCGTCGGGTGCGATACCGACGGTCCAGTTGGCCCACTTCTGGGAGGCCGCCTGCTTCATCTGGGCGCTGACGTCAAAGGCGATGGGGCCGATGCCGCTGATCCAGGCCGAGCCGCCCACCTTGCTGCACCCGCCGAAGGTGCCGCCGCCGTTGCAGGGCTGGGTGTACCAGGTGACACCGTTGGAGATCGGGCCGGACCAGTACAGGCCGAGCGGCGTGTTCGTCCCGCTGGACGCGCCGTCCACGCTCGCGTAGAGCGTCGAGCCGTAGACGGTCGGCGGGGCCGGGGCGCCGCTGGGCTGGGTGTAGATCGCCGGGTTGATGTTGATGGTGAAGTACGCGCGCTCGCGGCCGTAGCCGGTGCAGTCGCTGTACCCGCAGTACCCCGTGCCCAGGGAGCTGATCGCGTCGTAGTACGAGGTATTGGGGTGGTACTCCTGCACCTGCGCGGAGTGCGAGGCGCCGCTGTCGGCGCTGATGCTGGGGTCGATGTACCAGGGGCCGGTGCCCTTGCCGAGGACGGCGAGGTCGGGCGTCAGATCGATGCCGTGCTCGTCGGCGCGGACCGCGATCCGCGATTCCTTCGCCCCGGGACCCGGCCGGTCGGCGGTGGAGCCTTCGAGGGCGGGGTCCGGCGCGGTGACGCCGGGTGCGGCGGCCGGAGAAACGCCGCGGGTGAACGTCGATCCGGTCTTGGGCGTGGGGGCCGCCGGCGTCGAGTCCCACTGGAGCGGAGTGGGGGCGTGCATACGGACCTTGCCGTCGGCGTCCTTGAGGCTGATGTTGCCCGCGGAGTCGGTGGAGACGGTGAGCCCGTCGGCCGCGATGGGGAAGTGGAGCGTCCTCAGCCGGGGGTCCGTCGCCGCCTCGGCCGTCTTGACGACGATCACGTCGCGCCATCCGCCGGTCGCCAGCGCGGTGACCTTCAGGTCCACGTCGGGCAGCACGTTCGGGTAGGTGGCGCTCGCGCCGTCCAGAACGGGGGCGGGGAGGGCGAACGGCGCGGAGACGGCGAGCTTCTTGCCGTCCGCCGTAGTGATCGTCGCCATCGGGCCGGAGCCGCCGCCGGAGATCGTGAGCCCGACGGCGCCGACGGCCGGGCTCAGCGTGCCGTCGGAGTTCTTGCGGAGCGTGGCGTCGAGCTGTGCCCAGGCCTTGCCGCGTTTGGTGCGCACCGCGTGGGTGTTGTCGGTGGTGCTGGCCGTGCCGTCCGGGTTGATGACGGTCAGCGAGGTCTCGGTGGTCATGGCATCGACCACCACCGGCTTGCCGGTGGACTTGGCCTTGGCCCGGGCGTCGACGATGCCCTGTTGCAGGGCCGTCAGGGCCGGCTTCACGCCGGCGGGTGACGCGGACGAGGGAGATGAAGGTCCCTGGGCGGCGTGGGAAAGGGGGGCGCTGAGCATTCCGAGGCCCAGCGCGCTGGTGGCGACCAGAGCCGCCAGAGGGACCACACGCCCTCTACCGGCCGACTTCGGCCGTGCGTTGGCCGAAATAGGTCTGAATCTGAACATTGAGGGGCTACTCATCCTCCCGCTGTGTCCGCTGGTCGCGCGGACGTTCGACGGGAACGATGAGGGGGTGGGGGCGGCCAGTCAAGTGCGGATCAGTCCGTGGGAAGATCGCCGGATTCATGGCCCAGGGGAATCCGTAGGTCCTGCACCTTAACGGCCTTTTGCGGCAATGCCGGAGGGTTGCGGCCTTCCCGATCGTTCGCGCCCGCGGGGACGTGACGGCCCCTCCGCGAGCCCCCGGGGGCGGCCCGTGTGGCCGTCCCCGGGGGCGGGCGGTCAGAGCTCGTCGTAGACGCCGAACATGTCGATCACCAGGTCGGTGGGCTGCCAGCTGCGGTTCCAGAAGTCGATGACGCCGTTCTTGCCGGTGCTCGCCTGGACCAGGTTCGGGACGGTCGCGCCCTTCGTCCAGTTCAGGTTCGAGGAGTTCGGCGGGGTCGGCCGGACGGCGGTGCCCTTGTCGTACTGGGACGCGGTGTTGGGGTCCGGGGAGACCGTGAGGTGGCCGTCGCCCTCGGTGTTGGTGACCGTCGTGTTCAGGACGTAGCCCTTGATCGAGAGGTCGCGCGCACCGAGCCCGAGGTGCTCGTAGTCCTGGCCGGGGAGCGCGAGGCCCCAGTCGCGCGTGTCGTACAGGCGCGTCGGCGTCACGGGCAGGTACGCGGCCTTGCTGCCGGGGCTGTAGTAGCCGACGACGTCCACGACCACGTCGGCCCCGCTCCAGGAGCCGTTACGGATGTTGATCTTCCCGTCCGGACCGACCGGCACGATGACCGAGTTGGCGACCGTCTGGCCGGCGGTGAAGTTCACGTTCGACGTGGAGGGGGCCTGCTGTCCGCCCGGGAAGACGGTCAGATGGCCCGAGTTCGACGGGTTGGTGACCGTGACGTTGAGGGCCACTGCGGTGACGCCCTGGTACGGCACCCCGGCGTGGCCGGCGATCGGGACGGCGAACGTGCTCTGGCCCGGGACCTGGCCCGCGGCGGTGCCGAGGCCCTCGCGGCTGTCGACGACGCGGTACGGGTCCAGCGAGGTGTAGCCGCTGGCGACGGCGCGGGTGAAGTACCCCGTGACGTCCGCGATCAGGTCCACGGTCCCCGAGCTGCGGTTGGCCAGCTCGACGTAGCCGTCCGCTCCGACCGGCACGATCGTCATGTTCGGGACGGTCTGCCCCGCGACGAAGTTGACGTTCGAGGTGATCGGCCGGTCCGTGCCCGCCGGGTAGGCCGTGATGTGCCCGCCCGCGGCGGTGTTGGTGGCGGTGAGGTTGAGGGCCACGGCGGTCACGCCGGCCGGTATGCCGCTGTTGCCGCCGACCTTCACGCGGGTCGTGCCGTACGGGGCGACGGCCCCGGCGCCCGCGGCGCCGGTTCCGTCGCGGGTGTCCAGCAGCCGGGTCGGGGCGTGCGGGGTGAACTTCGTGCCGACGGTCGTGACCTCCAAGGTGTTGGTGGCCGTGACGTTGTTGACCAGGTCCTTCACGGTGACCGTGACCGTGCGGGTGCCGAGCTCGCTGTAGACGTGCGTCGTCTCGACGAAGTCGCTGTCGGTGACCAGGTCCGAATCGGTCTTGCCGTCACCCCAGTTGATGTCCACGGTGATCGGAGTGGCGACGCTGGTGTAGACGTAGGACGTCAGCTTGATGCCGTACGTGCTGACGCCCCGGGCGGAGAGGTCGACTCCCAGGCCCGGGTTGTCCGAGACGCTCGCCGCCGCCTGCGGAGTCTTCGCGGACGTGCGGACGGAACGATTCGCCGGGCTGTGGAAGGTGGCGCCCTGCTCCGCCGCGGCCTTGGCGGCGGCCTCGGCCTTCTTCGAGCCGTCCGCCGAGCTGCCCTTCGAGCCGGCGGTACCAGCGCTTACGCCGCGGGCGTGGCCGGCGGGCGCTTCGGCGGCCAGCGCCGCGCTCGGGACGAAACCCATCGCTGCCGCGACGACGGCAGCGGAAATCATGATGCGGTGACGGTGCACCGGCCCCCCCGGGTGATGGAACGTGTCAAGAAACGTGGTCAGGAACGTGGTCGAGATCGCGGTCGAGATCGTGGTCGGACCACACCCCCGTGCGACGCCCGAGACGATCAAGAAGGTTGCGAGCCAGATCGGAGCTGGCTGAAATACGCCAGTGCTGGCTGGATCTAATCCCTTCTCGCCCTCGCGAGGGCGTGTTTCGGCCGGTCGGGGTCATGGTCACGTCAGCTCCGCCGCCCCCTGCCTAGGCTGACCGCGTGATATCAGCGAACTCCCCTTCCACCGCCACCTGGTGGCCGTCGCTGCGCGGCAAGCCGGCAGCCGCGGTCGCCGGCGCACCCCGGGTGCGTCTCCTGGTCTTCCCACACTCCGGGGCCGGCCCCAACATCCTGCTCCCCCTCGTCGAGGCGCTGCCCGCGCACGTGGAGGTGCTCGGGCTGTCGCTGCCCGGCCGGGAACGCCGCTTCGGCGAGACTCCCGGCTGCCGGCTCGACCAGGTGCTGGAGTCCGTCTCCGACGAGGTCCTCGTACGGGACCCGCTCCCCACGGTGGTCTTCGGCCACAGCCTCGGCGCGCTCCTCGCCACCCACGCCGCGCGCCTCCTCGGCCCCCAGTGCCGCGCGGCCGTCGTCAGCGGCCAGATGCCCGGGCGGTCCCGGCGCCTCGCCCACGCGACCACCACCGACGAGGACGCGGTCCGGCTGCTGCGGGACAACGGCGGTACGCCGGACTGGGTCATGCAGGATCCGGCCATGCTGGAGCGCGTCACCCAGGTCCTGCGGGCGGACATCGCCCTCAGCCGCGAAGCCGCCGTCGGGTTCGAGGACGTACGGATCGACGCGCCCCTCCACGTCCTGGGCGGAACGCGCGACCCCCTGGTCCCGCACGAGCCGCTGGACGGCTGGGCGGGTCACACCACCGGCGCGTGCCGGGTGCGCCGTTTCGACGGGGACCACTTCTTCCTCCTGGCCCCCGAACACCGCTCCGAGGTCACGGACGTCCTGCGCCGCGCCCTCGCGGAGGAAGGCTGAGACCCCTATCCACCAGCCGTCCGGCCCCCCAGCCGCCCTCGCCGCCGATCCGGCTCACGGCCTGGTGATCCGGACCTGGAAGCTCCCGTTGCGCAGCTCACCCACCACCGAGACGCTGATCCCCGACTTCTCGTCGGTGAAGGTCTCGCCCGGCCGGAACGGCGCGTCCGACAGCTCGGCGTGCACGTTCGGCCGCCGGGTGCAGCCGCCGCTCGCGTCCGCGCTGTCCGACACCGTCACCGGGCCGTGCCCGGTGTCCACGTCGGAGTCCACCTTGTAGATGAGGACGCCCGGTTTGCAGACGGCCTCGTCGTTCCCCGCCCGGGTCCGCACCTCCACCGCGAACCCGGCGCTCTCCGACAGCGGTACGAAGGCCAGCTTGGTGCCACCCCGCACCGACAGCGGGGACAGGACGTGGTCGCTCGTGCCCGACTTCGACGCGCAGCTGATCTGCGTGCTGTCCAGCCAGCCCAGCTTCCACTTGTGCCAGCCCATCAGGTCGTTGTTGGCGCCCCAGTCCTCGCTCATGATGTCCCAGTGCCCGACCGTGCTCCCGCCGTCGGCGGTGTAGAGGTCGGGCAGTCCGAAGACGTGCCCGTTCTCGTGGGGCAGGACCCGGTAGCCGGTCTCCCGGTAGGTGCCGGAGCCGTCGTCCTGACGGCTGAAGACGAAGGACGTGTTGGCGAGCGGCACCCCGTCGGCCACCGGCGCGTCGGCGTTGCCCGAGAAGGTCACCGACAGGACGGTGTCCAGGGCGGACGGCCCGGCGTTCGGCGTGACCAGGATGTTGATCAGGTCGTACCGGCTGAAGTCCACCTCGGGGTCGGCGGCCTTCGCGATGTGCTCGACGAGCTGCTTGTACCCGGGGTCGTACGGGGACCCGCGGTCGATCCCGTACGCCGCGAACGGCATCGGCATCCGCAGCCACGCCCTTATCGGCGCCTCGGCGCGGTAGGTGAGCCGCCCGTAGGAGCTGGTGCGGAACCAGTCGGCGGTCTGCGGGAAGAACTCCGCCAGCCGGTCCAGCGCCGTGCCCTCGCCCTTGGCGTCGGGGAAGTCGATCATCAGGTTCAGCGCCCGGACCTCGCCGGTCGAGCGCGAGTACCCGGGCGGCGTCGGCAGGCCCTCGGACATCTGGACGCCCATCGTGCCGGCGATCCGGCAGGGCGCGAGCGCCGATTCGACGGGCGTGGCCGCAGGTCCCGCCGCCGAATGCCCGCGGCTGGATATCCCGTCGCTCGCGGTCGCCGTGACGCCGAGGGCCAGCGCGGTGAGCGCGATGAACGCGCTGGTGCGGCGTGGTCTGCGTATCCGGTGGCGGGTCTGCGGCATGGAGATCGCCTTCGGGTCCGCGGCAGCCGGCCCTGCCCGGTCTGCGCTCTGTTCGTCACCCTCCGACGGGCGCGGCGCGGCCGCGCGCCGGGAGAGGCCGAACGGGAACGGGGCGGTGACTCAGGTCACACGGGCGAGTGAAATAACCGGGGACGGGATCCCCGTTTGGATGAGAGTCGCCGCAAGCGGGGACCGGCTCCCCGCTTCGGGCGGCCGTACGGATCTCGGCGCCAGGGAGGCCCCGGAATGAAGCGCCCCACCACCGCTCCGGCGCCGCCGACCGCCCGCGGGGCGGCCGGGGGCCGGACGCGGACGCCCGCGACGACGGCCGGGGCCGCCACCGCGGCCACCGCCACCGCCGCGCCGGGCTCGGGCGCGCCCGGGGCAGCCGCCACCCGCGCCACCGCCACCACCGCCCGCCCTCCGCGCGGCAGCGGGCTCCCGCGCCCGCGCGCCGACGCGGTCCGCAACCGCGAGCGGATCCTGGCGGCGGCCCGCGAGGCCTTCGTCGAATTCGGCTCCACGGCCCCCTTCGACGAGGTCGCCCGCCGGGCCGGCATCGGCAACGCCACGCTCTACCGGCACTTCCCCGACCGCCCCACCCTCGTCCGCCACGTCGTGCTCTTCGTGATGGACCGGGTCACGGCCTCGGCCGAGGCCTCCCTCGCCGAGGAGCCCGACGCCTTCGCCGCGCTGTGCCGCTTCACGCACACCGCGATCGACGAGCGGATCGGCGCCCTGTGCCCCATGCTCTCCGACGGCTTCGACCGTGATCACCCCGAACTCCTCGCGGCGAGCACCGCGTTGGAGTCGGCCGTCGAAACCATGCTGGCCGCCGGGCAGGACTCCGGACTGATCCGCACGGACATCGGGGCCGGCGACCTGATGGTCGCCCTGTCCCAGCTCAGCCGTCCCCTCCCGGGCACCGCCTGCCCCGAGGTCGACCGCTTCGCCCACCGTCACCTTCAGCTCTTCCTCGACGGTCTGCGGGCCCCGGCCCGCTCCGAACTGCCGGGCTCAGCAGCGACGTTGGACGACCTGAGGCGGAAAACCATGTGACCCGACCCATGCGCCCCTCATAGTCTTTTTCAGGATTTTTCACTCCTTCCGCACTCAGCCATTCCGCTTAGCCATTCCGCTCAGTCATTCCGCACAGTGAAGTGGGTACCCCCATGTCAAAAACAGCCGCGATACCGCCGCTGTCCGCCGATCCCAGCCGATGGAAGGCGCTCGTCTTCATCGCCCTGGCGCAGCTGATGGTCGTCCTCGACGCCACCATCGTGAACATCGCCCTGCCCTCCGCCCAGACCGACCTCGGCATCTCGGACGGAAACCGCCAGTGGGTCATCACCGCGTACGCGCTGGCCTTCGGCGGACTCCTCCTCTTCGGCGGCCGCATCGCCGACAAGTGGGGCCGTAAGAACGCCTTCATCGTCGGCCTCATCGGCTTCGCCCTGGCCTCCGCCCTGGGCGGCGCCGCGAACGGCGAGGCCATGATGCTCGGCGCCCGCGCGCTCCAGGGTGCCTTCGGCGCCCTGCTGGCCCCGGCGGCCCTGTCGCTGCTTGCGGTCATGTTCACCGACGCCACCGAGCGCGCCAAGGCCTTCGGCATCTACGGCGCGATCGCGGGCGGCGGCGGCGCCGTCGGTCTGATCCTCGGCGGCTTCCTCACCGAGTACCTCAACTGGCGCTGGACCTTCTTCGTGAACATCCCGTTCGCGATCGTCGCGGCCGTGGGTGCCTGGCTGGTCATCCGCGAGCCCGCCGGCTCCCGCAACCGCGCTCCGCTCGACATCCCCGGCGTGATCCTGTCCACCCTCGGCCTCGTCGCCCTGGTGTACGGCTTCACCCGCGCCGAGTCGGCCGGCTGGTCCGACGAGGTGACGGTCACCATGTTCGTCGCCTCGGTGGCCCTGCTCGCGGCCTTCGTCTTCGTCGAGTCCAAGGTGAAGTCCCCGCTGCTGCCGCTTCGTGTCCTGCTGGAGCGCAACCGCGGCGGTGTCTACCTCTCGCTCGGCCTGGCGATCATCGCCATGTTCGGCCTGTTCCTCTTCCTCACCTACTACCTCCAGGTCGTGAAGGGCTTCTCGCCCGTCAAGACCGGCTTCGCCTTCCTGCCGATGATCGCGGGCATGATCGTGGGCTCCACGCAGATCGGCGCCCGCCTGATGACCCGCGTCCCGCCGCGCCTGCTGATGGGCCCTGGCTTCCTGGTCGCCGCCACCGGCATGCTGATGCTGACCCAGATGGAGGTCGGCTCCTCCTACCCGGCGCTGATCATGCCGGCGCAGCTGCTGCTGGGCCTCGGCATGGGTACGGCGTTCATGCCGGCCATGTCCCTGTCCACGCACGGCGTGAACCCGGCCGACGCCGGCGTCGCCTCCGCCATGGTCAACACCTCGCAGCAGGTCGGCGGCGCCATCGGCACCGCCCTGCTGAACACGATCGCCGCCTCGGCGACCACCGCGTACCTGCGCGACCACGCGGCCGAGGCCGCGGCGGGCGGCCCGGCGGGCCAGCTCGTCCAGGCGCAGGCCATGGTCGAGGGCTACGCCTCCGCCATCTGGTGGGCGGTCGGCATCCTGGTCGCCGCCGCGGCCATCGCCGTGACGCTGATCAACACCGGCCGTCCGAACATGGGCGGTCCGGCGGCCGCCGGCGAGGGCGTCGACGCCGAGCTGAAGGTCCCGGTGATCGCCCACTGATCGCCCGCTGATCGCCCGCTGAGGGCGGTCCCCGCACGGGAATGACTGACCACCCCGCTTGGTTCAAATTTGAACCAAGCGGGGTTAGTCTGTGAGTGGCGACCCCGTCCCGACGACCGAGGAGCGCCCCATGACCCAGGCCCCCGCCCCCGCACCCCTGACCCCCGCGGGCCCCGGCCCGCAGGGCGCCCGCATGCCGGCGCTCTACCTCAGCCACGGGGCCCCGCCGCTCGCCGACGACCCGGTCTGGCCCGGCGAGCTGGCCGCCTGGTCCGCGGACCTGCCCCGCCCCTCGGCGATCCTGATGGTCTCCGCCCACTGGGAGGAGGCCCCGCTCGCCCTCGGCGCCACCGAACGGACGCCGCTGGTCTACGACTTCTGGGGCTTCCCCGAGCACTACTACCGGGTGCGCTACGAGGCCCCCGGCGCCCCGCAGCTGGCCGCCTCGGTCCGAAAACTGCTCCAGGGCCCCGGCACCCCGGTCCAGGACATACCGGACCGCGGCCTGGACCACGGCGCGTACGTCCCCCTCGTCGAGATGTTCCCGCAGGCCGACGTCCCGGTCCTGCAGATCTCCATGCCCACCCTCGATCCGCGCCGCCTGATGGACATCGGCCGCAAGCTCGCGCCGCTGCGCGACGAGGGCGTCCTGATCGTCGGCAGCGGCTTCTTCACCCACAACCTCGCCGCGCTGCGGCACGCGGGCGTGCCCGTCTGGTCGGCGGAGTTCGACGCCTGGGGCCACGAGGCCCTCGCCTCCGGCGACCTGGACTCCCTGCTCGACTTCGAGGCCAAGTCCCCCTCGGGCCGCCTGGCCCACCCCCGTACGGAACACTTCGCGCCGCTCTTCGTCACCCTCGGCGCGGCCGAGGCCTCCGGCGACCTCACGGCCCGCCGCGACCCGGTCACCGGCTTCTGGATGGGCCTGTCCAAGCGCTCCCTCCAGTTCGGCTAGGGAGGTCCCCAGGCAACCAGAAGGCGGCGGGGGCCGTCTTCCGGGGTGGGAGCGCGGCCCCGGCGGCGCTGTTCCGGAGGGGGTCTGACCTGCCTTTCTTCGGGTTCCTGCGGTCCAGGTCCCGCTCGTGGCGGGGCAGGGTACTGCAAGATCTCGAAAAATGGACAACGGTGTGGGAATTCTGTCCCGATTCCAGTCGTTGTTTCCTTCAGAAGCGGGCACTCGGGAGAGTGTCCCGGGACGCACCACCGAGCCACACCGCGACCGAACTCATCGCAAGGGAGCACGCATGGCAACCCGCGCCGTCGCCCGTCGTCAATCCACGAGCAGCGCCCGCGCTGCGGGCGGAGAGATCGCAGACCGCGACCTGGTCGGCATGTACCTGGACGAGATCGCGCGCACGCCGCTGCTCGACGCCGCCAAGGAAGTGGAGCTCTCCCAGATCATAGAGGCGGGGGTCTACGCCCAGCAGATCCTCGACGGTGCGATAGAGCGGGACGGGGACAGCCTGCCGCGCGCGGAGCTGGAGGCGCTGGCCGCCGAGGGCGAGCGCGCCAAGGAGGTCTTCATCCGCTCCAACCTCCGCCTCGTCGTGGCCGTCGCCCGCCGCTACCCGCGCAGCGGTCTGCCCCTCCTCGACCTGATCCAGGAGGGCAACGCCGGCCTGGTCCGCGCGGTGGAGAAGTTCGACTACGCCAAGGGCTTCAAGTTCTCCACGTACGCCACGTGGTGGATCCGCCAGGCGATCACCCGCTCCATCGCGGACCAGTCCCGCACCATCCGCCTGCCCGTCCACCTGGTCGAGGAGCTCGGCCGGATCCGCCGCGTCCAGCGCGAGTTCAACCGCGAGAACGGCCGCGACCCGGAGCACGCCGAGATCGCCGCCGAGCTGGACACGACGGAGAAGCGCGTCGGCGACGTACTGGACTGGGCCCGCGACCCGGTCAGCCTCAACATGTCGGTCGACGACGAGGGTGACACGCAGTTCGGCGACCTGCTGGAGGACACCTCCGCGATCTCCCCGGAGCAGTCCGTCCTCTCCCTGCTGCGCAGCGAGGAGCTGGAGGACCTGCTGGGCAAGCTCGACCAGCGCACCGCGTCGATCATCAAGATGCGGTACGGGATCGAGGACGGCCGCGAGCGGACCCTGACGGAGGTCGGCAAGCAGCACGGTCTGACCCGCGAGCGGATCCGCCAGATCGAGAAGCACGCCCTGCTGGAGCTCAAGCGGATGGCCCGCGACACGGGCTTCGACGCGGTGGCCTGACCAGGCCCGAGCACAGCCCCCAGACGAGCCCCGGTGCCTATCCCCCCAGGCGCCGGGGCTCCCCGCGCGTCCCGGGGGCCGGGGTGTCCGGCGGCTCAGGCCCGCGCCGGCCCCGCGGCCCGCGCCAGCCTCGCGCCCAGCGCCTGCGCCGCCGCGCGCAGCTCCGCCGGCTCCCGCACCGTGAAGGGGACGCCGATCAGCGCCAGCCGCGCCGCCGTCCACTCCGGCGCGTCCCCGCTCTCGAAGCGGACCACCGTCTGCGGCCCCTCACCCGGCAGGGCCGCAGCCCGGAGCCACTGCGGCAGCTCCTCGGCCCCCGCGGTGAAGGCGACCTCCACCACGTACCGCTCCGCGCCCCGCGCGTCGAGCCCCCGCCGCACGAACTCCTGCGCGTCCACCGGCAGTTCGCGCGGCGTGAACCGGGCCCCCGTGGCGAACGGCTCCGTCACCCGGTCCACCCGGAAGGTGCGCCAGTCCTCGCGCTCCAGGTCGTAGGCGACCAGGTACCACCGGCTCCCCGTGCTCACCAGCCGGTACGGCTCCACCAGCCGCCGCGACGGCGCCCCGTCCGCCGCCCGGTACGCGAACCGCAGCCGCTCCGGCCCCGCCACCGCCGACGCCATCGTCGTCAGCGTCTGCGGGTCCACGCGCGCCCCGTCCCCCCGCGTCAGCGCGGTCGTCGCCGACTGCAGCGCGCTCACCCGGTGCCGCAGCCGCGAGGGCAGGACCTGCTCCAGTTTCGCGAGGGCCCGTACGGAGGCCTCCTCCACCCCCTCGATGGCGTGCCCGGCCCCGGCCCGCAGCCCCACCGCGATCGCCACCGCCTCCTCGTCGTCGAGGAGCAGCGGCGGCATCGCCGCCCCCGCGACCAGCCGGTATCCGCCCTCCGCGCCCAGGGTGGCCTCCACCGGGTAGCCGAGGTCCCGCAGTCGTTCGATGTCACGCCGGATGGTCCGCGGGCTCACCCGCAGCCGCTGCGCCAGCTCGCTCCCGGGCCATTCGCGCGGGGTCTGGAGGAGGGACAGCAGGGAGAGCAGCCGTGCCGGGGTATCGGTCATGCGATCCAGGTTGCCAGCGAAAGCGGACACGCCCTGACCTATATCCCGTCTAGGTTTCTCCTCATGAGCACCGAGACGTCGTCCATGACATCGCCCGAAAGAGAGAACGGGCCCGTACACGGCGGGCCCGCCTCGCCCACCGACCGCCGCCGCTGGCTGGCGCTCGCCATCGTGATGACCGCCGCCTTCATGGACCTGGTCGACGTCACGATCGTCAACATAGCCATCCCCAGCATGCGCGAGAACCTCGGCGCCTCCACCAGCGCGATCCAGTGGATCACCGCCGGCTACGCCCTCGCCTTCGCCGCCGGCCTGATCACCGGCGGCCGTCTCGGTGACATCTACGGCCGCAAGCGCCTGTTCCTCGTCGGCATCGCGGGCTTCACGGCCGCCTCGCTGCTCTGCGGCATCGCCGCCAATCCGGGCATGCTCGTCGCCTCCCGCATCCTCCAGGGCGCGATGGCGGCCATGATGGTCCCGCAGGTCCTGGCGATCATCCACGTGACCTTCCCGCCGCACGAGCGCGGCAAGGTCTTCGGCATGTTCGGCGCCATCGTCGGCCTCGGCGCCGTCTCCGGCCCGATGCTCGGCGCGCTGCTCACCGAGTGGAACCTCTTCGGTCTCGAATGGCGCCCGATCTTCCTGATCAACCTGCCGGTCGGCATCGCCGGCGTCATCCTCGGCCGCAAGTTCATCACCGAGTCCAAGGCCCCCAAGGCCCTGCGCCTCGACCTCGTCGGCGTCGTCCTGGCGACCCTCGCCCTAGTCATGCTGATCTTCCCGCTGACCCAGGGCCGCGAGAACGACTGGCCGCTGTGGGGCTTCGTCTGCATGGGCCTGTCGCCGTTCGTCTTCGCCGCGTTCCTCGCCTACGAGCAGTACAAGATCAAGAAGGACGGCTCCCCGCTCGTCGAGCTCTCCCTCTTCAAGGTCAAAAGCTTCGCCGGAGGCATCGCCGTCCAGCTCACCTTCGGCATCGCGACCGGCATCTTCTTCCTGGTCTGGACGCTGTACATGCAGATGGGCCTCGGCTGGAGCGCCCTGCGGGCCGGCTCCACCGGCATCCCCTTCTCGATCGCCGTCTCGGTCGCCGCCGGCCTGTCGGTCCAGAAGCTCGTACCGCGCTTCGGCCGCAAGGTGCTCCAGGCCGGCGCCCTCACCATGGCCGCGGGCCTGCTCCTCTACATCTGGGAGTCGCAGCACTACGGCATGGCGATCGCCTCCTGGCAGATGGCGGCCCCGCTCGTCGTCATGGGCGTCGGCATGGGCCTGATCGTGGCCCCGCTCAACGACACCACGCTGTCGGAGGTGCCGCGCGAGCACGCGGGCTCCGCGTCCGGCCTGATCAACACCACCGGCCAGATGGGCAACGCGCTGGGTCTCGCCCTGACCTCCGTGGTCTTCTTCGGGCTGATCGACGACGACCTGGTCTTCGGCCCGCCGTACGTCGAGGCGTTCCGCGGCGCGCTGTGGTGGGTCGTGGCCGTCCTGGTCGTGATCTTCGCGGTGATGTTCATGCTGCCGCGCAAGGCCATCCCCATGGAGCAGCGCGAGGGCGGCTCCGAGCACGCCGGCTCGGCCGAGCCCACCGCCGAAAAGGTCCCGGTCGGCTAGTCCCGGCCGGCTGGACCCCAGCTGACGGCCATGCCCGCCCTCCATGGGCGGGCATGGCCGTTTTCCACGTCCCGCGCGCTGCCCGGGGCGTCACCTCACCCGGGCGCGCAGCTCCATGGCCTCGCGCGCGGCGCACTCGCTCTCGTACACCTCGCACATGTGCCGCCCGTCGGGCGTCACCGTGTGCTCGACCTCCCACAGGCTGAGCTCGCTGCCGTCCAGCAGGACGAAGGCGTGCTCGTACAGGCTGAAACCGGCGTCCCGGCCGTCGGACAGGCTCTGCCGCCCGCCGAACGCCTGGGTGATCTGGTGCGCGTACGCCGACCGCAGCCGTGTCGCCACCGGCTCACCGGGCCGGTCCGCGTTCTCCGCGCGGCGCAGCACGCGCCGGGCGTGGTCGGCGGACTGCTCCACCGCGTAGTCCCGGTGCCGCTGCACCGGCGCCGAGCCCGCGAACAGCACGCTCAGCGCCGTCATGTCGCTCTCCGGCTCCTCCTCGCCGGGCAGCAGCACCGGATCGGCGGCCGCGCCCACGGTGGCCTCGCCGAAGAGCCGCGCCACGGCCAGGCAGGTCTCCGCCTTGCTCACGAAGACCTCGTGCCGGACCGCCCGGTCGCCCTCCAGCCGGTACGCCAGCTCCCACAGCGAGACCGAACCGCCGTCGGTCAGCAGGTAGGTGTGCCGGTGGGTCTCCCGCCAGATCCCCGTCGCCGGGCTGTGGTGGGTCGTATAGAGCGACGAGCTGTGGGCGAGCGCCGTACCGAGGCGCTCGACCAGCCGGTCCGGCAGGTCGTAGGAGTTGAGGGCGCGGCCGAGGAGTCGGTCGAGGTGCGCCTCGGTTGTCTCGTACGGATCGCTCAAGGTGGGTCTCCAGGCCGTCGCAGCTTGTCACTTCGCGGAAGCTCAACGTAACCCCTGGATCTGACATCACGTCCGGGGTTCGGTAAAACGTCCGGGAAGCATCGGAGGTTCCCGCCACCCCTTCAGGTCAACTTGCGTACGGATGCGCATGGTTCGGCCTGCTCTGTGGTGGAGCGCGGGACTATGGGCCACATGGCAACGAATACAGTGGGCGTCCCCCGGCAACAGGGACGGCCCGGCAGTCGACACGAGGGCGAACCGGCCCCGGCCCCAAGGGGGTTGGCCTGGCTCCTGGTGCTCACCGGGGCGGCCGGGCTCCTGGCCTCCTGGGTGATCACCCTCGACAAGTTCCTCCTGCTGGAGGACCCGAACTTCAAGCCGGCCTGCAGCCTCAACCCGGTCGTCTCCTGCGGCAGCGTCATGAAGAGCGACCAGGCGGCGGTCTTCGGCTTCCCCAACCCCATGCTCGGGCTGGCCGCGTACGCCGTCGTCGTCTGCGTCGGCGCGGGCATCCTGGCCGGTGCCCGCTACCGCGGCTGGTTCTGGCTGGGTCTGAACGCGGGCACGCTGTTCGGCACCGGTTTCTGCGCCTGGCTGATGGTCCAGTCGCTCTACGAGATCAACGCGCTCTGCCTGTGGTGCTGCCTGGCCTGGGTGGCGACCCTGCTGATGTTCTGGGCGGTCACCGCGCACAACGTCCGTACGGGCGCGCTCCCCGCCCCCGGCCCGCTGCGGGGCTTCTTCACCGAGTTCGGCTGGGCCCCGCCCGCCCTGCACATCGGGGTGATCGCCATGCTCGTCCTCACTCGGTGGTGGGACTTCTGGACCTCCTGACGGCCGCACGCACGAGGGCCCCGGCAGCTGGACGCTGCCGGGGCCCTCGTCACATCACCACGGCGTTCGACGCCGGGGAGGAGATCAGCTGCCGGCCGAGAGGTTGCCCGAGAGGACCGGGATGTTGTCCAGGATGTGGGAGAGCGGCTCGTCGCCCTTGGCCTGGGTGGAGTTCTCGGTGCACTGCTGGTTCTGCGGGTTGGAGAGGACGTTGACGTCCTGGACGCCGACGTTGATCAGGCCGACCAGCGACTGGACGTTGACCTTGGAGGGCAGGGCGATGCAGGGCTTGTTCAGGGTGCCCTGGACCAGGCTCAGCTGCGGGCTCATGTCGCCGTGGGTCTTCTGGTTGCCGTAGATCTGCTGGGAACCGTTGCCGTTGACGGTGTTGACGCCGTTGTCGTTGCCGATGGCCATCGCCGGGGCCGCGGCAGCGGCGCCCGCGCCGACCGCAACGGCGGAAACCGCGGCGGCGGTCATGAACTTCTTGAACATCTTGATCCTTTTGTCGCACGAGTGCCCGCTGATGGAGCGCCCTGGTCAACTGCGCCGACACGGGGTTGGTTCCGGTGCTTCACTCAAACGGCCTGTGCGGGGCGAGGTTTTCCCCGGCCCGGGTGAGCGGCCTGCGGACGCGTGCGCGAAGCCCGTACGCAGCCCCCAGCCGCTCACGTCCGGTTGCGGTCCGTGTGAGGTGTTCGCACGGTGGGTGAGGAAGCGGATCGTTCGGGTCCGTTCGCGTGTCCCCATCAGTTCGCGTGTCCCCACCCAAAAGGAAATCTCCATGCACCGCACGAAGCCCTCCCGCGCCCGCCTCCTCGTCCCGTCGGCCCTCGCAGTCGTCATACTGTCCGGCGCGGCCGCCCCCGCGGTCGCCGCGGACGGTGCGGGTGCCGGTGCCGTCAACGACCGCGTGGCGTCCGTCCAGCGGCAGGTCGACAAGATCGAGAAGCGCGCCGCGGCCGCCGGCCCGATCGACGACCTCCTCGCGGGCCTCAGCAAAACGCTCCAGGGCCTCCTCGCGACGGTGGGCGGCCTGCTGCCCGACGGGGTGACGCTGCCACCGATCGAGCTGCCGAAACTCCCGGAGCTGCCCGGCCTGCCCGACCTCTCCGACCTCATCCCCCAGCTGCCGGAGCTCCCGCCGGTCGACGGGGTGGTTCCGGAGCTTCCCGCGACCCCCCTCGTGCCGCCGGTGGACGCCGTGCCCGAGATCCCGGAGATCCCGGACGTCGAGATCCCCGAGATCCCGGACCTTCCCCAGGGCTCCGGGCGGGTGGAACACGCCAAGGGGTGACGCGGATTGGTCCGAATAGGTCTCATCTCGCGGGGACCCGTGTCGTCGTGGGAGGCTGAACCGTTCTGCTCGGTGTGAGCCCCGGATTCGGGGCAGAACGTCGAACAGAAGGTGCACTTCCCATGAACTCTGCCAAGAAGGCAGCCCTGGTCCTGGCCACCGCTGGTATCGCTGCGGCCGGTGCCGCCGGCTCCGCCGCCGCCGACGCGTCGGCCGAGGGCGCGGCCGTGGGTTCCCCCGGCGTCCTCTCCGGCAACCTGCTCCAGGTTCCGGTGCACATCCCGGTCAACGTCTGCGGTAACTCCGTGAACATCGTCGGTCTGCTGAACCCCGCGTTCGGCAACGTCTGCGTCAACGACTGACGTCGACCGCACCACCCAACTGTGGGCGCCCCGGCCTCGCCGGTGGCGCCCACAGTCGTGTGCGGTGCGTGATCAGCTGGGGCGGTCTCAGCCCTGGCCGCCGTTGAGCTTCACGCCGCCGAGCATCGGGGACGCCTGGGTGGCGCCGTTCGCGAGGCCGAGCACCGTGCCGGGCACGTCGTTGCGGATCTTGTTCACCTTCTGGGCCGTGCCCACGACCTTGTTGACGGTCTCGCCCTGCTCGGCCAGCCCGTTGCCGACCGTCTGGGGGAGCGACTCGGTGACGGGTGCGACGGCGTTCAGCGTCTCCGTCACCCCGCCGGTCAGGCTCATGGGCGGCATCGCGGCCTGGGGCTCGGCCGCGAAGGCGGAGGAGGAGGCGCCGAGGGCGGCGACGGAGCCGACGACGACAGCGGCGACCTTCGTGAGCTTCATTATCGAAATCCTTTTCCCGTGGCGACCGTCGCGCCACTTTCGCCCTGGGTAACGATTCCCCACCGCTACGGAAACGCGGACGCACGCACCTGAGGAGCGCGGGCATGACAGCGGCCGGAGAATCCGACGAGGGATTCTCCGGCCGATATTTCTTCTGATTACCGGTATTGCCGGTCAGGCGATACGTGACCGCCGGTACAAAATGGCGCCGCCCAGGATCAGGGCGGTGGCGAGGGCCGCCGCGGCCGCGGACTGGCCCGCTCCGGTCTCGGCCAGCACGGGCGCGCTCACGTGCGCCGGAGCGGGCGCCGGAGCGGGCATCGGCGCAGGCGCCGCGGAGGGGGCCGGGGCCGGTGCCGGGGGCAGGTGGACGGGGACGTCACCGGCCGGTGCGGCCGGCGGCTGGTCGCCCGGACGTACGACCTCGGGCGCCGGGGCCGGGTGCTCCACGGGCTGGCTCCCGTGCGGGGGCCGGGGCGCGGGCGCCTCTTCGACCGGGGCCGGGGCCGGGGCGGGGAGCGGGACGGGAGCCTCCTCGACCGGAGCCTCGGGCGCGGGTGCCTCGTGGACCGGAGCCTCGGGCCCGGGCGCCGGCGCGGGCAGCGGGGCGGGGTGCTCCTCCACCGGCTGCGGCATCGGGTGCGGCCGGTCGGGGGCGGGCGGGGCGTGGTGCTCCGGCGGGGGCGGCGCGGATCCGGGGTGGTCGTCGCACTCCTCCTCCGGGCGCTCCTCCCCGCCGGGGCCGCCGTAGCCGCCCTCGTGGCGCTCCTCCTCGACGCGCGGCTTGGCGTGCCGCGGCCCGTCGCGCCGGGGCTCCTCCTGCCGCTGCTCTTCGAGGCCCGGCGACCCGTGGCGCTGCTCGGGCACCGCGTGCCGCGGCCCCGGACGCTCCTGCGGCTCCTGCTCCTCCTGGCGCTCCTCGTGCTCGTCGAGGTAGCGCTTCAGGGCTTCGGCGTTCTCGGGGCTGAGGTAGCGCTCGTACGCGTGGTCCCCGTCGCCGTGGGTGCCGGTCGTGGTGACGCACGTGTTGCCCATCGTGGGGTTGAGCGCCGCACCGCCGTCCACGCTGTTGCCGCACACGTTCGGGGCGAGGGTGACCGGTACCGAGACGCTGTTACCGGCCAGCACACCCGGTGAGTGCGAGGCCTCCGCGCTCGCTCCGGGGTGCGCGTAGGCCGCGCCGGCCGCGATCGACAGCAGACTCGACGCGGCCGCAGCCGTGAGCATGCCCTTGCCCAGAACCTGTCGGCTCAGTACCTGTCGCATGGATCCTTCCCTGTCTACCGGCGCTCCCGCCGGTGTCGAATCGGAGGCGGCCCCGGAGTGCACCGCCGTGCACTCCGAGGCCACCCCGAGGAGGTGCGCCCGTGGGGGCGCAACCGCTTCGTCAGTCGTTGACGCAGACGTTGCCGAACGCGGGGTTGAGCAGCGCGATGATGTTCACGGTGTTGCCGCAGACGTTGACCGGGATGTGGAGCGGCACCTGGACCACGTTCCCGGAGAGGACGCCCGGGGAGCCCACGGCGGTGCCCGCGGCCTCGGAGTCCGCGAGGGCGGGGGTGGCAGCGCCGGCCGCCATCAGAACCCCGGCGGTCAGCGCCACTGCCTTCTTGTGCATCATTTCTTTTTTCTTCCCTTCATGCAGAGGCGTATCCACTGCGCAATGAACAACGAGTGGTCCGGATAAAAGAAACCGCCACTTTTCCGGCAGTGATCCGGGAATTCGCCACCGCGCGGGTCGAATCGCGGATCGAATTCGGGGACGGGTTTTGGGGCGCTCTTTCCGCGGTGCCGGGGAAGCGCCCCAATGCGGCGAGGCCGCCGCGACCCGAAGGTGCGGCGGCCTCGCGGGCAGGCCTTCGGTCAGCTGCCGCTGGACACGTTGCCGGAGAGGATCGGGATGTTGCTGAGGATGTGCGACAGGGCCTCGTCACCCTTGGCCTGGGTGGAGTTCTCGGTGCACTGCTGGTTCTGCGGGCTGGACAGGAGGTTGAGGTCCTGGACGCCGATGTTGAGGGCGCCGACCAGCGACTGGATGTTGGCCTTGGCCGGCAGGGCGATGCAGGGCTTGTTGAAGGAGCCCTGGATCAGTGCCATCTGCGGGCTCATGTTGCCGTACGTGGCCTGGTTGCCGTAGATCTGCGCGGCGTTGTTGCCGTTGACGGTGTTGATGCCGTTGTCGTTCCCGATGGCCATTGCCTGCGGGGCCATGGCGGCACCCATGCCCACGACGGAGGTCGCAACCGCTGCCGTGGCCATCATCTTCTTGATCATTGTCGTCCCTTTTTTGCAGGATTGCCTGGTACCGGAGCGCCTGGATCAACGGCGCCCCCCCGCCCCGGGTTGCGTGGGTTCACCCGGATGCAGGCGTTTCGGGCATCTGGTTGACGCTCAGGCGTTCACGCCGGTGTGCCGGACACTCCGCATTTCCATTCGGTCGAACAATGGTGCACGTGATAACGACCCGCCCGTTGCCGGGGTGTGTGCCATCGCCCAAAAGGCCGTACGAGCGAGTCCGACGTGATTTCCAGCCCGATTTCTGACAAAGTTCACTCCTGTTTTGTTCCCCTGATCGAAAATGGAGACAGGGTCATGGGTTCCTCCCGAAGAATCCTCGGCACGCTCGGTCTGCTGTCCTGCCTCACGCTTTCCGCCCACGCCCCCGCGGCGTGGGGGGCGGCTCCCGCACCCAGGGAGCTGCCCCGGGTTCCCTTCACCCAGCGTTACCAGGCCGTGCAGCACGGCGGGCTGGTACGGGCCTCCAACTCCGGCATCAGCTGCCGCCGGGAGGAGTCCCCGCAGGCCGAGCCGTGCGCCGAGGTCAAGAAGGGCGCGGCGGGGGTCAACAGCGACTTCGAGATGTTCTACAGCGAGGTCGACAAAGATCCGGACACCTACAACTCCACCCGGGCCGAGCTCAAGGTCCCGCAGGGTGCGAAGGTCTCGTACGCCCGCCTGTACTGGGGCGGGAACCTGCGGGTGGGCGAGCAGAAGCCGCCGGAGGACAACGGCAGGGTGCTGGTCGCCGAGCCGGGCGGCTCGTACAAGGAGGTCCTCGCCGACACGGTCATGGGCCACCGCACCGACGCGGGCAGCGACGCCTACCAGGCGTCCGCCGACGTGACCCCGCTGGTGCGCAAGGGCGGCGCCGGGATGTGGACGGTCGCCCAGCTCAACATCGCCATGGGGCACTCGGACGTCGGCGCCTGGGGCGGCTGGACGCTGGTCGTCGCCTACGAGCACCCGCAGGAGCCGGTGCGCCGGATCTCGCTGTGGGACGGCTTCGAGGGGCTCGCCGCCCGGTCCGGTGACGGGACGGTCCGTATCGAGGGCCTGGACGCGCCGGCCGGGTCCGCGGGCCGGGTCGGGGTGGTCGCGTACGACGGGGACCGGGGCACCCTCGGTGACTCACTCACCGTGACGGCCGACAGCGGTCGCCGGGTGAACCTCAGCGACGGAGAAAATCCTTTTAATGATGTTATGAATTCCACGATCACGGAATTCGGAAATCAGTCGTTCGTGCGACAGCCCGAACACGTGAACAATCTCGGATATGACGCGGACGTCTTCGACCTGAGTCCCGCCCTGTCCGGTGGCGCCCGCAGCCTGGAGTTCAGGTTCACGGGCGAAAGTCAGGGTCATTTCCTCGGCGTGCTCTTCGTTCAGACAGACGCACGCCGCTGAACGTAGGAGACCACTCCACGTGCCCACACATTCTCGGGCAGCACAGCCCACGACCGTCCTGCACCTCGTCCAACCCGTCGACGGCGGCGTGGCCAGGGTCGTCACCGACCTCGTCCGCGCCCAGACCGTCGAGGGCTTCCGCACCGTCGTCGGCTGCCCGAAGGGCGGCACCCTCGCCGACTCCGCACGGGCGGCCGGGGCCGAGGTGCTCACCTGGCGGGCCGGCCGCTCCCCGGGACCCGGGCTGCCCGCCGAGGTCCTCGGCGCCCGCTCGCTGCTGCGCCGGGTCCGGCCCGACCTCCTGCACGCCCACAGCGCCAAGGCCGGACTGGCCGGGCGGCTCGCCGCGCGCGGCGCCGTACCCACCGTCTTCCAGCCCCACGCCTGGTCCTTCGACGCCGTCGACGGGGCCACCGGCGCGCTCGCCCTGCGCTGGGAGCGGTACGGGGCCCGCTGGGCCGACCGGGTGCTCTGCGTCAGCGAGGCCGAACGCCGCGCGGGCGAGAGCGAGGGGATCACCGCCCGCTGGTCGGTGATCCGCAACGGCGTGGACCTGGACCACTTCCGCCCCGGCGCGCCCGACTCCGACCACGACAAGGTCCGGGCCCGCGCCGAACTGTCGCTGCCCGCCGCCTTCCGGGGCACCCCGGCGGACGGCGGACTGCTCGCCGTGTGCGTGGGCCGGATCTGCCAGCAGAAGGGGCAGGACGTCCTGCTGCGGGCCTGGCCCGAGCTGCAGGCCACCGTGCCCGGAGCCCGCCTCGCCCTCGTCGGCGACGGCCCCGACGCCGAGCGGCTGCGCCGCACGGCACCGCCCGGAGTGTTCTTCGCGGGGGCCGCCGCCGACATCCGACCGTGGCTTCGGGCCGCCGATCTCGTTGTACTGCCGTCGCGGTGGGAAGGCATGGCGCTCGCCCCGCTGGAAGCAATGGCCTGTGGCCGCCCGGTCCTGGTCTCCGACGTCAGCGGTGCCCGCGAGAGCCTGCCACCCGGCCAGGGACGCCTGTGCCTGGTGCCGCCGGAGGATCCGACGGCGCTGGCCAAGGCGCTGGGCCGGCTGCTCGCCGAACCGCGGCTCCTCGCCGAACTCGGGGAGCAGGCCCGGCAGCACGCCCGGACCGACTTCGACGTGCGGCGGACCACGGACGCGGTCACCGGCCTGTACCACGAACTGCTGGGCAGGCCCCGGCCCTTGAACCAGGAGCGCATCAGCCGATGACGATGGACAGCGCACCCGCCCGGCACACCGGGCAGGGCGGCACGGGGCCCGCCGGCGGCAGCGCCTTCGCCCCCGCGCCCCACGCGGGGGCCCGCCGCTCCGCGACCGCCATCCACCCCCCGCGCAGGCCCCGGGCGGACCAGGCACGGTCCGCCGTCCGCCCCAAGCGGACGCGTCGCCGCAGCCGGGTGCTCCCGCTGCTCACCGCCGACGCGCTGGCCACCGCCCTCACGGTGGCGACCCTGCCCGCACCGGCGCTGCCCGCCGCGGCGGCGCTGCCGGCCGCCGCCCTGCTCCCCGTCCTGCTCGGCGCGCTGCACGCGCAGGCCGGGCTGTACCGGCCGCGGCTCGCCCCCTCCGCGCTCCTCGAACTGCCCGTACTCGCCGGGCGGTCCGCCGTCCTGTGGTGCACGGCGGCCGCCGTGGTGGCCGCCGTGGACCGGCCCCACGCCCTGGGCTGGAGCGCGCTGCTCACCGCCGTCTGCCTCCAGACCGTACTGGCGTGCGCGGGACGCGGTCTCGCCAACCAGCTCCACCGCCGCGCGGCCGTGCGCAGGCCCGCCTCCACGCTCGTCGTCGGCCCCGGCGCCGGGGCGAGCGCGGTGGCCGCCGCCCTGCACGGCCGCCCCGAGTTCGGGCTGCGGCCCGTCGGGGTCGCCGACCCCGTCAGTGACCGCACCCTCCCGGGCGAAGGGGACACCGGCGCCCTGCCGTTCCTCACCACCCACGAGGACGTCCGGCGCGCGGTCATCCAGAACTCCGTCCGGCACGCGGTCTTCACGCGCCCCCCGGAGGCCGACGAGCGCACCGCCGCCCTGGTCCGGCTCTTCCACGACCACGGCTGCCGGCTGTGGCTCGCCGACCCCGCCGGCACCGCCAAGATCACCGGCATGCGCCTCGCGAACCCGGGCGACCAGCTGTGGGGGTACGCCGTACAGCCCCTGCTGCCCCGTCCGGCGCGGCCGCTGGAGCGCTGGGTCAAGCGGGTCGTCGACGCCGCGCTCGCGCTGCTCGCGCTGATCGCCGCCGCGCCCGTGATGGCCGCCTGCGCGCTGGCCGTGCGGATCGGGGACGGGCCGGGGGTGATCTTCCGGCAGGAGCGGGTCGGGCTCTACGGGCGCCCCTTCACCCTGCTGAAGTTCCGTACCCTGCGCGCCGACGAGCACGAGGCCGCCACCCGCTGGACGGTCGCGGGGGACCGGCGGATGAGCCCGGTCGGCTCCTTCCTGCGCAAGTCCTCGCTGGACGAGCTGCCGCAGCTGTGGAACGTCGTACGCGGTGACATGAGCCTGGTCGGGCCCCGCCCCGAACGGCCGTTCTTCGTGGCCAAGTTCGCCACCGTCCACCCCGGCTACGAGGCCCGCCACCGGATGCCCGTCGGCATCACCGGCCTCGCCCAGATCAACGGCCTGCGCGGGGACACCTCCATCGAGGACCGGGCCCGCTTCGACAACCACTACATCGACACCTGGTCGCTGTGGCAGGACCTGTGGATCCTCGCCCGCACCGCGGCCTCCTTCTTCCGCTTCCGGCTGGGGGGCAGCTGATGAGCCTCGCCGTCACCGGCTACCGGGCCCGGCCCGGCCTCGGCCTGCCGGGGCTGGTGCGCCGGCACTGGCCGCTGCTGCCGCTCGCCGCGACCGTGCTGCTCCTGCTCGCCCCGCTCCCCGCGGGCGACGCGACCACCTCCGGGAAGGTCGGCCCGGCCGACGCCGCCTCGCTGCTGCTGGCGCTCGTCTGCGCGGTGCAGGCGCTGCGCGGCCGGGTGCGGGAACTGACCCCGCTGGGCGTGCTCGTCCTCGGGGCGCCGGGCGTCGGCCTCGCGGTCGCGACGATGACCGCCGGGGACCCGTACGCGGCCCTGCCCGGCTTCGTGCGCTACCTCCAGGTCTTCGTGCTGGTTCCGGCGGCGGTGGTGCTGCTGGTGCGCGACGCCGCGGAATTCCGGCTGGCCGCCGGGTGCTTCGTGGTCCTGGCGCTGGTGCAGGGCGCGGTGGGCGTGGTGCAGTACGCCACCCACACCGGGGCCTCGTACCAGGGCGAGGACGTCCGGGCCGTCGGCACCTTCGGCCCCGGCGACGTCATGGGCATGGCCACGGTGGTGGCCTACGGGCTGGTGGTGGCGACCGCCGCCGCGCTGGCGCCCGGGCTGCCGCAGCGGGTCCGGCGGATCGCCGGGGGCTGCGCGCTGGTGCTGGTGGTGCCGCTGGTGCTGTCGTTCAGCCGGGGCGCGTGGATCGCGACGGTGGGCGCGGCGGTGCTGGTGATGGTGCTGGCCGGGATCCGACGGGCGCTGACGGTGCTCGCCGCGCTGGCCGCCGCCGGGGTGGTGCTGGTGGGCGGGCTCGGGGTCGGCTCCGAGATGGTCGCGGAACGGCTGACCTCGATCACCCAGGTGTCCAGTGCGCCCGACCAGTCGGTGACCGACCGCTACACGATGTGGGCCGCCGCCGAGTCGATGTGGCGGGAGCGGCCCGCGGTGGGGGTGGGGCTCAAGGGCTTCCCCGCGCACCGTGACGGGCACGCCTCGCTGGGGCTCTCCTCCGGCAGCGACACCGCGGGCGCGGGCCAGGCGTACGTCCGCCAGCCGCTGCTCTCCCCGCACAACATGTACCTGCTGATCCTGAGCGAGCAGGGGCTGATCGGGCTGACCGCGCTGGCGGGGGGCTGGGCGGCGCTGCTCGTGGCGGGTCTGCGGCGGCTCGCCTCCGGCGCGGCGGACGTGCGGGACTGCGGGCTGATCGCGACCGGCCTGTTCGTGTGGCAGCTGACGGACTTCCTCTACGCGGACATCGGGGGCCCGTCCACGGTCCTCACCGGGGTGATCATCGGCTTGGCGGCCTGGTGGGCGCTGCCGTCCCGGGGGGCCTTGGGTTCCGGTTCCGGTCCGGCCCTCGGTGGGGGTGCGGGTGTGGGCGCACCGCGCCGGGTCCCGGACCCGGCTGTCGCCTCCGGTGCGGGTTCACGGGGTAGGGCCCCCGGGGTTGCGGCTCGCCCGTGACGGACACCACGCCCTGGCGGCCCGCCGCCGGCCCTCCGGCCGGGGCGGGCCCCGCCCGCGTCCCGGGCGCCCCGGATCCGGGCCCCTCGCGTTTCCCCGGCGCCCCGGAGCACGGTGTCGCCGCACGTGCCCTGGGCGGCGCCCTGCCCGGGCGCGGCGGCCGGGGCGCGGACCTGCCCGGGGGCCGCGCCGTCCCCGGCGTCCCGGCCGCGGCGGATCCCGGGTTCGTCGCCGGGGCGCTGCCCGGGCGGGGCGGGGCCGCGGCGGAGTCACGCCAGGACGGTGCGCCCGCCGTACGGCAGGCCGTCTTCGGCTCGGCCGGGTATCCCGGCCGGGCCTCCGGGAAGCGCAGTGTGCGGCTGGCGGCGCGGGCCGCGAGCCCCTGCGCCGACCAGCTCCGTCCCGCGCGCCGCGCAGGCGGGACCGCCGGCCCCGGCAGCCGGCCCGGCTCCGGTGGAGGCCCGCCGCTGGGGCGGTTCCTGGCGAAGGCCGCCGCCGTCACCGCCGGACTGACCGCCGCCGGGGCGGTGTTCGGGCTGGTGCGCGACCAGACCATCGCGCACCTCTTCGGCGCCGGGCACGACAGCGACGCCTTCCTCATCTCCTGGACCGTTCCCGAGATGGCCTCGACGCTGCTGATCGAGGACGCCATGGCGCTGCTGATGGTGCCCGCCTTCAGCTACGCCCTGACCCGGCGGGCCGCCAGCCGCGCCGGGCTCACCCGCAGCCAGGCCCGCGCGCAGGACCCCGTACGGCTGCTCGTCGGGGCGACCCTGCCGCGGCTCGTCGTGTTCCTGGCCGCCGTCGCCTCCGTGCTGGTCGTGGCCGCGCCGGCCGTCGTCGCGGTGCTCGCGCCCGGCCTGCCCGATCCGGCCCTGGCCGTCGAGTGCACCCGTATGACCGCCCTGACCGTGCTCTCCTTCGGAGTCGCCGGCTACTTCAGCGCGGCGCTGCGGGCCCACCGGTCCTTCGTGCCGCCCGCCGCGATCTACGTCTCGTACAACGTCGGCATCATCGGGACCATGCTGGCCCTGCACCAGCTGTGGGGGGTGCGGGCCGCCGCCGCGGGCGTCGCCGTCGGCGGGCTGCTGATGGTGCTCGTCCAACTGCCCGCCTTCATCCGGAACGTGGGCTTCGGTGCGCGCCGCGCCAAGCGGACCGCCCCGCGCAGCCAGCGCGACCGCGACCGCCCCACCCTCATCGCCTTCGGGGTCATCGCCCCCGTGATCTTCTTCGCCGTCTTCCGCCAGTCACAGGTGCTGGTCGAGCGGTTCCTGGCCGCCTCCCTCCCGCCCGGCGCGATCTCGCACCTGAACTACGCGCAGAAGGTCGCGCAGATGCCGATGGTGCTCTCCCTGATGATCTGCACCGTCACCTTCCCCGTCGTCGCACAGGCCATGGCCGGCGGCGAACGCGAGAAGGCCCGGCGGCGCGTCGAGCAGGACCTCGCGCTGGCCTCGCTCGCCGTGCTCATGGGGACCGCGCTCGTCATCGGGTACGCGCCCCAGATCATCCAGGTCCTCTTCGAGCGCGGCGCCTTCACCCGCCAGGACACCCTCGCCACCGCCTCCGTCATGCGGGTCTACGGGCTCGGACTGCTCGGCCACTGCCTCGTCGGGGCGCTGTCCCGGCCCTTCTTCTCGACCGCCCGGCCCACCTGGTTCCCGGCGCTCGCGATGGGCGCCGGACTCCTCGTCAACATCGTGGCCGGAGCCCTCGCCGTCGGCTGGTGGGGCACCTACGGGATCGCCGCCGCCAACGCCGCGGGCATCACCACGACCGCCGCCCTGCTGCTCACCGGCCTCGGCTCCCGGATCATCGCCATCCAGGTCCGCCAGGTCGCCGTCAGCATCGGACGGCTCGCCGTGGCCGCCGTCGCCGCCTGCGCGACCGGCTGGATCGCCGGGCCGAAGATCCCCGACCCGATGCTCAGCGCCGCCCTGGGCTGCCTGCTGGTCCCCGCCATGTTCGCGGCCACCGGCACGGCCATACGCGCCCTCGAAGTCACCGCCCTGCCCGGTCAGATCTCCCAGCTCACGCAGAGGTTCCGCAATGTCCGCTGACACCGACACGGCCCCCGCCGCCGTGGTGGTCCCACCCCGCCGGAGCGCTTCGCCGTGGGTCCTGATGTACCACTCGGTCGCCGAGTTCACCGAGCCCGACGAGGACCCGTACGGGATCACCGTCACCCCACGCGCCCTGGAGACCCAGCTGCGCTGGCTGCGCTCCCGCGGCCTGCGCGGGGTGTCGGTCGGTGAACTGCTCCGGGCCCGCGCGGCCGGGCGGGGCGCCGGGCTGGTCGGGCTGACCTTCGACGACGGCTACACCGACTTCCTGGAGGCGGCGCTTCCGCTGCTGCGCCGCTACGACTGCACCTCCACCCTCTTCGTCCTGCCCGGGCGGCTCGGCGTGGACAACGTGTGGGACCCGCTGGGGCCCCGCAAGTCCCTGCTCACCGCCGAGGGCATCCGCGAGGTCGCCGCCGCCGGACAGGAGATCGGCTCGCACGGGCTGCTCCACCAGGACCTCACCGCGGCCGCCGACGACGTGCTCCAGCAGGAACTGCGGGGCAGCCGCGACCTGCTGCGCGAGCTCACCGGAACCCTGCCCGAGGGGTTCTGCTACCCGTACGGGCACCTCGACGCCCGCGTCGTCGACGCCACCCGGGCCGCCGGATACGGCTACGCCTGCGCCATCGACCCCGGACGGCTCGCGGGCCCGCACGCGCTGGCGCGTACGCACGTCAGCCAGGCCGACGGCGGCGCGCGGCTGCGGGTCAAGCAGCTGCGCCACCGCGTGCGCGAGCTGCGGCGGGCGGTGCACCGGTGAAGACGGTCAAGGCCCTGCACGTCATCACCGGGCTCGGTGTCGGCGGCGCGGAACAGCAACTGCGGCTGCTGCTGCGGCACCTGCCGATGCGGTGCGACGTCCTCACGCTGACCAACCCCGGGCCGGTGGCCGAGGGGCTGCGCGCCGACGGGGTGCGGGTCGTGCACCTGGGCATGCGCGGCAACCGGGACCTGGGGGCGCTGCCGCGCCTGGTGCGCTTCATCCGGCGCGGGCAGTACGACCTCGTGCACACGCACCTGTACCGGGCCTGCGTGTACGGGCGCCTCGCGGCCCGGATCGCGGGCACCCGGGCGACCGTGGCCACCGAGCACTCCCTCGGCGAGGGCGAGATCGAGGGCCGTCCGCTGTCGGGCGGGGTGCGGGCGCTGTACCTCGCCAGCGAGCGGCTGGGCGCGGCGACCGTGGCCGTGTCGGACACCGTCGCCGCCCGGCTGGAGGGGTGGGGGGTGCCGGCCGCGCGGATCCACGTCGTACCCAACGGGATCGAGGCCGTCCGCTTCCGCTTCGACGAAGGGGTCCGGCGGGCCACCCGGGCCCGGACCGGACTGCCCGAACGGGCCTTCGTGGTCGGCGGGGTCGGGCGGCTGGTCCCGGGCAAGCGCTTCGACGTCCTCGTACGGGCCGTGGCCGCGCTGCCGGGGGCCCACCTGGTGATCGCCGGGGACGGGCCGGAGCGGGCGGGGCTGCGCCGGCTGGCCGCCGAGCTCGGTGCGCAGAGCCGGATCCACCTGCTGGGGGAGCGGGACCCGCTGGGCGACAGCGCGGACGGCCGCACCCCCGGGATCCCGGCGCTGCTGGCCGCCATGGACGTCTTCGTCTCCCCGTCGCGCGAGGAGGCCTTCGGGCTCGCCGTCGTGGAGGCGCTGGCCGCCGGACTGCCCGTCCTGCACGTCACCTGCCCCGCCATCGACGACCTGCCCGCCTCCCAGGCCCCCGGCGCCCGGCGCATCGGCACCGGCACGGAGGAACTGGTCGCGGCGCTGCGCGGCCACATGGAGGCCGGTGCGCGCCGGCTGCCGCCGCCGCCGGTGGTCCGCCGCTACGACATCGCCCGCAGCGCCCGGCACCTGCTGGACATCTACGACCTGGCCCTCTCGGCCGCGCCGGGCCCGGCCGGTCCGCGGGCGGGCGCCGCGCCGCTGCCGGGGGCGCTGCCCGGGGGCCGCCGCACCGGGGCGGCCGGGCTGGAAGTGCCGGGCGCCGGTGGCTGATCCGCATCGCAGAAGGGGTCCCGCCCGGGACCCGAACCCCCTCCCCTCCCTCCAGGAAGCGAGCACGCTCATGGCCGATACCGCCGACCAGCAGAAGCCCGAGGCGAAGTCCCCGGCGAAGTCCACGCCGAAGTCCGGCGCGAAGACCGCGGCGAAGAACGCGGCGAAGACCGAGAGGAAGCCGGACCACCGCTCGGAGAGGAAGCAGCGACGACGGTCGCTCTCGCTGCCCGTGTGGTGGCCGCTGCCCGCCTGCGCCCTGCTGGGGCTGGCCGCGGGCGGGGCGTACGGGGTGCTCAAGGCCCCCGAGTACGCCGCCACCAGCTACGTCGTCGCCGTGCCCGACGACACCACCGAGCCGGCCACCGCCCTCGGCTTCGCGCAGGCGTACGCCCGCATCGCCACCAGCAGCTCCACCCTCGCCTACGCCCAGCCCCGCGCGGGCATCGACGCCCGCACGCTGCGCACCCAGGTGCGGGCCGAGACCTCGCCCGAGTCCCCGATGATCGCCATCACGGGTACCTCGAAGAGCCCCGCCGAGGCCGCCGACATCGCGAACGCGGTCGCCGACGCCCTGTCCCTGAGCAGCAACCAGGCCGCCAAGAACACCGGCGTCCAACTGCTCCTCTTCAACCAGGCCGTGGCCCCCACCGACCCCGCCTCCCCGTCCGCGGCGATCAGCGGAGCCGTCGGGATGTGCGCCGGCGGGCTGCTGGGCGGCCTGTGGCTGCTCGCCCGGCCGGGCCGCGCGCGGCGCCGCGAGGCGGAGGGCGTCGCCGTGACCGACACGACGGCTACGGCCGGGCCGGTCGCCGAACCCGCGGTCGAGGAGTACGCCTCGCTCCCCGCCCAGGGTGAGCACACCGAGACCAAGGAGAAGGAGTCCGTGCGATGAGTCAGGGCTCCGCCGGGGCCCTGTCGGTGACGCTGTGCCGTGACCCCCGGCAGTTCGCCGCGCTGGAGGAGCCGTGGAACCGGCTCGTCCGCGCCTGTCCCACCGCCACCCCCTTCCAGAGCCACGCCTGGCTGCACTCCTGGTGGCTGTCGTACGGGAAGGACGGCCGGCTGCGGATCGTCCTCGTCCGGCGCGGCGAGGAGCTCGTCGGCGCGGCCGCGCTGATGCTCGTACACCGGCCGATGCCGCTGCTGGTGCCGCTCGGCGGCCCGATCACCGACTACTTCGACGTGCTCGTGGCCGCGGAGCACGCCGAGCAGGCCCTCCCGGCACTGGCCCGCGGGCTGCACAAGGCCGCCCGCGGCGCGGTCGTCGACCTGCGGGAGGTCCGCCCCGGGGCCGCCGTCGAACGGCTGGCCGAGCACTGGCCCGGGGCCGGCGCCCGGCTCGCGGACTCCACCTGCATGGAGCTGCCGACGCTGCCGTTCGACGAGCTGGTCAAGCGGATGCCGGCCTCCGGGGCGCAGCGCGTGCGCGCCAAGCTGCGCAAGACCGACGCGGCCGGGATCGAGGAGCACGAGGTCACCGAGCACGAGGTGCCGCGCGCCGTACGGAACCTGCTGCGGCTCCACGAGAAGCAGTGGCGCGGCCGCGGGGTGACCCCCGAGCACCTCAAGCCGCGCTTCGCCGAGCACCTGACCCGGGCCACCCGGCGGATGGTGCGGGCGGGGGAGGGCCGGCTGACGGAGTTCCGGCTGGACGGGAAGGTCGTGGCGGCCAACCTCACCCTGCTGTCGGCGGCGCTCAGCGGCGGCTACCTGTACGGGGCCGACCCGGACCTGCGGGCGCGCAAGGTGGACGTGGCGACGCTGCTGCTGCGCTACGAGGCGGGGCGGGCGCTCGCCGAGGGCCGCCCGGTGGTGAGCTTCCTGCGCGGCAACGAGCCGTACAAGAACCACTGGCGGCCCGAGACGGTCGTCAACCAGCGCTTCCTGCTGTCCACCGGCGCGCTCGCGCCCCTGCTGCGACTGCACGAGTCGCAGCTGACGGGGCGCGAGCGGGCGGTGGACGCGCTGCGGGAGGCGCTGCCGGCCGCCAGGGACTGGCGGGCGCGGCTCAACGAACTGCGGGTTCGATGACCCGTCTAGAAGGGCCAGTAGCCGGAGTCCTTGCTCCAGTCGAGCTTGAGGCAGACCGACTGCTTGCCGACCAGGCCGGAGAGCCACTCGCCGAAGTTGAGCGGCACGCACCACTGCTTGGGGTTGGTGGCCGGAGGCTGCTGCGGCTGCGGCAGGGGCTTCGGCGGGGTGGGCTGGGGCGTCGGGACGACCGGGCTGGGAGTGGCCGGCGCCGGGATCTCCGGGCTCGGGGTGACCGGGCTCGGAGTGACCGGTGCCGGGCTGACCGGTGTCGGGACCAGCGGGCTCGGGGTCGGGAGCGGGACCTCGGGGCTCGGCGGCACGGGCGAGGGCTTCGGGATCTCCGGGCTCGGCGATGCCGGGGAGGGCTTGGGGATCTCGGGCGTCGGGACCTGAGGTGTCGGGACCTGGGGCGTCGGGACCGGGACGTCCGGCGTCGGGGCCACCGGAGTGGGAACGGCCGGCGTGGGCACCACGGGGGTCGGGACCACGGGCGTCGGGACGACCGGCGTGGGCACCACCGGCGTCGGGACCACCGGGCCGGGCACCTCCGGCCGCAGCGCGTCGCGGAAGACCTTCGTGGACCGCGGGTTCTCCTTGCACTGCCACACGCCGTGCGGGCAGTAGTCGGTGATGGTGTGGTAGAGCGGTTTCTGCTGCTCGATCCACTTCAGCATGCGCCGGACGTACTCCGGGTTGTCCCCGCGCCGGAACAGCCCCCACTCCGGGTACGAGATCTGCTTGCCGTGTGCCCTCGCGAAGTCGACGTGCTGCTGGAGCCCGTACGGCTGCTCGATCTGATCGTCGAAGTCCCGGCCGGGTCCCTGGTCGTAGGAGTCCATGCCGATGATGTCCACCACGTCGTCGCCGGGGTAGCACTCGGTCCAGCCGATCGCGTCCTTGCCCCGGTTCGGGGCGAAGTCGAACTTGAACTCCTGCCCGGGCACCGCGCGCATCGCCCTCACGACGCGCTTCCAGTACCTCTTCCAGTTCTCCGGGTCCGGTCCGCAGCGGTGGGTGTAGGTGATGCCGTTCATCTCCCAGCCGAGGACGATCACCGTGTCCGGGACGCCCAGCGACACCAGCCGCTCGGCGAGCCTCGTGAAGTGCCGGTCGTAGTAGCCCCGGGCGCCCGCCCTGATCAGCCGGGCCACCTGGTGGTCGGGCACGCGGCCTTCGTTGCGTTCCTGCATGGGCACGTTGAGGACGAAGATCCGGTCGTCGTCGGCCCGGCGCCATGCGGCCCAGCTCTCCAGGAAGGAGACCTTGCCCTCGATGCCGGCCCACTGGTCGCCGGGGAGGTAGGTGTGGCCGACCCGGATCTCCCTGCCGCCCAGCCAGCGCGACAGGTACGGGATCCGTCCCACCCCGCGCGGCCCGTAGTCGAGATAGGCGCCCATGGCGGTGTCGGAGGCGGTGGAGCCCTCCGACCGGTCCTCCGCGGGCGCCGCGAGGGCGACTCCGGTCGCGAGCAGTCCGGCGGTGACCGTACCGACGCAGGTGCTCGCCAGTCGGCGACGTGGTCTGGGCATGGCGTCTCCCGAGCTTTCCTGAATCGGTGTGCTGTCCAAAGACGTTAGGCATCAGATCTGACGAATGGCCTGTCCGGTGACTGACGCGTAGGCCATTAGCAGGTGCACACCACCCCCGCTTGGTCCGACTAGGTGAAAGACACCGTTGCCATGTACGCGCATACCAGCCACGTGCCCGCCGTTGTGCTCAGACTCGACCGCAATCCGTTCCACCACGGAACCCTCGGCGCCGTCAGATCCCTTGGCCGCAAGGGCGTGGAGGTCCATGCCGTCGTCGAAGCTGGGGGAGGTCCCATGGGGCGTTCGCGGTATCTGCGCGCCGTACACCCCGGGCCGGCCGGCGGGCTGGACCCGGAGGCGCCCGAGGCGTTGCTGGAGTGCCTGACCGGGGTGTCGGAGCGGATCGGCCGCCCGGCCGTGCTCCTGGCGATGGACGATCTGAGCGCCATCGCCGTGTCCCGGGTCGCGCCGATGCTCCACGAACGTTTCCGGATTCCCCGTCAGCCCGACGACCTGCCCGCCCGGGTGGCCGACAAGGCCGAGCTGGCCGGGCTCTGCGCGCGCTGGGACGTACCGCACCCGGAGACCGTGATCCCGGCAAGCGCGGCCGAGGCGGCGGAGGCGGCCCGGCGGCTCGGGCTGCCGGTGGTCGCCAAGTGGAGCCGGCCCTGGCTGCTGCCCGCCGGGGCCGACGGACTGCGGAGCACCACGCTGCTCTACACCGCCGCCGACGCGCGCCGGCTCTACGAGCGCTCCGCCGAGGCCGGGAGCCCGCTGCTGCTCCAGCGGTTCCTGCCGGCCGGGCCCGACACCGACTGGTTCTTCCACGGCGCCTTCGCGCGGGGCGGTCGTCCGCTGCTCGCGGGGTCGGGCCGCAAGGAGCTCTCCTGGCCCGTGCGGACGGGCCTGACGGCGGTGGGGCGCTGGCTGCCGGATCCGGCGGTGGAGGAGGCGGGGCTGCGGCTCGCCGAACGGCTCGGCTACCACGGGATCCTGGACCTGGACTTCCGCCGGGACGAGCAGGGCGTCTTCCGGCTGGTGGACTTCAACCCGCGCCCCGGGGCGCAGTTCCGGCTCTTCACGGACGCGGCCGGGATGGACGTGGTCCAGGCGTTGTACCTGGATCTGACGGGCCAACGGGTCCCGGAGCCCGTCGGCGGCCCGGGGCGGGTGTTCCTCGCGGAGAACTACGCGCTGCTGGCGGCGGTCCGGGGCGGCCGGCTGCCGCGCCGCCGCGCGGGGGACCGGACGCCGGTCCCCACCGGCCCGGCGGTCACCGCCCGGGCCGACGCCGCCGCGGACCCGGCCCCGCCGACGGGCGCCGTGCAGGGGCCCGGCCCCGGCCCGGCGCCGGCGGGTCCGGCGCGTGCGGGTGCGGCGGCGACGGGTTCGGCCGCTACGGCTCCGGCCGCAACGGGCCCGGCCGCGGCGGGTCCCGCGTCGAGCGGCCGGGCCGTGCGGTCGCCGGCGCCGAGGGACCGCGGGCAGGTCGAGCTGGCCTGGTTCGCCGCGGACGACCCGCTGCCGTTCCTGGCGATGCTCGGTGCCCTGCTCGGGCGCGGCTTCGGCAAGGGCGCGCGGGTCCTGCGGGGCGTGCCCGCCCAGGGCCGTCGCACCGCGCTCGCGGCCGTCCGGGCCCCCCGCCAGCGGGGGCGCGACGAGCCGCAGCCGGCCGCGCTCTCCCGCCGGGTCCCGCCGGAGGCTCCGGCCGAGCCGGACGAGCTGGTGACCCGTTGACCCCGCCCGGCGGGGCGGACCTCGCCGGGCCGGCGACCATCGAGCTGGAGGAGCGGCCGTGACGCGGATCGAGGACCTGGTGGTGATCGGGGCGGGCCCGTACGGGCTGTCGGTCGCCGCCCACGCGGCGGGCGCGGGGCTCGACGTACGGCTGCTCGGGCGGCCGATGGCCTCCTGGCGCGACCACATGCCCGAGGGCATGTACCTGAAGTCGGAGCCCTGGTCCTCCAACCTGTCGGCCCCGGACGGGCGCCACACGCTCGCCGAGTACTGCGCCACCCTCGGGCAGGTCGCGGAACACGGCACTCCGCTGCCGATCGACACGTTCAGTGCGTACGGGATGTGGTTCGCCCGGCACGCCGCGCCGGAGGTGGAGGAGGTGACCGTCACGGAGGTGACCCCCGAGGGTGACGGCTTCCGCGTCCACACCGCCGAGGGACCGCCCCTGCTCGCCCGTACGGTCGCGCTCGCGGTGGGGGTGATGCCGTTCGTCCACCAGCCCGACGTCCTGCGGGACCTGCCGCCCGGCCACTGCTCGCACAGCAGCGGCCACCGCGACCTGAGCCGCTTCGCCGGCCGCGAGGTCGCCGTGCTCGGGGCCGGGCAGGCGGCCCTGGAGACCGCCGCCCTGCTGGCCGAGCAGGGCGCCCGGCCGGTCCTGGTCGCCCGTCGCTCCCGGCTGAACTGGAACACGCTCCCGCAGCCCCTGGAGCGCCCCGCGCTGCGGGCCCTGCGCGAGCCCCACAGCGGCCTCGGCACCGGCTGGCGCAGCTGGGTGTGGTCCGAGCTGCCCTGGGCGGTGCGCCGGCTGCCCGCGACCACCCGGGAGCGGATCTCGGCGACCGCGCTGGGCCCGGCCGGCGCCTGGTGGCTGCGGGACCGCTTCGAGGGGCGCGTCCCCGTCCTGCTCGGGCACCGGCTGCACCGGGCGGCGGCGGTCGGCGAGCGGACCCGGCTGGAGCTGAGCACCCGGTCGGGGGAGTCCGTGGTCCTGGACGTCGCGCACGTCATCGCGGCCACCGGCTTCGCCGCGGACCTCGACCGGCTGGAGCTGCTCGACGCGGGCGTGCGGGCCGCGCTGGAGACCGTGGCGGAGGGCAGGGCGCCGGAGCTGAGCGCCGGCTTCGAGTCCTCGTGGCCGGGGCTGTTCTTCGCGGGGCTGCTGACGGCTCCCTCATTCGGCCCTTCCATGCGATTCGTGCACGGTGCGGGCTTCACGGCGGGGAGACTGGTGAGAGGAGTCCTGCGGCGCCTCGGTTCCCGGGGTCCGCGGCCGGGCTCCACCGGTCTCGCCCGGCGCGACCGGGCTGCTTCCCCCGGACATTGTCCGGGGGTACCCCCAGGGCATCCGAAGACGTATCTGCGGTGAGATCCGCGGTGAGAGGGGTCCGTGATGAGCGCGGAGCGAGCAGAGGGCCGCGGCTGGGTGCGCATTCCGGCCAGCCGCACGGAACAGTCCCCGCCGCCCAGGACCGCCGGGTACGACCGCGCCCCGTACCGGGGCGGGTATCCGGGTCCCTACGCCGGCCCGTACGCCGGTCCGCATCCGGGCCCCTACGCGACGGCCTCCGCCGCCGACCACCCCACGATCTACCTCGCCGTCGTCGAGCGCTGGCGGGAGGCCGGACGCACCCTTCCGGGGCATCCTGACGAGGAGTGGGAGCGGCTGATCTCCCAGCCCTGCTGGCCCGGCCGTTAGGGGGAGTGCACGTGGCAGCGGCGGAGCGCGACGGACCCGAGCCCGGCCGGCGGTCCCCCCTGACCGGGCCGGGGGAGCGGCTCGCGCTGAACGGCATGGGCAGTTTCGAGTGGGACCTGGAGACCGGCGCGCTGGCACTGGACGACGCCGGGATGGACGTCCTCGACCTGGGGTCCGGCGAGTTCGACGGCACCCGCGAAGGGGTCGGGCTGCGCATCCGGTCCGAGGACCGGGTCCGGCTGGCCGAGACCATCAGCGGGGTGCTGGAGGCGGGCGGGGACACGTACGGCTCGTACTTCACGGTGCAGCGGCGCGACGGCCGCGAGCAGTGGACGCACACCTCCGGCCGGGTGCTGCGCGACGGTGCGGGGGTCGCGCAGCGGGTCGTCGGGATCGTCCGGGACGCCACGGCGGAGCTCGCGCACGCGACCCTGCTGCGCAAGCTGGAGGCGGCGCGCGCCCAGCAGACGACGATCGTGCAGCGGACCACGGAGGCCCTGTCGCGGGCGGTGACCGTCGACGACGTCACGGCCGCGCTGACCGGGCCGGGCGCGCTGGAGCGGCTCGGCGCGGACGGACTGGCCCTGGGGCTGGTCGAGGGCGGCACCATCAAGATCATCGCGCTGAGCGGGGAGTCACTGGAGATCCTGAGCGAGCGCCAGTTCACCCGGCTGGACGGTTCGCTGCCGCTGTCGCACGCGGTCCTGACCCGCCAGCCGCGTTTCGTCACCTCGCTCGCCGAGCTCGGCGGCGAGTTCCCGCTCCTCGCGGAGTACCTGAACCGGATCCAGTTCGACGCGGCGGCCTACCTGCCGCTGATCGCCCAGGCCAAGGCCATCGGCGGGCTGGTCCTCTTCTACCGGCGGCGCACCGAGTTCAGCCCCGAGGAGAAGAACCTCTGCCTGGGCCTGGCGGGCATCGTGGCCCAGTCGCTCCAGCGCGCGCTCCTCTTCGACCAGGAGCGGGAGTTCGCGACGGGCCTGCAGGCCGCCATGCTGCCGCGCCGGATCCCGGAGATCACGGGCGGGGAGATCGCGGTCCGCTACCACGCCGCCTGGAGCGGGCGGGAGGTCGGCGGGGACTGGTACGACGTGATCTCGCTGCCCCGCGACCGCGTCGGCATCGTCGTGGGCGACGTCCAGGGCCACGACACGCACGCCGCCGCCATCATGGGCCAGTTGCGCATCGCACTGCGCGCGTACGCGGGGGAGGGCCATCCGCCGTCCACCGTCCTGGCCCGGGCCTCGCGCTTCCTCGCCGAGCTGGACACCGAACGCTTCGCCACCTGCATGTACGCGCAGGTGGACCTGGAGACGGGCGGCGTACGGGCGGTCCGCGCGGGCCACCTCGGGCCGCTGATCCGGCACACGGACGGACGTACGGGCTGGCCCAACGTGCGCGGCGGCCTGCCGCTGGGGCTGGCCTCGCTCTTCGAGCAGGAGGAGTTCCCCGAGACCCGGCTCGACCTGGTCCCCGGCGAGACCCTGGTGCTGTGCACGGACGGCCTGGTGGAGCAGCCCGGGACGGCCATCACCGTCGGCATGGACGCGCTCGCCCAGGCGGTGCGCAGCGGCCCGCAGGGCGCCGGGGAGCTCGCCGACCACCTCTCCGACCGGCTGTGGGAACGCTGGGGCTCCGGGGACGACGTGGCCCTGCTGGTGCTGCGCCGGGCCCCCGACCCGGGCACCCGCCGGGCGCCGCGCATCCACCAGTACGTGCACCAGGCCGACCCGGAGGGGCTGTCGGAGGCGCGCTTCGCCCTGCGTCAGGCCCTGCGCGACTGGGGCGTGCCGGAGCTCGCCGACGACGTGGAGCTGGCGGCCGGCGAACTGCTGGTCAACGCCCTGCTGCACACCGACGGCGGGGCGGTGCTGACCATGGAGGTGCTGCCCGAGCCGGTCCGGCGGATCCGGCTGTGGGTCAAGGACCGCTCCAGCGTGTGGCCGCGGCGGCGCACGCCCGGTGAGGCGGCCACGACGGGGCGCGGGCTGCTGCTGGTGGACGCGCTGGCCACGCACTGGGGGGTGGAGTCCCGGGGCGAGGGCAAGGCGGTGTGGTGCGAGTTCGACGTCGGCGGCGGCCCCCGGAGCGCGGGGTGAGCGGCTGCTCACGCCGAGTTGTGGGCGCGGGTGGCCGGGGCGATGATGCGGTTCATGGAACGGACCACGCGATGAGGGGCCTGAGCAAAGGCGCCGTGACGGGCCTCTTGGCCCTGCTCCTGCTGGCGGCCGGGGTGCCGACCGTCGTGGACTGGACGACGGGGCGGCCGCACGCGGACCCCGGGTGCCAGTCGACGGCCTTCATGTCGATGACGGACGTCGCCCCCGAGTGCAGGTGAGCCGAGTGGCGCTGAGCCGACTGCGGTGAAGCCGGACCGCGGGGTCTTCCGGCCGGCCGGTCGGCGGCCGGTGGGAAGACCCCGTGACGGCCCCCGGTCAGCGGGACTCGATCAGCTCGATCTCCTGGGTGTCCTGCGCGACCGTGTCGACGGACCGCGGCAGCAGCCCCGCGAAGTGGACCTCGTTGAGCTGGACCTCGGCCAGCGCCGGGCCGGCGTGGACGCCCGGGGTGAAGCGGAGCGATCCGGTGGCCTCCCATGCGTGCTCCTCCCCGTCGCAGTCCGCCTCCCCGCCGCCGAAGCCGATGCGGGTGCCGTCCTGGACGACGGCCGCCGCGATCTGGAGCTTCGCCCGCATGGGTGACGGGGACGTGCAGTGGTAGGTGCCGAAAAGGGTGACCTTTCCGTCCTCGGCGATATGACCGTACGGCTGTACGGAAATTCCCTGGTCGAAAACAGTGGCGTCGGCGGGCGCGGTGAATACCGCCGTCGCGGCCAGTGCCGAGAGTGCCGCCAGGGCCATGCGGGAGCTGTGAATACCCATCGTTCCTCCGGGTGGTTGCAGGTGGCGGGAATCCCGCCGGAACGAATTGTGCTGGCAGGCGGGCGTACACCGTCGCTCCGTGGACTCGTGTCGGTGTGTGCAATTGCCTGCTCGGGCGCGTGAGACTGACCGAAATACGTCCCCGAAGGGATTTCGCATGCGCCAGTCCGCCGCCGCCCGCCCCGCTCCCCGCCCCGTGTCCCGCCGCGCTCCCCGCCCCGTGCCCGGCCTCGCCCAGGGCCTCGCCGCCGCCCTCCTCCCGCTCCTCCTGTTCGGTGCCACGGCCTGCCAGAGCGCCCCCGAGGGCGCCGCGCTCGCCCCGGCCGCCGCCCCCGCCGTCCCGGTGGACGACGGGGCGCCGGGCGCCGAGGCGGCCCCCGAGCAGGCCCCCGCACGGGCCGCGGGGAAGGCCGCCCATGTGGGTGAGCCCGTACGGGTTCACGGCCGACAGGTCGGCCGCCACCTGCAGATCGTGCTGGCCGCGTACGTGGACCCGGCGGTCAGCGTCGCGAAGAACTTCGCCCCGTCGGCCGGCAAGCGCTGGGTGGCCGCCTCGATGTCCTTCGTCAACGTGGGCGGGGCCTCGTACGGGGCGCTCGGGCGCATGTGGGCGTACGACGGCGCGGGACAGCGCCACCCGGTGGTACCGAGCGGCGAACTGACCACCGGCAAACCGCTCGTCTTCGATTCCCTGGAGGTCGGTGAGCGGGCCGAGGGATGGGTCGTGTTCGAAGTCCCGGAAAACGCCCGCATTACGAGGCTCCAGTACCAGGATGCGAACGTGCAGGCGAATTCCGGAGAGGGATTCTGGGTGGTCTAGCCCGCCCGGGTGACGGGCCGTGAAAGGCTCGGGGGAGAGAGCACTAGGGTGCGCGCATGACTTCTACTCAAGCCGAAATCGACCGGTCCCAGCTCGGCACCCTTTCCGTGCTCGCGTGGATCGGCGACCCCTCCGAGGCGCACGACATTCCGTACCTCCTCGCCTACAGCCTCGGTGACGGCCCGCAGGGCCGGGAGGCCGGTGAGGCGGCGGCCCGCGGGCTGCTGGAGGAGATCGGCCTGCCCATCGGCGACGTCGTCATGGACGGCACCCGCAACCCGGCCAACTTCCCCGTGCAGATCCTGCTCCAGGGCAACCAGATCGCGCTCACCCTGCCCGGGATGAACGCGCAGTGCACCGCCCCCGACGAGTGGGTCGCCGCGGCGGACGAGAGCGGCCAGGCGTACTTCCTCTTCGCCACGCGCGCCTGGCCGGAGGCGGTGCCGGGTCAGCCGGTCTCCCCGGAGACCCTGCAGGCCTTCGCGGGCGACGAGTCGGTGCTCACGGGCAGCGCCCACTGCGTCCTCGCCGTGCGGCGCCTGCAGAAGTAGCGGCGCCGCCCCACGTGTTCCGGCCGCCGGGCTCCCAGCCTGCCCGGTGGCCGGTCCTTTTACCCGACAGTCCTAGGGCCGCTCGAACGCGAACCTGAGCGAGCGGACCCGGTTGTCGAAGTTCGACCCCGCCAGGTCCGGCAGTCCCACCGCGCGCAGCCCGACCGGCCGGGTGAGCAGCTCGCGGAAGAGGGCCTTCATCTCGACCCGGGCCAGGTGCGCGCCCAGACAGAAGTGCGGACCGCCGCCGCCGAACCCGAGGTGCGGATTGGGCGAGCGGGTGATGAGGAAGGCGTCGGGGTCGGGGAAGACCGCCTCGTCGCGGTTGGCGGAGGCGTAGTACAGGACCACCTTG
The DNA here is from genome assembly GCF_043076955.1 of Streptomyces sp. NPDC016562. Lineage (NCBI taxonomy): Bacteria > Bacillati > Actinomycetota > Actinomycetes > Kitasatosporales > Streptomycetaceae > Streptomyces > Streptomyces sp. NPDC016562. Next base: position 183,374 of record NZ_JBIBRZ010000006.1, on the reverse strand, counting down.
TCGCCCGGGCGGAACACGTGCCCGTCCATGGTGTGTTCGGCGGCCACCGTGCGGCGGAACTGGATGATCGGCGTCGAGTGGCGGATCATCTCGTCCACCGCGCCGTCCGCGTACTTCTCGAAGTCCGAGAGCAGCAGGTCCCGCTGGTCCGGGTGGTCGGTCAGCAGGGTCAGGCCGTGCGTGATCGCGTTGCGGGTGGTCTCCACCCCGGCGACCATCAAGAGCGAGAAGAAGGCGCCGAGTTGGCGTGCCCCCAGCGCCTGTCCGTCGACGTTCGCGCAGACCAGAGCCGAGATCAGGTCGTCGGTGGGGTTCTTGCGCCGCTCCCGCCCGATGCCCGCCACCATCCGCTGCATGCGGGCGAGGGCGCGCAGTCCGCGGCCCGGCATCCGCAGCCGGGAGGCCAGGCCCCGCTGCACGCCGATGTTCTCGGAGGCGTGGTTGACGCGGTCGGCGATCTCGGCGCGGTAGTGCTCCGGGATGCCCATCATGTTGCAGATGACCTCCAGGGGGAGCCGGGAGGCCACCGCGGAGACGAACTCGTCGGGCCGCCCGTCCAGTACGTCGTCCACGATGCGGGTGGCCACGGCGTGGATGTCGGCCTCGGCGGCGGCCAGCAGGCGGGGTGTGAAGGCCCGCTGCACGATCTTGCGCAGCTGGGCGTGGTCGGGCCCGTCGAGATTGACCATCGAGTCCCCGAACAGTGCGCGGACCCAGCGGGCCGGCTCGGGGGTGGTCACGCCGGGCGCGCTGGCGAAGACCTTGGGGAGCCGACTGGCCTCCTGCACCTGGGCGTGGCGTACGAGGGCCCAGTGGCCGGCCCCCTCGGGGACGAAGACCGGGGCCGGGGCCTCGCGGAGGCGGGCGAAGGCGGCGAGGCGGTGGGCGGGGGGCGCCTGCCAGAAACCGGGCTCGGCCAGTTCCCTGCCGAGGTCTTCGCCGGGGCGTTGTGCGGGGAGCGTCATGGCCTGGAAACGGTGCCGGGGGCGCGGGAGTGACGGCTCGCCGCGGCGTCGTTGCCGGGGCCCCGGCGCGGAGCGGCGCCCCACGCGCCGCCGGGGCGCCGTGCGCGGCGCGGGCCGTCACATCCGGGTGGTGCGCAGGGCCAGGGTGAGCCCGACGGCGACCGTGGCCGCGCAGACGAGCCCCGCCCACAGCACCGCGTACGCGCCCGCCCACGTGCACGCCAGCACGGCCAGGGCCGAGACCGGCAGGGTCAGCTGCTGGGCCGGACCGCGCTTGAAGTGGCGCGCGTGCAGGAGCCAGACCATCAGGAGGAACAGCGCGGCCGGGACGGTCACGGCCGCGTTGGCCGCGAGCTGGGAGATGTGCGCCTTGCCCACCGCGTGCTCGACCGCCACCTCGATGCCCGCGCCGATCGCCGCGCCCGAGGCGAAGATCAGCAGGTGGCCGTACCCCCACGGGATCGCCTCGCGGTTCGAGGTCAGGTGTTCGTGCATCGGCGCCGCGAAGTAGATCCACCAGGCGGCGAAGACGATCAGCAGCCCGCCCGCGGCGATGGGCAGCAGCAGGCCGAGCGCCTCGTGTTCGTCGATCGCCGACTTGACCGCCACCGTGGCCGCCGCGATCGTCTCGCCCAGCACGATGATGGTGAACAGGCCGTACCGCTCCACGATGTGGTGGGCGTGCCAGGGCGTCTCGTACCCGCGCTCGGCGAGTGCCGGGACGAGCAGCTCCGCCGCGGCCACCACGAGGAACAGCCACCGCTTGGCGTCGTCCGGGGCGAACAGCAGGGCCACCCAGCCGGCCTGGCAGATGACCAGCCCGACCGCGTACTTCAGCGCCGCCGCACGGGCCGCGCCCTCCTCTCCGGCGGCGGCCCGAAGCCATTGCGCCGTGAGGGCGATGCGCATGATCACATAGCCGATGACCCCGACGGTCCAGTCGTTCTCGTCGAAGGCGCGGCTGACCCCCGCCGCGTAGACGAGCACGCCGACGATCTGCACCAGGGTCGCGATCCGGTACGGCACGTCGTCCACGTCGTAGGCGGAGGCGAACCACGTGAAGTTCATCCACGCCCACCACACGCCGAAGAAGACGAAGAAGTAGCCGACCACACCGGCGGCCGGATGGCCCTCCGCCAGCGCGTGCACGAGCCGGGCACCGGCCTGGGCGATCGCGACGACGAAGCAGAGGTCGAAGAACAGCTCCAGCGGGGTGGCCGCGCGGTGTTCCTCGTCGCGGCTGCGGGCGGTCATCGGGGTGTAGGCCATACCGGCCAGGAGACCAGAGCGAGCGAGATCCCGCAGGTCGGACGCGCTGCCGACGGCGGCGCCGCGGCGGTCGGGCGCGGGGCTTCCGCGAGCGCCGCCCACCGGCCACGACGGGGCCGGAGCCGGGTCCGCCGTACCCTGGGGGCATGAGCAGCGCCCCCGCCCCCGATCCGCAGTCCCCGCAGCCCGCGCCCGGGGCGCACAAGCCCCGGCCCAAGCCCCGGCTGGTCTTCGACGACCCGCTGGACCAGCAGTCCTCGGACGACACCGACCGCGGCTGGGGCGAGCGGCCGCCCGCCGGGGGAAGCGCGGCCGACCTGGCCCGCTTCCTCGACGAGAAGCCCCCGCACCACATCTGACCGGCCGGGGCGGCCGGGGTGACGGCCCCGGCGGCTAGAACGCGTCGCGCGTCGTCGTGGGCGCGACACCGTTGCTGTGGGTGCGCTGGGAGACCAGGGTGTCCCGGATCTCCTTGAGGACCTCCAGCTCGGTGATCTCCATGGTCTCCTGGACGCCCTCGCGGGCCTTGCGGCGCGCCTCCTGCTTGGCCAGGTACTTCGCCATCGGCAGCACCATCAGGAAGTACACGACCGCGGCGGTGATCACGAAGGTCAGCGTGGCGTTCAGCACCGAGCCCCAGAGGATCTCGACACCCGTCGGCTGGCCGTTCGCGCCGATGCCGCACGGGTTCTTGATGCACGTCTTGTAGCCGTCCAGGCTCTGCGTGCCGATCGTGCCCACCACCGGGCTGATGATGCCCTTGACGACCGAGTTCACGATGTTCGTGAACGCGGCGCCGATGACCACGGCCACCGCCAGGTCGACCACGTTGCCGCGCATCAGGAAGGCCTTGAAGCCTGCCAGCACGCTCTCGTTCTTCTTCTCGCTCACCACTGAGCCTTTCTTCACATGTGCCAAACACGGAGCCAACGGTTCCGAAAGCTACGGCAGTCCGGGGCCGGTGTGTCCAATCGGTGCCCAACCCCCAGTGACGCGACCGCTCGTCCGTGCGAATCGGCCGCGTGCGAATCGGCCGCGTGCGCATCGGCTCCGTACGCGTCAGCACAGCGTCACCGCCAGTCGCGTCACGGCGCCCGCCCCCACCAGGGCCCGCGCGGTGTCCCGGGGTACGGACAGGACCACCAACGCCCCGCCGTCCCCGACGTCGGGCTCCCCACGGGGCACTTCGGCGACGCGGGCCCCCGCCGCCACCACCCTCGGCGGGCCGGCGCGCTCCGCCGCGACCACGTCGACCCGGTCCCCGGGCCGCAGCAGCCGCACCGTCGCCGCGTCCGCGATGCGCACCGGGGCCGACACCATGCGCACCGCCGCCGGGGGCGCCGCGGTCCGCGAGGGCCTCGGTCCCGGTGGGGCGAGGCCCCGCGAGGCCTGCGCCTCCGTGCCGCCGACCGCCAGCGCCGCCGCCACGACGGCCAGCGCGGCCGAGGCCGCCCGCCGACGGCGCCGCACGGTCCGGCGCAGCCGGTCCCCGCCCCGCCCCACGCGCAACGGCGGGAACGGCGGGACCGGGCGCGCGGGCGGACAGGCGGAACGGGACGACGAGGAACAGGGCACCGGTGCAACGGACATGACGACCACCACCAAGCGGAGTGAGTGTGTGCCCGGACCCCGCGCCCGGACCCATCCCACGATCCGGCGTCCCGAGGAATCCCGCTCCGGCCTGTGGACGAACCCCCGCCTGTGGATAATCCCGTCACCCCCACGAGTGAGGGTTCCGGATTTCCGGCGCCTACGGCAGCTCGATGCCCAGGTCCCAGCCGTCGTGCGCGTGCGTGCACAGGCAGGCGCGGGACTCCGTGGACGGCAGGGCCGTCACCGCGTCGAAGAGGACCTCGCGCAGCCGGCCGACGTTCTCGCCGAACACCCTCAGGACCTCCGTGTGGGACACGCCCTCGCCGGTCTCGGCGCCCGCGTCCAGGTCCGTGACCAGGGCCATCGAGGTGTAGCAGAGCCCCAGCTCACGGGCGAGCACCGCCTCCGGGTGGCCCGTCATGCCCACGACCGACCAGCCCGCCGCCGCGTGCCAGCGCGACTCGGCGCGCGTCGAGAACCGCGGCCCCTCGACGACGACCATGGTGCCGCCGTCCACCGGCTCCCAGTTCCGCCCCCGGGCCGCGGCCAGCGCCACCTGGCGCCCCACCGGGCAGTACGGGTCCGCGAAGGTGGTGTGCACGACGTTCGGGACGCTCCCGTCAGCCAGCGGCTCCCCGTCGAAGTAGGTCTGGGCCCGGGCCTTGGTGCGGTCCACCAGCTGGTCGGGAACGAGCAGTGTGCCCGGCCCGTACTCGGCCCGCAGCCCGCCGACCGCGCACGGGCCGAGGACCTGGCGGACGCCGACGGAGCGCAGGGCCCAGAGGTTCGCCCGGTAGTTGATCTTGTGAGGCGGGACCGTGTGGCTGCGCCCGTGCCGGGGCAGGAAGGCCACCTGGCGGCCGGCCAGCTCACCCACGTACAGGCTGTCGCTCGGGGGCCCGTACGGGGTCTCCACCTCGATCTCGGAGACGTCCTCAAGGAAGGAGTAGAAGCCCGAGCCGCCGATGACACCGATCTCTGCGTTCACCATGCGGCCACCCTAACGGGGCATGCCGAAGGCCCCGCTGCCCGGTCGGGCGGGCGGGGCCTCGGGGTGCCTCAGGCCGTCTCCGGGGTGGAGGCGGGGCCGGGGCGGAGCGGTCAGGCGGCCGACGTCGAGCTGCTGCTCGTGCTCGACGACGTCGAGGCGGACGAGGCGGCGGGAGCGGCGGCAGGGGTCGACGTCGAGGACGACGAGGAGCCCGAGGACGGCTTCGAGGCAGGGGTGCTGCTCGACGACGCGCCACGGCTGTCGTTCCGGTAGAAACCGGAGCCCTTGAAGACGATGCCGACCGCGGAGAACACCTTCTTCAGGCGTCCGTCGCAGCTCGGGCACACGGTCAGTGCGTCATCGGTGAACTTCTGCACGGCCTCAAGGCCCTCACCGCACTCGGTGCACTGGTACTGGTAGGTCGGCACGAATTTCCTCCTGGCACTCTCACTCAATGAGTGCTAACGACGCTCCATGGTGACGTATTCCGGCGGATCAGTCCACCGTCACCGGCACGCGGTGACCCATCCCACGCTCGTTCACCCGGTTACGGGCACCCGCCGAGGGGACGGCCGGAGCCGCGGCCGGGGCTGCGGCCGGGGCTGCGGGGGCGGCCGAAGGGGCGGCCGAAGGGGCGGCCGAAGGGGCGGCCGAAGGCGCGGACGAGCTGATGATCCGGCTCGCGGCCTTCGAGGCCTTCGGGGCCAGCTTCGCACGCAGCGCCAGCAGGGTGGCCAGCGCCAGCGCGGTGGCCGCCATGGGCACCAGGAAGCCGTACGAGGACCCGTGCGCGTCCGTCAGGCGGCCGGCCAGGATCACGGCGAGGGCCTGCCCGAAGGCGATCGAACCGGTCAGCCAGGTGAAGGCCTCGGTCCGGGCGTTGGCGGGGACCAGCTGCTCGACCATCGTGTAGCCCGTGATCAGCGCCGGGGCGATGAACAGGCCGACGACCAGGCCGAGCGCACCCAGCAGGATCATCGAGTGGGCGGCCCACAGGACGGACGCGGCGGCGGTGAGGCCGATGTAGCCCAGGATCAGCCGGCGGCGCGGGCCGATCTTCCAGGCGACGGCGCCCATGGCGATGCCGGAGACCATGTTGCCCGCGGCGAAGACGCCGTAGAGCAGGCCGTTGGCGCCGGGGTTGCCGATCTCGCTGGAGAAGGCGGCGAGCGAGACCTGCATGCCGCCGAAGACGGCGCCGATCCCGAGGAAGGCGAAGACCAGCACGCGCAGGCCCGGGTAGGACAGGGCGAAGGCGCGCTTCTCACCGGTGGCCGACACGGCGTGCGGCTTGGGCTGGGTGCCCCGCCGGGCCGCGAAGAGCAGGCCGCCGAGCAGGGTCAGCGTGGCCTCGGTGACCAGACCGGCCGCCGGGTGGACGCCGGTGCACAGGGCGGTCGCCAGGACCGGGCCGACGACGAAGGTGAACTCGTCGGTGACGGACTCGAAGGCGGCGGCCGTCGACAGCAGCGGCGAGCCCTCCAGCTTGGCGGCCCAGCGCGCGCGGACCATCGGTCCGACCTGCGGCACCGAGGCGCCCGCGGGCACGGCGGCCAGGGCCAGCGCCCAGACGGGCGCGCCGAGCAGGGCGAGCGCCGCGAGGCCGGTGACGGCGGCGGAGTGTGCGAGGACGACGGGGATGAGGACGGCGCGCTGGCCGAAGCGGTCGGTGAAGATGCCCATCAGCGGCGCGGACAGCGCCATGGAGATGCCGGTGACGGCGGCGACGATGCCGGCGCTGCCGTAGGAACCGGTGGTGTGCTGGACCAGGAGCAGGATGCTGATGGTCAGCATGCCGAAGGGGAGTCGTGCTGCGAAGCCGGGGAGTACGAAGCCGAGGGCGCCGGGTGTGCGCAGGAGCTTTCCGTAGCCGGGGCGGGCGGACGTGTCGGTCGTGACCGCGGATGTCACGGCCTTGCCTTTCCGCTGCCTGGTAGAGCGTCCCCGTCTGCGGACGGTGCTTCGCCTTGTGAGCGGCCGCACCCGTACATGTGGGAGCCCCGAGAGCTGTCCTCTTGCGCAGAACCGAGTGATACCTGGGCGCCCACATCGGGAGTGCCACGGCCGCTTTGCGGTCGCGCCAGCTCTGCGTCAGGCAGAGTTGGTTCGATCTGTTGTGCCTTCATCGTACAGGGGATCCCTTTAACACGCCCTGTGATTACGGTGACAAGCCGTGGGTTCACCTGCGATTAACTGGAATTTCGCATTCCAGGGGCGCGCGAAAGGGGGTCAATCCGCCAGAAGTCCGTCGAAACCGCGTTTTAGAGCGTCGCTCTAAGGCCTTTCGGACCCGGACCCGCGCCCGTGCCGATGCCCGCCGCCGTTCCCGTTGCCCGTGCCCAGCCACCCCGCCAGCTTGCCGCCCCGCGCCACCGCCCGCAGCCGTGCCTCGGCCGCGTCCCGTACCGGGTCCGTGGCCACCACCAGCAGCTCGTCCCCGCGCCGCAGCACGGTCGACGGCGACGGTACGAAGCTCTTCGCGTCCCGGACCACCAGCGTGACCGAGGCCCCCGGCGGCAGCCGCAGCTCGCTCACCTCCACCCCGTGCATCCGAGAGGCGGGCGGGATCGAGAAGGAGAGCAGGTGGCCGCGCAGCTTCTCCAGCGGCGCCGACTCGATGCCGAGGTCGGACGCGGACTCCTGCGTGTCCCCGAGCTTCAGCTTGCGCGCCACCCAGGGCAGGGTCGGCCCCTGCACCAGGGTGTAGACGACGACCAGGACGAAGACGATGTTGAAGACGCGGTCGCTGCCCTCGATCCCGGACACCATCGGGATGGTGGCGAGGATGATGGGCACGGCGCCGCGCAGGCCCGCCCACGACATCAGGGCCTGCTCCTGCCACGGGACGCGGAAGGGCAGCAGGCTGACGAGGACCTCCAGCGGCCGGGCCACCATGGTGAGCACCAGCCCGATGACCACGGCGGGCCAGAAGTCACGGACCAGCTCGTGCGGGGTCACCAGCAGACCCAGCAGCACGAACATGCCGATCTGGGCGATCCAGCCGAGCCCGTCCGCGAAGCCCCGGGTGGCGGGCCAGTGCGGCAGCTTCGCGTTGCCGAGCACCATGGCCGCCAGGTAGACGGCGAGGAAGCCGGAGCCATGCGCCATCGCGCCGGCCGCGTACGCCACGATCGCGATGGCCATCACGGCGATCGGGTAGAGGCCGGAGGCGGGCAGGGCCACGTGCCGCAGGCCGTACGCGCCCAGGAAGCCCACCGTCAGGCCGATCGCGACGCCGATCGCCAGCTCCAACGCGATCTTTCCGAGCAGCACGTACCAGTCGTCGACCGGGCCCACGGTCGCGAAGGCCACCACCAGGATGACCACGGGTGCGTCGTTGAAACCCGACTCGGCTTCCAGGACGCCCGTGATCCTGGAGGGCAGCGGGACCTTGCGCAGCACCGAGAAGACGGCGGCCGCGTCGGTCGAGGAGACGACCGCGCCGATCAGCAGCGACTGGCGCCACTCCAGGCCGACCAGATAGTGCGCCCCCGCCGCCGTGACACCGACGCTGACCGCCACGCCCACCAGTGAGAGCACGATCGCCGCCGGCAGGGCCGGCTTGATCTCTTTCCACTTGGTGCCCAGACCACCCTCGGCGAGGATCACGACGAGCGCCGCATAACCGATGACCTGGGTCAGCTCGGCATTGTCGAAGACGACGTTGCCTATGCCGTCCTGGCCTATCGCGATGCCTATGCCGAGGTAGATGAGCAGACTGGGAAGGCCGCTGCGCGAGGAGAGGCGTACCGCCGCGACCGCGACGAGCAGCACGAGCGAGCAGACCAGCAGAAGCTCATTGAGCGTGTGGACAGTCAGCGGGCGGCCCTCCTCAGTGCGCCCGGCGGAATCGGTCCTCCAGGCGACAAGTTCGGCAAGTAGTTCGTTACTTTACCTAATCTTTGACGCGCCCTTTACGCGATAACCACATTGTGAAACGCCTCTTGCCGCCTGTCCTCAGCACCTGCGGGCCCTGGCGGATCAACGAAGGACGTCCTGCGCCTATGGTTGCTCCCAGTACACCCAGGACCACCCTGCCCCTCTAAGGACAGCGATGCCCGCCAACGAAACCGCTCCTCCCGTCAAGAAGAAGGGGCGACGTGCCCGTCTGATCGTGCTCGTCCTGGTCCTGGCGCTCGTCGCGGGCCTCGGCTACGGGGCGTACTGGAGCGTGGACAGCGTGCGCGCGTCCTTCCCCCAGACGACCGGCTCCCTCAAGGTGCCCGGCCTGACCGGGACCGTCGACGTCAAGCGCGACGAGCACGGCATCCCGCAGCTCTACGCCGACAACGACGCCGACCTCTTCCGCGCGCAGGGCTTCGTCCACGCCCAGGACCGCTTCTGGGAGATGGACGTGCGCCGGCACATGACCTCCGGGCGGCTCTCGGAGATGTTCGGCTCCGGCCAGGTCGAGACCGACGCCTTCCTGCGCACGCTGGGCTGGCGCCAGGTCGCGCAGGCCGAATACGACACCAAGCTGTCGGAGGAGACCAAGAAGTACCTCCAGGCCTACGCCGACGGGGTCAACGCGTACCTGAAGGGGAAGTCCGGCAAGGACCTCTCCGTGGAGCACGCCGCCCTCAAGCTCAGTGACGGCTACCGGCCCGAGCAGTGGTCGCCGGTGGACTCGGTGGCCTGGCTCAAGGCGATGGCCTGGGACCTGCGCGGCAACATGCAGGACGAGATCGACCGGGCGCTGATGGCGAGCAAGCTCTCGCCGGCGCAGATCGACGAGCTCTACCCGCCGTACCCCTTCGACCGGAACAAGCCGATCGTCGAGGGCGGCAAGGTCGAGGGGGGCAAGTACGCACCCCAGGGCTTCAGCGGCGGCTCCGGTTCGGGCGGCGGCAGCGGCTCCGGCTCCGGCAGCGCCGTGGGCTCCCAGCCCTCCACGGCCATGGGCGGCGCCTCCGCCACCGGCCTCGCCGACAACGCCACGGCCCAGGGCGCGGCCGTGGGCCTGCGCACGCAGCTCGGCGCCCTCGCCGACACCCTGGACGAGATCCCCGCGATCCTCGGCCCCAACGGCAGCGGCATCGGCTCGAACTCCTGGGTCATCTCGGGCAAGTACACGACCACCGGCAAGCCGCTGCTCGCGAACGACCCGCACCTGGCCCCGCAGCTGCCCTCGGTCTGGTACCAGATGGGCCTGCACTGCCGTGCGGCCTCGCCCCAGTGCCAGTACGACGTGGCCGGCTACACCTTCTCCGGCATGCCGGGCGTGGTCATCGGCCACAACACCGACATCGCCTGGGGCATGACCAACCTCGGCGCCGACGTCACCGACCTCTACCTGGAGCAGGTCAAGCCCGAGGGCTACGTCTACGACAACAAGGTGCTCCCCTTCACCACCCGTGAAGAGGTCATCAAGGTCGCGGGCGGCGACAGCAAGAAGATCACCGTCCGCACCACCAACAACGGCCCGCTCGTCTCCGACCGCAGCGACGAGCTCGCCACGGTCGGCGCCCGCGCCCCCGTCGCCAGCTCCGCGCCCGACCGCGGCGACGGGTACGCCGTCGCCCTGCGCTGGACCGCGCTGGAGCCGGGCAAGTCGATGGACGCCGTGTTCAAGCTCAACCGCGCCAAGGACTTCGCGGCCTTCCGGGCCGCCGCGGCCGACTTCGAGGTCCCCTCCCAGAACCTGATCTACGCCGACAACAAGGGCGCCAGCGGCAACATCGGCTACCAGGCCCCGGGCCGGATCCCCGTCCGCGGCCAGGGCGACGGCCGGATGCCCGCCCCGGGCTGGGACTCCAAGTACGCCTGGAAGGGCGGCAAGGACGGCGCCGCCGGCTCCATCCCGCAGAGCGAGATGCCCTGGGACCAGAACCCGGCCCGCGGCTACATCGTCACCGCCAACCAGGCGGTCGTGGAGGGCGGGAACGGCGCGGGCAAGTACCCGTACCTGCTGACCACCGACTGGGGTTACGGCGCCCGCAGCCAGCGGATCAACGACCTCATCGAGGCGAAGATCAAGGACGGCGGGAAGATCTCGACCGACGACATGCGCACCATGCAGATGGACAACAGCAGCGAGATCGCCGCGCTGCTGACCCCGATGCTGGCGAAGATCGAGGTGTCGGACCCGGGCGTGCGCGCCGCGCAGAAGCTGCTGGACGGCTGGAACTACACGCAGGAGCCCGACTCGGCGGCCGCGGCCTACTTCAACGCGGTCTGGCGCAACATCCTCAAGCTGTCCTTCGGCGACAAGATGCCCAAGGAGCTGCGGATCGAGGGCAGCTGCATGAACGTCCTCGGCAACGGCACCGGCCCCGCCGACGACCTCGCCAAGACGGTCCGCGAATGCGGCACCCGCGACTCCGACTCCGCGCAGCCGGACGGCGGCGACCGCTGGTTCGAGGTGGTCCGCCGCCTGGTCAAGGACGAGAAGTCGCAGTGGTGGAGCGCGCCCAGGACCCTGACCCAGCCGGCGACCACCACCCGCGACGAGCTCTTCGCCCGGGCCATGACGGACGCCCGCTGGGAGCTGACCGCCAAGCTCGGCAAGGACCAGTCCACCTGGAGCTGGGGCCGGCTGCACCGGCTGACGCTGAAGAACCAGACGATCGGCACCGAGGGCCCCGGCTTCATGCAGTGGCTCCTCAACCGCGGCCCGTGGAACCTGGGCGGCGGCGAGGCCACGGTCAACGCGACCGGTTGGAACGCCTCCAGCGGGTACGGGGTCACCTGGGTGCCGTCCATGCGGATGGTCGTGAACCTCAACGACCTCGACAAGTCCCGCTGGATCAACCTGACGGGCGCCTCGGGGCACGCGTACAGCTCGCACTACACGGACCAGACGACGCTGTGGGCCAAGGGCGAGCTGCTGGACTGGGCCTTCAGCAAGGACGCCGTCGACAAGTCCACGGTGGACACCCTGACGCTCAAGCCCGAGGGCTCATAGGCGGCCGGGCGTCACGAGCCGAAGCGGCGCACCCCTGACGGGGTCGCCACCGCCTGCACGGGGTGGTCGTGCGGTTCCTCCGGGACCCGCGCGACCACCTCGTCGTCGTAGAGGAGCACGACCAGCGCGGGATGGGCCCCGGCGCGCTCCAGCCGCTCCAGCACCCGGTCGTACGAGCCCCCGCCGCGGCCCAGGCGCATGCCGCGCCGGTCCACGGCCAGCCCGGGCAGCAGCACCGCGTCGGCCCCGGTCACCGCGTCGGGGCCGAGCGGCGGGCCGGTCGGCTCCAGCAGGCGCATCTTGCCCGCGTGCGCGGTCTCGGCGAGGCTGCGCGGGCCCTCGTACACCGCCCAGTCGAGGTCGTTGTCGGGCAGCAGCAGGGGGAGCAGTACGCGCTTGCCGGCCGCGCGCAGGGCGTCGAGGAGCTCGCGGGTGCCGGGTTCAGTGCCGACGGAGACGTACGCCGCGACCGTGCGGGCACCGGCCAGTTCGGGCAGTTCGAGGGCCCTGGCGGCGAGTGCGGTGGCCGCCGTGCGGCAGGCGTCCGGGGACAAGGCGCGGCGGGCGGCGAGGAGTTCCCGGCGCAGCGCGGCCTTGGCGGAAACGGGGAGCGGGTTCTTGGCCACGGCGGAATCAAATACCCTTGCGAATCGGGACATAAGCGGATCTACGTACTGCGGTCTGGTCGGGCGTTCGTGGGCACCCACTATCGTTCGGGGCATGACTATGTTGCACCCCGTGATCAAGAAGGCCGTGATTCCGGCCGCTGGCCTCGGTACTCGGTTCCTTCCGGCGACCAAGGCGACCCCCAAGGAAATGCTCCCGGTTGTGGACAAGCCGGCCATCCAGTACGTGGTGGAGGAGGCGGTCGCGGCCGGGCTCGACGATGTACTCATGATCACTGGGCGTAACAAGCGTGCTCTGGAAGACCACTTCGACCGGAACTACGAGCTGGAGTCGGCCCTCATCGCCAAGGGCGACGACGACCGGCTGAAGAAGGTCCAGGAGTCCAGCGACCTCGCCACCATGCACTACGTCCGCCAGGGCGACCCGCGGGGCCTGGGCCACGCCGTGCTCTGCGCCGAGCCGCACGTCGGCCGCGAGCCCTTCGCCGTCCTGCTCGGCGACGACCTCATCGACCCGCGCGACCCGCTGCTGCGTCAGATGGCCGAGATCTACGCCCGCACCGGCGGCACCGTCATCGCCCTCATGGAGGTCGACCCGGCCAGCGTCCACCTCTACGGCTGCGCCGCCGTCGAGCCGACGGACGAGGAGGGCGTGGTCCGCGTCACCGGCCTCGTCGAGAAGCCGGAGCCCGCGGACGCGCCCAGCAACTACGCGGTCATCGGACGCTACGTCCTCAACCCCGCGATCTTCGACATACTGCGGGAGACCGAGCCGGGCCGCGGTGGGGAGATCCAGCTCACCGACGCCCTGCAGAAGCTGGCCGCCGACGAGAGCGTCGGCGGTCCGGTGCACGGCGTGGTCTTCCGAGGCCGCCGCTACGACACCGGGGACCGCGGGGACTACCTGAGGGCCATCGTCCGCCTCGCGTGCGAGCGCGAGGACCTGGGCCCGGAGTTCCGCACCTGGCTTCACCGTTACGTCACGGAGGAGATGTAGCACCTTGAGCAGTTCCGCACCGCAGGACACTGGCCACCGTCTGTGGTCCGTGGACGAGCACCTCGCGGACGTCCTCGCGGCCGTCCGGCCGCTGGAGCCGATCGAGCTCCAGCTGCTGGACGCCCAGGGCTGTGTCCTGGTCGAAGACGTCACCGTGCCCGTCGCGCTCCCTCCCTTCGACAACAGCTCGATGGACGGCTACGCCGTCCGCACGGCCGACGTCCAGGGCGCGAGCGAGGAGTTCCCCGCGGTGCTGACGGTCATCGGGGACGTCGCGGCGGGCAGCGGTGAGCTGCCCACCGTCGGCCCCGGCGAGGCCGCCCGGATCATGACCGGCGCGCCGCTGCCGCCCGGCGCGGAAGCCGTCGTACCGGTGGAGTGGACCGACGGCGGCGCGGGCGGCGGTGCGGCCGCAGGGATGACCCCGGCCAGCGCCGCCCCGGAGCGGGCGGGCGGCGAGGTACGGGTGCACCGCGCCGCCGAGGCGCGGGCGCACGTCCGCGCGCGCGGAAGCGACGTCCAGGCCGGTGACCTGGCCCTGGCGGCCGGTACGGTCCTGGGCCCGCCGCAGATCGCCCTGCTGGCCGCCATCGGACGCGGCACCGTCCGGGTCCGGCCCCGCCCGCGCGTGGTGGTCCTGTCCACGGGCAGCGAGCTGGTCCAGCCCGGCGAGCCGCTGACCAACGGGACGATCTACGACTCCAACAGCTTCGCGCTGGCGGCGGCCGCGCGGGACGCGGGGGCCATCGCCTACCGGGTCGGTGCCGTCGCGGACGACGCCGACACCCTGCGCGCCACCATCGAGGACCAGCTGATCCGGGCCGACCTGCTGGTCACCACGGGCGGGGTCAGCGTCGGCGCGTACGACGTGGTCAAGGAGGCGCTGTCCGGCGTCGGCGCGGGCGAGGACGGCGTGGAGGGCGGCGGCATCGACTTCCGCAAGATCGCCATGCAGCCCGGCAAGCCGCAGGGCTTCGGCTCCATCGGCCCCGACCACACCCCGCTGCTGGCGCTGCCCGGCAACCCGGTGTCCTCCTACGTCTCCTTCGAGCTGTTCGTGCGCCCCGCGATCCGCGCCCTCATGGGGCTGCCGGAGGCGCAGGTCCGCCGGCCCAGCGTGCGGGCGGTCCTGCGGGCCGACAAGGCGCTGGGCTCGCCGGCCGGCCGCCGCCAGTTCCTGCGCGGGACGTACGACGCCGAGAGCGGGACGGTGAGCCCGGTCGGCGGATCGGGCTCCCACCTGATCGCCGCGCTGGCGCACGCCGACTCCCTGATCGTCGTACCGGAGGACGTCACCTCGGTGGAGCCGGGGGCCGAGCTCGAAGTGGTCCTGCTCGGCTGAAGGCGGGCCGGTGCGGGTAGCGTGTGTCGCACCACACAGGCCCTTCGGGGGCCCAGAGCGGAGCGGCACAGCAATGAGTACCCAGAGCAGGCTGACCCACATCGACGAGGCCGGCGCGGCCCGGATGGTCGACGTCTCCGAGAAGGACGTCACCACCCGGACGGCCCGCGCCAGCGGACGGGTCCTCGTCTCCCCCCGGGTGATCGAGCTGCTGCGCGGCGAGGGCGTGCCCAAGGGCGACGCCCTCGCGACCGCGCGGATCGCCGGGATCATGGGGGCGAAGAAGACCCCCGACCTGATCCCGCTGTGCCATCCGCTGGCCGTCTCCGGCGTGAAGGTCGACCTGTTGGTCGCCGACGACGCCGTCGAGATCCTCGCCACCGTGAAGACGACCGACCGCACGGGCGTCGAGATGGAGGCGCTGACCGCCGTCGCGGTCGCCGGGCTCACCGTGATCGACATGGTGAAGGCCGTCGACAAGGGCGCGGTCATCACGGACGTCCGGGTGGAGGAGAAGACCGGCGGCAAGTCCGGCGACTGGGCGCGGTCGTGAACGCCCCGCGCGGCGGCGAGGTCCACAGCCACCTGCCGGTCCCGGAGGCGGGCGCGGCCGGAACCGGAGCGCCCGTACCCGCTTCCAAGGGCAGGGCCCTGGTCGTCACGGCCTCGAACCGGGCCTCCCAGGGCGTGTACGCCGACAAGGGCGGCCCGCTGCTGGCCGAGGCGCTGGAGCGGCTCGGCTTCGCCGTGGACGGCCCCCGGGTGGTCCCCGACGGCGATCCCGTCGAGAAGGCGCTGCGCGAGGGCGTGGCCGCCGGGTACGACGTCATCCTGACCACCGGCGGTACCGGCATCTCGCCCACCGACCGCACCCCGGACGCCACCGCGCGGGTGCTGGACTACGAGGTCCCCGGCATCCCGCAGGCCATCCGCGCCGAAGGCCTGGCGAAGGTGCCGACCGCGGCCCTGTCCCGGGGCCTGGCGGGCGTGGCCGGGCACACCCTCATCGTCAACCTGCCGGGCTCCACCGGAGGGGTGCGCGACGGCCTCGCCGTCCTGTCCCGGATCCTGCCGCACGCGGTGGACCAGATCCGGGGCGGAGACCACCCCAGACCGGCGGACACCTCCGGGAGCGCGAGCTGAACAGCCCCACCTGGCCGGTGGTCCTGCGGGACGGCGACGTCACGCTCCGGCCGATAAAGCTGCGGGACCAGAAGGCCTGGCGCGAGGTCAACCGGCGCAACCGCGACTGGCTGCGGCCGTGGGAGGCGACGATCCCGCCGCCCGCGCCGTGGGGGCCGGTGGTCCAGCGGCCCACGTACCGGCAGATGGTGCGCCACCTGCGGGCGGAGGCGAGCGCGGGCCGAATGCTGCCGTTCGTGATCGAGTACCGGGGACGGCTGGTGGGCCAGCTGACGGTCGCCGGGATCACCTGGGGCTCCATGTGCGCGGCCCACGTCGGCTACTGGGTGGACCGCGAGGTCGCCGGCCGCGGCGTGATGCCGACGGCGGTCGCCCTGGCGGTGGACCACTGCTTCGGGAAGGTGGGACTGCACCGGATCGAGGTCTGCATCCGCCCCGAGAACGGGCCGAGCCGGCGCGTCGTGGAGAAGCTGGGGCTGCGCGAGGAGGGGCTGCGGCCGCGCTACCTGCACATCGACGGGGCCTGGCGCGACCACCTGGTGTACGCGGTCACGGTGGAGGAGGTGCCGGAGGGGCTGCTGCGCCGCTGGCACCGGGCGCGGCAGTCGCAAGCCCCGCAGTCTCCGCAGTCTCCGCCGACGCCGCCGAAATAGCGTAAACGAATATCTGTTCGAATTAATCCGCGGTCTGAACCGATTCGCCCATAACCTGATCCGAAGAATCACAAAAAAAGTCCGTGATATCAGCGAGATCGCGCGACACACCGGCCCAATTGGCCGATCCCCTCGCCCGCACCCCTCTACGGTGTGGGGTGTGAGCAGCAGCGGCCTCATCTACGCAGTCATTGTCGGGGCCTGGGCCGCCTACTTGGTGCCCATGTGGCTCCGGAGGCAGGACGAGCTGAACGAAGCCCGTCCGACGGAACGCTTCTCCACCGCCATTCGGCTGCTTTCCGGCCGGGCGGGAATGGAGCGCCGTTACGCCAAGGGGCTGCGTGAGCGCGGTGGCGAGGAGGCGGGGCCCCAGCCCCACGCGGACCCGGACGCCGCGACGGAAACGGTGAATTCCGTTGACGCCGACGCCCGGGCCGTCGTCGTGCCCCCGACCAGGGCGGAGCCGAGACCGGCCACCGCCGAGCGGGAGCAGCGGGCGGAGCGGGCCCGGCGCGAACAGCGCCTCCAGGTCCTCGCCCGCCGTCGGCGCACCACCGCGCTCCTCTTCCTGGTCTTCACCCTCGGCGCGGTCGTCGCCGCGGTCGGCGGCCTGCGCTTCCTGTGGGCCCCCGCCGTGCCCGCCCTCCTGCTCAGCGCGTACATCGTGCACCTGCGGGTCCAGGAGCGGCGGCGCTACGAGTTCACGATGGACCGCAGGCGCGCCGAGGCGGCCGCGCGGCAGCTGCGGGAGAACCGCCCGCGCCGCCGGCCCGCCGAAGGCGCGGCCGAGACCGGCGTCGCCGAGCCCGACCCCGCGCCGCCCGTCTCGCCGCAGGAGGCGGGGCGGCGGGCGCTGGTCGAGCAGACCGACCACGCCGAGTGGGTCGACCAGCAGCGCGAGCGTGAACGCGGCCCCGCACGCGGCGACAGCTGGGAGCCGGTCCCGGTCCCGCTGCCGACGTACGTGACGGCCCCGGTCGCCCCCCGCGCCACCGGCCCCGCGACCCCGGACGCCTGGAGCGCGACCCGCTCCAGCACCGCCGAGCCGACGGAACCGCGCCTGCGCGCCCAGCCCGAGCCCGCCAAGCCGGACCCGAAGCAGCCGACCACCCCGCGCCCCCGCAGCCAGGGCCGCGGCCGCACGCCGCTGTTCGACCAGTACGAGAGCGACGAGCGCCCCCGCGCCGCGAACGAGTGATCGCTGACCTGCGTGGACGCTCCCCGGTTACCGGTTTTGGAGCACCCGCGCGGGGATGCTAATGTTTCACACGTCGCAAGGGCCTGTGGCGCAGTCTGGTAGCGCACCTCGTTCGCATCGAGGGGGTCTGGGGTTCAAATCCCCACAGGTCCACAGACGACAGTTCGCGGGTTGCTCCCGGGAACGTCAAGAGATCCCGTCCGGTCGTCAGACCGGACGGGATCTTTGTTTGTGCCGGACGCCCCGGACGCCCTCTAGAGGCCGAGGACGGCGGGGTGTTCCGCCAGGGCGCGCAGGTGGCCGCCGGGGTCGGGGACCAGGCTGCGGGCGGACAGGTCCAGGAGTCCCAGCGTGCCCGTCACTTCCGCCGCGAGGGTCCCGTCGGCCTTGCGGATGTCCTGGCGGAGCCGGAAGGTCTTGCCCTCTCCCCAGGTGAAGAGACAGAAGACGTCGACCTCCTCCCCGCCCTGGAGCTCCCGCTTGAACTTCAGCGTGCATTCGAGCTGGGCCGGTCCGACCCCGCTCGCCAGCAGTTTGTCCCCGGGCACCCCCGCGGCCCGGAGAACCTCCCACAGGGCGTGCTCGCAGTACTGGAGGTAGACCGCCTGGTTGAGGTGGCCGCGGGTGTCGAGCTCGTACTCGCGGACACCGATACGGACGCTGAACGGCTGGGGCACGTCGGTGGATCCCTTTCTGGTCGCAGTGCTTCGCAGTACTTCGCCGTGCTGTCGTGCGGGGCCGGAGTCCCGGTCAGGCCGTCCGGTGCGGGCTGTACGGGGACCAGCTCCACTGGCGCCAGTACCCCTCCGAGACACCGAGCCAGGTGCGCAGGGAGTCCGGGCCGTCGAGGAACTCGTGCATGCTCATCAACAGCCAACTGTGCACCGCCTGGCTGTCGCGGCAGTCCCCGCAGTGGCCGGAAGTACAGCAGAACTGCACCGTCTCCAGGTCGGCGCCCCACGCGTTGAACCCCGGCAGCACCGGATTGCCGTTGGCCATCCGCTGCTCGTGCGCCTTGTGGTCGACGCTGATGCTGGGGCAGACGTCGTAACCGAAGCTCTGGCCGTGCGAACGGCCCGTGATCAGGGCCTCGATGTAGTACGGGTCGTTGACCACCGCGTCGGGGAACAGCTGTTGCACCCGCAGGGCCTCGTTGAGGAGTCTGCGGCCCTCCGGCTCCCTCAGGGGATGCTCGCCGCCGTACTCGCTGTAGAAGTTGAAGCTGACCAGATTGCCGTTCTCCGCCATCTTGCGGACGGTCTCCTCGATGTAGCCGGAGCCCTGTTCGGTCAGCGCGTAGACGAAAGTGGCCCGCGGGTCACCGCGGTAGTTCTCCAGCGCCGTGTCGATGAGGCCGGAGAAGCGCCGGCCGTTGGGGTGGATCGCGCGCAGCTGGTCGTCCAGCGGGCCGCCGCCGAAGACGGACACCGCTATCGCCACCTCCTCGAAGCCCTCCATCGGCAGCGCGAGCAGACCGTTGGTGGAGATGGTGACGAAGTCCAGCAGGTCGACGAACGGCCGGATCCGGTCGGGGACGAGCGTCGGCTCCCCGCCGATCAGCAGGGCCGAGGTGACCCCGTCGGCCTTGATGCGCTCCACGAAGGCCCGGACCTTCGTCAGGTCGCGCTCGTCGCGCACCGCCGAGTCGAAGTCGTGGGCGAAGAACCAGCACCCGTCGCACCGGATGTTGCAGGCACCCGTCAGGTGCACCTCCGTGTTGCGGACCTTGCGGCTGAACGAGCGCAACGCGTCGAGCCGGACGCCGAGTTCCGGCTCCTGGCGGACGATGTCGGCGACCCGCTCGCGGATCTCCTCCCGGGAGCGGGGCCGACGGGTGAGGTTGAGCGGTACGGATGACATGGGCGGGCTCCTCTGCCAACAGGTGTTCCGGGCCGGCCGTGCGGGGTCATGACGGGACGCTCAGGCCGAGCTTGCGCACCTTCGCGCCGCCGCGGACCTCCCAGTCATGGCGGGCCTCGGCGTTCGTGCGCGTGCGCAGGCCCCAGCGGACGGCTATCTCCGCCTTCTTGGCCTCGGGGTTGCCGAACACCGCGAGGGAGTGCGGCCACAGCCGGTCCACGGCGGCCTGGACCTGCTTCTTGCCGTCCGGGTCCTTCACCAGGCCGCGGACGATCCGCGCGCCGTGCGCGATGTGGACCCGCTCGTCCTGGATCACGGTCCGGAAGGAGTCCGCCCAGGGGCGGTAGCTGCTGACGGCCATCTCCTTGAGCAGCTCCATGACGGCGTCCTCGATGAGCCAGGACACGACACCGCGCTCGGCCCACGTGGTGCTGTTGTGGAAGTCGGCGGACAGGAAGAGCTTGCGCCGCTCCTCCAGCGACTGGGTCCCCATGTACGCGGTGTCCACCCCGAGGTCCGCGAGGACCGCGCTGGCGACCTTGAAGTGGTTGAACTCCTCGGCGGCCCGTTCGCAGCAGACCTGGCGCTCCTCCGCGTTCGGCGCGAGCGGGTAGAACACCCGGATGTAGTCGTCGGCGCCGGACAGCTCGCCCTCGGTGTGGATGAGCATCTGGCGTTTGGCCATGTCCTGGTACTCGTCGGGCATGTCGAGGAACTCGGCAGGGGTACGCACTACGGTCACTTCGTCGTCCAGCGGCACCTTGGTCACCTTTTCTCTGGTCAGGCGAGGTCTCAGGGCGGCATCACCCTGACACGGGCGCTGTGGGGTGTCTTGTAGAAACCGGCCCTGACGCCCGGCGGCCGGCGGGCGCCCCGGATCAGGCGGTGAGCGCGACGCCGGTGGGCTCCCCGGGTATCCGGTCCAGCGGCTGCGGCCCGGCGGCTCCCCACCTACGGCGGACCAGGAAATCGGCCGGGGTCAGACTGGTCATCGCCTTGAACTCGTGGTGGAAGTGGGCCTGGTCGTGGAATCCGCAGGCCGAAGCCGTCGCGGCGGCCGACTGGCCGCCGGTGAGCATGCGCAGCGCGGAGCGCAGCCGGGCCACCCGCGCGGCCGGTTTCGGCGAGAGGCCGATCTGCTCCTCGAAACGCCGTCTCAGCTGCCGTTCGCTCCAGCCGACCTGCGCGGCCAGCACGCCGAGGTCCGGCGGCCGCGGCCCGGCGGACAGCAGCTGCCAGGCCCGCGCCACCTGCGGGGCGGCCGGGGGCCCCTTCTCCAGGGCGCGGATCAGGACCGAGTCGAGGAGGCCGAAGCGGCCGGCCCAGCCCGGGACGGAGGC
Organism: Streptomyces sp. NPDC016562; assembly: GCF_043076955.1. NCBI lineage: Bacteria > Bacillati > Actinomycetota > Actinomycetes > Kitasatosporales > Streptomycetaceae > Streptomyces > Streptomyces sp. NPDC016562. The sequence goes on along the minus strand of NZ_JBIBRZ010000006.1, from coordinate 162,493 downwards.
GAGCACGGCGGGAAGGGTCCGGCCCCGGACGCCGAGTACGTCCTCCAGCGCGACGACGGTGTTGGCCAGGCCGTGCAGGCCCGTCCCGAGGAGGGTGAAGGCGGTCCACGGGGCGAGCATGATCTGGAGGCCGCTGACGGGACCGTCGTGCTCGACGAGCACCGCGTGCGTGTGCAGACCGGACGCCAGGGAGACGTGGGAGGCGGCCGGACCCGGCGGGTCGCCGTGCAGGTCCGTGACCGTGGCCGGGCCGCCGAATCCGGCGACCAGGGTCACCATTCCGTCGGGGAGCTCCAGCCGCCGGCGCACTCCGGCCGGATCGAGGCGAAAGCCCCGGTAGCCGCAGACCCCCGGGCGTAAGCGCGGGTGCGGCAGGGTCCAGGCGTACTCCCACGTTCCGGACGGGCAGGACCAGACCCTCATGGCAGCTCCTCGTCGTGGCATGACCGGCAGGGCCACGGCGGTCCCGATGGTCGCTTTTGGCAACGTAAGGCGCCGAACCGGTCAGGCGTGAGACCAAGGATCGTCAGTTCTGCCCTTTTTGAGACGGGCTGGATGACGGGCTGTGGGACGGGCTGTCTGACGGGCGGGGAGGGAGGGCGTGCGTCAGCCGTTCAGCGGCTTCGCCATGCAGCGGCTGGAGTCGTAGAAGCGGTAGTAGCCGAACTTGGCGGAGTGGGTGTAGCCGCAGGAGAGGTAGAGGGCGATCGCCTCCGGCTGCCGGTCGCCCGTTTCGAGGACCATGCGCCGGCGGCCCGCCGCACGGGCGTCCTCTTCCAGGGCCGTCAGGATCCGGCGGGCCAGACCCAGGCCGCGGGCCTCGGGGACGACGTACATGCGCTTGAGCTCGGCGTCACCGTCCGAGTACCCCTCGTCGTTCTTCTCCTGCCTGCGCCAGCCACCGCTCGCGACCGGGGCGTCCGTGGCGTCGTACGCCAGGAGGTACAGGCCCTGCGGCGGGGCGAACATCGCCGGGTCCAGGAAGGTGGCGTCGCCCTCGCCGTCGTACCGCTCCTGGTATTCGAGCTGGACCCGGTCGTTGAGCTTGACCGCGTCCGGGTGGTCGTACGGAACGGTGCGCAGCTGTATGCGGTGAGACATCCGAACATCGTACGGAACCGTCCCGCTAAGGTGCTGGGATGCTCACCGTGACCTCCGTGAATGTGAATGGGATCCGCGCCGCCGCCAAGAAGGGCTTCGGGGCGTGGCTCGAGGGATCCGACGCCGATGTGGTCTGCCTTCAGGAGGTACGGGCCGAGGAGGGGCAGATTCCGCAGGAGGTGCGCAGCCCGGAGGGGTGGCACACCGTGTTCGCTCCGGCGGCCGCCAAGGGACGGGCCGGGGTCGCGCTGTACACGCGCCGCGCGCCCGAGCGGGTGCAGGTCGGCTTCGGGAGCGAGGAGTTCGACGCCGGCGGGCGGTACCTGGAGATCGATCTGCCCGGTGTGACCGTGGCCAGCCTCTACCTGCCCTCCGGGGAGGCGGGGACCGAGCGCCAGGAGGAGAAGTACCGGTTCATGGCGGAGTTCCTGATGTACCTGCGCGAGCTGAAGGTGCGGGCGGCCGCCGGCGGGCGGGAGGTCGTCGTGTGCGGTGACTGGAACATCTGCCACCGGGAGGCCGACCTCAAGAACTGGAAGACGAACCGCAAGAACGCCGGCTTCCTGCCCGAGGAGCGGGAGTGGCTGGGCAAGGTGTACGCCGAGGCCGGGTACGTGGACGTCGTGCGCGAGCTGCACCCGGACACCGAGGGGCCGTACTCCTGGTGGTCCTACCGCGGGCGGGCCTTCGACAACGACGCCGGCTGGCGCATCGACCTCCAGGTGGCGACCCCGGGCCTGGCCGCGAGGGCGGTCAAGGGCTTCGTGGAGCGGGCCGAGACGCACCCCGAGCGCTGGTCCGACCACGCGCCGGTGACCGTGGTCTACGAACTGGGCGCCTGATCCGAGGCCGGGGCTGCGGCTACGTCCGCGGCCGGCGCCTGGGTTCCGGCCGCCAGGCGGTCCATCGCCATCGTCAGCTCCGCCTCGACGACGCTCTTGGCCAGCGGGCGCAGGCGCGGCAGGGCCTCGGGCGGCAGGTGCGCGGCGATCAGCTCGGTGAACAGGAGCGCCATCGCGTCGGCGTGCTCGCGCACGCGCCGGCCCGCCTCCAGCACCGCTGACAGCGGGACGCCCTCGCGGACCAGGGCCGAGGAGGCGTCCAGCAGGCGGCGGCTGACGTGCACGATCGTGTCCCCGTCGACGGCCAGGTAGCCCAGGCCCAGGGAGGCCGCCAGGTTCTCCGGGGTGACCTCGCCCTCGAAGTAGTCGGCCAGGGCCTCCGGCGTGAGCCGGACCGGGGTCTCCTCGGACCCGGCCATGCCGAGGAGTTCGCCGAGCTGGCCGACGTCGCGGCCGGACTCGAAGGCGGCGGTCAGCTCGGCGATGCCGCCGAGGGTGTGGCCGCGCTCCAGCAGGGCGGCGATGGTGCGCAGCCGCGCCAGGTGGTGGTCGTCGTACCAGGCGATGCGGCCCTCGCGGCGCGGTGGCGGGAGCAGTTTGCGCTCGCGGTAGAAGCGCAGGGTACGGACCGGGATGCCGGCCGCCTCGGCCAGTTCCTCCGTGCGGTACTCGCGCACCGTCTTCGCTCGCGTCTCTTCCTTCGCCACAGACGCACCTTATGGCGTACCGGCGGTAACTTTCCGGGCGTGACCCCTACCCATGAGTACGGAGCTGCTCTACCCTCCCGATTGTGCCAGTGATTGCTGGCAGTGTTTCGATGGTGTGCGGCGTTGCGTGGCTGGGACTGCGGATGAAGCGGAAGGCGGCGGACATGGGCGGCATGGGTGGCACGGGCACGGCCGGCACGGGCGGCAGGCGCGTCACGGGCGGGCGTGAACACGTGCGGGTGGCGGTGATCGGGTCCGGATTCAGCGGACTGGGCGCCGCGGTACGGCTGCGGCGCGAGGGGATCACCGACTTCGTCGTCCTGGAGCGGGGTGACGCGGTCGGCGGGACCTGGCGCGACAACAGCTATCCGGGGTGCGCCTGCGACGTGCCCTCACACCTCTACTCGTTCTCCTTCGCGCCGCATCCGGACTGGCCCCGGACCTTCTCCGGGCAGCCGGCCATCCGCGCCTACCTGGAGCACGTCGCCGACACCTTCGGCCTGCGGCCCCACATCCGGCTCGCGTCCGAGGTCCGGATGATGCGCTGGGACGCCGAGGAGCTGCACTGGGAGATCGAGACCGCGCGGGGCGAGCTGACGGCCGACGTGGTGGTCTCGGCGACCGGTCCGCTCTCCGAGCCCAAGACGCCCGAGATCCCGGGGCTCGCCCAGTTCCCCGGCAAGGTCTTCCACTCCGCGCGCTGGGACCACGACTACGACCTCACCGGCAAGCGCGTCGCCGTGGTCGGTACGGGCGCCTCCGCCATCCAGATCGTGCCCGCCATCGCCCCCGACGTGCAGCGCCTGACGCTGTTCCAGCGCACCCCGCCGTGGGTCATGCCGCGCACCGACCGGGCCATCACCGCCGTGGAGCGCTGGCTGCACCGCCAGCTGCCCTTCACGCAGGCGGCGCGCCGCGGCCTGCAGTGGGGAATCCGCGACCTCCAGGTCAGCGCCTTCACCAAGCGGCCGAACCAGCTCGGGCTGGTCGAAGCGCTCGCCAAGGCCAACATGGCCCGCTCGATCAAGGACCCAGCGCTGCGCGCCAAGCTGACGCCCTCCTACCGGATCGGCTGCAAGCGGATCCTGCTCTCCAGCACGTACTACCCGGCCCTGGCCCGGCCCAACGTGGACCTGGTCGCCTCCGGGCTGAAGGAGATCCGGGGCTCGGTCCTGGTCGCCGCCGACGGGACGTGCACCGAGGTCGACGCGATCATCTTCGGGACCGGCTTCCACGTGACGGAGCTGCCGATCGCCGAGCGGGTGGTCGGTGCGGAGGGCAAGACCCTCGCGGCCCAGTGGAAGGACGGGATGGCCTCGCTGCGCGGAGCGAGCGCGGCCGGCTTCCCCAACTGGATGACGATCATCGGCCCGAACACCGGGCTCGGGAACAGCTCGATGATCCTGATGATCGAGTCGCAGCTCAACTACATGGCCGACTACCTGCGCCAGCTCGCCGTCCTCGGCGGGAGCAGCCTGGGCGGCAAGGTCGCGCTGTCCGCGCGGCCCTCCGCCGTCAACAAGTGGAACCGGCACGTGCAGGACCGGATGAAGCGGACGGTGTGGAGCACCGGCGGCTGCACCAGCTGGTACCTGGACGCGCAGGGCCGCAACACGACGGTCTGGCCGGGCACGACGGGCGAGTTCCGCCGCGAGACCCGGACCGTGGACCTCGCCGAGTACGAGGTCGTACGGGTCCGCGGCCGGGAGCGCGAGCGGGTCCCCGTGTCCACGGGACCCGAAGCGGAGCCGCAGCCCCAGCCAGGCGCCCCGGCCGCGGAGCTCGCGGAGGGCGCCGCGTGAGCCGGCTGACGCACGTCACCTCCGGGCCGTTCGCGCCGCCCGCCGCGCGGCGCGAGCTCGTCGCCGTCTCGGCCGACGGGGCCCGGCTGCACGTGGAGGTGCACGGGGAGGAAGGGGCGCCGGCCGTGGTGCTCGCGCACGGCTGGACCTGTTCCACCGCGTTCTGGGCCGCGCAGATACGGGAGCTGGCCACGGACCACCGGGTCATCGCCTACGACCAGCGGGGCCACGGCCGCAGCCCCGCCGCCGCGGCGCACAGCACCACCGCCCTGGCGGACGACCTCGTGGCGGTGCTCGGCGCCGCCCTCGCCCCCGGGGAGCGCGCGGTCGTCGCCGGGCACTCCATGGGCGGCATGACGATCATGGCGGCCGCGGGCCGGCCCGAGTTCACCGAGCACGTCGCGGCCGCGGTGCTGTGCAGTACCGGCAGCTCGCGGCTGATCGCGGAGGCGCGGGTGGTGCCGCTGGCCGCCGGGCGGGTACGGGCCCTCATCACCGGCGCCGTCCTCGGGTCCCGCGCCCCGCTCGGGCCGGTCACGCCCGTGGCCCGCACGGTCCTCAAGTACGCCACCATGGCCCCCGGTTCCGCGCCCGACCGGGTCGAGGCGTGCGCCCGTATCGTCCACGCGTGCCCCACGGCGGTGCGCCACGCCTGGTCCCAGGTGCTGGCGGGGCTGGACCTCGACGCGGGCGTGGCCCGGCTCGCCGTGCCGACCGCCGTCGTCGCGGGCACCGCCGACCGGCTCACGCCCGTCGTGCACGCGCGCCGGCTCGCGGCCGCGTTGCCGGACTGCGTGGGCCTCACCGAGCTCCCCGGCATGGGGCACATGACCCCGATCGAGGCCCCCGAGGCCGTCAGCGCCGTCATACGGGGCCTCGTCCGGTCCGCGAACGGCACGAGCGACGCGAGCGATGCGAACGACGCGAGCGACACGAACGACACGAAGGAGACGACGCGATGAGTCCGCGCAGGAGTCTGGAAGGCCAGGTCGCCGTCGTCACGGGCGCCGCCCGCGGGGTCGGTGAGCTGCTCGCGCGCAAGCTCTCCGCCCGCGGCGCGAAGGTCGCCCTCGTCGGTCTGGAGCCGGCGGCGCTCAAGGAGGTGTCCGAGCGGCTGCACACCGACAGCGACCACTGGTACGCCGACGTCACCGACCACGAGGCCATGGCCCGCGTCGCGCGGGAGGTCAAGCAGCGCTTCGGGAAGGTCGACATCGTGGTCGCCAACGCGGGCGTGGCCGCCGGCGGCCCGTTCGCCGAGTCGGACCCCGACGCCTGGCGGCGGGTGATCGAGGTCAACCTCATCGGCGGCGCCGTCACCGCCCGGGCGTTCCTGCCCGTACTCATGGAGAGCCGCGGCTACTTCCTGCAGATCGCCTCGCTCGCCGCGCTCACCCCGGCGCCCATGATGACCGCCTACTGCGCCTCCAAGTCCGGCGTCGAGGCCTTCGCCCACTGCCTGCGCGCCGAGGTCGGCTACAAGGGCGTCAAGGTCGGCGTCGGCTACCTCTCCTGGACCGACACCGACATGGTGCGCGGCGCCGACGAGAACGACGTCATGCGGGAGCTGCGCCAGCGCCTGCCGTGGCCGTCCAACCGCACGTACCCGCTCGGGCCCGCGGTCGACCGCATCGTCGCGGGCATCGAGCGGCGCTCGCCGCACGTGTACGCGCAGTGGTGGCTGCGCGGGATGCAGGGGATGCGCGGCTACCTGCCCGGGATGATCGCGGTGGCCGGACAGCGGGAGATGAAGCGGTTCGAGCCCCGACTGGGCAGCGTGTCCAAGGGGCTTGTGGGGGCCGGCGGAGCCGCCGACGAACAGGAGCGCGCCCAGCACCGCTGATCGAAATGCGAGGTTTGTCCTCCCATGTCACCCTGATCGAGCCCGACCACCACCACCCCTCAGGGAGTGAAAGCATGGGTATCAGGGAGCAGTTCGAGGCCAAGGCGCAGCAGCTCAGGGAGCGGGCCCAGCGGGCCGCGGAGGGCGCCCGCGCCGAGGCGCCGGAGCGCGTCAGCGAGGCCGAGGGCGCGCCGAGGCGCAGGTTCGACGGCATACGCGACGAGGTCGACGACCGGGCCTGAACGCGCGGGAGCACCCGCGGACAGCGCCGAAAGCACCACCGCAGCACAGCGCCGAGGGGCGCGGTCCCGCCGTTCGGGGACCGCGCCCCTCCTGCGTGCCTCACTGCCTGGGCGGCAGCTTGGGCCGGCGCCGGTCCGGTACGTCCGTGTAGCCGGGCGGTACCGCGGCCGGGTCCTGTTCCAGCAGCTCCAGCGCCAGGTGCACGGCGTCGTCCAGCTGCGCGTGCCGCCCCTCCGCCCAGTCCAGCGGGGTGCGCTGGATCTCCAGGTCCGGTTCCACGCCGTGGTTCTCCACCGACCACCCGTACTCGGGGAACCAGGCGGCGTTCATCGGCACCGTGATCACCGTGCCGTCGCCGAGGGTGTGCCGGCCGGTCATGCCGACGACCCCGCCCCAGGTGCGCTGGCCCACCACCGGGCCGAGGCCCAGCAGCTTGAAGGCCGCGGTGATCATGTCCCCGTCCGAGGAGGTCGCCTCGTCGGCCAGCGCCACGATGGGACCGCGGGGCGCGTTGGAGGCGTACGAGACCGGCTGGGCGTCGCGGGTCAGGTCCCAGCCGAGGATGGAGCGGGTCAGCTTCTCCACCACGAGCTCGCTGATGTGCCCGCCCGCGTTGCCGCGCACGTCCACGATCAGCGCGGGCCGCGACATCTCCATCCGCAGGTCGCGGTTGAACTGCGCCCAGCCCGAGCCGCCCATGTCGGGGATGTGTAGGTAGCCGCACCGGCCGCCGCTGATCTCCCGGACCACCGCGCGCCGCTTGGACACCCAGTCCTGGTAGCGCAGCGGCCGCTCGTCGATCAGCGGCACGACGGCGACCCGGCGGGCCCGGCCCTCGCCCTCCGCGGGCTCGAAGGTCAGCTCCACCGTCGTCCCGCCCGCCGCCGCGAGCAGCGGGTAGGGCCCGGTCACCGGGTCCACGGGCCGCCCGTCCACGTGCGTGAGCACCGCGCCCTCCCGGATGCCGGTGCCGGCCAGCGGGGAGCGGGCCTTGGAGTCCGAGGACTCGCCGGGCAGGATCCGCCGGACCACCCATGCCCCGTCCCGGGGGACGAGGTTGGCGCCGAGCAGGCCGATCGCCCGCTGGTAGTGCGGGGGGCCCTCGTTGCGGCGGGCGGGGGAGACGTAGGCGTGCGAGGTGCCGAGCTCGCCGAGGACCTCCCGCAGCAGGTCGGCGAACTCGTCCGGGGAGGCGACCCGTTCGACGAGGGGGCGGTACTGGCTCAGCACCCCGTCCCAGTCGATGCCGCACATCTTGGGTTCCCAGAAGTACGCGCGGATGATCCGCCCGGCCTCCTCGAAGGCCTGGCGCCACTCGGCCGCCGGGTCCACCTCGTGCAGGATGCGCCGCAGGTCCAGGTAGACGGTGGAGTCGCTGTCGCCCGACTCGGTCGCCGGGACCGCGCGCAGCTCCCCGTCGTCGTTGATCACGAGCCGGGTGCCGTCCCCGCTGACCGCGAACCAGTCCAGTCCCGAGGCCAGTTCGGTCTTACGGGCCTTGGTGAGGTCGAAGTGCTCCAGCGTCGGCTTGCCGCTGATGTCGGCCGGGTTGGCGAAGGTCTCGCCGAGCGCGCCCGAGATCGGCCAGCGCAGCCACACCAGGCCGCCGCCGCTGACCGGGTACAGGGCCGAGTACTTGGACGCGGTCACCGGGAAGGGGGTGACCCTGCTCTCCAGCCCCTCCACCTCCACGGTCACGGTGCCGTCGCCCGTGTCGCCCTCGACCGGGTCCAGGCCGCCCGCCGCGGGCCGCCCCTCGGCGGAGAGCGCGAAGGGGGAGGGGGTCGCGGAGGACAGCGGCACCAGGTACGGGCGGCAGCCCAGCGGGAAGGACAGGTCGCCGGTGTGCACGTCGTACACCGGGTCGAAACCGCGCCACGACAGGAAGGCCAGGTAGCGGCCGTCCCGGGTGAAGACCGGGTTTTCGTCCTCGAAGCGGCCGTTGGTGACGTCGACGATCGTGTGCGCGCCGGGGCCGGAGATCCTGGCCATCTTGATCTGCCGCAGCGAGCGGCCGATGCCCGGGTGCGACCACGTCAGCCACGCGCCGTCGGGGGAGAAGGCCAGGTCGGTGACGGGTCCGTTGATGGACCGGATCAGCTCGGTGACCTCGCCGTTGGACTCCTCCGTGCCCGCGGCGTCAGCCGCTTTTTCGGACACAGTGATGAGCAGGAGCCGCCCGTCGTTGGAGGCGATGGCGAGCCGCTCGCCTTCCGGGTCGGAGAGCAGCTCGGTGACGCGTCCCAGCCGGCCCGAGGCGAGCCGGCGCGGCTCCCGCTCGCCCGAGGCCCGCGGCAGGGAGGCGATCTCGATCGCGTCCTCGCCCTCGGCGTCGGTCACGTAGGCGACCTGACCGCCGCTGCCGAGCATCTCCGGCAGCCGCACCCGCACGCCCGGGGTGTCGGCGATGGTCCGGGCGGGTCCGTCGCGGTGGGTCAGCCAGTACAGGCTGCCGCGCACCACGACCGCGCTGGCCCGGCCGGTGGTGTCCACGGAGAGCGAGTCGACGTGGTGGGCGGCCGCGACCTGGTAGGGGCGCCGGCCGGCGCGCGCGCCCCCCAGCCGGACCCGGAGCTTGCGCGGGACGGCGTCGGGGGCCAGGGATTCGACGAGCCAGATGTCCCCGGCGCACTGGTAGACGATGCGGCGGCCGTCGCTGGAGGCGTGCCGGGCGTAGAACTCCTCGTGGTCGGTGTGGCGGCGCAGGTCGGTGCCGTCGGGCAGGCAGGAGTAAAGGTTGCCGATGCCCTCGTGGTCGGAGAGGAAGGCGATGCGCCCGTCGACGAACATGGGGGCGTCGAGGTGGCCCTCGATGTCCTCCAGGAGCCGTTCGCCGTGCAGCCACAGGCGGCCGGTGGCGCCGCCGCGGTAGCGCTTCCAGGCGGCGGGCTCGTGCGGGGGCTTCCCGGTGAGCAGCAGGCTGCGGTGCTCCCCGCCGATGTCGGCGACCTGGATGTCGGAGCAGGGCCCCCAGGGCAGGCGGCCGCCGGGGCTGCCGTCCGTGGGCACCTTGTAGGCCCAGGCGTAGTGCGAGAAGGGCTGCCCGTGCGAGGAGACCGCGAGGACGTTGCCGTCGGGGTCCCAGCCGCAGACGCGGGTGTCGGTGGCGCCCCAGTAGCTGAGCTGGCGGGCGGGGCCGCCGTCGACGGGGACGAGGTGGATCTCCGGGTCGAGGCTGCGCCAGGTGGTGAAGGCGATGTGCCGGCCGTCGGGGGAGAAGCGGGGATGGCTGACCCGGGTGCGGTCGACGGTGATCCGCCAGGCCCGGCCGGGGACTTCGCCGTCGGGGACCAGCGGGGCGACCCAGAGGTCGTCCTCGGTGGCGAAGCACAGGAGGTCGTCGTGCAGGTGCGGGAACCGGAGGTACGCGACGTCGTGACTCACCCCCCAATGCTTTCCGTGCCGGGGGGCCCTGGCAACTCGTACAGGTGATCCAGGTCACCGCCGGAAGCGAAACGGAACGGTTTCGTTTCGCTGGGGGGTCGGGGTATCGTCTTAAGCGTACGAAGTAGTTTCGTTCCCACGCGTGGGGCGTTCGGACGGGAGACACGGAGATGACCGAGGCGATCGCGGCCCGGCGCAGCCGGATCACCCCCGAACGTCAGGCCGAACTGCACGAGGCGGTCCTCGACCTCCTGCGTGACGTCGGCTACGAGGCGCTGACCATGGACGCGGTCGCCGCCCGTACGAAATCCAGCAAGGCCACCCTCTACCGCCAGTGGGGGAGCAAGCCGGAGCTGGTCGCCAAGGCCCTTCGATGTACGCAGCCCGTCTCGCTGCGGGAGATCGACACGGGCAGCCTCCGCGGTGACTTCGCGCTCATGGTGGAGCACTCGGACGACGCGCAGATGGCCAAGGACACCGCGCTGATGCGGGGCCTGGCCCATGCGGTCCACGAGAGCCCCGAGCTCCACCGGGCGCTGCGGGACCTGTTGGTCGACCCGGAGATCACCGGGCTGCAGGTGATGCTGCAGCGCGCGGTCGACCGGGGCGAGATCGCTCCCGGGTGCCCGGCCCTGGATTTCGTACCGCACATGCTCATCGGGACGTTCATCGCGCTCCCGCTGATCGAGGACCGCCCGGTGGACCGGGCGTTCCTCGGTGACTTCATCGACGCCGTGGTCTTCCCCGCCCTCGGCGTCTGATCCGCCCCGTCCCCGTCCCTTCCTCGCTCCTGCTGCTCCTGACACGCCGCTCTCGTCGTCGGGCCGGCTTTTCACGCCCTGATCCACGGGACCCGTCCCGCCGGATCCATCCCACGACCTGAACGGGAGAACCACCGACGTGGCCACCTTCCTCTATCGCATCGGCAAGGGCGCCTTCAGGCGCCGCGGGCTCGTCGCCCTGGCCTGGGTGCTGCTGCTGTTCGCCGCCGTCTTCGGCGCGGCCACGGCGTCCGCGCCCACCTCCGGCTCGTTCTCGATACCCGGCACGGAGGCCCAGAAGGCCTTCGACCTGCTGGATCAGCGCTTCCCGGGCCTGGCCGCCGACGGCGCCACCGCTCGCATCGTGGTCAAGGCGCCCGAGGGCGCCAAGGTCACCGACCCCGGCCCCAAGGCCGAGGTCCAGAAGATCGTCGCCGCGCTGAAGTCCGGCCCGGGCGCGGAGCAGGTCTCCTCGGTCACCGACCCGTACGAGACGCAGGCGGTGAGCCAGGACGGCTCCACCACCTACATCAGCGCCAAGTACGACGTCAGCGGCATGGAGCTCAAGGACGTCACCCGCGACGCGCTCAAGGACTCCGGCACGCAGGCCAAGGCCGCGGGGCTGAACGTCCAGATCGGCGGCGACGCGCTGATGACGGCCCCCGAGACCGGCTCCGGCGAGATCATCGGCATCGCGGTCGCCGCGATCGTCCTGGTGATCACCTTCGGTTCGCTGATCGCGGCCGGTCTGCCGCTGCTGACCGCGCTGATCGGCGTCGGCATCGGCGTCTCCTCCATCACCGCGCTCGCCAACGTGCTGGACCTCGGCACCACCACCTCCACGCTCGCGATGATGATCGGCCTCGCGGTCGGCATCGACTACGCCCTCTTCATCGTCTCCCGCTACCGCGCGGAGCTCGCCGAGGGCCGCGAGCGGGACGAAGCCGCCGGCCGGGCGGCCGGAACCGCTGGTTCCGCCGTCGTCTTCGCCGGTCTGACCGTCGTCATCGCCCTCGTGGGCCTCGCCGTCGTCAACATCCCGATGCTGACCAAGATGGGCTTCGCGGCCGCCGGCACCGTCGTCATCGCCGTGCTCGTCGCCCTCACCCTCGTCCCGGCCATCCTCGGATTCGCCGGCAAGAAGGTCCTGCCCGCCGGCCAGAAGAGCAGGCTCTTCGGCAAGGGCGCCAACAAGGCCGCCGGCGCCGAGGAGAAGCCCAACGGCGGCACCCGCTGGGCCCGCTTCGTCCTGCGCCGCCCGGTCATGGTGCTCCTCGCCGGTGTGATCGGCCTCGGGATCATCGCCGTACCGGCCAGCAAGCTGGAGATGGCGCTGCCGGACGACGGCTCCCTGCCGGTCTCCACCACCCAGCGCCAGGCGTACGAAATGCTGTCCGAGGGCTTCGGTCCGGGCTTCAACGGCCCGCTGATGGTGGTCGTCGACGGCGACAAGGCGCTCGCCGACAAGACCGTCGACCGGATCAAGGGCCTGGACGGCGTGGTCGCGGTCACCCCGCCGAACCTCAACAAGGCCGGCGACGCCGCGGTGATCACCGTCATCCCCAAGGAGCGCGGGATCTCCACGCAGACCAAGGACCTGGTCCAGGAGATCCGCGACGGCAGCGGGGACGACGTCCTCGTCACCGGAGCCACCGCGATGGAGATCGACTTCACGCAGAAGATGAACGACGCGCTGCTGCCCTACCTGGCGCTCGTCGTCGGCCTGGCCTTCCTGCTGCTGATGCTCGTCTTCCGCTCGATCCTGGTCCCGCTCAAGGCGGCCCTCGGCTTCCTGCTCTCGGTCGTCGCCGCCCTCGGCGCGGTCGTCGCGGTCTTCCAGTGGGGCTGGCTCGGCTCGCTCTTCGGGGTGGAGCAGACCGGCCCGATCATGTCGATGATGCCGATCTTCATGGTGGGCGTCGTCTTCGGTCTGGCCATGGACTACGAGGTCTTCCTCGTCACCCGTATGCGTGAGGCGTACGTCCACGGCGAGCGCCCGGGCCAGGCCGTGGTGACCGGCTTCCGCTACAGCGCGCGGGTCGTCGTGGCCGCCGCCGTGATCATGATCGCGGTGTTCGCGGGCTTCCTCGGGGCCACCGACCAGATGATCAAGATGATCGGCTTCGGTCTGGCCGTCGCCGTGTTCTTCGACGCCTTCGTGGTCCGCATGGCCATCGTCCCGGCCGTACTGGCGCTGCTCGGGCACAAGGCCTGGTGGCTGCCGAAGTGGCTGGACCGGCTGCTGCCGAACGTGGACGTGGAGGGCGAGAGCCTGCGCAAGCACCTCGGGGAGTCCCCGAAGGCCACCGAGGGCCCGGGCAAGGACCGCGAGCTGGTCAACGCCTGACCTCCTCCCGGACGGCCGACACCCCGGCCCCGTACCGCCTGATCACCAGGGGGTACGGGGCCGGGGTGCTTTTTTCGCGTTCCGCGGGGGCGCGTTGGGCCTAACGGGTGGCGGGGGCGGCGTAGGTGCGGCGCAGGAAGCGGCGCAGGGCCACGCTGTCGAACTGCACCACGGCGACGCCCTCGGGGGAATGGAACTCCACGACGGCCTGGACGCGGCCGCAGGGCCAGACGCGTACGTCCCCGGTTCCGGTCGGGGCCTGGAGGCCGGCCTCCAGCAGGGCGCGGGGCAGGACCCACACGTTGTCGGTGCCCTCGGGGGACAGGTCCGCGGGGAAGACGATCCGTACGGCCAGCGGCTCGGCCTCGGCGAAGCGCAGGGCCACGGGGACCTTGCGGTAGAGGGGGTCGTCGCTGATCACGCGGGCGGTCACGCGCTCCTCGACGGCCGTCGCGGTCGTCGTCGCGGTCGCGGTCGTGAGGGTGGTTGAGGTCGCGGTCGCCGTCGCGCTCGCGGGGGGATTCTCGGCGGTGGCTGACACGACAAGACTCCTCAATTCGGAACATATGCGTCCGTTTGTCCTCCAGCCTCGCACATTCCGACGAAACCGCACGGAACTTTTTGTGACGCAGACGCTCTTGCCAACGATTTGCAACAGGGCCCTACTCTTGAACGGTTCAAGACTGTGAGAAGCGGAGTCCCTCCATGCATGTGCCCGACGGATTCATCAACACACCCGTCTCGGTGGCCGCCGGAGTGGTCGCCGCCGCCGCGGTGGCCGTGAGCCTGCGCGGCGCCCGACGTGAGCTCGGCGGCCTCTCCTCCCAGGCCGAGGGCATGGGAGGAGAGCGGACCGCACCCCTCGCCGGCCTCGTCGCCGCCTTCATCTTCGCCGTCCAGATGCTGAACTTCCCCGTCGCCGCCGGCACCAGCGGCCACCTGCTGGGCGGGGCGCTCGCCGCCATACTCGTCGGCCCCTACACGGGCGTGCTCTGCGTGTCCGTCGTCCTGCTCATGCAGGGCATCCTCTTCGCCGACGGCGGGCTGACCGCCCTCGGGGTGAACATCACCGTCATGGGCGTCGTCACCGTCGTCATCGCCTACGGCGTCTTCCGCGGGCTGCTCAAGCTGCTGCCGGCCGGCCGCCGCTCGGTGACCGTCGCCGCCTTCGCCGGAGCCCTGCTCTCGGTGCCGGGCGCGGCCGCCGCCTTCACCGCCGTCTACGCCGTCGGCGGCACGACCGACGTGCCCCTCGGCAAGGTGCTCACCGCCATGGTCGGCGTGCACGTGCTCATCGGCATCGGCGAAGCCGCCATCACCGCGGCCACCGTCGGCGCCGTGATCGCCGTACGCCCCGACCTGGTCCACGGGGCCCGCGGGCTGACCACCCGGCTGAAGCTGCGCATCGGCGGCGAGCTGGTCGACGCCCCCGCGCCCGCCGCCTCCCCGGTGGCCGCCCGCTCCACCACGGCGGTCTGGGCCACCGGCCTGGTCACCGCGCTCGTCCTCGCCGGGTTCGTCTCCTTCTACGCCTCCGCCAGCCCCGACGGTCTGGAGAAGGTCGCCGCCGACCAGGGCATCGACCAGAAGGTCGAGGAGCACGCGGCGAAGGACTCCCCGCTCGCCGACTACGCCGTGAAGGACGTCGCCGACGCCCGTCTCTCCGGCGGCCTCGCGGGCGCCCTGGGCGTCGGGGCGACCGTCGCCGTCGGCACCGGCGTCTTCTGGGTCGTGCGCCGTCGCGCCACCGCCACCGGCTCCGACGCCACCGCCGCCGAGCCCTCGGCCGTCTGAGATGGGAGCGGGACACGCCCACAAGCTGTACCGGCACGGCCACTCGCCGGTCCACGAGCTGCCCCCGCACTGCAAGCTCGCCGCGACCTTCGCGTTCGTCCTGATCGTCGTGTCCACACCGCGCGAGGCGGTGTGGGCCTTCGGCCTGTACGCCGTCCTCCTCGCGGGGACCGCGGCCGCGGCCCGGATCCCGGCCGGCTTCCTGCTGCGGCGGCTGCTGATCGAGGTGCCCTTCGTCGCCTTCGCCGTGCTCATGCCCTTCGTGGCGCAGGGCGAGCGTGTGGAGGTGCTCGGCATGTCGCTCAGCGTCTCCGGCCTGTGGGGCGCCTGGAACGTCCTCGCCAAGGGAACCCTCGGCGTGGCCGCCTCCGTCCTGCTCGCCTCCACGACCGAACTGCGGGCCCTGCTCCTCGGCCTGCAACGGCTGCGGCTGCCGCCGCTGCTCGTGCAGATCGCGACCTTCATGATCCGCTACGGCGACGTGATCGGCGACGAGCTGCGCCGCATGTCCATCGCCCGCCGCTCGCGCGGGTTCGAGGCCAGCGGGATCCGGCACTGGGGGGTGCTGGCCAAGACGGCCGGCGCGCTGTTCATCCGCTCCTACGAGCGCGGCGAGCGGGTCTACCTCGCGATGGTCAGCCGCGGCTACGCCGGCTCGATGCCGGTGATCGACGACGTCACGGCCACGCGCGCCCAGTGGGCGTACGCGGCCGTACTCCCGCTGACGGCCCTGGCCGTCTGTCTGATGGGCTGGACCCTGTGAACGCATCCCCCTCCGCCCCGTCCGCCTCCGCCACCCCGCCCCCCTCCCTTGAGGTGACCGGCCTCGCCTACGCCTATCCCGACGGCCACCAGGCCCTCTTCGGGGTCGACCTCACCGTCGGGCGCGGCGAGCGCGTCGCCCTCCTCGGCCCCAACGGCGCCGGCAAGACCACCCTCGTCCTGCACCTCAACGGCATCCTCACCGGCGGCGTCGGCTCGGTGAGCGTGGCCGGGCTGCCGGTGGAGAAGCGGAACTTCGCCGAGGTCCGGCGCCGGGTCGGGATCGTCTTCCAGGACCCCGACGACCAGCTGTTCATGCCGACCGTGCGCGAGGACGTGGCCTTCGGACCGGCGGCGGCCGGCCTGCGGGGCGCGGAGCTGGAGGAGCGGGTACGGGCCGCCCTGGACCAGGTCGGCATGGCGCAGTTCGCCGACCGGCCGCCCCACCACCTGTCCTTCGGGCAGCGCCGCCGCGTCGCGGTGGCGACCGTCCTGGCCATGCGGCCCGAGATCCTGGTCCTCGACGAGCCCTCGTCGAACCTGGACCCGGCCTCGCGCCGCGAGCTCGCGGACATCCTGCGCTCGCTCGACGTGACGGTGCTGATGGTGACGCACGACCTGCCGTACGCGCTGGAGCTGTGCCCGCGCTCGGTGATCCTCAGCGAGGGGGTCATCGCCGCGGACGGCCGCACGCAGGACCTCCTGTGCGACGAGAAGCTGATGCGGGCGCACCGGCTGGAGCTGCCCTTCGGCTTCGACCCCCGCTCGGTGGCGGTGGCATAAGCCGTGGTCGCACAAGCCGTGGTCGCATAAGCCCTGGTGGCATAAGCACCGGCCGTCGGTGGTTGCACTGCTCGTGGACATCCAGGGTGTGGTGGCGGAGGGCTTCGAGCCCGTCAGAGACGCGTTCGTACGCAACTTCGAGGTGCTCGGGGACCGGGGCGCGGCCGTCGCCGTCTACCGGGACGGCCGCAAGGTCGTCGACCTGTGGGGCGGCACCAAGGACGCCGACGGCGCCGAGGCCTGGACCGAGGACACCGCCCAGGTCGTCCGCTCCGCGACCAAGGGCGTGGCCGCCGCCGTACCCCTGCTGCTGCACCAGCGCGGGCTGCTCGACGTGGCCGCGCCGGTGGGCTCGTACTGGCCGGAGTTCGCGACGGGCGGCAAGGACAAGGTCCTGGTCCGGGACCTGCTCGCCCACCGCGCGGGCGTCCCGGCCCTGGACCGGGGGCTGACCGCCGCCGAGGCCGCGGACGGGGTGTCCGGGGCGCGCGCGGTCGCCGCGCAGCGTCCCTTCTGGGAGCCGGGGAGCGAGCACGGCTACCACGCGCAGACCTACAGCTGGCTGCTGTCCGAGCTGGTGCTGCGGGCGACCGGCCGCACGCTGGGCTCGGTCCTGGCGGAGGAGATCGCCGAGCCGCTGGGCCTGGACTTCTGGATCGGCCTGCCGCAGGACCAGGCCCACCGGGTGGGCCGGGTGGCCCCGGTCGACCCGCCCGCCAGCGCGGGCCTGCTCAAGACCCGGCCGCGGCGCAACGTCTCCGAGGCCTACGCCGACCCGCACTCCCTCACCCGCCGCGCGTTCGCGGCCATCGACCCGATGCCCGACGAGAACGCCCCCGCCTACCGGGCCGCCGAGCTCCCCGCTTCGGCGGGCATCGGCACGGCCCGCGCCCTGGCCCGCTTCTACGGGGCCACGATCGGCGTGGTGGAGGACGGCGCGCGGATCTTCACCCCGGAGACCACCGCCCTCGCCGGCCGCGAGCTGTCCGCCGGCCCCGACCGGGTGCTGGTCGTGAACACCCGCTTCGGCCCCGGCTACATGCTGCACGGCCCGGCCTCCCCGCTCCTGTCCCCGGCCTCCTTCGGGCACCCGGGCCGCGGCGGCTCGCTGGCCTTCGCGGACCCGGAGGCGGGCATCGGCTTCGGCTACGTGACCAACGCCCTGGCCAAGTCGGTGACGGCCGACCCCCGCGCTCAGGCGCTCGTACGGGCCCTGCGGTCCGCGCTGGGCTAGGAAGTCTGCGCGGGGTCAGCCCGCGTTCAGGACCTCCGCGACGATCGGGCCCGCCGTCTCGCCGCCGTGGCCGCCGCCCTCGACCATGGCCGCCGCGGCCACGTCGCCGCTGAAGCCGGTGAACCAGCTGTCCGGGCTGCCCGCGCCGTCGACCTCCGCGGAGCCGGTCTTCGCGCCCTTGTCCGAGCCGCCGACCGAGGCCATCGCCTCACGGCCGGTGCCGCTGGTCGCCGTCAGCTTCATCATCTTGACCAGCTGCGCGGACACCCCCGGCTTCAGTGAGCGCGAGGCGGTGGCGAGGGTGCGCCCGTCCAGGGAGGCCTTCACGATCACCGGCTGACGGAACACCCCCGTCCGGGCGGTCGCGGTGATCGAGGCCACGTTCAGCGGGTTCATGGTGATCGTGCCCTGGCCGATGTACGCGGCGGCCGCGCCCGCCCCCGAGACCTCCGGGACCGAACCGTCCACCGAGACCACCCCGGTCTTCCAGTCGAGCCCGATCCCGAAGACCTCCTTCGCCTCCCGCGGCAGCGCGCTGTTGTCCTTCACGTCGTCGATCAGGCTGATGAAGGCGGTGTTGCAGGACTTGGCGAAGCTCGACGCGAAGGGCTCGCCCTCCGACGCGAAGTGGTTCAGGTTGTGGAAGGACTTCCCCTCCCACGTGGCGGTCGCCGGGCAGGCGGCCGGCTTGTCCGCCGACACCAGGCCCTTCTCGATCAGCATGGCCCCCGTCACGATCTTCATCGTCGACCCCGGGGCGCGGGCCCCCTTCATCGCCGCGTTGAAGCCGTCCTTGCGGTGGTTGGCCACGGCCAGGATCTCGCCGGTGCTCGGCTTGACCGCGACCACGGAGGCCTCGGCGTGCTTCGCCACGGCCTTCTCCGCCGCGGCCTGCACCTCCGCGTCCAGTACGGTCTGGATCTCCCCGGGCCGGCCCTCGGCGAGCGTGAGCAGGGTCCGCCGCGGCGCGTCCTGGGCGGCGGGCTCGATCCACACCTCCGCGCCCTTGGCGCCGCCCGCCTTCTCCCCGTACGCCTTGCGCAGGTCGTCCAGGACGGCGCGCAGCGACGGGTACTGCTCGGCCGTCAGCTCCTTGCCGTTGCGGTCGAGCGCCTTGACCGGCGGGTTCGCCGGGGTGCCCGCCCGTAGCCTCTCGTCCTTCTGGAGCTGCGGGTGGATCACCGAGGGCTGCCAGTCGACGAGCGGCTTTCCGCTGGTCAGGCCCCGTACGACGGTCAGCTGGGAGTCGTAGGCGAGCGGCTTGGTCGTGCCCTCGTACGTGATCTCCGCCTCGACCTTGAAGGGCACGGTGGTGCCGTTCGGCGCGCCGGGTGTGATGACGGCCTTCGACACGTACGCCTTGGTCTTGAAATCCCCGACCGCGGCCAGCGCGGCCGCGTTGTTGTTGGTCAGTTCGGCGGCCACCCCCGCCTCCCCGGCCGCCCACGCGGCCAGGAACGCCTTGGCGGTCGCGGCCGTCTCCTTGGCGCTGACCGGCCCACTGCCCTTCTCCGCCCGCGCGGAGCTCTCCCCGTCCTTCGCGTCGCCGTCCGAACCCCCGACCAGGGCGTACACCCCGTACCCGGCACCGCCGAGCATCGCCAGAAACACGCCGCCGATGACGGCGCCCTTCGCTGCCCCGTTCACTTCGTCCCCATCCCCCGGGTCCACGGTCCCTGAACGCGTTCAAAGAACCCTTGGCTCGGACCTTACGCTGCGCAGTGAATCCGTGCGACACCTGTTACCGGACCGGAACATCCGGCGGGGCCCGGTCATGACGAAGGCCGGGACCCGCACGACGCGTCCCGGCCTTCGTCTTCGCGCCTGCTAGACCCAGGTGTCAGCCACATGCGGCCGCGCTAGGAGTCCATCGGCAGGGTCTGGCCCGTGTAGATCGGCCAGAAGTAGATGGAACTTCAACCAGCGAGTGGATTTATAGCCTGACCAGCAGGTTTCGCGTAGATCGAGGGGTGCTAGGGCCCGCTGGGCCGCCTCTGGGCCGTGAGCGTGTGTTCGCCCCCACGCCCGACGTCCCCCTGGCGTCAGGTGGTGCGTGAATAGCACGCCAGAGGGGATCGGTCGAAGCTACACTCACCGGCATGCAGCAGAGTGGGTTTACGGAGCGGGTTTCTGCTGGTTCGGCAGCCGTTTTCACGGGTCTCGTGGCCGATACGGCGGCTGTTGTCGCGTTGCTGGCATCGGACACGTTTCGGAGATGGTGCAAGGACTACTGGATCATTCCGACAGGTCTGTGTCTAGTGTCGGTTTATGTGGTCATTGCACTCGTGGAGTTGAATTCGCGGAAGGCGGGCGAGTTGCGTGCGCTGAGAAGCAGATTGAGGGAGCCGACTCAGCACGACCGTAACCTCTTCTTCGCACTCACTACGTCGCTTCATCCCGATGGGAGGACTGTGGAGTGGCTGAAGCACGGCTTCATCTGTACCAGTTTTGAGCACTCTATGGTTGATCCGCTTGACGCCTTGCAGAGGAGTCGAGATCGAGACCCTCGGGGGTTCGATCACGAGGAAATTGAACCGACATACCGAGAGCTTACTGCTTGCGTCGAGAGATTCATCAGATGTGTGAATGAATACATGTGGATAGATAGTCCAGGAAATCCGAATAGGTTGGCCATTCCTAGGGAGTGGGAATTCGATCAGCCTGAGCGTTATGAGCGTGCGATGCGTGAGCTGAATGCACGCTCGGATGAACTGGTGGAGGCCTACGATGCATTTCTTCTAACGGCACAGCGGCACGGTGTGACGCAGACCGGGGAGCAAGTTAGGGCGCCCTCCTTCATCCTGGGGGCCAGCGAAAACCGTACCGGCTGAGGGAATGCATAGGCTCTTTTGCCTCCAGGGCTCCCGTGGCGTAGAAGTACCAGGTGAGCGTGTAGTGACCCGCGCCGCGGCGTACCGGCCGCCCTCCATTTCGGCCGGAGAATGAGGTGGGGCTGCACATGGCGTCTCGACGCGGGGGGAGCGGCTGGGTCACTCTGCCGTTTCGGGGCCGTGATCATGGTCCGGCGCGGCTCTGAAGAGCCCGTCGATGGCCCTTCGCGTTCGACCCTCACTGCTGGGCATCAGGTGGGTGTACGTCCGCAGCGTGAAGCCTGGATCGGCGTGGCCGAGGTACTGACTCAGAGCCCTGATGTTTTCGCCGGCGTCCAGGAGAACGGATGCGTAGAAGTGCCGCAGCGCGTGCAGTCCGTGCTGGGGCGCTGAGGCGTACCGCTCGTCTGCCTCCACCGGCGGGATGATGCCAGCCACCGCAAGAGCGGGCTTCCACTTGTTGTCGTTGAAGTGGCTGACGCGGACAAAGGTGTCACGCAGGCTGGGGAAGACGAGAGACTTCGTGACGGGCGGGCCGTCCGGAGTCCGCCAAGGCAGGGTGACCGTTACCGGGGGGTGGAGCTTGGAATGTGCGATTAGTGCCGCTGCGACGGACCCGGGCAACGGCACGGAGCGTGCTTTGGCGCCCTTTGGAGGGGCGAAGACGTAGTTTCCCCGGATGCGCTTGAGCTGGTGCTCCACACGCAGCCACTCACCCTCGTAGTCGATCTCGTCCTCGGACAGCCCGAACACCTCCCCCTGTCGAAGGCCGCAGCCACTGGCGACGTCGGCAATGGTCCGTAGATGTCCGGGGAGGGCGGCCCGCACTGCCAGTACCTGCGCGGTGGTCCAGGGCGTGACGCGTGGTGGGGCGGGCTTGGGCACCTGCACCGACCGGGCTCGGCAGGGGTTCTTGTCCGTCGTCCACGGCGGCTGCGAACGCGGCGCTGACCGTTCCGAAGATGATCCGTCGGTGCGAGGATACGGGCACGTTCTTCTTCAGCTCACCCAGCCAGATCCGGATGTGTCCCGGCTGGAACGAGGGCATGGGGCGGGTCCCGATGTAGGGATACGCGTGC
Source organism: Streptomyces sp. NPDC016562 (assembly GCF_043076955.1). Lineage (NCBI taxonomy): Bacteria > Bacillati > Actinomycetota > Actinomycetes > Kitasatosporales > Streptomycetaceae > Streptomyces > Streptomyces sp. NPDC016562. The sequence goes on along the minus strand of NZ_JBIBRZ010000006.1, from coordinate 140,980 downwards.
AGCCTCAGTCGTCGCTCCGCCGCCTCACGGCTTTGATCTCCGTCGCGTGGGTCTTCACCCACTTTTCGGCGAACTGGCGGAAGGTGATGCGGTTGGAGCGAGGATCCACGTACTGGCCCCGGGACATGTCGGCCGCAGTTTCGTTCAGCCACATGTCAGCGAGGCGCTTCTGCTTGTCCGGGAACGACTTGCTCTTCTCGGTACCGTCGGGGCCGATGTACCGGGCGCGGTAGCGGAGCCCGGTGCCAACAAGCTGACGGTCGCCAGGACGCACGCGGGGCGGGACCTCGGCGGGCGGATGCTCGATTGGGCCGGCGATCGAGCCTGTCGGGCTGGTGCGTCCTGGCTCCGCCTCGACGCGTGGACAACGAACGAGGCACTTCAGCGCTACTACCTGCGCCACGGCTTCGAGCACCTCCGCACAGTCACGGAAGGCGGGGCGGTAAACGGCGGACCGCGAGTCTCAGGATGGCTTGCTCAGCGTGTGGCAAGGCTCGACAGTGGCCATAACCTGGCTGACAGGACGCCCGCTCCGGCATCTATATCGGCCGCGTGACGGCCGTCGGCGGACATCGGCGAGCGGTGAGCCTCCGAGAAGTCTTGCCCCCCCGTGCCCGGTACGAGGGGCAAAACGGATGCTCACGGGCCGTCCAGATGCCTCCCATCCGGCTGCCCATCTCTAGTCCTGGAACGCGCGCGTGTCACGAGCCAATTAGTAGAATATTTCCTCGCGACGCAGAATCGACTGCTAGTAGATCCTGACGGTCATACAAACCCTTGAACGCGTTGATCGCGATTTCGATTGAACGATCCCTGTGGCTGTATGCGTCTTGAATGTTTGGTTCCTTCGCCCCGTGTACAAGTTTGCTGCGGACGGCATACAGGTTCTTGATTTCGGTGAAAAGCTTTTTTCGGGCTACCGGATCCTCTTGTTCCAATAGATGTGCCATAGAGGCGGCCACCCTGAAGCCCACCTCTCCTTGATTCGTTCCGAACATATTCTCCCAGCAGATGACGGCGTCAACGAATGCATCCATAGGGTCAAAGCGGGCTGACACTGCCGATAGTAGGCGACGCATTCCCATATCGAGATTTCCCGGATGGTTCGCTACTCTCTTCGACCAGTATTGAATCTGGCTTTCAATGTCTGCGCTAACGGTGATGGGTGTCACAATGTTCGGCATATAGCTCTGAATTGAGAGTCCAACCGACTTCCCGCTCGCGATGGGATTTAGGGTAGTTGTGGCGACATCTACCGGTGCGGCGGGGCTGCCATCGGAGGCAAACAGGATTGAAAGTCGCGCAAGGTCAATCAGTCTTCGTGTTTCCGCTGCATTTTTCTCGAATGTGGGCCTGAGTTTTTCATACTCGGCAGACACTATTTCGTCGCTAGTGTTGGCTGGCCTGATGCTGAGAAGCTGGAGGGATGACCTGACTTCCAGTACGGAAGTGATTCCCTCCTGGCCCATAAGGTCCGCCAGGTCGCCAGGGGTGGGGTGTCGCAGTTGGCCACCCTGGAAGGTGATTGGCTTCTCGGCGGTCACGGTGACGTTCTTGAGGCCTACCAGCGTGTAAGTCGACGTCGGCTTCTTCTCGGACAAGGTTCGTGCCGTCTTGAGCGCGTCAGCCACCAAGGAAAAATACTCCTCGGGTGATGGGGTAGTGGAAATCCGGCGCGCGGCATACTCCAAGATCCCCGTGATTAGACCGATGAGTTGGAGACTACCGCCGCTGCCGTTCGACCAAATGGCGCCGGAAGTGATGCCTGCTCCGATTTCAATTCCAGGTGATGAGTCGCTATTTGGGATGCCGTCCGGGAATAGCCGACTAAGTGAAGCGTCGGCCAATACTGCACGCACCGCGTCTCGACATGTTGGGTTCTGGTATACGGACGTGCTCACCCCTGAGTGGCCGTAAGCGGCTTTGCTTGATGGTGCCGGCATCAAACAGGCCGGGTACGCGTCGCGTGCAAGTTGAAATATGGCTGATTCGACCGGGTCTACGCTGGACCGGGCGGCAATCTCACCTCCGCATTGCTGGCGAAGGGCGTTGGGTACCGACATTTGAGATGGTGTGTGATATTGGAGAATCGTGGACATTGAGATCCGTTGGATCACCTCGTCGGGATTCTGCTTCAAATTCTGGGCGAATTCTCGCAACTCGGCTACGGTCGAAGATTGGGCTAGGGATAGGATGGTTGCATCTAGCTCGCCCGCTGGGATGTTGAGGCAATAAGAAGCGAACGCGTCTCCGAAAAACCGCCTGACGAGGTCCATGAGGCTGATGGTAATGACTGATCAATGCGGTGTCGCCCGTTTTGCCTGCGCTGCCTTGCTCGGCGCTGGCAACTTGGGAGTGCGTGATCAAGCTCGGGGGAGCGACCACCTACGGAGGCGGTGGATGGCGTCGACAGAGTGGCCCAACATGGGCCGTCTGTGGGCCGTCGAGGGGCGGCCCAGGACGGCCAGCGGCCACCGGCAACAACCACGACGGGCCCGGCACCAGAAGGTGCCGGGCCCGTCTTTGCCCTGCTAGACCCAGGTGTCCAGCCACATGCGGCCGCGCCAGGAGTCCATCGGGAGGGTCTGGCCCGTGTAGATCGGCCAGAAGTAGATGAAGTTCCACACGATCAGCAGGACCAGGACGCCCGCGCCGATCGCGCCCAGGGCGCGTCTGCGTTCCGACGAGCCGGCCGGGCCCAGGAGGGCGCCGATCATCATCGCCACCGCCAGGCACAGGTACGGGACGAAGACCACTGCGTAGAAGTAGAAGATCGTGCGCTCCTGGTAGTTGAACCAGGGCAGCAGACCCGCCGCCAGCGCGCACGCGATCGCGCCCGCCCGCCAGTCGCGGCGGAAGAACCACCGCCACAGCACGTACAGCAGCGCGAAACAGCCCGCCCACCACAGCAGCGGCGTGCCCAGCGCCAGGACCTCGCGGGCGCACTTGCCCGTCTCGGTCGCCGGGCAGCCGTCGGTGCCCGGGGCGGGGGACTCGTAGAAGTAGGAGACGGGCCGGCCCAGGACCAGCCAGCTCCACGGGTTCGACTCGTAGGTGTGGCCCGAGGTCAGACCGACGTGGAACTTGTAGACCTCGGTCTCGTAGTGCCACAGGCTGCGCAGCCACTCCGGCAGGAACGACAGTGCGCTGCCCTGGTCGTGCTTGGCCGCCCAGTCGCGCAGGTAGCCGCCCTTGCCGTTGTCCGGGCTGAGGATCCACCCCGACCACGAGGCCAGGTACGTCACGATCGCGACCGGGACCGTGGACACGAAGGCGGGCAGCGCGTCACGGCGCAGCATCGCCGCGTACGGGGCGCCCGCGCCCGCGGTGCGCCGCGCGGCCGCGTCCCACAGCACGGTGAGGACCCCGAAGAAGGCCAGGACGACGAAGCCGTTCCACTTCGTGCCCGCGGCCAGGCCCAGGCACACGCCCGCCAGGATCCGGTACGGCCGCCAGCCCAGCCGCAGCGTCTCGGCGATCTTCACGTCGGGCCGCGTCCGGCCCTCCTCGTCCACCGGCAGCGCGTCGGCGAGCCGGGCCCGGGTCCGGTCCCGGTCGATGAGCAGCGCCCCGAACGCGGCGAGCACGAAGAACATCAGCACCAGGTCGAGCAGTGCGGTGCGGCTCATCACCAGGTGCAGGCCGTCCACGGCGAGCAACGCCCCCGCCAGGCAGCCGAGGAAGGTCGAGCGGAACAGGCGGCGCCCGATCCGGCACAGCATCAGCACCGACAAGGTGCCGAGCACGGCGGTCATGAACCGCCAGCCGAAGGGCGTGAAACCGAACATCCACTCGCCGAGCCCGATGACCCACTTGCCGACGGGCGGGTGCACGACGTAGCCCGGGTCCACCGGCAGCGGGACCCCGTCCGGGTTGGCGAGGATCGACTTGTCGATGTCCTTGGGCCAGCTCGCCTCGTAGCCCTGCTTGACCGTGGCCCAGGCGTCCTTCGCGTAATACGTCTCGTCGAATATCACCGCCTTCGGGCTGCCCAGGTGCACGAACCGCAGCACACCGGCGACCAGCGCCACCAGCAGCGGCCCCACCCACGACAGGACCGCCTGCCAGACCCCCCACGTCCGCGCGGGCAGACCGAAGGTCATCCACAGCTGCCGGGACGGCTTGGCGTACGGGGGCACCAGGCGGGTGCGCACGTCCGTGCGCGGCGAGGCGCCGGCGCCCGGCACGTAGCCGAAGGCGCGCAGGCGGCGCAGCCAGACGGGCGGCTCATCATCGCGTCCCGCCGGTGAGGCGGGCGGGGCCCCCGCGGGGCTGGGCGGCGGCGTCGCGGTACTGGTCACCGGCACATCGTAGGGAAGAGATCCGGGTGCGCCCCAGACCGGGCCTGACGGGGGGTCCCGGGTCGCGGGGCTGAGAGGATGGGCGGGTGACCACTGACCAGCCCCGCGGTACCGAATCCACGCCGATCGGCGACCCGACCGGCGACCCGACCGGCGACGTGACCGCCGACACGACGGCGGCCCCGGCCCACGCCCCGGCCGCAGCCACCGCCGCGGGCCTGACCGGCACGCTCGTCCTCGCCGGCACGCCCATCGGCGACCTCTCCGACGCCCCGCCGCGCCTCGCGGCGGAGCTGGAGCGGGCCGACGTGGTCGCCGCCGAGGACACCCGGCGGCTGCGCCGGCTGACCCAGGGCCTCGGTGTGCACACCACCGGGCGCGTCGTGTCGTACTTCGAGGGCAACGAGTCCGCGCGCACCCCCGAGCTGGTCGAAGCGCTCCAGGACGGCAAGCGCGTCCTGCTGGTGACCGACGCCGGCATGCCCTCCGTCTCCGACCCCGGCTACCGGCTCGTCGCCGCGGCCGTGGAGCAGGACATCAAGGTCACCGCCGTCCCCGGGCCCTCCGCCGTACTCACCGCGCTCGCGCTGTCCGGGCTGCCCGTGGACCGGTTCTGCTTCGAGGGGTTCCTGCCGCGCAAGGCGGGCGAGCGCCTCGGCCGGCTGCGCGAGGTCGAAGGCGAACGGCGCACGCTCGTCTACTTCGAGGCCCCGCACCGGCTCGACGCCACCCTGGCCGCGATGGCCGAAGTCTTCGGCGCCGACCGTCGCGCCGCGGTCTGCCGCGAACTGACCAAGACCTACGAGGAGGTCAAGCGCGGCGGCCTCGGCGAGCTCGCCGCCTGGGCCGCCGAAGGCGTGCGCGGGGAGATCACCGTCGTCGTGGAGGGCGCGCCCCCCGCCGGGCCCGGCGACGTGGACGACGAGGAGCTCGTGCGCCGCGTACGGGTCCGCGAGGAGGCCGGCGAGCGGCGCAAGGAGGCCATCGCGGCCGTCGCGGCCGAGGCCGGGGTACCCAAGCGCGACGTGTTCGACGCGGTGGTCGCGGCAAAGAATGCGGCACAAAAGGTGCCGTAAGTCGGTAAAGGACTAACCTGAAAGGCAAAGCTCAGACCGCGCACCGGGCGCTTTGGGCATGACTCGCTCAAGGACCGTCCAACACTGGACAGGGCCTGATGCGCTCCCGCCCGAAGAGGCGTCCACTGGCAATGCACCAGTGGAACAAGAGGAGCTGGCATGAGTGAGATCGCAGACACCCCCGCATCCGCAGCCGCGCCCGCCGTGGTCACGCCCGCCGCAGTCCCCACCTCCCGCTACGCGGCCGACGTGCACACCGTGCACGAGGCGTACTCCTTCGCCTGCATGAAGTGCGGGTACGGCTGGGAGCAGGAGTACGCGATAGAGCACCACGTCGACGGCAAGGGCGAGCCGTTCATCATGTACAAGGTCAACGCCGAGCGGGTGCCCTCCCCCCTGTCCAACCCCACCTGCCTGAACTGCGGCGGACACGTCGTCCGCATCATGCGGGCCGGCCAGGTCTCCTCGGTGCGCGGCATGCTCGACCAGCTCTACCACCACCCCGGGATCGCCCCGGGCATCGCCGGACCCGTCCCGGCCACCGGCGCGGGCCACGACAGGGAACACGAGCGCAGGCGGCGGCGCGGGCACACCGGCTCGCTGGCGGCGGGCGCGCCCGGCGAGCCCGGAGCCCTGCCCCACGACGCCCCCGGGCCGGTCCACGTGACGGCGGCCGACGAGCGGCGCGAAGGCCCCCTGGCCCGTCTGTGGGCACGGCTGCGCCGGTCATGAGCACCGGCCATAGGCGCCGGCGTAAGCACCGGTCATAAGATCGGCCGCATGAGCTCTTCCACCGCGTCCAAGGACGCACCGCCGCCGCTGCCCGAGCCCCTCCGGGTGGCGGTGGCGGATTCGCACACCCACCTGGACATGCAGTCCGGCACCGTCGAGGAGGGCCTCGCCAAGGCCGCCTCGGTGGGCGTCACCACCGTCGTCCAGGTGGGCTGCGACGTGAAGGGCTCCCGCTGGGCCGCCGAGACCGCCGCCGCCTACGACAACGTCCACGCGGCCGTCGCCCTCCACCCGAACGAAGCCCCCCGCATCGTGTACGGGGACCCCGACGGATGGTCGCGCCAGGGAGCCCGGACCGGCGGCGGCGAAGCCGCCCTGGACGAGGCGCTGGCCGAGATCGAGGCGCTCGCCGCCCTCGCCCACGTGAAGGCGGTCGGCGAGACCGGGCTGGACTACTTCCGCACCGGGCCGGAGGGAACGGCCGCGCAGGAACGCTCCTTCCGCGCCCACATCGAGATCGCCAAGCGGCAGGACAAGGCCCTGGTCATCCACGACCGCGACGCCCACGCGGACGTCCTGCGGATCCTGCGCGAGGAGGGCGCGCCCGAGCGGACCGTCTTCCACTGCTACTCCGGGGACGCCGACATGGCCCGGGAGTGCGCCGCCGCCGGCTACTACATGTCCTTCGCCGGCACCGTCACCTTCAAGAACGCGGCGCCCCTGCGCGAGGCCCTGGCCGTGGCCCCGCTGGAGCTCGTCCTCGTCGAGACGGACGCCCCCTACCTCACCCCCGCGCCGTACCGCGGACGGCCCAACGCCCCGTACCTCATTCCGCTGACGGTCCGGGCCATGGCGGCCGTGCGCGGCCTCGACGAGGACGCCATGGCCACCGCGCTGGCCGCCAACACCGCCCGCGCCTTCGCCTACTGATCCCGCCTCAGCCGCGCCGCCCCCGCGACGCTGCGTGTTCGAACGGCTTTGGAGAGTGACGATTCCTCCGCTAAGGTGCCGTGGCCCAGCCGGGCCGGTGCCGGATCACCAGTGGAGCGAGCGTCGTGAGCGATACGCAGGGCAGTCACCGCCGTGGTGGTCCCGCCCCGGAGGCGTACGAGGATCCCGGCGCCCCGGAACCGGGGGTACCGGCCCCGCGCCGGGCGGGGCGCCGCCGCGCACGCCGGGGCGGGCAGCCGACGCCGTGGCCCGACCCCCAGGCCCCCACCGTGACCGCCGTGACCGCCGTGCCGGTCGGGGCCGCGGGGGACGCGGCAGCCGTGGGGGTCCCGGGCGCCGGGTCGGGCCGCCGCAGGGCCGCCCCGCCCGCCGCCCCGCTCCCGGCCCCCTCGGCCCCGCCACCGTCGCTCTCGGCAAGCCCCAGCCCTGGCCCCGGCCCCGGCAGCGGCCCCGGCAGACGCCGCCGCGCCGCCCCCGCCCAGGCCCCCGGCGGGACCTGGCGGCGGATCGTGCCCCAAGCCCTGGTCGTCGTCTTCCTCGCCGGCGGCACCACCGCCTTCGTCGCCGCCGACAAGGCGGTCCGCCTCACCGTGGACGGGGTCCCGAGGAACCTCCACACCTTCGCCGACGACATCGACGAACTGCTCGCCTCTGAAGGCCTCGGGGTAGGCCCCCACGACCTCGTAGCCCCCGCCCCCGGCGAACCCCTCGAAGACGGCGAGCAGGTGGTCGTCCACTACGGCCGCCCCCTGCGCCTGACCCTCGACGGACAGCAGCGCCAGGTGTGGACCACCGCCCGCACCGTCGACGGGGCCCTGCGCCAGTTCGGCATCCGCGCCGAGGGCGCCTACCTCTCCGCCCACCGCACAGCCGCCGTACCCCGCGACGGCATGGCCCTGAGCGTCCGCACCGAACGCAGCATCACCTTCATGGCCGACGGCAGCGAACGCACCATCCGCACCAACGCCGCCACCGTCCAGGAGGCCCTCGACCAGGCCGGCATCACCCTGCGGGGCCAGGACACCACCTCCGTGCCCCCCACCGTCTTCCCCCGCGACGGCCAGACCGTCACCGTGCTGCGCATCACCGGCACCCGCGAGGTCCGCGAGGAGCGCATCCCGTACGCGACCGAGCGGGTCGAGGACCCCGGCCTCTTCGCCGGCACCGAGGTCGTCGAACGCGCCGGCCGCCCCGGAGCGCGCAGGGTCACGTACAGCCTGCGCACCGTCAACGGGGTCCGGCAAAAGCCCCGCCAGGTCGCCGAGGAGGTCGTCCGCGAGCCCGTCACCCAGCTCGTCAAGGTCGGCACCAAACCCCTGCCGAACTCCGTCGCGGGCGCCGACGGCCTCAACTGGAGCGCCCTCGCCCAGTGCGAGTCCGGCGGCCGCCCCGCCGCCACCGACCCCTCGGGCACCTACGGCGGCCTCTACCAGTTCGACGTCCGCACCTGGCACGCCCTCGGCGGCACCGGCCGCCCCCAGGACGCGTCGGGCGCGGAACAGACCTACCGGGCGAAGAAGCTCTACGTGCAGCGGGGGGCGAGTCCCTGGCCCCACTGCGGCCGTACGCTTACCCGGTGAGCACCGCAGAGCAGCAGCCCAACGAGACCCCTTCTGACGCCCTACTCGGACCGGCCGAGATCCGGGAGCTGGCCGCCGTACTCGGCGTGAAGCCGACGAAGCAGAAGGGGCAGAACTTCGTCATCGACGCCAACACGGTGCGCCGGATCGTGCGCACCGCGGGGGTGCGGCCCGACGACGTGGTCGTCGAGGTCGGGCCGGGACTGGGCTCGCTGACGCTCGCGCTGCTGGAAGCCGCGGACCGGGTCGTCGCCGTGGAGATCGACGACATCCTGGCGGCCGCGCTGCCCGCCACCATCGAGGCGCGGATGCCCGCGCGCAAGGACCGCTTCGCGCTGGTCCACTCCGACGCGATGCTGGTGACGGAGCTGCCCGGTCCGGCGCCGACCGCGCTCGTCGCGAACCTGCCGTACAACGTGGCCGTTCCCGTCCTGCTGACCATGCTGGACCGCTTCCCCAGCATCGAGCGCACCCTGGTGATGGTGCAGGCGGAGGTCGCCGACCGGCTCGCCGCCGAGCCCGGCAACAAGGTGTACGGGGTGCCCTCGGTCAAGGCCAACTGGTACGCGGACGTCAAGCGCGCCGGGGCCATCGGCCGCAAGGTCTTCTGGCCCGCCCCGAACGTCGACTCCGGCCTCGTCTCGCTGGTGCGCCGCGCAGAGCCGATCAAGACCACCGCCTCGAAGGCCGAGGTGTTCGCGGTCGTGGACGCGGCGTTCGCGCAGCGCCGCAAGACGCTGCGCGCCGCGCTGGCCGGCTGGGCCGGTTCGGCGGCGGGCGCGGAGGCGGCGCTGGTCGCCGCGGGCGTCTCCCCGCAGGCGCGCGGGGAGTCGCTGACGGTGGAGCAGTTCGCCGCGATCGCCGAGAACAAGCCCGCCGCGCAGGAGCCCGCCCTGTGAGCGTGACCGTACGAGTCCCCGCGAAGGTCAACGTGCAGCTGGCGGTGGGCGCGGCCCGCCCCGACGGCTTCCACGACCTCGCCAACGTCTTCCTCGCCGTCTCGCTGTACGACGAGGTCACGGCGACGCCGGCCGACGAGCTGACCGTGACCTGCACGGGCCCCGACGCCGACAAGGTCCCCCTGGACCGGACGAACCTCGCCGCGCGGGCCGCCGAGATCCTGGCCGCACGGGCCGGGCTGGCCCCTGCCGTCCACCTCCACATCGCGAAGAACATCCCGGTGGCGGGCGGTATGGCGGGCGGCAGCGCGGACGGTGCGGCGGCCCTGCTGGCCTGCGACGCCCTGTGGGGGCTGGACACCCCGCGCGCCGAGCTGCTGGAGATCTGCGCGGAGCTCGGCAGCGACGTCCCCTTCAGCCTGGTCGGCGGGGCCGCGCTGGGCACCGGCCGGGGCGAGCTGCTGACCCCGGTCGAGGCGGGCGCCTTCCACTGGGTGTTCGCGGTGGCCGACGGCGGCCTGTCCACGCCGGCGGTGTTCCGCGAGTTCGACCGCCTCACGGCGGACACGACGGTGCCGGCCCCCCAGGCCTCCCCGGAGCTGCTCGCCGCCCTGGCCTCCGGCGACCCGGACCGGCTGGCCGCCCGTCTGGCCAACGACCTCCAGCCGGCCGCCCTGTCCCTGCGCCCGCAGCTGGCGCGGACCCTGGCGGTGGGCACGGACGCCGGGGCGCTGGCCGCGCTGGTCTCCGGCTCGGGGCCGACGACGGCGTTCCTGGTACGGGACGAGGAAGCGGCGCGCAAGGTGGCGGCGGCGCTCGACGCCTCCGGCACGTGCCGGGCCACCCGCGTGGCGGCCGCGCCGGCGCCGGGCGCCACGGTCCTGCCCTCCTGACCCCACGGGCCGCGCCCCCCGGGGCTCGGCCCCGGACCGCGCAGCTCACACGCCCGCCGGGCCGGCTGCGGCGGGCGTCCTCAGGGGCGTACGCGCGGACCCGCGCCCCGCTCGTGAAACGGTCCGGCGCCGCCCGGCGCGTTAGGCTGAGGGGCTGATCCACACCCTCTCCCGGACGCGTGTCCGGGGGTACCCCACCTGGAGCGCGTCTGATGGCGGTCAATCTGGTCAATGTCGAGGCAGTCAGCAAGGTGTACGGCACACGTACCCTGCTGGACGGCATTTCCCTCGGCGTGTCCGAGGGGGACCGCATCGGCGTCGTCGGCCGCAACGGCGACGGCAAGACCACCCTCATCCGAATGCTCGCCAAGCTGGAGGAGCCCGACACCGGCCGCGTCACGCAGTCCGGCGGCCTGCGCATGGGCGTCCTCACCCAGCACGACTCCCTCGATCCCGCGGCGACCATCCGCCACGAGATCATCCGGGACATGGCCGACCACGAGTGGGCCGGCAACGCCAAGATCCGCGACGTCCTGACCGGTCTGTTCGGCGGACTCGACCTGCCCGGCTTCGGTGAGGGCCTCGACACGGTCATCGGCCCGCTCTCCGGCGGCGAGCGCCGCCGCATCGCGCTCGCCAAGCTGCTCATCGCCGACCAGGACCTCCTGGTCCTCGACGAGCCCACCAACCACCTCGACGTCGAGGGCATCTCCTGGCTGGCCGCGCACCTCCAGGAGCGCCGCTCGGCGCTCGTCTGCGTGACCCACGACCGCTGGTTCCTCGACCAGGTCTGCACCCGCATGTGGGACGTGCAGCGCGGTGACGTGCACGAGTACGAGGGCGGCTACAGCGACTACGTCTTCGCCCGCGCCGAGCGCGAGCGGATCGCCGCGACCGAGGAGTCCAAGCGGCAGAACCTGATGCGCAAGGAGCTGGCCTGGCTGCGCCGCGGCGCCCCCGCCCGGACGTCCAAGCCCCGCTACCGCATCGAGGCCGCCAACGAGCTCATCGCGGACGTGCCGCCGCCGCGCGACACGTCCGAGCTGATGCGCTTCGCCAACGCCCGCCTCGGCAAGACCGTCTTCGACCTCGAGGACGTCAGCGTCCACGCCGGTCCCAAGGAACTGCTCAAGCACCTCACCTGGCACCTGGGTCCCGGCGACCGCATCGGTCTCGTCGGGGTCAACGGCGCCGGCAAGACCTCCCTGCTGCGCGCCCTCGCCGAGGCGGCCCGCACCCAGGGCGAGGTGCAGCCCGCGGCCGGCAAGATCACGGTCGGCAAGACCGTCAGGCTGGCCTACCTCTCCCAGGAGGTCGGTGAACTCGACCCCTCGCTGCGGGTCCTGGAGGCCGTCCAGCGGGTCCGCGACCGCGTCGACCTCGGCAAGGGCCGCGAGATGACGGCGGGCCAGCTGTGCGAGCAGTTCGGTTTCACCAAGGAGAAGCAGTGGACGCCGGTCGGCGACCTCTCCGGTGGTGAGCGGCGGCGGTTGCAGATCCTGCGCCTGCTGATGGACGAGCCGAACGTCCTGTTCCTCGACGAGCCCACCAACGACCTCGACATCGAGACGCTGACCCAGCTGGAGGACCTCCTCGACGGCTGGCCGGGCTCGATGATCGTGATCTCCCACGACCGCTTCTTCATCGAGCGCACCACCGACACGGTGATGGCCCTGCTCGGTGACGCGAGCCTGCGGATGCTGCCGCGCGGCCTGGACGAGTACCTGGAGCGCCGTCGGCGGATGATCGAGGCGGCCGCCCCGGCGCCCGCCCCGGCCGCGTCCTCCGCCGGGAAGTCCACGGCCTCCGGGGACTCGCGCGCCGCGAAGAAGGAGCTCCAGAAGATCGAGCGGCAGCTGAACAAGCTGTCCGACCGCGAGGGCAACCTGCACGCCCAGATCGCCGAGAACTCCACCGATTACGACAAGGTGGCCAAGCTCGACGCGGAACTGCGCGAACTCCTCGCGGACCGGGACGATTTGGAAATGCGCTGGCTGGAGCTCGCGGAAGAGGCGTAGCAACTGGCCGGATAACGGCGGCGTCACGGGCCGGTCCTCCCTTGGGAACAGGGGACGGACCGGCCCGATGCATGTACGCCGTCAGTGATAGAAAGGTCATCCTCCACGCCCCCTCCGAAGCCGAAAGTGTGCGCTGATGACCGAGCCGCCCCAGCCGCCGAACCAGCCACCGCCGCCTTCCGGTTACGGGCACCTCCCCGGCCCGCCGCAGCCCGGTTACGGCTTCCCGCCGCAGGGCGAGAACCCGTACGCCCAGCAGCCCGCGGCCCCCTATGGGCAGCAGCCGCAGCAGCCCCCGTACGGCCGGCAGCCCCCGTACGTCCAGCAGCCGCCCACCGTCCAGCAGCAGCCCCCGCTCGGCGCGCCCGGAGGCCTGCCGCCGAAGAGGAAGCGGACCGTCCTGATCGCCGCGTCGGTGGCGGCGGCCGTCCTCGCCGCGGGCGTGGGCTACGTCGCCTTCTTCCGGGACGACGACGCCAAGGAGCCCACCGCGCAGGCGTCCACGCCGCCCGCCCCCTCCGGCTCCCCTTCCGTGGACAAGGGCGACGGCAGCGGCAACGGCAGCGGCGACGGGGGCCAGCTCGGCGACCTCAACGCGGGCCGCAAGCAGGGCGAGGACAAGGTCCTGTGGCTCAAGACCGCCAAGATCGACGGGCCCGGTATGGGCGTCGAGGCGGCCGGCCAGTGGGTCGTCGGCGACACCGTCGTCAAGAGCGTCTGGAAGTCGCTCACCGGCTACGCGGTCACCGACGGCAAGGAGAAGTGGACCCTGCCGTTCCCCGCCGTGATCTGCTCCGTCAGCCGCCAGGCCACCCCCGACGGGAAAGCGGTCGTCATGTACCGCGACGGCGAGGGCGAGAACGCCTCCTGCACCCAACTGCGCGTGGTCGACCTCAAGACGGGCAAGGAGGTCTGGTCGAAGGAGGTGCCCAAGGAAGGCATCTTCGACATCTTCACCAGCCCCACCCTGGCCATGGCGGGCGACACCGTCACCGTCAGCCGCGGCGGCACCGCCAGCGCCTTCAAGATCAGCAACGGCGACAAGCTCTTCGGCCACGCGCTCGGCACGGGCTGCAACCCCGACTCCTACGAGACGGGCAACGGCAAGATGATCGCCCTCGCCACCTGCTCCGACGACGACGCGAGCGCCGAGGTGCAGGGCGTCGACCCGGTCACCGGCAAGAAGAACTGGGCCTTCCGGCTCCCCAAGAAGTTCAAGGTCACCAGCATCTACTCGGTGGACCCGGTCGTCGTGGACGTCGGCAACGAGGCGACCAAGGAGCGTTCCATCCTGGTCCTGGGGCCCGACGGGAAGCAGACCGCCACCCTCGTCGGCGCGGGCAACTTCGCCACGGGCTGCGGCGACACCGGCCTCTTCAAGGCCCTGACGACCTGCCCCTCGGCCGTCGTCGACGGGAACACCCTCTACCTGCCCACCGCGGCCGCCGCCGGCGCCGCCAACGAGATCGTCGCCTTCGACCTGGCCACCGGCAAGGACAAGTGGCGCACCCCGGCAGGGGACAAGCGCACCCTCACCCCGGTCAAGGTCCTCAACGGACAGCTGATCGCCTACCGCAAGGCCGAGTCCGACCAGGGCGGCGAGGTCCTCGCGATCCCCGCCGACGGCGCCGCCCCCACCGCGCTCCTGCGCCACCCGTCGGGCCCCGCCACCCCGATCGAGAGCTCCTTCCGCACCCCGAGGCTCGACTACGCGGACGGACGGTTCTTCCTCTCCGTCTCCCGCCTGAACGCCCAGGGCAAGGACGAGAAGCTCCTCATGGTCTTCGGAAAGTGAACCCGCCCCACGACCGCCCACCGAGAGGCAACAACACCCCATGAGCACCCCGCCGCCCCCCCACCAGCCGCCGTCCGGCGGCTTCGGAGCGCCGCAGGACCCCGGCCCCGCCCCGGCTGCGGGGAATCCCGCACCCGGCGGGTTCGGCGCGCCCACGCCGCCGCCCCCGCAGGCCCCGCCCGGCCCGCCGGCGCCCCCGCAGCAGCCGCCGTCCGGACAGCCCGCGTACGGCTACCCGCAGCCCGGGCCCGGTTACGGGTACCCGCAGCAGCCCGGCAGCCCCCCGCCGTTCGGCGCGCCCGCCGGCCCGGCCGCGCCCGCCGGCCCGCCCGCCACCGGCGGCGGGAACGACAAGCGCACCCAGCTGATGATCGTCGGCGCGGCCCTGCTGGCCATCGTCCTCATCGTCGGAGGCGGCCTCTGGTACGTCTCCGGCGACGGCAGCGGCGGAGACGGCGGGAAGGACGGCGCGCAGAGCGGCCCCAGCGCCTCCACGGACGGCGACAAGCCCGGCACGTTCGTGCCCGGCACGGAGAAGGCGCCCTCCAACCCCAAGTCGAAGGTCCTCTTCAAGCAGCCGAGCCCGGCGCCGGCCGACGTCGTCAACGTCACCGGCTCCTGGATCACCGACGCCACCTACGTCAAGTCCGACGTGGCGAAGGTGGTCGGCTACAACCTCGTCGACGGCGGCAAGAAGTGGGAGCTGCCCTTCCCGGGCGAGCTCTGCGGCGCGACCCACCACATCAGCGAGAACAAGTCGGCGGTCCTCTTCCGGGCGTCCCAGCCCACGCCCGAGAACAAGTACCCGGCCTGCACCGAGGTCGGCGTCTTCGACCTGGAGAGCGGCAAGCTCGTCTGGTCCGGCAATGCCAAGAGCGCCAACGGCGGCGACAAGCCGGTGTCGTTCTCCGAGGTCACCATCAGCGGCAAGACCGTCGCCGCGGCCGGTGTCTCCGCGGGCGGCGCCGCCTGGAGCCTCACCGACGGCAAGGCGCTGTGGCAGCCCAAGGTCGACGGCGAGAGCTGCCGCGACACCGGTTACGCGGGCGGTGAGGCCCTCGGCGTCATCCGCAAGTGCGGCCAGAGCGGCAACTACACCCTGCACGCGCAGATCCTGGACCCGGCCACGGGCGCGCCCACCGCCTCGTACAAGCTCTCCCCGGGCATCGAGTACGCGCACATCGTCTCCACCAAGCCGCTGATCGTGGGGGCCGACGTCGGCGACAACGCGAAGGGCGGCAAGGGCGTCAGCGACCTCTTCGTCGTCGACCCCAAGGGCGAGCTGAAGGCGCGCATCCCGCTCGCCTCCGGCAACTTCGCCGCCAAGTGCGGGGCCACCGAAGTCGAGAGGTGCAGCCACATGGTCGTCGGCAACGGCAGGATCTACGTGCCCTCCCAGGAGCACCAGGGCCAGTCCGGCAGCAGCCGCACCAACGAGCTGCTCTCCTTCGACCTGGAGACCGGCAAGCAGACCACCGACCGCGCCGACGCGGGCGAGCGGTACACGATCTTCCCGCTGCGCATGGACGGGTCGAACATCATCGCCTACAAGAACCCCCCGTACGACAAGGGCGGCCAGATCGTCAGCATCGACGCCAAGACGATGAAGGAAACCCTCCTCATAGAGAACCCGTCCGACAAGGAGACCCAGCGCGCCGAGACGGCCTTCTCGCCGGACTACAGCGAGTTCCGCTACCACAACGGCAAGCTGTTCATCTCCCGCACGAACGTCCGCAAGCCGTACTCGGACAAGGCCGACCCGGAGTTCCTCTTCGTGTCGTTCACCGCGAGCTGACGCGTCCGGCTCCGCCGCGAAGCCCCCGAACGGTACCCACCGATCGGGGGCTTCTGCCTGTATCCCCCTCGCACCGTCGAACAACCGTGTACCTTGCCGGGTCAGAAGGTGGGGGGTGGGTTCCGCAATGGGCGTACGGGTCGTGGTGGTCGACGAGCACCGGCTGCTGGCCGAGGCGCTCGCCTCCGCGCTGAAACTGCGCGGGCACCGGGTGCTGGCCGCCGCCGCCCCGGCCGCGGGCGCCGCCGACCTGGTCATCGGCCGTGCGCCGGAGGTCTGTCTCTTCGGGACCGCGTCGCCCGCCGAGCCCGGGGTCTTCGAGCCCGTCGTCCGCATCAAGCGGGAACGCCCGCAGATCGCCGTGGTCGTCCTGGGCCCGGTGCCGAACCCCCGGGGCATCGCGGCCGCCTTCGCCGCGGGCGCCTGCGGGTACGTACGCCAGGACGAGCGCATCGAGGGCGTGGAGCGGGCGCTGGCCAAGGCGCGTGCCGGGGAGGTGGCGATCGCCCCCCAACTGCTGCAAGGGGCCTTCGCGGAGCTCCTGAACCCCACGGTCCAGCCCGACGACGAGGGCAGCAGGCTGCTGCGGCTGCTCACCCCCCGCGAGGTGGAGGTGCTGGTGCGGGTCGCCGAGGGCGAGGACACCCGGCTGATCGCGGCGGGCATGGAGATCGCGCCGAGCACGGCCCGTACGCACGTGCAGCGGGTGCTGATGAAGCTGGGCGTGGGCTCGCGCCTGGAGGCGGCCGCGCTGGCCGCCCGTACGGGCCTGCTGGACCGGGCCCTGCCGGGCCGTCCGGCGGAGGCCCCGCTGGGCTGACGCGGCCGCTGACGCCCGGTTTCCGCCGGATCCGCCCGCCCGATTTCCCCGGACGCGCCGAATCCGGTAAGCCAGTCTCCTAGCGTGCGCGCACATGGCGCACGGGTCCCCTGGGAGAGGCAGTAGTCGAGTGAGCCAGACGGCGATGCACAAATACCTGGTAACCGGCGGCGCCGGATACGTCGGCAGTGTGGTCGCTGCCCACCTGCTGGAGGCCGGGCACGAGGTCACCGTCCTCGACGACCTCAGCACCGGCTTCCGCGTCGGGGTCCCGGAGGGCGCCGAGTTCATCGAGGGCCGGATCCAGGACGCCTCCCGGTACCTGGACCCCTCCTACGACGCGGTGCTGCACTTCGCGGCCTCCTCGCAGGTCGGCGAGTCCGTGGTGAATCCGGGCAAGTACTGGGAGAACAACGTCGGCGGGACGCTCGCCCTGCTGGCCGCGATGCGCGGGGCCGGGGTGCGCAAGCTGGTGTTCTCCTCCACCGCCGCCACCTACGGGGAGCCGACGGAGGGCCTGCTCACCGAGGCCTCGGTGACCGCGCCGACCAACCCGTACGGGGCCTCGAAGCTGGCCGTGGACCACATGATCGCGGGAGAGTGCGTGGCGCACGGCCTGGCCGCGGTGTCCCTGCGCTACTTCAACGTGGCCGGCGCCTACGGCCGGTTCGGCGAGCGGCACACCCCCGAGACGCACCTGATCCCGCTGGTCCTCCAGGTCGCGCTGGGCGAGCGCGAGGCGATCTCCGTGTACGGGGAGGACTACCCCACCCCGGACGGCACCTGCGTGCGCGACTACATCCACGTCGCCGACCTGGCCGAGGCCCACCTGGCCGCCCTCCGGGCGGCCGCCGCGGGGGAGCACCTGATCTGCAACCTGGGCAACGGGAGCGGCTTCTCGGTCCGGGAGGTCGTCGAGACGGTGCGCAAGGTGACCGGCCGGGACATCCCCGAGGTCGTCGCCCCGCGCCGGGCCGGGGACCCGGCGATGCTGGTCGCCTCCGCCCGCACGGCGCACGAGCGCCTGGGGTGGACCCCGAGCCGTTCGGACCTCACCGGCATCATCACGGACGCCTGGAACTTCGCGCGGACGCACACCTCCTGACCCACCGGTCCGCCCCCGCACCCCTGTTTGCACCCGCGCCCCCCGCACCTTTCCGGTGCGGGGGGCGCGCGTGCGCCGGGCGTGCGCCGAAGGTGGGCGCTGCGCGCGGGCGCGCAGCGTGCACACGCCGGGTGAAATGCCCCCCGTGCAACTGCCCGTGGCACCCCCGGAGGCGTAAACCGTCATCCGGACCGCCGGTGCCGGTGAATTCAAGCCACCGCAATGCCGGTTCAGAAGCATCGGGCGGGAAAATCGCCGGGAAAACTTCTGCTATTCGGCCAACTGCGCACCGCCCCCGGCCCTACGCTGATGCGTGACGCCGGTGGGGGCCGGTGTTGATTCAGGGGTCGAGACAAGTCGGGTACGTCGTCCGGTCCGGGGTAGTGCAGAGGTGTCTCGGCGGCGGCCGGGTCAGCTGCGGATCACCCGGTCCGGGCGCCGTACCCGCCGTTGTCCGTTCCCCTACCCTTGGGGGTTTTGTGGTTCGTATCCGGGTTCTCGTCGTCGACGATCACCGCATCTTCGCCGAATCGCTCGCAGCCGCGCTCGCGGCCGAGCCGGACGTGGACGTGTCCGCGGCCGGCAGCGGCCCCGCCGCGGCGCGCTGCCTCGAACGCGCGGTGGCCGAGGGCCGCCGTTTCGACGTCCTGCTGGTCGACGCCGATCTCGGCACGGTCGCCGGGGCGGTGCCCGCCCAGCGGGAGCCGGGCTCGGGGCCGCAGCCGCCCGGCCCGGACGGGATCGCCCTGGTCGCGGGGGTGCGGGTGAGCCACCCCGGGGTCCGTACGGTGGTCCTCGCCGAGCGCGACGACCCGCGCCGGGCGGCGCTCGCGCTCCAGGCGGGCGCCTCGGGCTGGGTGGCGAAGGACTGCTCGCTGTCGCGGCTGCTGGCCGTCATCCGCGGGGTCCTGCGCGAGGAGACCCACCTGCCGCCCGCCCTGCTCACCGGGGTGCTGCGGGAACTGACCGCGGCGCGCAAGCACCGTACGGACAGCGAGCGGCTCGTGGAGTCGCTCACCCCGCGCGAACACGAGGTGCTGCGCTGCATGGTGGCGGGGCTGGGCCGCAAGGACGTGGCGGCGCGGCTGTTCCTGTCCCCGCACACCGTCCGCACCCACATGCAGAACGTGCTGGGCAAGCTCGGGGTGCACTCCACGCTGGCGGCGGTGGCGCTAGCGCGCCGGGCGGGCGTGCGGCCGGCCGACCTAGCCGGGGATGTTGTCGAACGGAGCGGTCAACTGGCGTAGCAGCCCGGCGAGATCGCCGCGCTGGTTCTGTGAGAGCTGGGCCAGGATGGCCCGTTCCTGGGCCAGCAGTCCGGCGAGGGCCTGGTCGGCGCGGTCCCGGCCCTCGGGGGTGAGCCGCACCAGGACCCCCCGGCGGTCGCTGGGGTCCGGGAGCCGTTCGACCAGGCCTTTCTTGGCGAGCCGGTCGATGCGGTTGGTCATGGTGCCGGAGGTGACCAGGGTCTGGGTCAGGAGCTGGCCGGGGGAGAGCTGGTAGGGCGCGCCGGCCCGCCGCAGCGAGGTCAGGACGTCGAACTCCCAGGGCTCCAGGCCGTGCTCGGAGAAGGCCAGGCGCCGGGCGCGGTCGAGATGGCGCGCGAGCCTGCTGACGCGGCTCAGGACCTCGAGCGGTTCCACGTCGAGGTCAGGGCGCTCCCGCCGCCATGCCGCCACCAGTCGGTCGACCTCGTCCTCCATGCCGATCAGTGTAAGGGGTCTGTCGATGTGAAGTCTCTTCATGTGGAGCATCTTGACCACGAGTATCTTGACGTCGAGATATAAAAAGGCGAGCATGGGGCATGGAGGGGGCCGGAACAGATTCCGCTTCCGACCGCCCCGCCAGCAGGGAGGCTCGAACATGTATTCCGATACCGGGCACGCCGGGACCCCCACGTCCACCGCCCCCTCGGCTCCCACCTGGGACCCACAGCAGTACCTCCGGCACACGGGCCACCGCACGCGGCCCTTCCTGGACCTCCTCACCCGCATACCGGAACTGCCCCGCCAGCGCGCCCGCATCGCCGACCTCGGCTGCGGCCCGGGCAACGTCACCGCGCTGCTCGCGGACCGCTGGCCCGAGGCCCGCATCACGGGCTTCGACCTCTCCCCGGAGATGCTCCAGACCGCCGACCGCAACCACGCCGGCCCTACCCCCGGAGGCGGCAGCCTCGACTTCCGTCCCGGGGACCTCGCCTCCTGGCTCCCCGAGGAGCCCTACGACCTGATCGTCTCCAACGCCGCCCTCCAGTGGGTCCCCAGCCACCCCGGCTCCTTCGGCGCCTGGATCAACGGGCTGCGGCCCGGCGGCACCTTCGCCTTCCAGATCCCCGGCAACTTCAAGGCCCCCAGCCACGCCCTGCTCGCCGAGCTCTGCGACGCCCCGCGCTGGCGGGCCCGGCTCGCCGGACACGGCGCCCGTTACGTCCACCACCTCGAACCCGCCGAATACCTCGCCCGGTTCACCGCACTGGGCTGCACCACGGACGTCTGGGAATCCACCTACCACCAATTGCTCCAGGGTCCCGACCCCGTACTGGAATGGGTCAAGGGCACCGCCCTGCGCCCCGTCCTGACCGCCCTCGGCGACGACCGCGAAGCCGTCGACGCCTTCCTCACCGAATACCGCGACCGGCTGCGCGTGGCCTACCCGAGCGGGCCACGCGGCACGGTCTTCCCGTTCCGCAGGATCTTCGCCGTCGCCCGTAAGGAGGCCTGACCTTGCTCAGCGCAGTCGACCACGTCCAGCTCGCCGCGCCGCCCGGCTCGGAAGAGCGGCTCCGCGCGTACTACACGGACGTCCTCGGCATGACCGAGATCCCCAAGCCGCCCGTCCTCGCCGCGCGCGGCGGCTGCTGGTTCGCCGCCGGACCGGTACAGCTGCACCTCGGCGTCGAGGAGGACTTCCGGCCCGCCCGCAAGGCGCACCCGGGGCTCCGGGTGACCGGCATCCAGGCGTACGCGAGCAGACTGCTGGAGCGGGGGGCCACCGTCGTCTGGGACGACAACCTGCCGGGCCACGACCGCTTCTACTCCGAGGACCCCGTCGGCAACCGGCTCGAATTCCTGGAACCGCGCGACCCGGCGCCGCACGGCGGGGAATCCGGCGCGCCGTAGGAGACGCCCGCCCGGTCCCGCCCGGCGCGCACCGGCCCGGCACGCACCCCACGCGACGGCGCCCCGTCACCGGATCTCCGGTGACGGGGCGCCGTCGGGTACCGTCCGCGGGCGGGCCCGCTGCGGGGGCTCAGCTCTTGCGGCGGCCCACCAGCTGCGGCTTCGACTCCAGCCCGTCCAGCCCGTGCCAGGCCAGGTTCACCAGGTGGGCGGCGACCTCCGCCTTCTTGGGCTTGCGCACGTCCAGCCACCACTGCCCGGTCAGCGCGACCATTCCCACCAGCGCCTGCGCGTAGAGGGGGGCCAGCTTGGGGTCGAAGCCCCGCGCCTTGAACTCCAGGCCCAGGATGTCCTCGACCTGCGTGGCGATATCGCTGATCAGCGAGGCGAACGTGCCGGTCGACTGGGCGACGGGCGAGTCCCGTACGAGGATCCGGAAACCGTCCGTGTAGGACTCGATGTAGTCCAGCAGCGCGAACGCCGCCTGCTCCAGCAGCTCCCGCGGGTGCCCGGCCGTCAACGCTCCCGTCACCCCGTCCAGCAGCTGGCGCATCTCCCGGTCCACGACGACCGCGTACAGCCCCTCCTTGCCGCCGAAGTGCTCGTACACCACCGGCTTGGACACCCCGGCCTTCGCCGCGATCTCCTCCACCGAAGTGCCCTCGAAGCCCTTCTCCGCGAAGAGGGTCCGGCCGATGTCCAGCAGTTGCTGACGTCGCTCCGCGCCCGTCATCCGTACCCGGCGGCCACGCCTGGGCTTGTCGCTGCTGGAATTACCGCCGTCGATCGCCACGCTCCCCATCATGCCGCGTTCGGCTCGTTTTCCCTGCGCCGGGCCTCGATGCGGTCCGCCGACGGCCAGCGCACGTCCGTGGCCCAGCCGAGCTGCTCGCACCAGCGGATCAGCCGCGCGCTGGAGTCGATCTGGCCGCGCAGCACGCCGTGCCGGGCCGAGGTCGGGTCGGCGTGGTGCAGGTTGTGCCAGGACTCGCCGCACGAGAGCACCGCCAGCCACCAGACGTTGCCCGAGCGGTCCCGGGACTTGAACGGGCGCTTGCCCACCGCGTGGCAGATCGAGTTGATCGACCAGGTCACGTGGTGCAGCAGCGCCACGCGCACCAGGGAGCCCCAGAAGAACGCCGTGAACGCGCCCCACCAGGACATCGTCACCAGACCGCCCACCAGCGGCGGGATCGCCAGCGAGACGACCGTCCAGAGGATGAAGTCGCGCGAGATGCGCCGGATCGCCGGGTCCTTGATCAGGTCCGGGGCGTACTTCTGCTGATCGGTCTGCTCCTCGTCGAAGAGCCAGCCGATGTGCGCCCACCACAGGCCCTTCATCAGCGCCGGCAGCGTCTCCCCGAACCGCCACGGCGAGTGCGGGTCACCCTCGTGGTCCGAGAACTTGTGGTGCTTGCGGTGGTCCGCCACCCAGCGCACCAGCGGGCCCTCCACCGCCATCGACCCCATCACGGCGAGGACGATCCGCAGCGGCCGCTTCGCCTTGAAGGAGCCGTGCGTGAAGTAGCGGTGGAAACCGATGGTGATTCCGTGGCAGGCCAGGAAGTACATGAAGACCATGAGGCCGAGATCGAGCCAGCTCACCCCCCACCCCCACGCCAGAGGGACGGCTGCCAGCAGGGCCAGGAAGGGAACGACGATGAACAGCAGGAGGGCGATCTGCTCGATCGAACGCTTGTTCTCGCCGCCCAGCGTCGCGGAGGGCTCAGGTGTGTCGGAGGGCGCTGAGGCACCCTCGATCAGGTCGGGACTGGTGGTCATATGGGTCCTCTGGGGGGTCAGAGTGTCGGCAGGCTCCGGGTTACGAACCCTACGGACCCGTAACCTACGGCATCGTAAGTATGGCAAAGCCGGGTGCCGGGGCAACATGAGCGCGGCCGGGGCACCGGCGTGCGCGGGAGCCGTTCACGCGCCGCCTAATGAGACGTTTGCCCGGGCACGCGGACGGGACACCTATCCTGTTGCCGTCGGACAGCGCGGTCCGCACGGGCAGCCCGGCTGCGCACCAGGTCGCGGCGCCCCCAGAGCCAGTCGTGGGGAGCGTCGCCGCACGGCCGGGAGCCCACCGCCCAGTAGCGCTCGAACACTGCAAGGAGCCGCACCTGTGAGCAGTGCTGACCAGGTCCCCGCCCGCACCACGGACGCCGCGAACGCAGAGCTGCGCGCGGACATCCGCCGTCTCGGTGACCTCCTCGGGGAGACCCTCGTACGCCAGGAGGGCCAGGACCTCCTCGACCTCGTCGAACGCGTCCGCGCCCTCACCCGCACCGACGGCGAGGCCGCCGCCGCCCTGCTCGGCGACATCGACCTGGAGACCGCCGCCAAGCTGGTGCGCGCCTTCTCCATCTACTTCCACCTCGCCAACGTCACCGAGCAGGTACACCGCGGCAAGGAGCTGCGCGCCCACCGCGCCGCCGAGGGCGGGCTCCTCGCCCGCACCGCCGACATGCTGAAGGACGCCGACCCCGAGCACCTGCGGGCGACCGTCAGGAACCTCAACGTCCGCCCCGTCTTCACCGCCCACCCCACCGAGGCGGCCCGCCGCAGCGTCCTCAACAAGCTGCGCCGCATCGCCGCCCTGCTGGAGGAGCCCGTCACCGGCGCCGGCGACCGCCGCCGCCACGACCTGCGCCTCGCGGAGAACATCGACCTCGTCTGGCAGACCGACGAACTGCGCGTGGTCCGCCCCGAGCCCGCCGACGAGGCCCGCAACGCCATCTACTACCTCGACGAGCTGCACGCCGGGGCCGTCGGAGACGTCCTGGAGGACCTCGCCGCCGAGCTCCAGCGCGTCGGCGTCGAGCTGCCCCCCGGCACCCGCCCCCTCACCTTCGGCACCTGGATCGGCGGCGACCGCGACGGCAACCCCAACGTCACCCCCGAGGTCACCCGCGACGTCCTGATCCTCCAGCACGAGCACGGCATCACCGACGCCCTCGAACTCGTCGACTTCCTGCGCGGCCTGCTGTCCAACTCCATCCGCTACACCGGAGCCACCGAGGAACTGCTCGCCTCCCTCCAGGCCGACCTCGAACGCCTCCCCGAGATCAGCCCCCGCTACAAGCGGCTGAACGCCGAGGAGCCGTACCGCCTCAAGGCCACCTGCATCCGGCAGAAGCTCGTCAACACGCGCGAGCGCCTCGCCAAGGGCACCCCCCACGAGGAAGGCCGCGACTACCTCGGCACCGCCGAGCTACTCACCGACCTCACCCTCATCCAGAGCTCCCTGCGCGAGCACCGCGGCGCGCTGTTCGCCGACGGCCACATGGACCGCACCATCCGCACCCTGGCCGCCTTCGGCCTCCAGCTCGCCACCATGGACGTACGCGAGCACGCCGACGCCCACCACCACGCCCTCGGCCAGCTCTTCGACCGGCTCGGCGAGGAGTCCTGGCGCTACGCCGACATGCCGCGCGACTACCGGCGCAAGCTCCTGGCCAAGGAACTGCGCTCGCGCCGCCCGCTGGCCCCCATCCCGGCCCCCCTCGACGCCGCCGGGCACAAGACCCTCGGCGTCTTCTTCGCCATCAAGGACGCCTTCGAGAAGTTCGGCCCCGAGGTCATCGAGTCCTACATCATCTCGATGTGCCAGGGCGCCGACGACGTCTTCGCCGCCGCCGTCCTGGCCCGCGAGGCCGGACTGATCGACCTGCACGGCGGCTGGGCCAAGATCGGCATCGTCCCGCTCCTGGAGACCACCGACGAGCTGCGCGCCGCCGACGTCATCCTCGACGAGATGCTCGCCGACCCCTCCTACCGACGCCTGGTCTCCCTGCGCGGCGACGTCCAGGAGGTCATGCTCGGCTACTCCGACTCCTCCAAGTTCGGCGGCATCACCACCTCCCAGTGGGAGATCCACCGCGCCCAGCGCCGGCTGCGCGACGTCGCCCACCGCTACGGGGTGCGCCTGCGCCTCTTCCACGGCCGCGGCGGCACCGTCGGCCGCGGCGGCGGCCCCTCCCACGACGCCATCCTCGCCCAGCCCTGGGGCACCCTGGAAGGCGAGATCAAGGTCACCGAGCAGGGCGAGGTCATCTCCGACAAGTACCTCGTCCCCTCCCTGGCCCGCGAGAACCTCGAACTGACCGTCGCGGCCACCCTGCAGGCCTCCGCCCTGCACACCGCGCCCCGCCAGTCCGACGAGGCCCTCGCCCGCTGGGACGCGGCCATGGACACCGTCTCCGACGCCGCGCACGCCGCGTACCGCGCGCTCGTCGAAGACCCGGACCTGCCCGCGTACTTCTTCGCCGCGACCCCCGTCGACCAGCTCGCCGACCTCCACCTCGGCTCCCGGCCCTCCCGCCGCCCCGACTCCGGCGCCGGCCTCGACGGCCTGCGCGCCATCCCGTGGGTCTTCGGCTGGACCCAGTCCCGCCAGATCGTCCCCGGCTGGTACGGCGTCGGCTCGGGTCTCAAGGCCCTGCGCGAGTCCGGCCGGCAGGACGTCCTCGCCGAAATGGGCGAGCGCTGGCACTTCTTCCGCAACTTCCTGTCCAACGTCGAGATGACGCTGGCCAAGACCGACCTGCGGATCGCCCGTCACTACGTCGACACCCTCGTGCCCGAGCACCTCAAGCACGTCTTCGCCCGCATCGAGGCCGAGCACGAGCTGACCGTCCGCGAGGTCCTGCGCATCACCGGCGGTGAAAGGCTCCTGGACTCCCACCCGGTGCTCCAGCAGACCTTCG
This sequence comes from Streptomyces sp. NPDC016562, assembly GCF_043076955.1. NCBI lineage: Bacteria > Bacillati > Actinomycetota > Actinomycetes > Kitasatosporales > Streptomycetaceae > Streptomyces > Streptomyces sp. NPDC016562. The sequence goes on along the minus strand of NZ_JBIBRZ010000006.1, from coordinate 115,187 downwards.
CCGTGCGCGACGCCTACCTGGACCCGATCTCCTACCTCCAGGTGTCCCTGCTGGCCCGTCAGCGCGAGGCCGCCGCACGCGGCGAGGAAGCCGACCCGCTGCTCGCCCGCGCCCTGCTGCTCACGGTCAACGGCGTCGCCGCGGGCCTGCGCAACACCGGCTGAGGCTCCGTACCCGGACACAGGGAAGCCCCCGCACCGACCGACGGTGCGGGGGCTTCCCCGTAGGGCTTGCCCGCTACCTGTCCGCTACTGGGCGCGGCGGCGGCGGACGACCAGGACGCCGCCCGCGGCGATCAGCGCGGCGGCCAGCGTGGACACCAGGGCGATCGGCAGGTCGGACCCGGTCTTGGCCAGGTCACCGCCGGTGGTGCCGCCCGCGACCGGAGCCGGGGAGGTCGCCGAGGAGCTCGGCGTGCCCGACGGCGTGCCGCTGCCGCTGGGAGTCGTCGAACCGGAGGGGGAGACGGACTGCGAGGGCGTCACCGACGAGGACGGGGAGCCCGTCTGCGACGGGGTGCCCGACGGCGTGCCCGACGGGGTGCCCGAAGGGGTGCCGGACGGGGTCCCGCTCGGCGTCGAGGTCGACGGGCAGGTGTGCGACAGGTTGAACCACTCCAGCGAGCCGCCCTTCACCTTGGCGACGGCGGAGGTGAGCTTGGCGCCCGGCGCCGAGGCGACGTAGGCGTGGTTGTCGTTCGGCGGGCCGAAGGTGGTGACCACCTTCTGGCCGCCCGGCTCGAACGTCACCGTCAGCTCGACGAAGGAGACGTCGTTGGGGTTGCCCGGAGCGATGAAGTGCCAGCCGTCCTGGGACGCCGGGATGTCGGCGCAGGTCTTCTCCGTCGAACCGAAACCGGCCGCGGTGATGGGGGTCTGCTGGTGCAGCGGAACGGTGTACACGTCGGTCGCGAGGGCGGGAGTCGCGCCGGCGGCGAGGACGAGCGAGGTCGCGGCGACGGCGAAGGCCGCACGGCGGATCCTGGAAGGTGACATGAGTACCTCTGGCACAGGTGAGGGAAATGGGCCGTGGGGGGTGGCGCCGCTCAGCTTGCTGATGACGCCCCGCACCGGTCAAGGGGTACTCGTGAGTATTTGTATGGATTGTAAGGCGATGTGATGTTATGTCCGAAGTGACGATCGGTCGACTCCCGTCGCCCGCTCAGGAGTTGTACGCCGACTGGGCGCGCTCCAGCCCCTCCGCGATCAGGCACTCGACCGAGTCCGCCGCCCGGTCCACGAACCAGTCCAGCTCCTTGCGCTCCGTGGACGAGAAGTCCTTCAGCACGAAGTCCGCCACCTGCATCCGGCCCGGCGGCCGGCCGATGCCGCAACGCACGCGGTGGTAGTCCGGGCCCATCGACTTGGTCATCGACTTCAGGCCGTTGTGGCCGTTGTCGCCGCCGCCCAGCTTCAGGCGCAGCGTCGGGTAGTCGATGTCCAGCTCGTCGTGGACCGCGACGATCCGCTCCAGCGGCACCTTGTAGAAGTCCCGCAGGGCCGTGACCGGGCCGCCCGAGAGGTTCATGTACGACATCGGCTTGGCCAGCACCACCCGGCGGTTGGCCGGCCCCGGCGGGCCCATGCGGCCCTCGACCACCTGGGCGCGGGCCTTGTGCGCCTTGAACTTCCCGCGCATCCGCTCCGCCAGCAGATCGACCACCATGAACCCGATGTTGTGGCGGTTGCCCGCGTACTCCGGTCCGGGATTGCCGAGGCCGACGATCAGCCAGGGTGCCGCGTCGTCCGACATCAAAAGCTCCTTAGGGCCTGAAGGGGAGGCCTGTTTCCGGGCCGGAATGAAGACGACCGCCGTCCCGCTCCAGTGGAGCCGGACGGCGGTCGGTCAGCAACTGCTGAGAGGGAGGGGTGAGGCTCAGGCCTCGGTGCCCTCGGCCTCGGCGGCCGGCTCCTCGGCCTGCGGGGCGACGACCTGCAGGACGGCGACGTCACCGTCGATGGCCAGCGTGGTGCCGGCCGGCAGGACCAGGTCCTTGGCGTGGATGGTGGCGCCGGCCTCGAGGCCCGCGATCGAGACGGTGACCTCGGTCGGGATGTGGGTGGCCTCGGCCTCGACGGAGACGGTGTTCTGGAGGGTCTCCAGCATGTTGCCGCCGGCGGCCAGCTCGCCCTCGGTGACGATCGCGACGTCGACGGTGACCTTCTCGCCCTTCTGGACGATCAGGAAGTCGACGTGGGAGATCGAGCGCTTCAGCGGGTGCTTCTGCACGGCCTTCGGGATGACCAGCTCGGTGCCCTCGCCCGCGATGTCCAGGGAGATCAGGACGTTCGGGGTGCGCAGCGCCAGCTGAAGGGCGTGGGCGTCGACGTTGACGTGCTTCGGGTCGGTGCCGTGGCCGTAGATGACGGCGGGGGTCAGGGCGTCACGACGCGCCTGGCGGGCAGAGCCCTTACCGAAGGTGTCGCGGACCTTGGCGGCAAGCTTGATCTCGGACATGCTCACTCCTCGTGGGGTGACGGAAACGGACGACAGTCACCCGGCCGAAACGGCCTGCTACGAAGAGCGCGTCGATAACGGAGCATCCGTACCGCGAACGGGTACGGCCTCCCTCGCCGAGCAACTTGAAAAGTGTACCCGGCGGGGGAGGCCGCACCAAAAGGATCTACTGCTACTGCTGCTCTTCGAACAGGCTGGTGACCGAGCCGTCCTCGAAGACCTCACGCACCGCGCGCGCGAGCATCGGGGCGATCGACAGCACCGTGATCTTGTCGAGCTCCAGGTCGGACGGGTCCGGCAGCGTGTTCGTGAAGACGAACTCGCTGACCTTGGAGTTCTTCAGACGGTCCGCGGCCGGGCCCGACAGGATGCCGTGCGTGGCCGTCACGATGACGTCCTCCGCGCCGTGCGCGAAGAGCGCGTCGGCCGCGGCGCAGATCGTGCCACCGGTGTCGATCATGTCGTCGACCAGGACGCAGACGCGGCCCTTGACCTCACCCACGACCTCGTGGACGGTCACCTGGTTGGCGACGTCCTTGTCACGGCGCTTGTGCACGATCGCCAGCGGAGCGTCCAGACGGTCGCACCAGCGGTCGGCCACGCGCACGCGGCCGGCGTCCGGGGAGACGATCGTCAGCTTGGTGCGGTCCACCTTGGCACCCACGTAGTCCGCGAGGACGTTCAGCGCCGAGAGGTGGTCCACCGGGCCGTCGAAGAAGCCCTGGATCTGGTCCGTGTGCAGGTCGACCGTGAGGATGCGGTCTGCACCCGCGGTCTTCAGCAGGTCGGCGACCAGGCGCGCCGAGATCGGCTCGCGGCCCTTGTGCTTCTTGTCCTGACGGGCGTACCCGTAGGACGGGATGATCACGGTGATGGAGCGTGCCGACGCGCGCTTCAGCGCGTCGATCATGATCAGCTGCTCCATGATCCACTTATTGATCGGAGCCGTGTGGCTCTGGATCAGGAAGCAGTCCGCGCCGCGAGCCGACTCCTGGAAACGGACGTAGATCTCGCCGTTCGCGAAGTCGAAAGCCTTGGTCGGCACGAGGCCGACTCCCAGCTGGTGCGCGACCTCCTCGGCCAGCTCGGGGTGGGCGCGGCCGGAGAAGAGCATCAGCTTCTTCTCGCCGGTCGTCTTGATCCCGGTCACAGCACTGTCTCCTCAGACGTGTTGAAGCTGCTCGCCCCCATGTGCGTCCGTCCCGCACACGGTGAGCCAGCCGAATTGCGTGCACTATCACGGTACGCCGTCCCGGGCGCACCTGTTTCCGGTCAGTTCGCCTCAGGGGCGCTCGGAGTCCTCCGAGGCCGCCGACTGGGCCGCCGTCGCCGCGGCACTTCCCGGACGCTTACGGGCCACCCAGCCCTCGATATTCCGCTGCTGGCCACGGGCCACGGCCAGCGCACCGGGCGGCACATCCTTGGTGATCACGGAACCGGCCGCCGTGTAAGCTCCGTCCCCGATCGTGACGGGCGCCACAAACATGTTGTCCGAGCCCGTCTTGCAGTGTGAGCCGACCGTGGTGTGGTGCTTGTGCTCACCGTCGTAGTTCACGAAGACGCTCGCGGCGCCGATGTTCGTGTACTCACCGATCGTCGCGTCACCCACGTACGACAGGTGGGGCACCTTGGTGCCCTCCCCGATCGTCGCGTTCTTCATCTCCACGTACGTACCGGCCTTGGCCTTGGCACCCAGGTCCGTGCCCGGGCGCAGGTACGCGAACGGGCCCACGGTCGCCTGCTCACCGACGACCGCACCCTCCGCGACCGTGTTGTCCACGCGGGCACCCGCGCCCACCCGGGTGTCCTTCAGACGGGTGTTGGGACCCACCTCGGCCCCCTCGGCGATGTGCGTGGCACCGAGCAGCTGCGTGCCCGGGTGGATCAGCGCGTCCTGCCCGAACGTGACGGTCACGTCCACGAAGGTGCTGGCCGGGTCGACGACCGTCACGCCCGCGAGCATGGCCTGCTCCAGCAGGCGCGCGTTCAGCAGGGCGCGGGCCTCGGCGAGCTGCACCCGGTTGTTGATCCCGAGGATCTGGCGGTGGTCGCTGCCGACGGCCGCACCGACGCGGTGGCCGGCCTCGCGCAGGATGCCGAGGACGTCCGTGAGGTACTCCTCGCCCTGGCTGTTGTCGGTACGCACCTTGCCGAGCGCGTCGGCGAGCAGGGCGCCGTCGAAGGCGAAGACGCCCGAGTTGATCTCGCGGATGGCGCGCTGCGCCTCGGTCGCGTCCTTGTGCTCGACGATGGCGGTGACCGCGCCGGTCGCCTCGTCGCGCACGATGCGGCCGTAGCCCGTGGAGTCCGGCACCTCGGCGGTGAGCACGGTGACGGCGTTGCCGTCGGCCTCGTGCGTCGACGCGAGCTCGCGCAGGGTCTGCCCGGTCAGCAGCGGGGTGTCCCCGCAGACGACGATCACGGTGCCGGTGAGCTGGCCGCCGAGCTCTTCGAGGGCCATGCGGACGGCGTGGCCCGTGCCGTTCTGCTCGTACTGGACGGCGGTGCGGACCTCGGCGTCGACGCCGGCCAGGTGCGCGGTGACCTGCTCCCGGGCGTGCCCGACGACCACGACGAGGTGGGCGGGGTCCAGCTCGCGGGAGGCGGCGACGACGTGACCGACGAGCGAGCGCCCGCAGATCTCGTGCAGGACCTTGGGAGTGGCCGACTTCATGCGGGTGCCTTCACCCGCTGCGAGTACGACGACGGCTGCCGGGCGGTTGGCGCTCACGGGGATGCCCTTCGGCTTCGGGGGTGGACCCGTGCAGGATACCGGGGGCGCTGGGGCCCGAAACGAGGCCGGGTCCCGACCGTGGAGGTCAGGACCCGAACGTTGCTTGCTCCCCTGCCAGGACTCGAACCCGGACATAGGACTCCAAAGGTCCCAGTGCTGCCGATTACACCACAGGGGATGGTAAATCAACTCAAACCGGACATTTCTGTCTGGTGATCTAGTTGATGGCACCTACTATGCCGCACCAGGCGCCTTCAATGCGACGGTACAAATCAGAGCCCTTCAGGACGCGCACCCTGAGACAACCGTGATACGTGTCGCCCACGTTCTTGCGGTTCGTGCGCGGGTTGTGCCGCTTGAGCGTGGTCTTCCCGAAGTGGGACGCGTCGAGCCCCACGATGTCGCGCCAGTACTGCTCCGCTTTCGCGATGTCGGCCGTTTCGTGGATCTGGACGGCCAATCTGATGCGGTCATCTGTGACGCCCATGAGGCGCAGCCATGCCAGGAAGGTCCGAATCATTCCTGCGTCGCTGTTCACGAAGGTGATTTGGGGGTGCGGCTGATGGGGCTTGGTCTTCCCGCCCTCGGCCCAGTAGAGGCCGACGCCGATGAGGAACAGTTCCCGCTCCGTGAGTCCGCCGATCTCCTGCTGTGCTGCCTGGCGCTGCGCCTCGTACCCGGCTTTTCGGTGGGTGTAGGCCTCCGCGCGGCCCTGATTTGCGCGCGGCGCGTCCACTCGGGCGGCGGCTCGCCCTTCACCAGCCGGTGGAGGAGGTCGTTGTTGTGGACGCTCAGGCTGTCGCGGATCTGCCGCAGGCTGAGGCCTTCGCGGCGCAAGGCGATGGCCTGTTCGCGGAGGGATTCGAAGGTCGTGGTGACCTGGCGGAGGCCGCCGGTGCCGTCGCCCGGGCGACGTCGGATGTCGGTCATGACGCCAATGTCGTCCGGAATGCAGGATTCGGGTCTCGGTGGGCGGACGTTTCCGTCGTACGTGCGATTACCGGCGGTTCTCGGGATTTTCGTTCGACCGTGTGCTCAGGGCGCTGCGTAGGCTGGACGGCATGACCAGTACGGGGGAAGTGGAAGGCCGCGCTGGGCCGCCCATGGGGTGGACGCGGCGGCGGGATGCCGTGGTGGACGTGACGCTCGCCGGGGTGTCCGCCGTCGAATGTGCATGGGAGGGCGTGTCCTTCGCCGGTGAGGCGGGGGTGCCGGCCGTGGTCGGCTTGCTGTTCGGGCTGGTGGCGGGGGCCACGCTCGTCCTGCGGCGGCGGTGGCCGATCGCCGTGGTGCTCGTGGGGATCGCCGTCGCACCGGCCGCGATGGGGTTCCTCCTCGGGGTGGTGGGGCTGTACACGCTGGCCTCCTCGGAGGTGCCCCGGCGGATCACGGCCACCTTGTTCTCGATGTCGCTGGCTGCGACGTTCGTGGTGATGTACCTGCGCACCCGCGGCGACGTCGAGGCCGACCACACGCTGGTGATCTCGCTCTCCGGGTTCGTGGCGGTGGCGCTGACCGTGCCGCCGGTGCTGTTCGGGCTGTACATGGGGGCCTGGCGCCGGCTGATGGAGAGCCTGCGGGAGCGGGCGGACTCGCTGGAGCGGGAGTTGTCGCTGCTGGCGGACCGGGCGGAGGAGCGGGCCGAATGGGCCCGGACCGAGGAGCGGACCCGGATCGCGCGCGAGATGCACGACGTGGTCGCCCACCGGGTCTCGCTCATGGTGGTGCACGCGGCCGCGCTGGAGGCGGTGGCGCTCAAGGACCCGCCGCGGGCGGCGAAGAACGCCGCGCTGGTGGGGGACATGGGGCGTCAGGCGCTGACGGAGCTGCGGGAGATGCTCGGCGTGTTGAGGGCTGCGCCTAAGCCGGTTCCGGCGGCGGCGGCTGCTGCCGTGGCTGCCACGGCCGCCGCCGCGGCGTCGGCTCCGGCGTCGTTCGTGGCCGTCGCGTCGGTGGGACCGGACGAGGGGCCCTCGCTCGGCGAGCTGGAGGCGCTGGTCGGGCAGTCGCGGGCGGCCGGGATGGTCGTGGAGATGGTGGTCCAGGGCGAGGGGGCGGCGTACGCGGCGGAGGTCGAGCAGACGGCGTACCGCGTGGTGCAGGAGGCGCTGACCAACTGCCACAAGCACGCTCCGGGGGCGCGGGTCGTGGTGCGGCTCGCCCATCGCGAGGGGGAGGTGGCGATGCAGGTGGAGAACGGGCCGTGCGAGGGGCAGGCGGACGGGGTCGGCCTGCCGAGTGGGGGGAACGGGCTGGTCGGGATGCGGGAGCGGGTGCTCGGGCTCGGCGGGGTGTTCGTGTCGGGGCCGACGGAGGTGGGGGGGTTCAGGGTGTCGGCGGTGCTGCCGGTGGGGTAGCGGGTGTGTTTTGCCCCTGCCGGGGCTGGGCCGGTGCCGGTGGCGGTGGCGGTGCTGTGCCGGGTGCGGCGCCGTTGCCGGGGGCGCTGCCCCCGGGCCCCCGCGCCTCAAACGCCGGCGGGGCTGAAAGAGCGCCTCAAACGCCGGCGGGGCTGGAATTGTGCCGGCGGGGCCGGCAAGGCAGGGCTGGAACGGGCTCAGGCCGTCGTCAGGCGGGTGGGTTGGAGGCCGGTCAGGAGGAGGGTGAGGGCTTCGTCCAGGCTGGAGCCGAGGTACCAGTCGCCGGTGTGGTCGATGGCGTAGACGCGGCCCTCGCGGTCGATGGCGAGGTGGGAGCCGCCGTCGGGTTCGACGCCCAGGGGGCAGAGCTGGGTGGACAGGGCGCGGCCCAGGTCGGCGAAGGTGCGGGCGAGGTGGAGGCCGGTCAGGGGGTCGAGCCGGACCGGGGTGGGGGCGATCTGGCGGCCGGGGCCGGAGGTGGTGACGGTGAGGCCGCCGAATTCGGCCCAGGCCTCCACGGCGGCGGGGAACACGCTGTGGCGGTGTCCGGCCGGGGTGGTGTGGTCCCGGAGCGCGTCGGCCCAGTACTCGGCCTGCTTGATGTCCCAGCGGCCCGGTTCCCAGCCGGCGGTGCGCAGGGCGGAGTCCACGGCGACCGGGAAGCGGGTGGCCGAGGAGCGGTCGTATGAGGCTGAGGTGGTGGTCATGGCTACTCGGCTGGGGTGAGGTCGACGGGGCGTACGCCGAAGTGGGCGAGGAGGGCCTCGCAGGAGCGGCAGGGAGGTGCGTAGCTGCCGTGGAGGGGGTCGCCGTCCTCGCGGATGCGGCGGGCGGTGATCTTCGCGTGCTTGAGGGAGCGGCGGGCCTCGCTCGGTGAGAGGGGCTTGCGGGAGGCGCGCCGGGAGCGGGCGCCTTCGACGGCGGTGAGGTGGCGGGAGAGCAGGATCGCCTCGGGGCACCGGCCGGTGAAGCGTTCGCGTTGGCCGCTGGTGAGCGTGTCGAGGAAGTCCTGGACGAGGGGGTGGAGCGCGGGCGGCTGGTCGGCCTTGCCCGCGGTGCCGGTGAGCGTTTCGCCGCGTACGGACAGGGCCGCTGCGACGGTGGGCAGGATGCCGTCCCGGCGGAAGCGCAGGACGGGCACGGCGGAGCGGCCGTCGCTGTTGCTCCAGCGCAGGCGGGGGTCACCGGCGGGGCCGGCCGTCTCGACGGCCGTTCCTGCCGGGCCCGTTGTGTCCGTTGTGTCCGTGGTGCTCGCGGCCGTGGCCGTCGCGTCGCCGCCTGCCGGGCCGGTCCCGCCCGGGTCTGTGCGTGTCGCCGTGTTCTGCATGGTCGTGCTTTCCCTCCCGTGGCGGCGGTCCTGACCCCTGTCGCGCACGCCCCCGTGTCGCGGGGACAGCCTGCCAAATGTCATCTGTCATACGGAAGCGGGGTCGAATATTCGTATCAATTCGGATGTTCCTGGCCCCCGGGCGGGTGCGCCGCTGGCGCGCGGCTGACCCCCTTGCCCCAGCGCATAGGCTGTGGTGAACCAGCCAGATCCAGCAGGGGGCTACCGCCATGACGACAGGTCGGCTCGGGCAGCAGGCCGCGCCACCCAACGCCGCTTACTCGGGGCAGGTCGTGCATTTCCCGGACCCGGTCCGGGCCGCTCGGCATCCCCACGGGGTGCGGATGGGCGGCAACGGTCATCCGGACTTCTCCGCCTACGCGCGTGCGGCGGTGGAGATCGCCGAACCGCCGGAGGGCTTCGGCGTGGACGAACTGCGGCTGACGGACTACGTGTCCGCGAACGCGGCGATGAAGGCCGCCGGGCACGAGCTGTGGGACACGGTCGGTCCGGTGGCGACCCCGCACGGCTGGACCTGGCACCACGTGTCGGGTACGCGCCGCATGGAGCTGGTTCCGGTCGAGGTGAAGGCACTGCTGCGGCACCACGCGGGCCTGGCGACGGCTCCGGTGGACCACGACAAGCGCGGGACGCGGCCGCTGCAGGAGGTGCGCCCGGTGCACCTGGGGCTGCCCAAGACGGTGGTCTCGGTCTCCGAGGAGCAGGTGCAGGGGGTCGAGGAGGACCTCGGCTACCGGCTGCCGGAGGCGTACCGCTCCTTCCTGAAGGCCGCGGGCGGCTGCGCTCCGGTGGGTGCGGGTCTGGACGTGGACCTGGGCCTGCTGGTGGACCAGCCGTTCTTCACCGTGCGTGAGGAGGCGGCGGTCAACGACCTCGTCTACGTCAACAAGTGCCTGCGCGACCACCTGACGAAGGACTACCTGTGCGTGGCCTTCGTGCAGGGCGGGCTGCTCGCGCTGAAGGTCAAGGGCGAGGGCGTCGGGTCGGTGTGGTTCTCCCCGTACGACGACGCACGCGACCGGGACGGCTGGTCGGTGCAGGAGCGCGTGGAGCGGCTGTTGCTGCCGTGCGGCGGTGATTTCGACGCCTTTCTGGAACGGCTGGCGGGTAATCCGCCGGAGCTGGAGACGGTGGCCGGTCTGATGGTGGACGGCGGATTCGCACGCTCGGTTCCCGTGGCGCGTTCCGGTTCGGATGAGGGGTGACGGCGCGATGGTGACGTTTGCGCAGGCGCAGGAGCGCGCCGAGGAGTGGATCAACGGGGACGTGCCCGCGTACCAGCACCGGGAGGTGCGCGTACGGGAGTTCGGGCTCGGGTTCGTGGTGTGGGCGGAGGACCGTCCGGCGGGTCCGGTGTCGGGGGGCGGCCGGCAGCGGCTGGTCATCGCGCGGGACAGCGGGGAGGTCACGTTGTGGCCCGGGCTGCCGGTGGGTGAGGTGATCCGCCGGTACGAGGAGGAGTACGGGGCCGTGGCCGCGGCCGCGGCTTCGGAGGCTTCGGTTCCGCCGCCGCGGATCGACTCGGAGCAGACCTCGTTCATGCTCAGTCCGCCCGAGTGGCTTCAGGAGGCCGCGGACCGGGCGGGGATCCCGCCGGCTCCGGCCCCGGCTCCGGCTGCGGCCCCCGCACAGGCTGTGGACGAGGCGCCCGCTCCGGCTCCCTTCGACGCGGTTCCCCTGCGGCGCGGCGGCGAGATCCCGTACGAGCCGACGGCCAACGACGGGGTTCCGGCGGCGCCCGCGGCCGCTGCGGCACCCGCCGCGGTGCCGACCGGGTCCACGCCGTGGGCGGGGACCGATGTGAACTCCGGCGGGGACGACGCGTCCGTGCCGCTGCCCGCGACCGTGTTCGCGCCCCCGCTGTCGGGGTCGGACCTGGACGACGCGCCGGCGCCCGCGGTGGCCTCGGAGGCGAAGACCGCGCTGATCCCCGGCGGCAGCCGGCTGCCGAAGACCGCGATCGTGCCCGCGCTGGACTCGTCGCCGGGCGACATCGCCGACGCGCCGACGAGCAAGGCCCAGGTCTCCCGCCCGGGCGGCTCCGCCGGGGGCGCGGGGGCCTCGGGTCCGGCCCGGCCGTCGACGCCTCCGGGGCCGCCCGGTGCGCCCGGTGCGCCCGGTGCGCCCGGTGCGCCCGGGGCTCCCGGCGTGCCCGGTCGTGGGCTCGACCATGCCGCGACGATGCTGGCGGGTCCGGCCGTGACGGGTCAGCCGCCCGCGCCTCCCGGCCCGCCCGGGGCTCCGGGTGCGGGCGCGGGTGCCGGTGGTTCGCAGCCTCCGGGTCCGCCGGGGCCTCCTGGTCCGCCCGGCGCTCCCGGGTCCCTCGGTCGTGGGCTCGACCACGCCGCGACGATGCTGGCGGGTCCGGCCGTGACGGGTCAGCCGCCCGCGCCTCCCGGTCCGCCCGGGGCTCCGGGCGCCGGTGCCGGTGGGCCGAAGCCTCCCGGCCCTCCGGGGCCTCCCGGTCCGCCCGGCGCCCCCGGGTCCCTCGGCCGTGGGCTCGACCACGCCGCGACCATGCTGGCCGGTCCCGCCGTGACCGGTCAGCCCCCGGCCCCTCCGGGCCCGCCCGGCGCCCCCGGCGCCCCCGGCGCCCCCGGTGCCCCCGGTGGCGGGGCCCATCACGCCGCGACCATGCTCGCGGGTCCCGGCGTACCGCAGCCGCCCGGGCCGCCCGGGTCGCCCGGTGCTCCCGGCGCGCCCGGGGGCGGGCTCGACCATGCCGCCACGATGCTGGCCGGTCCCGCCATGGGCCAGCCGCCCGCGCCCCCCGGCCCGCCGCCGGGCGGACCGGTGGCGCAGCAGCCTCCGGCCGCCGCGGGTCCGACCGGCGTGCCCACGGTGGGTCCCGGCTACCAGGCCGTGCTCCGCTACCGCGCCCCCGACGGCTCCGAGCAGCAGCTCATCCGCCGCTCGGCGCCCGGCACCCCGCACCCGGAGTGGCAGATCCTGCACGAGCTGCGCGCGATGAACGTGCCGCCGCAGCAGGTGCTGGAGCTGCACACCGAGCTGGAGTCCTGTGAGCTGCCCGGCGGTTACTGCGCCCGGATGATCAGGGAGACCTGGCCGCAGGTGCGGATCACCAGCGTGGCCCCGTACGGCAAGGACCACGCGGGCCGTCAGCAGGGCATGCGGCACCTGCTCACCCATCAGGGTGAGCTGCACCAGGTGGCGGACGGTCCGGCGCGCCCCGCGCCGGTACGGGCGCCCCTGCCGCAGGTCCCGCTCCAGCCGGCGATCCCGCTGGACGCGATCGCGCAGGAACTGGCGGGGGCGTTCGGCCCGCAGGGCGTGTTCCGCTTCGACCAGCGCGCGGTGTCCCGGCAGGGCGTGCCGGAGATCGTCGCGCAGACGCTGATGTGGTCGGGTCTGCCCGTCGATTTCGGGCCGTTCTTCTGGGCGCAGGCGGTGCCGGGGCAACCGGTGCCGACGCTGGCCGAGATGGCCGCGCAGCGGCAGGTGCAGCCCGCCTCCGACGCGGGCTCGTACCTGGTCGTCGGCAGCGACTTCGGCAAGGCGATCTGCGTGCAGTACGGCACCGCGCACATCGTGGCCGTCCCGGTGGAGGGCGGTCCGGGCGGCGCCCCGGTGCCGCCGCAGTTCGTGAATTCGAGCCTGCCGCAGTTCGTACGGTCCCTGGCGATGCTGGGTCACATGTGGCGGCTGCGCCAGCACCTGACGCCCGAGCAGGCCGGGCGCTGGACCGTCGACTTCCAGGCGAACCTGGCGGGGCTCGACAGCGCGGCGCTGGCCTCGCCGGAGAGCTGGTGGTCGGTGCTGCTGGAGCAGATGTGGGACGGGCTGCTCTGACGGCGGCCTGATCGGGTGATCAGTGGCCGGGTCCGGACCCTCGTACGGGGTCCCGGCCCGGCCATTCGGGCTTCTGGGAGCAAATGACGCATCCTTGACGGGAATCCCCGCGAGAGAGGCGCTTCCCGGATGAGTGCACCCTTGGCGACTGTGCGCGGTCGCGGCTACCGCATGGAAGAGGTCGACCGGTACCTCGCCCGGCTGTCCGGGAGCCGTGACGAGGCCTGGGAACGGGTGGCCCGGCTGACGGTCCTGGCCAAGCAGATGGCGGCGGAGGCCGAGCGGCTGCGCGAGGTGGTGGCGGGGCTCGCCCCGCAGACGTACGACGAACTGGGCGAGCGGGCCCGCCGGATCCTGCTGCTGGCCGAGGAGGAGGCCGAGGCCGTACGGGCGGACGCGCGGGCGGACGCCTCCGCGACGCTGGGCGCGGCCGAGGCGAGGGCCGACCGGGCGGCGGAGCTGGCGCGGGGCGACGCGGAGGCGGTGCGCGAGCAGACGGAGGTCCGGGCCCGGCAGGGGCTGCTGCGGGCGCAGCAGGAGGCCGACGAGGTACGGGCGCAGGCCCGGCAGGACGCGGCGGCCTGGCGGGCGCAGGGCGCGGCCGCGGTGGCGGACGCGCGGCGGCGGGCGGATGAGCTGCTGGCGGAGCGCGAGCAGGAGCAGGCGGAGCGGTGGGAGGCGGCCGAGCGGGGGCTGGCTGCGCGGGAGGCCGAACAGGCGGCGCGGGTCGCGGAGTCGGAGCGGCACGCCGAGGCCCGGCTGGCAGAGGCCCGGCGGGACCTGGCCGAGGCGCAGGAGTCGGCCCGGCACGGGCAGGAGGACGCGGAGGCGCGGGCGGCGGAGCTGTTGGCGGAGGCGCGGGTGCGGGAGGAGCGGGTGGGGCGGGAGACGGAGCGGGTGCTGCGGGAGCATGCGCAGGCCGAGGAGGAGATGCGGGCGCACATGGACCATGTGCGTTCCAGTCTGGCGGCCTTGACGGGGCGGGCTCCTGCGGAGGGCTGAGCCGCGGGACACCCCGCCGGGGCTCCGCCCCGGACCCCGCGCCTCAAACGCCGGCGGGGCTGAAAGATCGGGGCTCCGCCCCCGACCCCGCGCCTCAAACGCCGGCGGGGCTGGATGTGTGCGGCGGGGCTGAAAGAGCGCCTCAGGCGGCGGTGAGGCTGGAGAGGAAGTGCTCGATCAGGGGGGCTATCTGCGGCAGGTGGGTTTCCAGGGCGAAGTGGCCCGCGCCCTCGAACACGTGGACGTCGGCGTGCGGGGCGTCGCGGAGGTAGGCCTTCGCGCCCGCCGGGGTGAAGAAGGGGTCGCCCGCGCCCCAGACGACCAGTACCGGCAGGCTCGCCGATCGTAGCCACGCCTGCCAGGCGGGGTAGTGCGCGAAGTTCGAGGCGTAGTCGAAGGCGAGGTCGGTCTGCGCGTCGGCGCGGCCCGGCAGGCCGAGGTAGTGGACGTCGAGGGTCCAGTTGTCCGGGGAGATCAGCGAGGGCTCCGCGACCCCGGTCTCGTACTGGAAGCGGGTGCCCTCCACCGTGAACAGGCCCCGGATCCGCTCCTCGTGGCCCGGCACCTCGCGCCGCAGCCCGGTGAACTCGCGGGCGGCCTCCGACAGGCCTTCCTCGTACGCGTTGCCGTTCTGGACGATCAGGCCGGTCACCCGCTCCGGGTGCCGCGTCGCGAGGCGCAGGCCGACCGGGGCGCCGAAGTCGAAGACGTACAGGGCGAAGCGGTCCAGCCCGAGGGCCTCGGTGAAGCCCTCCACGATGTCCGCGAGCCGGTCGAAGGTGTACGTGAACCCGGCCGGGGCCTCGGTGCGGCCGAAGCCGGGGTAGTCGGGGGCGATGAGGCGGTACGGGGTGTCGCCGAGGGTGTCCATCAGCCGGGCGAATTGGTGCGAGGCGGTGGGGAAGCCGTGCAGGAGGAGCAGGACGGGTCCGTCGGCGGGGCCGCTCTCGCGGTAGGCGACGCGGACGCCGTCGACGTCGACGGTGCGGTGCTGGTGCCGGACAGCGGTCATCACATGCCTCCTGTGGCTTTGTTTCCATTAGTCTTCCCTCATGGTGGCTAATGGGTCAAGGGGGTGACGTAGCATTAGTGGCGTGACAGTGACCTTCCCGCTCACCGGGGAACCCCTCGCCCTGGACCTCCTCAACACCCGCACCGCCGCGGGTGACCTCGTCGCCGAGCCGGCGGGTCTCGCGGACTGGCTGGCCGAGCAGGCCGGACGGCTCACCCCGGTCGAGGCCGTGGGCGCGGCCGAGGTCGCCGCCGTGCGGGCCGTACGGGAGGCCGCGCGCGCGGCGCTCGACGCCGTACGGGTGGGGGAGCGGCCGCCGCCGGACGCGCTGCGCGCGCTCAACGCGGCCCTGGCCGCGGCGCCGGCCCACCGCGAACTGGCCTGGACTGTCGAGGCAGGGCTCACCGCTGTCCCGTGCCGGGATGCGGCCCCCGCCGAGCGGCTCGCGGCCGAACTGGCCGAGGCGGTCGCGGAGCTCCTGACGGACCCCCGCGTGACGTCGGTCCGTGCCTGCGAGGCGCAGGACTGCGTCCTGCTCTTCCTCCCGGCGCACCCGCGCCGCCGCTGGTGCGTGGCATCGGCCTGCGGCAACCGGGCCCGGGTGGCGCGCTACTACGCCCGCCACAAGGAAGAGCACGCCTGACGCACGGTGCTAGCCGACCGTCCCCCGCTGTGCGGGCAGGGTGAGCGGGGGCGTTGCCGGGGAGGCGTAGGGGTACGGGTCGCTGCGCAGGCCGCGGGCCGTGACCGTCACCGTGAAGGGGGCCTTGGTGCCCGCCGGGAGGGGGGCCCGCAGGGTGCCCGTCGCGGGGTCGTAGGAGGCTGCGGCGGTGGCGCCGTCCACGGTGACCTGCGGCTGGGCGAGGGCCGGGGGTCCGGCCGGGTCCGGGGCGAAGCCGCCGCCCTCGACGGTCAGCACGCCGTCGTCGACGGAGACGTTCGTGATCAGCGGGTTCGGCCGGACGGCCATCTTGTTCAGCAGGTACGCGCCCGCCGGGGCGCCCGTCAGGGCCCAGATCTCGGCGGGCAGCCGCGGGAGGCCGCCGCCCGGGTCCGAGAGGAAGAACAGCACCACGTACAGCATCGTGACCGCGCTGAAGGCGACGTACTGGAGGTCGACCAGGTCGGTCCGCCCGCTGTCGTTCGCGACCAGTTCCCGCAGCGGTCGGCGCCCCGACCGCGTCGGTTTCGGGGCCGGCTTGGCCATGCTGCCCTTCTCCACGCGCATGCCGACGACCGTCTTGGCCGCGATCAGGGCCACGTACGGGCCTCCGAGCAGCGGCAGGTACACCGTCGTCAGGGTGGACAGCGGGCCGTCGGCGCCCTGGAAGTAGCGGACGCCGCCGCCCGCGGTGAGCCCGTAGCCGAGGATGGCGAGCAGCAGCCAGACCAGGATCACCGTCCAGGCGAGGGCCAGCGCCGTCGAGGTGGAGAGCCGGCCGTCACGGCCGGTGATGAAGCCCGGCCTGGTGTACAGCCGCCGGCAGATCGGGCCGGCCAGCGCGGCCAGTAACGCCAGCGCGAACAGTGCGGATGCCATGTCGTCGTCCCCCCGGAAACGGTCCTGGGACGAGGGTCACCCACTGGCCCGGGCCATGACAAGTCGGGTGGGCGGTGGGTCCGTTGACTGTGCCGGGCCTGTTACTCGTCCCGCAGTTCGGGCAGGACCGGGAACCGCCGCGGGGCCACCAGCAGCAGGATCAGCAGCGCGGCGAGGGCGGCGGCGGTCGCGCCGAGGAAGATGTGGTCCACGGCGGCGGCGACGGCCTCGCGCAGGTGGTCGGCGGCGGCCCGGGGGAGCAGCTCCGGCCGGTCCAGCGCCTTCGACACGTCGTCCAGGTGGCCGGGGAGCCCGGGTACGGGGGCGCCCGCCAGCCGGGCCGCGAGGGTCGCGTTGGCCACGGCCGCGAGCAGGGCCGCGCCCACGCTCTGGCCGACCTGGCGGCAGAACAGCACCGAGGCCGTGGTGGTGCCCCGCTCGGCCCAGCCCACGGTGGACTGCACGCCGACGATCAGCGGGAGCTGGAAGAGCCCGAGGGCGCCGCCCAGCAGCAGCATGATCAGTGCGGGCTGCCACGGCCGGGCCGGGTAGGGGAGCAGCGTGAACGAGAAGAGGATCACCGCGGCCAGCGCGATCCCGACGACCGCGGTGTCCCGGAAGCCGATGCGCCGGTAGACGTGCTGGCTGAGCGCGGCGGAGACGGGCCAGCTCAGGGTCATCACGGACATGACCAGCCCGGCGCCGACGGGCCCGAGGCCGAGCACGGACTGGGCGTAGGTCGGCATGAACACCACGGGGGCGACCATCAGCAGGCCGAGCGCCCCCATGGCCAGGTTGACGGCGGCGATGGTGCGCCGGCGCCACACCCAGCCGGGCAGGATCGGCTCCTCGGCACGGCGTTCCACCCGGACCACGACCGCGGCCAGCGCCGCGCTGGCGCCCAGTAGCCCCAGCGAGGGCGCGGAGAGCCAGGGCCAGGCCACCCCGCCCTGGACAAGGGCGAACAGCAGCAGTCCGCCGCAGGCGAAGGTGCCCAGCGCCCCCGCCCAGTCGACCGGGCCGCGGCGGCCGGGGGACCGTACGGGCTCGGTCAGGTGGCGGGCGGTCATCCACAGGGCGAGGGCGGCCAGCGGCAGGTTGAGCAGGAAGATCCACCGCCAGTGCGCGTACGAGGCGAGCAGCCCGCCGAGCGCGGGGCCGGCGACGGCCGAGACGGCCCAGACGGTCGACATCCGTGCCTGGATCCTGGGCCGTTCCTTGAGGGGGTACAGGTCGGCGGCCAGGGTCTGGACCGTGCCCTGGAGGGCTCCGCCGCCCAGGCCCTGGACGATCCGGAAGGCGATGAGGGCGGCCATGTTCCACGCGAGCGCGCACAGCACCGAGCCGACGAGGAACAGGCCCATGCCGAAGAGCAGGACGGGCTTGCGGCCGAAGGTGTCGCACAGCTTGCCGTAGACGGGCAGGGTGACGGTGACGGCCAGCAGGTAGCCGGAGAAGAGCCAGGAGAAGACGGAGAAGCCGCCGAGGTCGCCGACGATCTGCGGGACGGCGGTGGCGACGATGGTGCCGTCGAGGGCGACGAGCGCCATGGCGAGCATGAGCGAGGCGACGACGGCGCGGCCCGGGGTGACCGGGGCCTGGGCTCCGGGCGGCACCGCAGCCTTGCCGCCGGGCGGGACCCGGGCCCCGGTGGGTATGCCGTCCGGGGTGCCCTCCGTATTCGCCCCTGAGCCCACCGAGATTCCTTCCCCCTGCACCTAACCGCGGGGAACACCTTCTCACCACTGCCGCATCCCGCGGTATCCCCCAGGTCTCGTCACCCGAAGGGTGGAGAACCCCTAGGGGTCCCTCCACACAAGGGGCCAGGGGCTGTTCCTCCCGGCGGAGGATGAGGACGGAGCCGGTACGTCTTTAACTGGTTCATATGAGCGGGGGGAGCTCGGGGGTGGGGATAACCCCCGGACGGATACGGCGATGGGCACCAGCGCGCCGGACCCCCCTCCCGCCGGAGACTTTCGCTGAGACGCCGCGGGCAATCGCACGCAACCGAACGAGGGGAAACACCGTGACAACGGCTATGACCGAAACCAGGCACGGGGGTACTGGAGGGCATGCAGCCGTCGCGGCCCGGGCGCGGAAGCTCGTCAAGGCCTACGGCTCGGGTGAGACGCGCGTCGTCGCCCTCGACGACGTGGACGTGGACATCATGCGCGGCCAGTTCACCGCGATCATGGGCCCCTCCGGCTCCGGCAAGTCCACGCTGATGCACTGCCTCGCCGGCCTCGACACGGTGACCAGCGGCCACATCCACCTGGACGACACCGAGATCACCGGGCTGAAGGACAAGAAGCTCACCCAGCTGCGCCGCGACCGGATCGGCTTCATCTTCCAGGCCTTCAACCTGCTGCCCACGCTGAACGCGCTGGAGAACATCACGCTCCCCATGGACATCGCGGGCCGCAAGCCCGACGCGGAGTGGCTCAACCGGGTCGTCGAGACCGTCGGCCTCGCCGGCCGCCTCAAGCACCGCCCGACCGAGCTCTCCGGCGGCCAGCAGCAGCGCGTGGCGGTCGCCCGCGCCCTCGCCGCCCGCCCGCAGATCATCTTCGGCGACGAGCCGACCGGAAACCTGGACTCCCGGGCGGGCGCGGAGGTACTGGGCTTCCTGCGCCGCTCGGTGGACGAGCTCGGCCAGACCATCGTCATGGTCACCCACGACCCGGTCGCCGCCTCCTACGCGGACCGCGTCATCTTCCTCGCCGACGGCCGCATCGTCGACGAGATGTACGGACCCTCCGCCGAGCAGGTCCTCGACCGCATGAAGGACTTCGACGCGCGCGGGCGGACGTCATGAGCAACATGGTCCTGAAGACCTCGCGGCGCAACTTCGTCGCGCACAAGGGACGCATGGCGCTCTCCGCCGTCGCCGTCCTGCTCTCCGTCGCCTTCGTCTGCGGCACGCTGGTGTTCACCGACACCATGAACGCCACCTTCGAGAAGCTGTTCGGCGTCACCAGCGCCGATGTGACCGTCAGCCCCAAGGCGGCGAAGGACGCGGAGGAGAACCCGGAGCGCGGCAAGCCCGAGATGCTGGCCGGCTCGGCCGTCGAGCAGGTGAAGAAGGCCGAGGGCGTCAAGGGCGCCGAGGGCGCCGTCATCTCGCTGTCCGTCACGGTCGTCAACTCCAAGAACGAGAACATGGGCTCGACCACCGGTGCCCCGACCATCGCGGGCAACTGGAACGACAACGAGCTCAAGTCGATGAAGATCACCGAGGGCCACGCGCCGCGCGGTCCCACCGAGGTGATGGTCGACAAGGACACCGCGGACAAGCACCAGCTGAAGATCGGTGACGAGCTGCGCACGATCGCCGTCACCGGCGACATCCGCGCCAAGATCACCGGCATCACCGCCTTCACCGTGACCAACCCGGGTGCGGCCATCGTCTACTTCGACACCGCCACCGCCCAGCAGGCGCTGCTCGGCTCCCCCGGCTCCTTCACGCACATCAACGTCACCGCCAAGGACGGGGTGAGCGACGAGCAGCTCAAGCAGAACATCGCGACCGCCGTCGGCGCGGACACGTACAAGCTCCAGACCGCCAAGGAAGCCGCGGACGCCAACCGCAAGGAGGTCGGCTCCTTCCTCAACGTCATGAAGTACGTGATGCTCGGCTTCGCCGGGATCGCCTTCCTCGTCGGCATCTTCCTGATCTTCAACACGTTCTCGATGCTGGTCGCCCAGCGCACCCGTGAGATCGGCCTGATGCGCGCCATCGGCGCGGACAGCGGACAGGTCCTGAAGTCCGTGGTCGTCGAGGCCTTCCTCCTCGGCGTCGTCGGCTCGGCCCTGGGCGTCGGCGCGGGCGTGGGCCTGGCCGTCGGCCTGATGAAGCTCATGGGCCAGCTCGGCATGCACCTGTCCACCGACGACCTGACCATCGCCTGGACCACCCCGGTCGTCGGCGTCGTCCTCGGCGTCGTCGTCACCGTCGTCGCCGCCTTCGTCCCGGCCCGCCGGGCCGGCAAGGTCTCCCCGATGGCCGCCCTGCGCGAGTCCGGCACCCCCGGCGACAAGAAGGCCGGCGTGATCCGCGCCGTCCTCGGCCTGGTCCTCACCGCCATCGGCGGCGCCGGGCTCTACCTGGCCGCCGCCGCCGACAAGGCCGCGCCCGGATCGCTGTGGCTGGGCCTGGGCATCGTCTTCACGCTCATCGGCTTCATCGTGATCGGCCCGCTGCTCGCCGCGGGCGTGGTGCGGGTGCTCTCCGGCCTGGTGCTGCGGCCCTTCGGTTCGGTGGGCCGCCTCGCCGAGCGCAACGCCCTGCGCAACCCGCGGCGCACCGGCGCCACCGCTGCCGCCCTGATGATCGGCCTCGCGCTGGTCGCCTGCCTGTCGGTCGTCGGGTCCTCGATGGTGGCCTCCGCCACCGAGGAGCTCGACCAGTCGGTCGGCGCGGACTTCATCGTCGGCGCCCAGACCGCGCAGCCGGTCATGCCGCAGGCCGAGCAGGCGCTGCGGGCCGTCCCGGGCCTGGACCACGTCACCTCCTACCGGCAGGTGGAGGCGAAGATCACTGCCCCCGACGGCTCCACGGAGACCGACGAACTCGGCGCCACCGAGGCCACGTACGCCAAGGACGTCCGCCGCAAGATGGTCGCCGGCGAGCACGCGGCGGCGTACGGCAAGGACTCCATGTCGGTCGGCTCGCAGTACGCCACCAAGCACGGCATCAAGCTCGGTGACGAGATGACCGTCGCCTTCACCGAAGGCAAGACCGTCAAGCTCAAGGTCGCCGCGATCACCAGCGACGAGGGCAACCTCGACAAGGGCATGAAGTTCGTCAGCACCGAGGTCGCCCGGGCGAACCTGCCGGCCGACCGGTTGCCGCTGCCCTTCATGCTGCTGGCCAGCGCGAAGGACGGGGAGTCGCAAGAGGCCGCGTACAAGGCGGTCAAGGCGTCGCTGGCGGAGTACCCGCAGTACGACGTGCGCAACCGGGCCGACTACAAGAAGACCCTCAAGGACCAGGTCGGCCAGATGCTGAACATGGTCTACGGGCTCCTCGGCCTCGCCATCATCGTCGCGGTCCTGGGCGTCGTGAACACCCTCGCCCTGTCGGTGGTCGAG
Source organism: Streptomyces sp. NPDC016562 (assembly GCF_043076955.1). Taxonomy (NCBI): domain Bacteria; kingdom Bacillati; phylum Actinomycetota; class Actinomycetes; order Kitasatosporales; family Streptomycetaceae; genus Streptomyces; species Streptomyces sp. NPDC016562. The sequence goes on along the minus strand of NZ_JBIBRZ010000006.1, from coordinate 93,836 downwards.
CGGACCCGCGAGATCGGCCTGATGCGCGCCATCGGCCTCTCCCGCCGCCAGCTGCGCCGCATGATCCGCCTGGAGTCGGTGGTCATCGCCCTCTTCGGCGCCCTGCTCGGCCTCGGGCTGGGCATGGGCTGGGGTGCCACCGCGCAGCAGCTGCTCGCGCTCCAGGGCCTGAAGGTGCTGGAGATCCCGTGGCCGACGATCCTCGGGGTGTTCGCCGCCTCGGCCTTCGTGGGCCTGTTCGCCGCGCTGGTCCCGGCCTTCCGGGCAGGGCGGATGAACGTACTGAACGCGATCGCGAGCGAGTAGACGCGCCGCGGTCGTTCGGGGGAGGGCGCCGGTCCGGGACCTTGGGTCACGGGCCGGCGCCGCCGTTTGCTCCCTACGGGCTACGGCGTCCCGCCGCTCTCTCCCGCTGCTCCGTCCCGCCGCATCAGGACGACTCCGGCGGCCTCGCCCACCAGGGTGTACCGCTGTCCGGGGTGCAGCTGGTGGGCGTAGTCCGTCGGGTCCTCGCCGGCCCACCGCGAGGAGTTGTCCAGGGTGATCCAGTCGGGGACCACGCCCTTGCTGCCCCCGATCCACAGCACGCGGCAGCGCGAGGTCAGCCGGGTCAGCGAGGTGGTGTCCGCCTCCACGGTGGCCCCGTCCGGGATCCGGTCGAGGAGCCGCTCGATGGCCGTGACCCGCGCGGGCTTCTCGTACGTACTGCCCTGCGCGAGCTTGGCGCTGGGCATGCTGGTCGCGCTGAGGGCGAGGGCGGAGGCGAGCACGGCCGTGGGCAGCTGGAGGGCGTACGCGCGCAGCCACGGCCGCTCGCCGCGCCGGACGGTGTCGACGGCGTCGACGAGGGCGAGGGCCACCACCGGCATGAGGACGGCGCTGTAGTGCCAGTCGGTGGACCAGTAGTGGTCGTCCCCGGAGAGGAACCGCCAGCCGAGGGTGGGGGCGGCGACCAGCAGCAGCGGCGAGCGCAGGGCGAGCAGCCCGGAGGTGGGGATGAGCACCCAGCCCAGGGTGGCGAGCTTGGTGCCGGTGCCCGCGAACGGACCGGCGCCGTCGATCTTGTCCCAGTAGCCGTAGCCCGCCGGGGCGAAGGCCGGTATGAGGACGGTGAAGACCAGTACGGCGAAGACGGCGGCCGCGCCGGCGGTGGCGAGCGCGGTCCAGGCGGCCCGCCGGTCGGTGGTGCGGGCCCGCCAGGCCACCACCACGGCCAGGGCGGCCAGCGTGAAGCCGAGGTCCTCCTTGACGAGGACCAGCGGCAGCCCCCACAGCAGGGCGGCCCGCCAGCGCCGGGCGAGCACGGCCTCCAGGGAGAAGGCCAGCAGCGGCATGGCGAAGGCGATCTCGTGGAAGTCGAACTCCACGGCCCGCTGGATGCCCCAGGACAGCCCGTACGCGACGCCGACGGCGAGGCCGCGGGCCCGCCCGAGGAGCCGCCCGGCCGCCCGGGTGACCGGGACGGCGGACAGCGCGAACAGCGCCGCCTGGACGACCAGTAGGGTGACGGGGCCGGGGAAGACCCGGTAGACGGGGGCGGCGAGCGCGATGACCGGGCTGAAGTGGTCCCCGAGGATGTTGGCCCCGGGCCCCTTCAGATCGGCGACGGGCTCCCGCAGGTGGGCGTAGGCGCGGATCGCCTGCTCGAAGATCCCCAGGTCCCAGGAGGCCCAGTCCATCCGCCGGAAGCGAGTGACGGACAGGGCGAGGTACACCAGGAACAGCCCGGCGGCCACCACCCACGGCCCGGCCCACCGGCCTGGCCGCGACCCGGGCCCCGGCCCCGGCCCCGGCGCCGGCCCCGTCCCCGGCTTCGCGGGAGCCGGTGTCACCTGCGCCGCACGGGCCGTCGCATCGCTCGTCACGGACTCGTGCTCCTCGGGCCGGCTGGGGTGAACGCCTGTGGAAGCGGCGCGGCCGGTTCAGCCGCTCCTGACCCGAACATCGTAAAGCGGGAGGAACGCGGCCCGCGGCGACTGGCCCGGCCCGGTGGTGTCACTCCCCCGTGGGGCGGCGCGCAGCGTCTGTGTAAGGGGAGGCGGTCGGGAGACGGGCGGGCGTAGGGTGGGAAACCCCGGCCCGTACGACGTGTCGGGTCCTTCGCGTTGCCCCTACCGGATGGAAAGCCCCCCTTCATGAGCCTGCACGGACTGCTCGACGCCGTCACCCGGGACCCCGCCCTCGCCGAGGCGGTCACCGCGGCCGGAGAAGGCAACCGCATGCACGTGGACCTGGTCGGCCCCGCCGCCGCGCGGCCCTTCGCCGTCGCCGCGCTGGCCCGGCAGACCGGGCGGACCGTGCTCGCGGTCACCGCCACCGGGCGCGAGGCCGAGGACCTGGCCGCGGCACTGCGCTCCCTGCTGCCGCCGGACGAGGTGGTGGACTACCCCTCCTGGGAGACGCTGCCGCACGAACGGCTCAGCCCGCGCAGCGACACGATGGGCCGTCGCCTCGCCGTCCTGCGCCGGCTCGTGCACCCCAGCAAGGACGACCCGGCGGCGGGCCCGGTGAGCGTGATCGTCGCGCCCATCCGGTCCGTGCTCCAGCCGCAGGTCAAGGGGCTCGGGGAGCTCGCCCCGGTCAGCCTGCGCCAGGGCGGCAGCGCCGACCTCGGGGAGATCACCGAGGCCCTGGCCGCAGCGGCGTACGCGCGCGTCGAGCTCGTCGAGAAGCGCGGCGAGTTCGCCGTGCGCGGCGGCATCCTCGACGTGTTCCCGCCCACCGAGGAACACCCGCTGCGCATCGAGTTCTGGGGCGACGAGGTCGAGGAGATCCGCTACTTCAAGGTCGCCGACCAGCGCTCGCTGGAAGTGGCCGAGCACGGGCTGTGGGCCCCGCCCTGCCGGGAGCTGCTGCTGACCGAGGAGGTACGGGAGCGGGCCGCGGCCCTCGCCGAGGCGCACCCGGAGCTCGGCGAGCTGCTGAACAAGATCGCCGAGGGGATCGCCGTAGAGGGCATGGAGTCCCTCGCCCCGGTCCTGGTCGACGACATGGAGCTGCTGATCGACGTCCTGCCGGCCGGGGCGATGGCCGTCGTCTGCGACCCGGAGCGGGTACGGACCCGGGCCGCCGACCTCGTCGCCACCTCCCAGGAGTTCCTCATGGCCTCCTGGGCGGCCACCGCGGGCGGCGGCCAGGCCCCCATCGACGTCGGCGCGGCCTCGCTGCGCGGGATCGCGGACGTCCGCGACCGGGCCCGCGAGCTGGACATGATGTGGTGGTCGGTCTCCCCCTTCGCCGCCGACGAGGAGACGGGCGGGGACACCCTGAAGCTCGGCATGCACGCCCCCGAGGCCTACCGCGGCGACACCGCCCGCGCCCTGGCCGACACCAAGGGCTGGATCGCCGACGGCTGGCGCACCGTCTACCTCACCGAGGGCCACGGCCCGGCCGCCCGCACCGTCGAGGTGCTCGGCGGCGAGGGCATCGCGGCCCGGCTGGAGCCGGAGCTCGGCGTCCTGGAGCCGAGCCTGGTCCACGTCGCCTGCGGCTCCCTCGACAACGGCTTCGTCGACCCGGCGCTGAAGATCGCCGTACTGACCGAGACCGACCTGACCGGGCAGCGCACCGCCACCAAGGACCTCGGCCGGATGCCGACCCGGCGCCGCAAGACGATCGACCCGCTGACCCTGGAGGCCGGGGACTACATCGTCCACGAGCAGCACGGCGTGGGCCGCTACGTCGAGATGGTCCAGCGGACGGTGCAGGGCGCCACCCGCGAGTACCTCCTCGTCGAGTACGCGCCGGCCAAGCGCGGGCAGCCCGGCGACCGGCTCTACATCCCCACCGACCAGCTGGAGCAGGTCACCAAGTACGTCGGCGGCGAGGCCCCGACCCTGCACCGGCTCGGCGGCGCCGACTGGACGAAGACCAAGGCGCGCGCCAAGAAGGCGGTCAAGGAGATCGCAGCCGACCTCATCAAGCTCTACAGCGCGCGCATGGCCGCCCCCGGCCACACCTTCGGCCCCGACACGCCCTGGCAGCGCGAACTGGAGGACGCCTTCCCGTACGCGGAGACGCCCGACCAGCTCACCACGATCGCCGAGGTCAAGGAGGACATGGAGAAGTCGGTTCCGATGGACCGGCTGATCTGCGGCGACGTCGGCTACGGCAAGACGGAGATCGCCGTGCGCGCCGCCTTCAAGGCGGTGCAGGACGGCAAGCAGGTCGCCGTCCTCGTGCCCACGACCCTCCTCGTGCAGCAGCACTTCGGGACCTTCTCCGAGCGCTACAGCCAGTTCCCGGTCAACGTGAAGGCGCTGTCGCGCTTCCAGAGCGACACCGAGTCCAAGGCCACCCTGGAGGGCCTGAGGGAGGGCTCGGTGGACGTGGTCATCGGCACCCACCGGCTGTTCTCGCAGGAGACCCGCTTCAAGGACCTGGGCCTGGTCATCGTCGACGAGGAGCAGCGGTTCGGCGTCGAGCACAAGGAGCAGCTGAAGAAGCTGCGCGCCAACGTCGACGTGCTGACCATGTCCGCGACGCCGATCCCGCGCACCCTGGAGATGGCGGTGACCGGCATCCGCGAGATGTCGACGATCACCACCCCGCCGGAGGAGCGCCACCCGGTCCTGACCTTCGTCGGCCCGTACGAGGAGAAGCAGATCGGCGCGGCCATCCGCCGTGAACTGCTGCGCGAGGGCCAGTGCTTCTACATCCACAACCGGGTCGAGTCCATCGACCGGGCGGCCGCCAAGCTGCGCGAGATCGTGCCCGAGGCGCGGATCGCGACGGCGCACGGCCAGATGTCCGAGCAGGCCCTGGAGCAGGTCGTCGTCGACTTCTGGGAGAAGAAGTTCGACGTGCTCGTGTCGACGACGATCGTCGAGTCGGGCATCGACATCTCCAACGCCAACACCCTGATCGTCGAACGCGGCGACAACTTCGGCCTGTCGCAGCTGCACCAGCTGCGGGGCCGCGTCGGACGAGGCCGCGAGCGCGGGTACGCGTACTTCCTCTACCCGCCGGAGAAGCCGCTCACCGAGACCGCGCACGAGCGGCTCGCCACGATCGCCCAGCACACCGAGATGGGCGCCGGCATGTACGTGGCGATGAAGGACCTGGAGATCCGCGGCGCGGGCAACCTGCTCGGCGGCGAGCAGTCCGGCCACATCGCGGGCGTCGGCTTCGACCTCTACATCCGCATGGTCGGCGAGGCCGTGGCCGATTACCGGGCCGCCGTGGAGGGCGGCGTGGAGGAGGAGCCGCCGCTGGAGGTGAAGATCGAGCTGCCGGTCGACGCGCACGTCCCGCACGACTACGCGCCGGGCGAGCGGCTGCGCCTCCAGGCGTACCGGTCCATCGCCTCCGCCAACTCCGAGGCCGACATCAAGGCCGTGCGGGAGGAACTCACCGACCGCTACGGCAAGCTGCCGGAGCCGGTGGAGAACCTGCTGCTGGTCGCCGGCCTGCGGATGCTCGCGCGTGCCTGCGGGGTGGGTGACATCACCCTCCAGGGCAACAACGTCCGCTTCGGGCCGGTGGAGTTGCGCGAGTCGCAGGAGCTGCGGCTCAAGCGGCTCTACCCGGGAGCGGTCCTGAAGCCCGCCACCGGGCAGGTGCTGATCCCGCGCCCGAAGGCGGGCAAGATCGGCGGGAAGCCGGTGGTGGGCCGCGAACTGCTGGCCTGGACCGGGGAGTTCCTCACCACGATCCTGGGGTCCTGACGATCCTGGGGACCTGACGACCGTGGAGGCCGGGCGCCCGCGCGGGCACCCGGCCTCCCGGATCAGCGCAGCTGGTCCGCGTCGATGACGTCCGGGCCGGTCGGGGCGTCCGCCTTCACCGGCTGGTCGAAGCCGCTGAAGGTGATGTCCCCGGGCTCCTGGCCGGTGTTGGACGCCTTGAGCAGGTACGGCTCGCCGTGGGTGGCCACCAGCAGGGTCTCGGTGCCGTCGGCGGTCTTCGTGGTCAGGGTGAGGGCCTCCTGGCCGTTGACGGTGGTGACGCCGTCCTTCTTGGCGCCCTTGCTCTCGTCGAACTCCTTGAGCAGCTCGTCCAGGTCGCACAGGGCGGAGAGCTCCTTGGAGTCCTCGTCGTCGCCCTTGGACTTCAGCCAGTGGCCGGCCAGCTGCTTGACCGCCGCGTCCGCCTGGTCCTTGGGCAGGTCCTTCAGCTGGGAGCGGTAGAAGGGCTCGTCGGCCTTGACGAACACGAACTCGGCGTTGCGGATGAGCTCGAAGGAGCCCTCGTCGCTGGAGATCGTGCCCTTGCAGTCGCCGGACTTGCTGACCGCCATGTTCAGCTGGATGGCCTTGCCCTCGTCCCAGACCTTGCCGCTGACGGTGAGGGAGGACGCGCCGCGCAGCGCGGTCACGGACTTGTCGGCCACCTGGGAGCCGCTCAGGTCGGGGAACGGGCCGGATGCGGCGCATCCGGCGAGCCCGAGCCCGGCGGCGCAGGCGAGGGCGGTGGTGGCGGTCAGGCGGCGAAGGGTGCGCATGGGGACTCTTTCGGGCAGGAAGAGGAGGCGAGCGGAAAGGGGGGCGCTGGGAAGGGTAAGGGGACGGCCGATGAAGCGGAAGGTGAGGGTCCGCTTAACTCGGGCGGGACTCCTCCGGCTTCTGCGCCGGGCGCCGGTCCCGCAAGATCCGGCCACCCGCGACGGCCTGTCGGGCGCCAGGCCGCCCCCCGGCCGAACGGCCGTGCTGCGACCCTGCAACGGTTGCGCCCATCCCCTCACCCACGGCCGGAAACGCTGTATACCCTCAGACCCGAAAACCTCTTCCGCACGGCCTGTCAGGAGCAGCGATGCACGGCCCCGGCCTCCCGCCGCAGCACGGTCCCCGGCCCACCTCCGGGGGCGTGGTGGTACTGCGCGTGCTGTTCACGCTGCTGCCCATCCTGAGCTGCGGCTTCCTCGCCTGGGGCTCCATGCTGCGGCTCGCGCTGGTCACCCGCAGGCCCCGCGACTGGGTGCTGATGGGCCTCAGCTGCTTCCTCTCCGTCTTCTGGTTCGTGCTGTTCGGCCTCGACCCGACGGCCGAAGTCACCGGCTGGCAGAGCGATGTCGGCGGCTTCGGCACGCTCATCACCGGCTTCGCGGTCTGCGTGTACTTCCTCGTCGCCGACATCCGCCACCACGAGGCCCGCGCCGCCGCGGCCGCGCCCTGGTACCCCGTACAGCCCGCCCCCTACGTCCCGCCCGCGCCCGCCTACGGGTACCCGCCCGCCCAGGCGACGACCCAGGCGACCACCCCGACACCGGTCCCGGCCCCCGCCCCGCCGCAGGTGCCGCCGCAGACCGCGCCGGCCCCGCGCATCGGGCAGGTGCGCGCCGAGCTCGACGAGCTCAGCGAACTGCTGCGCAAGCAGACCCCGCCGCCCGGCGGCCCCGGCCAGGACCCGAACCGCACCGCGATCCAGGACCCCCACCAGTGACCGACCGGCTCATCGGCGACCGCTACCAGCTCGCCACCATCCTGGGCCAGGGCGGCATGGGCCAGGTCTGGACGGCCTACGACCGGCGCCTGGACCGGCGGGTCGCCGTCAAGCTGCTGCGCCCCGACAAGGTGGCCGGCCCCGGCACGGTCGCCGAGGAGCTGCGCCGCCGCTTCGTGCGCGAGTGCCGGGTCACGGCGCAGGTCGACCATCCCGGCCTGGTCACCGTGCACGACGCGGGCAGCGACGGCGACGAGCTCTTCCTCGTCATGGGATACGTCGAGGGCTCCGACCTCGCCGACCACCTCGCCGCGCACGGCCCCTACCCCTGGCCCTGGGCGGTCGCCGTCGCGGCGCAGCTGTGCTCGGTCCTGTCGGCCGTGCACGCGGTGCCGATCGTCCACCGCGACCTGAAGCCGCGCAACGTGATGGTCCGCCCGGACGGGACCGTCCTGGTCCTGGACCTCGGCGTGGCCTCGGTGATGGACACGGACACCACCCGCCTCACCAGCACCGGCTCGCCCATCGGCAGCCCTGCGTACATGGCACCCGAGCAGGCCATGGGCGGCGCGGTGGGCCCGTACACCGACCTGTACGCCCTCGGCGTGGTGCTCTACGAACTCCTCAGCGGGAACGTCCCCTTCGCCGGTTCCACCGCGCTGGGCGTGCTGCACCGCCACCTGTACGAGCCCCCGCTCCCGGTCCGGCCGCTGCGCCCGGAGATCCCGCAGCAGCTGGAGGCGCTCCTGCTGCGCCTGCTCGCCAAGGACCCGCAGGACCGGCCCGCCTCCGCGCAGGAGGTGTACGAGGCCCTCGCCCCGCTGCTGCCCGCCCGCGGCGGCGCGGTCCCGGTCGGCGCGCTCGACCCGACCCGGCCGTTCCTGCGCCCCCAGGCGCCCTGGCCGGACCGGGCCGCGGTCGTACCGCCCCGGCCCAGCGTCCCGCCGACGCTCGTGCCCACACCGACGCCGACGCCGACGCCCGTACCCACGCCGCCGAAGCCGGACGTGCCCGGCGCGGTCGACGAGGCCCGCAAGCTCCTGGACGAGGGCCGGCTCACCCAGGCCGTGGACATCCTCGGCGGCATCCTCCCGGCGGCGGCCGCCGAGCACGGGGAGCACTCCCCGGTGGTCCGCTCCCTGCGCAAGCAGTACGCGGCCACGCTCATGGACGACGGGCAGTACCGCCGCGCCCTGCCGGAACTGCGCCGCCTCGCGGAGGAGTTCCCGGCCGGCGACGCCCAGGCGCTGCGGCTGCGCTACGACGCGGCCCAGTGCCTGGAGCAGCTGGGCGAACCGGCCGCCGCGCTGGCGGAGTACCGCTCGCTGCTCCCGCTCTTCGAGAACCACTACGCCAACCCGGACCCGGGCCTGCCCCTGGAGGTCCGCCGCCGGATCGCGCACCTGCAGCTCTCCCTCGGCGACCGCCAGGCGGCCCACGACACCCTGGCCCGGCTGCTGTTCGACGCGGAACGCCTGCACGGCCCCGCGCACCCCTTCCCCGCCGAGATACGCCGGACCCTGCACTGGCTCGGTCAGGTGCGCTGACGCGGCCTGCCGACGCGGGAGGCAGGGCCGTCCGCGGGGCGCACCCCAACACCCCGGGAATCGTTGGGCGAAGTAGTGGCTCGGATCACCGTGACCTCATACCATCGATCACCGCACGGCCCTTGTGCACCGACGCACAATCTCCCGGCCCTGGAGGCTCCTTTGCACCGTCGCACTGCGCTCTCCGTCTCCACCGCCCTGCTCCTGGCGGCGCCCCTGCTCTCCGCCTGCTCGGGCGAGGCCCGCCCCGGCACCGCGGCCGTCGTCGGCGGCGAACGGATCACCACATCCGCACTCCAGTCGCAGGTCAAGGACGTGCGCGCCGCACAGAACCGGGCCGGGCAGAGCGCTGCCGAGCTCATCGCGAGCACCCCCAACCTGGAGCGGCAGAAGCTCGACGCGATGCTCCAGAGCCGGATCATCGACAAGATGGCCCGCACCGCCGGGCTCACCGCCACCGAGAAGGACATCGAGGACGAGCGCGCGGCGTACGTCACCGAGAACGGCGGGCAGGAGCAGTTCGAGGCCCTGCTCCTCCAGAAGGGCGCCATGGCCCCCGGCCAGGTCGAGCGTTTCCTCAGGGACCGCGTGCTGCTGACCAAGCTGTCCGAGAAGTACGGCAACGGGAAGCTGGAGGAGCCCGCCCGGGCCGCCGTCACGGCGCTGCACATCGAGATCAACCCGCGCTACGGCTCCTGGGACGCCAAGCAGATCAAGCTGGGCGTCGGGGACACCCCCTGGGTCACCCAGCGGACCCGTCCCGAGCAGGCCCCCGCCGGAGCCTGACACCGGCCGCCGGAGGTAGGTTCGGAGGGTGACCGACCACTCCGAGCCCACCGCCGCAGAGCCCGCCGCCGCCGAGCCGACCGCCGCCGAGCCCACCGGCCGTATCGTCCTGCTGACCACCAGCCACCGGGTCGCCCCCGGCGTGCTGTCCTGGCCGGCGTGGCAGACCCTGCACGCCGCGGACCGCGTGCTGTGCGCCGACCCGGGCCACCCGCAGCTGCCCTACCTGCGGGAGGCGGGCATCGAGGTCGCGTACGAGACACCGGACGCGCACGCGCTGGTCGAGGCCTGCGCGGGCGGGCGCACCGTCGTGGTGCTCCCCGGCGGCGAGGGCGACCAGCGGCTCACCGACGGGCTGGCCCGGCTGGCCGGCTCGGGCCGGGTCTCCATGCCGGCCCTGGAGCTGCTGCCCGGCTCGTACGACCTGCCGGGCGCCCGCCTGCTCGACCTGGTCCAGGTGATGGACCGGGTCCGGCGCGAGTGCCCGTGGACCTCGCGGCAGACCCACGAGGGCCTGGCCAAGTACGCGATCGAGGAGGCGTACGAGCTCGTCGAGGCCATCGAGGACGGGAGCCGGGAGGAGCTGCGCGAGGAACTGGGCGACGTCCTGCTCCAGGTGGTCTTCCACGCGCGGATCGCCCAGGAGCACGAGGACCCGGACGCCGCCTTCTCCATCGACGACGTGGCCGGCGCCCTGGTGGAGAAGCTCATCCACCGGCACCCGCACGTCTTCGGCGACGCGCAGGCGCAGACACCGCAGGACGTGCACGAGCACTGGCAGCGCACCAAGGCGATCGAGAAGCAGCGGGAGTCGGTCACCGACGGCATCCCGGTGGGCCAGCCGGGTCTCGCGCTCGCGGCCAAGCTCGCGGGCCGCGTCCGCGCGGGCGGGCTGGCCGTGGAACTGCCCCGCGGCGAGGGCGTCGGGTACGAACTGCTGGAGCTGGCGGCGCGCGCCGAGGAGGCGGGCGTCGACCCGGAGACCGCGCTGCGCGCGGCGGCCCGCGCCTACCGCGACGCGATCCGGGCGGCCGAGGGAGTCGGCCCCACCCCGGAGGACTCCCCGGACGAGTAGGCCGGGATACGGTCGTCACGTGCACGAGCAGACCCCCGCAGCCCCAGCCGACCCCCCTGCCACCGAGGGCCCGACCCTCTTCGACTGGGAGTTCGCGACCGACCCGTACCCGGCCTACGCATGGCTGCGCGAGCACTCCCCGGTGCACCGCACCAAGCTCCCCAGCGGGGTCGAGGCCTGGCTGGTCACCCGCTACGCCGACGCCCGCCAGGCCCTCGCCGACCAGCGGCTCAGCAAGAATCCGGCGCACCACGCGGAGCCCGCGCACGCCAAGGGCAAGACCGGGATCCCGGGGGAGCGCAAGGCCGAGCTGATGACGCACCTGCTCAACATCGACCCGCCGGACCACACCCGGCTGCGGCGGCTGGTGTCGAAGGCGTTCACGCCGCGCAGGGTCGCCGAGTTCACCCCGCGGGTGCAGGCGCTCACCGACCACCTGATCGACCAGTTCGCGGGGAAGGGGGAGGCGGACCTCATCCACGAGTTCGCCTTCCCGCTGCCGATCTACGCCATCTGCGAGATGCTCGGCGTCCCGCGCGAGGACCAGGACGACTTCCGCGACTGGGCGGGGATGATGATCCGCCACGGCGGCGGCCCGCGCGGCGGGGTCGCCCGGTCGGTCAAGCAGATGCGCACCTACCTCGGCGAGCTCATCCACCGCAAAAGGGACGATCTGGGCGACGACCTGATCTCCGACCTGATCCGGGCGAGCGACCACGGCGACCACCTGACGGAGGGCGAGGCCACCGCCATGGCCTTCATCCTGCTCTTCGCCGGCTTCGAGACGACCGTGAACCTCATCGGCAACGGCGTCCACGCCCTCTTCATGAACCCCGGCCAGCGCGAGCGCCTCCAGCTCTCCCTCGCCGCCGGCGAGAGCGGACTGCTGGCCACCGGTGTCGAGGAACTGCTGCGCTACGACGGTCCGGTGGAGCTGGCGACCTGGCGTTTCGCCACCGAGCCGCTGACCCTCGGCGGCCGGGAGATCGCGGTCGGCGATCCGGTCCTGGTCGTCCTCGCGGCCGCCGACCGGGACCCCGAGCGGTTCGCCGATCCGGACACCCTGGACCTCTCCAGGACCGACAACCAGCACCTCGGGTACGGGCACGGAATCCACTACTGCGTGGGCGCCCCGCTCGCACGACTTGAAGGACAGACCGCGCTCGCGACTTTGCTCACGCGTCTGCCCGATCTGGAACTGGCTGTTCCGCCCGAAGACCTGCGCTGGCGCGGCGGACTGATCATGCGTGGCCTGCGCACTCTTCCCGTCCGCTTCACACCTCGAAACACTTGAGCGCGAGCTGACCGCGAGTCAGTTCCCGACCGAACTTGTGACAATCGTTCGAAGGCCGCTAGGTTCTGCCGTTACCCCGCCGTTATGCGAAAGGTGCACCTTCATGCGTTCCGGGAACGGCCGCCACAGACGCCCCCGCCAGGTCCCCGCGCTGGTAGTCACAGCCGGTGTCACTGGCTCCGCGCTGGCCCTGCCGCTGCTAGCCGCCACCCAGGCCTCCGCCGCCGACACGTCGACGTGGGACAAGGTCGCCGAATGCGAGAGCGGGGGCACCTGGAGCGCCAACCTCGGCAACGGCTCGTACGGCGGGCTCCAGTTCACCCAGGAGCAGTGGCAGAACGCCGGCGGGCTCGACTTCGCCGAGCGCGCCGACCTCGCGAGCAGGTCCCAGCAGATCGCCGTGGCCGAGCGGGTGCTCGCCTCGCAGGGGCCGCAGGCGTGGCCGCTGTGCGCCACCTCCGCCGGACTGGACCGGCAGGGCCCCGCCGCGGCGGTGGACCCCGGTCTGCCCGGCACCTCCGGGACGATCGCGCCCTCCCCGTCCCGCCCGGACGACACCGTGCCCTCCCGCGCGGGTGAGCGGCCGGCCATCGACTTCGGGGCGCCGACGGCGACCGGGCCGGTGGTCCCGAGCCCGTCCGGCTCCCCCTCGTACCTCATCCCCGACGCGCCGTCCGTCGGACTGCCCGTCATGCCCGTGCCGGACGCCCCCTCGGCGCCGGTCGTCCCGGCCGACCCGACCGCGCCCCCGGCGACCCCCGGCGACGCGGCCGCGCCCACGACTCCGGTGGCGCCGACGACGCCGGCCGTCCCGGCGGACCCGAGCGCGCCCGCGACCCCCGGTCAGCCTTCCGCGGACCCGACGGTCCCGGCGGCCGGGGATACCCTCCCGGCCGAGGGCAGCGGCAAGCACCGCGGCGAGCCCGCCCCCGAGACGGCCGCGCCCTCTGACGCGCCGTCGGAGCCCACGTACACGGTGCGGGCGGGCGACAGCCTGGCCGCCATCGCGGATGCCAAGGGCGTGAAGGGCGGCTGGAACCAGCTCTACCAGGCCAATGAGCAGGTCATCGGCGGCGACGCCGATCTGATCAAGCCTGGTCAGAATCTGGATCTAACCGTGCAATAAGGGCACTTGAGCGGCCCGAAAAGGCGGGAATGTCGGTTATCGGCAAGTGAGACATGCGTCTCTTCCGGTCAACTGGCGTGTCCCGCCCCGCGGCTGCGGCAAACCCCGTCCTCACCTGCGCAAACACCCCCACGGGGAGCGCAAGTAGGGGTCGTCTCCCCCCGATGTCCCTCGTTGAACATCGGGGGGAGACCTGTCTACCTTCTGAATCGCTCGCCACCGCGAGCTCCTTCGACCGCATCGCCGAATCCTGCCGGCGGACGGGGGGAACAGTCGTCGCGCAAGCGCCGAAGGCAGGAGCGGGGGAACCAAGGTAGGCGCCGGGAGCGGCCGTTGAGAGACGGTCACGCCACCGGCTTGGGGTTAAGCGGTGCGGCTGGTCCGCAGCGCCGGGCACTCATCAGCTCGAACCCGACAGCTCACCTCGTAGGCGTCGGTGAGGAGAAACCTCATGCTGCTTTCCGGCAAGGGCAAGCACCGTCGCGGCTCCAAGGCCGTCCGCATCGTCACGCTCGCCGGTGTCGCCGGTGTGGCCGTGGCCGCCCCGCTGATGGCCGCGGGCACCGCCTCCGCCGCGACCGCCTCCGAGTGGGACAAGGTCGCGCAGTGCGAGTCCGGTGGCAACTGGGCCATCAACACGGGCAACGGCTACTACGGCGGCCTGCAGTTCTCGTCCTCGACGTGGGCCGCGTACGGCGGCAAGGCGTACGCCGCGCAGGCCAACCAGGCCTCGAAGTCCCAGCAGATAGCCATCGCCGAGAAGGTCCTCAAGGGTCAGGGCAAGGGCGCCTGGCCGCACTGCGGCGTGGGCCTGTCGAACTCCTCCTACACCGGCGGCGGGTCCACCGAGACCCCGAAGACCGTCAAGCCGAAGGCCGACTCGAAGAAGACCGAGCAGAAGGCCGCGCCGAAGAAGGACACCACCAAGCGCGCCGAGGCCCCCACCACCCGCTCCGAGCGCGCCGAGGCTCCGGCCGCGCCGAAGACGGGCAACGGCTCGTACGAGGTCAAGTCCGGTGACACCCTGGGCACCATCGCCGACGCCAACGGCGTCCAGGGCGGCTGGGAGAAGCTGTTCGAGCTGAACAAGGACATCGTCTCGGACGCCGACCTGATCTACCCGGGCCAGAAGCTGAAGCTCAGCTGAACACTGCGGCCGTAGCCCGCAGGCGCCCGTAGCCGACCGGGGCCCGATCCGCAGGCCCGAACGGCACGCACGACGTCCCACCGCCCGGCGCGTTTGTCCCCACGCGCCGGGCGGTGGCGTGTGCGCCGCCGCGCCCCGCGCCCCCGAACCCGGTCCGTATGTCCCGGAAGAGGGGTATTCGGTCCCTTTTTCGTCCCAGGACCCGGGCGGTCGGCAGGTCGAGTCCCCGGATCCGGTTAGGCTCTAGGCGGCCAGGCCATCCCACGGCCTGACGCCACCGCACACCCAGCGTCACATCCCAGAAGGAGATGCTCGTGCCGTCCATCGACGTCGTCGTAGCCCGGGAAATCCTGGACTCCCGAGGCAACCCCACGGTCGAGGTCGAGGTGGGCCTCGACGACGGCAGCACCGGCCGTGCTGCCGTTCCGTCCGGCGCCTCCACCGGTGCCTTCGAGGCCATCGAGCTCCGTGACGGTGACCCCAACCGTTACTTCGGCAAGGGTGTCGAGAAGGCCGTCCTCGCCGTCATCGAGCAGATCGGCCCGGAGCTCGTCGGCTACGACGCCACCGAGCAGCGCCTGATCGACCAGGCCATGTTCGACCTGGACGCCACCGACAACAAGGGCTCGCTCGGCGCCAACGCCATCCTCGGCGTCTCCCTCGCCGTCGCGCACGCCGCGTCCGAGGCCTCGGACCTCCCGCTCTTCCGCTACCTCGGCGGCCCGAACGCGCACCTGCTGCCCGTTCCGATGATGAACATCCTCAACGGTGGGTCGCACGCCGACTCCAACGTGGACATCCAGGAGTTCATGATCGCCCCGATCGGCGCGGAGTCCTTCTCCGAGGCGCTGCGCTGGGGTGCCGAGGTCTACCACACCCTCAAGAAGGTCCTGCACACCAAGGGCCTGTCCACCGGTCTCGGTGACGAGGGCGGCTTCGCGCCGAACCTGGAGTCCAACCGCGCCGCGCTCGACCTCATCATCGAGGCCATCAAGCAGGCCGGCTACACCCCGGGCAAGGACATCGCGCTCGCGCTCGACGTCGCCGCGTCCGAGTTCTACAAGGACGGCAAGTACGAGTTCGAGGGCCAGTCCCGCTCGGCCGCCGAGATGACCGACTACTACGCCGAGCTCGTCGACGCGTACCCGCTGGTCTCCATCGAGGACCCGCTGTTCGAGGACGACTGGGCCGGCTGGAAGACCATCACCGACCGCCTGGGCGCCAAGGTCCAGATCGTCGGCGACGACCTCTTCGTCACCAACCCGGAGCGCCTGGCCCGCGGCATCGAGGAGGGCTCCGCGAACGCCCTGCTCGTGAAGGTGAACCAGATCGGTTCCCTCACCGAGACCCTCGACGCCGTCGAGATGGCCCAGCGCAACGGCTTCAAGTGCATGATGTCGCACCGCTCCGGCGAGACCGAGGACGTCACCATCGCCGACCTCGCCGTCGCCGTGAACTGCGGCCAGATCAAGACCGGCGCCCCGGCCCGCTCGGACCGCGTCGCCAAGTACAACCAGCTGCTGCGCATCGAGGAGATCCTCGACGACGCCGCGGTGTACGCGGGCCGCTCCGCCTTCCCGCGCTTCAAGGGCTAATCACGCTCTGCCTCCGTACGTCCCCGCACTCGGTCCCGTACCGTGTGCGGGGACGTATTGCGTAGTGCGCACACAGGGGAGGCGGATCAATGGCCGGGAACCGGGATCGGTTCTCCACCTTCTCCACCGCGACCAGGCTCAAGCAGCTCGGCGAGCGGACCGCCGCTCACGTCTACCGCTCGCAGTCGCGCCGCCAGGTCCGCCGCAGCCGGCTCACCGGCCGCGCCGCGCTCCTGGTGCTCGTCCTCTGTACGCTGGTCGTCGCCCTCGCGTATCCGATGCGCCAGTACGTCTCCCAGCGCTCGGAGATCGCGGCGCAGCAGCGGTCCGCCGCCGCCGCGCGGGACCGCCTGGAGCGGCTGCGCGACGAGAAGGCCCGCTGGCAGGACGACGCGTACGCGGAGCAGCAGGCGCGCAGGCACCTGCACTTCCTGCGCCCGGGGGAGATCGGCTACATCATGAGCGACCCCGGCGCCCAGCCCCCGGAGCCGCACCGGACCGGCCAGGCCGGCTCCGACCGGCCCTGGTACTCCAACGTCTGGGACGGCGTCGACAAGGCCGACCGCCCGGGCGAGTGAGCACCCGCACCCCACCGCAGCACCCATCCACGAGAACGAAGAGACTTCCTCCAGGCATGCAGACGCCCCCGCCCCAGACCGACCGGACCGAGCCGACCGACGCGGACATCGACGCGTTCAAGCAGCAGCTCGGCCGCCCGCCGCGCGGGCTGCGCGCCATCGCGCACCGCTGCCCCTGCGGACAGCCGGACGTGGTGGAGACCGCACCCCGGCTCCCCGACGGCACGCCCTTCCCGACGCTGTACTACCTGACGTGCCCGCGTGCGGCCTCCGCCATCGGCACGCTGGAGGCCAACGGCGTGATGAAGGAGATGCAGGCCCGGCTCGCCGAGGACCCGGAGCTCGCCGCCGCCTACCGGGCCGCGCACGAGGACTACATCCGGCGCCGCGACGCCATCGAGGTGCTCCAGGGCTTCCCGAGCGCCGGCGGGATGCCGGACCGCGTGAAGTGCCTGCACGTGCTGGTGGGCCACTCCCTGGCCGCCGGCCCGGGCGTGAACCCGTTCGGCGACGAGGCCCTGGCGATGCTGCCCGAGTGGTGGGCCAAGGGCCCGTGCGTCACCCCGTGCGGGGCCGACGGGGCCGAGGGGGAGTCCGAGTGACCCGGGTCGCGGCCGTCGACTGCGGTACGAACTCCATCCGGCTCCTGGTCGCGGACTACGACCCGCGGACCGGCGAGCTCGCGGAGCTGGACCGCCGGATGGTCATCGTGCGGCTCGGCCAGGGCGTGGACCGGACCGGGCGCCTGGCGCCGGAGGCGCTGGAGCGCACCTTCGCCGCCTGCCGCCAGTACGCCGAGGTCATCAAGGAGTTCGGCGCCGAGCGGGTGCGCTTCGTGGCGACCTCCGCCTCCCGGGACGCCGAGAACCGCGAGGACTTCGTACGGGGCGTCGTGGACATCCTGGGCGTCGAGCCCGAGGTGATCTCCGGCGAGCAGGAGGCGGAGTTCTCCTTCACCGGCGCCACCAAGGAGCTGGCCGCCCACGAGCACCTGGAGCGGCCCTTCCTGGTGGTGGACATCGGCGGCGGCTCGACCGAGTTCGTGGTCGGCGACGACCACGTGCGGGCCGCCCGCTCCGTGGACGTCGGCTGCGTGCGGATGACCGAGCGCCACCTGGTGGTGGACGGGGCCGTCTCGGACCCGCCGACCCCGGCGCAGATCGCCGCCATACGGGCCGACGTCGAGGCGGCCCTGGACCTGGCGGCCGAGAGCGTCCCGCTGGCGGAGGCGCGCACCCTGGTGGGCCTGGCCGGCTCGGTGACCACGGTCGCCGGGATCGCGCTCGGGCTGCCCGAGTACCTCTCCTCGCGGATCCACCACTCCCGGATCTCCTACGAGCAGGTCCGCGAGATCAGCGAGCGGATGCTGACGGCGACGCACGCCGAGCGCGCGGCGATCCCCGTCATGCACCCGGGCCGGGTGGACGTGATCGGCGCCGGCGCGCTGGTCCTGCTCGCGATCATGGAGCGCATCGGGGCCTCGGAGGTCGTCGTGTCGGAGCACGACATCCTGGACGGCATCGCGATCAAGACCGCGGAAGAGGCCGAGGCCGCCCAGCAGCGCTCCGACCTGCCGCATCACTGAACGACACGGCGCTCCGGTCATCCGACCGGGGCGCCGTCGCCCGTGCGCGTTCACCGTCCGGACGTCGGACGCGGGCTCGCGGAGGGCGCTTCGGGCGGTGATCCAGATGAACTTCGTGAAGTTCTTCACAAGGAAAAGGGGCCGGGTGGGTCAACTGAAGGGGCGTTTCGGCCCCTTCGGAGGCTCGCGGGCCCCTTTCTCCATGCATTCGTGCGATCGACGGACGCCACGGGTTTCGTATCAGAGGTATGGACGAAACCCAGTGGTCCAGTCCGGTGGAAGGCCTGGAGCCCAGTTCAGGACGGGTGAGCAACGATTCCCGCGAGGCCTTGGTTCCCGTTGCGCGCCATGACGTCGGTCACGTGGGCGGCGGAGTGTAGCAGAGGGTCCTCGACTCCTTGTGAAGGGGCTCACGAGCGACACCCCTTTGGGTGCTGGATACTCGTTCCATGAGCACCACGGAGCGTCCCAGGATCCTCGTTGTAGGAGGTGGGTACGTAGGCCTGTACGCAGCCAAGCGCATCATGAAGAAGATGCGCTACGGCGAGGCGACCGTCACGGTCGTCGACCCGCGCTCGTACATGACCTACCAGCCCTTCCTCCCCGAAGTGGCCGCAGGCAGCATCTCGCCTCGGCACGTCGTCGTCCCGCTGCGACGCGTGCTGCCCAAGGCTGAGGTTCTCACCGGCCGGGTCACCAGCATCGACCAGGACCGCAAGGTCGCCGTCGTCACGCCGCTGGTCGGCGAGGCGTACGAGCTGCCCTTCGACTACCTGGTGATCGCGCTCGGCGCCGTCTCCCGCACCTTCCCGATCCCCGGCCTCGCCGAACAGGGCATCGGTATGAAGGGCGTCGAAGAGGGCATCGGCCTGCGCAACCACGTCCTCGAGCAGCTCGACAAGGCCGAGTCCACGACGGACGAGGACGTCCGCCGCAAGGCCCTCACCTTCGTCTTCGTCGGCGGCGGCTTCGCCGGCGCGGAGACCATCGGCGAGGTCGAGGACATGGCCCGCGACGCCGCGAAGTACTACTCCACGATCAAGCGCGAGGACATGCGCTTCATCCTGGTGGACGCGGCCGACAAGATCCTTCCCGAGGTCGGGCCCAAGCTCGGCACCTGGGGCAAGGAGCACCTCGAGTCCCGCGGCATCGAGATCTACCTCAACACCTCCATGGACTCCTGCGTGGACGGCCACGTGGTGCTGAAGAACGGCCTCGAGGTCGACTCCAACACCATCGTCTGGACCGCCGGCGTCAAGCCGAACCCGGTGCTGGCCCGCTACGGCCTGCCGCTGGGCCCGCGCGGCCACGTCGACGCCGAGCCCACCCTCCAGGTCAAGGGCACGGACTACATCTGGACCGCCGGCGACAACGCCCAGGTTCCCGACATGGCCGCCCGCAAGGCCGGCGTCGAGAACGCCTGGTGCCCGCCGAACGCCCAGCACGCGCTGCGCCAGGCCAAGGTCCTCGGCGACAACGTCATCTCGGGCATGCGGGGCTTCCCGCAGTCGGAGTACTCGCACTCCAACAAGGGTGCGGTGGCGGGCCTCGGCCTCCACAAGGGCGTGGCGATGATCGTCATGGGCAAGATGAAGATCAAGCTCAAGGGCCGGCTCGCCTGGTACATGCACCGTGGCTACCACGGCATGGCCATGCCGACCTGGAACCGCAAGATCCGCGTCTTCGCCGACTGGACCCTCGGCATGTTCCTCAAGCGCGAGGTCGTCTCCCTCGGCGCGCTGGAGACCCCGCGCGAGGAGTTCTACGAGGCCGCCAAGCCGGCCCCCGCCGCGGCCGCGCCGGCCCAGAAGGCCAAGGCCTCCTGACCCGCGCCTGACCGCGACACCCCGCACGACCCCGAAGGGGCCGCCCGCCATCCGTGGTGCGGGCGGCCCCTTCGGCGTACCCGGAGCCCGCGCTGGGTAAATGGTTGGGTCGGAGATGTGGAGGTGCGCCATGACCGACGCCGCGCCGCGGCTGGCCGCTGTTGCCGAGACTCTGCTGGGTGCCCCGCTGCCGGTGCGCGTCCGGGCCTGGGACGGCAGTGAGGCGGGCCCGTCCACCGGACCCGTGCTCGTGATCCATGACCGCCGCGCCCTGCGCCGCATGCTGTGGAAGCCCGGCGAACTGGGCCTGGCCCGGGCGTGGGTGGCGGGCGAACTGACGGTGGAGGGCGACCTGTTCGCCCTGCTGGCGCAGGTGGCGGGCCGGCTGTGGGAGCGGCCGCGCACCGGACCGCTGCCGCCGCCGCCCGCGCGGCCCGGGGCCCTCGCGGCCCTGGAGGGCCTCGCGCGGCGGGCGGGCCGCTCCCGGCCGGCCGCCGTGGCGGAGACGGCCCGGCTGCTGCGCGATCCCGGCCACCGGGCCGCCGTACGGGAGCTGATCGCGCTCGCCGGACCGCCGCTGCCGCCCCCGCCCCCCGCCGAGGAGGCCGTCCGGCGCGGCGGCCCGCGGCACAGCAAGGGCCGCGACCGGCAGGCCATCAGCCACCACTACGACGTCGGCAACGCGTTCTACGGGCACGTGCTCGGCCCCTCGATGGTGTACTCCTGCGCCTACTGGAGCCCCGGCGCCACCCTGGAGGAGGCCCAGCGGGACAAACTCGACCTGGTCTGCCGCAAACTCGCCCTGCGGCCCGGGGACCGCCTCCTCGACGTGGGCTGCGGCTGGGGCTCCATGGCGCTGCACGCGGCCCGCGAGTACGGCGCCCGGGTCACCGGCATCACCCTCTCGCGCGAACAGGCCGTGTACGCCCGCAAGCGCGTCGCGGAGGAGGGGCTGGCCGACCTCGTCGAGATCCGGATCCAGGACTACCGCGACGTCAGGGACGGCCCGTACGACGCCCTTTCGTCCATCGGCATGGCCGAACACGTCGGGGCCGACCGCTACCGCGAGTACGCCCGCACCCTGCACGCCCTGCTGCGCCCCGGCGGGCGGTTGCTCAACCACCAGATCGCCCGCCCGCCGGAGCCCGACGAAGAGGCCTACCGGATCGACGAGTTCATCGACGCCTACGTCTTCCCCGACGGGGAGCTGTCCCCGCTCGGCACCACCGTCGGCGAACTGGAGCGGGCCGGCTTCGAGGTCCGCGACGTGGAGGCGCTGCGTGAGCACTACGGGCTGACCCTGCGGGCCTGGGTGGCGCGGCTGGAGGAGCACTGGGAGGAGGCAGTACGCCTGACCTCGCCCGGGCGGGCGCGGGTCTGGCGGCTCTACATGGCGGCCTCCGCGCTCGGCTTCGAGCGCGGCCGGCTCGGCGTCAACCAGGTGCTCGCGGTCAAGCAGGCGGCGGACGGCGCCTCGGGGCTCCCGCTGCGGCTGCGCACCTGGGGCGCGTAGCCGTACGCGACAGGGCCCCGGGGGCGACTGCCCCGGGGCCCTGCGCTGTTCCTCGGCCGCTGCCGCGCCGCTACTCGGTCTTGATGGCCGTCAGCATGTTCAGGCGGGCGGCGCTGCGCGCCGGCCACATGGCGGCCAGGACGCCGACCACGGCGGCCAGCAGGAGGAAGATGCCGATCCGGTCGTACGGGACGACGAGGGCGTAGTCCGGCATGGCCTTGGCCATCGTGGTGCCGACCGCCCAGGCGAGGAAGACGCCGATGGCGACGCCCAGGACCGCGCCGAAGAGCGAGATCACGACGGCCTCCAGGCGGATCATGTTCTTGACCCGGCTGCGGTCGAGCCCGATCGCCCGCAGCATGCCGATCTCCTGGGTCCGCTCGAAGACGGACATCGCCAGCGTGTTGACCACACCGAGCACCGAGATGATCAGCGCCATGCCGAGCAGGCCGTACATGACGTTCAGCATGGTGTTGATCATGCCGCCCATCTCGTTGCGCATGTCCTGCTGGGTGGCGACGGTGATGGCCGGGTTCTTGCCCAGGGCGTCGACGACCTTCTGCTGGCCGGCCTTGGAGGCCCCGCCGTCGACGTTGACGTACACCTCGCGGATGTACGGGTCCTCGCTGTGCTGCGCCAGGACCTTGTCGTCGATGACGTACGGGGAGAGCAGGCCCTCCATGTCCTTGTAGACGGCGCCGACCTTCAGCGTGCCCTTCTGGCCGTCGTCGTACTGGACCTGGAGCGTGGAGCCGACCGCGAGGTCCTTGCTCTTCGCGGTCTTCTCGGCGACCGCGAGCTCGCCCTGGGCGAGGCTGTCCAGCGAACCGCTGAGGACCTCGATGTTCAGCAGCTGGCCGATGGCGGCGGGGTTGACGCCGGAGGCGGAGCGGAAGTCCTCGCCGACCTTGAAGTAGCCGGCCGTCTGCGGGGAGACCGCCTTGATGCCGGGGGACTTGGCCAGGGTCTCGGCCACGGAGGTGTCCAGGCTGCCCATGTCGCCGGACATGGAGACCCGGTAGTCCGCCTTGAGCTTCTCGGTGCTCATGCGGTCGACGACCTTGCCGACGGTGATGCCCAGCACCGACAGGGTGGTGACCAGGGTCAGGCCGATCGCCAGGGAGGCGGCGGTGACGGCGGTGCGGCGCGGGTTGCGGACGGCGTTCTGGGCGGCCAGCTTGCCGGGGATCCCGAACACCTTCTGCAGGGCGGGGCGGACGCTCGCGATGACCGGCTTGGAGAGCAGCGGCAGCAGCACGATCATGCCGATGAGCATGAAGAACGCGCCCGCACCGATGACCATGCGCCCGTCGCTGCCGCCCATGGAGACGCCGAGGACGACGAGGCCGATGCCCAGGAGGCTGATGACGGAGCCGATGACGTTGCGCAGCAGCAGGGACTTGGCGTTGGCCGGCAGGTGGGCGCTGCCCATGGCGGCGACCGGGGCGATCCGGCCGGTGCGCCAGGCCGGGAGCACGGCCGCGACGGTGGTGACCAGGATGCCGATGACCAGGGCCGCGACGACGGTGCCGGGGGCGATGACCAGTGCGCCGCCCGGGAGCTTGGCGCCGAAGGACCCGATCAGGGAACGGATGCCGATCGCCAGGCCGATGCCGCCGATCAGGCCGAGGGCGGCGGACAGCGCGCCGACGACCAGGGCCTCGGCGAGGACCGAGCGCATGACCTGACCGCGGTTGGCGCCGACGGCGCGCAGCAGGGCCAGCTCCTTGGTGCGCTGGGTGACCAGCATGGTGAAGGTGTTGTAGATCAGGAAGACGCCGACGAAGAGCGAGATGCCGGCGAAGACGAGCAGCATGGTGCTCATGTTGCCCATGCCCCGCTCGATGTCCTTGGCCTGCTCCCGGGCGAGCTCCGCACCGGTCTGCGCCTTGGTGTTCTTGTCGTCGAGCAGCGGCTTGATCTCGGCGAGCAGCTGGTCGGCGGAGGCGCCGGCCTTGGCGCCGACCGACAGCTCCTGGAAGTAGCCGGGCTTGAGGTAGAGCTCCTGGGCGACCTTGGTGTCGAAGAGCACCAGGCTGCCGCCGGCCTGGACGGCGCCGTCCTCGGTGGTGAAGACGCCGGCGAGGCCGTACTCCTTCACGGGGCCGTTGGTGGCCACGCGGACCGTGTCGCCGACCTTGTACTTGCCCGCGTCGGCGGTCGCCTTGTCGAGGGCTATCTGGTCGGCCCGGGCCGGGCCGGAGCCCTGGGTGAAGGTGTAGCGCGGGTCCTTGCCGTCCTTGACGGGGCTGTGGTTGGAGCCCTTGTTGGACCAGCCGGAGCCGATCAGCTTGCCGTTCTCGTCGCCCACGCCGGCGAAGCCGGAGACGCGGCCGGAGACGGAGTCGACGCCGCCCAGCGCCTTGACCTTGTCGAGGGTCTGCTGGCTGATGCCGGGCTCGCCCTCCTTCTGGCCGTCGTCGCCCCGGCCCTGGCCGTACGAGGTGACGGAGACGGCCACGCCCTCATAGCTCTTGGCGGACTGGCCGGAGAGGGACTTCTTGAGCGTGTCGGTGAAGACGAGGGTGCCGGAGACGAAGGCGACGCCGAGGGTGACGGCGAGCACCGTCATCAGCAGCCGGGCCTTGTGCGCGAGGACGTTGCGCAGGGCTGTACGGAACATGGATGTCAGTCCTGGGGCTGGAAGTCTGGAGGAGGGCTTCGGGGGCTTCGAGGGCCACGCGGGCTTCGCGGCCTACGGGGCCTTCGGGGGGCGGGAGCGGCCCCGGGTCAGCTGGTGCGGCCCTTGGCGTCGAAGTCCTTCATCCGGTCGAGCACGCCCTCGGCGGTGGGGCGCAGCATCTCGTCGACGATGCGGCCGTCGGCGAGGAAGATGACGCGGTCCGCGTAGGAGGCGGCGACGGGGTCGTGGGTGACCATGACGACGGTCTGGCCGAGCTCGCGGACCGAGTTGCGCAGGAAGCCGAGGACTTCGGCGCCGGAGCGGGAGTCCAGGTTGCCGGTGGGCTCGTCGCCGAAGATGATCTCGGGCCGGGAGGCCAGGGCGCGGGCGACGGCCACGCGCTGCTGCTGGCCGCCGGAGAGCTGGGTCGGGCGGTGGGAGAGGCGCTCCGAGAGGCCGACCATGGCGATCACCGAGTCCAGCCACTGCTTGTCGGGCTTGCGGCCGGCGATGTCCATGGGGAGCGTGATGTTCTCCAGGGCCGTCAGGGTCGGCAGCAGGTTGAAGGCCTGGAAGATGAAGCCGATCTTGTCGCGGCGCAGCTGGGTGAGCTGCTTGTCCTTGAGGGAGCCCAGCTCGGTGTCGCCGATGCGCACGGACCCGGCGGAGAAGGTGTCGAGCCCGGCGACGCAGTGCATCAGCGTGGACTTGCCGGAGCCCGAGGGGCCCATGATCGCGGTGAACTGCCCCTGGGCGAAGTCCACGGAGACGTTGTCGAGGGCGACCACCTGGGTCTCGCCCTGGCCGTACACCTTCGAGAGGCCGGTGGCGCGGGCGGCCACGGCCTGGGCGGTGTGCGGGGCGTAGTTCATGGTGGTCACGGGACGGCTCCTACGTCGGCGGGGCGGGACCCTCCCATCCTCGCCGCGCGGACCCCCGCTCCGGATCAGCCGTCGTGCCGGTTCCCTGGCCCACTGGAGTCTGACGGGCGGAGCGTGCGCCTCCTCCTCTGGTATGACGAGGCCCTGACCGACCGGCGGTGGCCCGGGGTGGCGGGAGGGGTGGCGCACGGGGTGGCGCGGGCCATCGAAATCCCGTCATTCCCACACAGGTGGTGATCGCCTCCAGACCGGGCCGACCGTGCGTTCTTGTGCCTGACGGACCCTCAAGCGCCAATAAAATAAGACAACATCGGATAGACGGCCGGTTGGCAGCAAGACCGATCCGGATAGGCTCGGCACCGCGTTCAAGGCTTTTCTACGGGGGCCGCCACGCACTGCCCGGATGGTGGAATGCAGACACGGCGAGCTTAAACCTCGCTGGCCTTCGGGCCGTGCCGGTTCAAGTCCGGCTCCGGGCACTCCGCAGTCGTGCGAAGTGCCCCTCTTTATGCCCCTGCGCTTCGCCATGCCTTCTCCTAAGATCCTCCTCCAGCAGTAGGGTGCTTTCTTTGCGAGCGCATTACTCTTGAGGCTAAGGCCGCGCTCGGTGGCCACGGAGGAGTGAGATGAGGAGCAGTAACCCGGTCTTCTCGCGACGGGGGTTCAGCCGCGACAACGGTGGCTACGCGGGATTCGACGCGCAGCAGCACCAGCAGGCCGGGACCAACCCGTACGCGACGAACCCGTACGCGACCGACCCGGCGACGGGTATGCCGCAGGCACCGGCGCGCGCCAATGTGATGACCATGGACGACGTCGTGAGCCGTACGGCCATGACGCTCGGCACGCTCATCGTGACGGCGACCCTGTCGTGGATCCTGCTGCCCGTCGACCCGGCGAACCTGGGCAAGTCCTACATGATCGCCGTCGGCGCGGGCCTCGTGGCCTTCGTGCTGGCGATGGTCCAGTCCTTCAAGCGCAAGGCCTCCCCCGCCCTGATCCTGGGGTACGCGGCCCTTGAGGGCGTCTTCCTGGGCGTGGTCAGCGCGGCCACCAGCACCTACCTCGGCCCCGGCGTGGTCATCCAGGCCGTGATGGGCACGATGTGCGTCTTCGCCGCCGTGCTCCTCGCCTACAAGATGGGCTGGATCCGCGTCACCCGCCGCTTCTACGGCTTCGTGATGGCCGCGGCCCTGGGCTTCATCCTGCTCATGGTCGTGAACTCGCTGTTCGCGATCTTCGGTGGCGGCGACGGCCTCGGCTTCCGCAGCGGCGGCCTGGGCCTGCTGTTCGGCGCCATCGGCGTCATCCTCGGGGCGTGCTTCCTCGCCCTGGACTTCAAGCAGGTCGAGGACGGCATCGCCTACGGCGCCCCCCGCGAGGAGGCCTGGCTGGCGGCCTTCGCCCTCACCATGACCCTGGTGTGGATCTACGTCGAGATGCTGCGCATCTTCCAGATCCTCTCGGGCGACGACTAGCCGGACCGGCGGCCACACGGCCGCCCGTCCGACCACAGCACCGGGAAGGCCCCGCGAGCACACCGCTCGCGGGGCCTTCCCGCGTGTGGAACGCGAGGGGGTCGCAGTCGGGGACGGGGGTTCAGCCGAACCGGCGCGCGGCTCTGCGCAGGTCGTACTCGTGGATGATCGCCTTGGCCTGGCCGTACGACAGTTCGTGCGCACCGCGCAGCCAGCTGACCTTCTCCTCGAACCGGACGAGGGAGGGGCCTTCGTCGACGGTGCGGAGCCAGTCGGTGAGCTCACGACCGGTGGTCTGGGGGATTCTGTCGATCATGTTGCGGTGTGTCTGCTCGGAGAACTCTACGGACATGGGCGCCTCCGGAGGTATTGCCGTGCTGTTCTCTTCACGCCACCGTGCCGGACAGTTCGCCCGTTGGCAATGGTGCCCGGACGGCGCGTAAGGTCGGCCGGGTGCTTGATACCTCGCCCCTGACCGCCGTCGTGGAACGTTTCGCGGACCGGCTGCGGGCCGCGCCGCAGAGCCGCCTGCAGCAGGGAGCCGCCGCCGTGGCCCTGGAACTGGCCCGCGAGCTCTCCGTACGGGCGCAGCTGCTGGAAGGGCCCGCCGCGGCCCCCGCGGGGACGCCGCGTCAGATGCCGGACGAGGGGATCTTCGTCGTCGGCGACCAGGTGGCCGTGGCCGGGCTGGACCTCGCCGAGGCGCTGCGGGCCGCCGCGGCGGCCCCGGACGGCGCGAAGGCCCCGTCCGGGATGCTGGACGAGGCCGTGCGGCTGGTGGAACAGGCGGAAGCGCGGGCGCTGCGCTGACGCACCGCGGGGCGAGGGGTCAGAGCGAGGCGATGACCCGGTCCGCGAGGATGTAGACGTTGTTGTCGGGGTTCTCGGCGTCACCGCAGGAGAAGGTCAGCGCGTAGGCGCCGGAGATGCCCGAACCGCCCAGCAGGACCGGCGCGGTGCCCGAGCGCAGGGCCGTGGCCAGACGCTCCGCGGTCTCCCGGTGCCCGGGGGTCATGCACAGCGTGGTGCCGTCGGTGAAGACGTACACGTCGAGCGTGCCCAGCGGGCCGGGGCGGACGTCCGCGAGGGCCGTACGGGCCTCCGCGAGCTCCTCCAGGCGGTTCACGGTGCGCTCGTGGTCGGCGCCGGGGTGCTGCGCCTGGACCGGTACGAAGTCGGGGTGCGAGGGGTGGCGCCGGCGGGCGGCGGCGAGCTCGGCCGAGTCCTCCGGGTAGCCGGGGAGGTCGTCGAGGGAGTCCTCGCCGAGCACGGGCTCCAGACCCACCAGATCGGCCTGCCGGGGCAGGAAGACCGGGCTGTCCTCGCCGAGACCGGGCAGGCCGCCCAGGAGCGAGGTGGGGCTGTCCCCGGCGAAGCGCGGCGAGGAGGCGTCGGCGGCGTCCCGGGCCTCCTGCGCGGCCCAGAAGGCGCGCGCCTCGGCCAGCTCACGCTCGCGCTCCTCGGCGAGGGCCTCGGCGACGGCGGCTCGTATCTCGGCGGCGGGGGACTCCACGGCGCTGCGGGCGTGCGGGACGGCCACACCGCGGGGGTGGACCGGCATCGCGAGCTCGCTGCGCAGCGCGGTGACCTGCTTGCGCAGGGCGTGGACGGCGTGCAGCGCAGCAGCGCCCACGGCGGTGGCAGCGGCCGTGGTCAGCAGCAGGGCAAGAGACATGGCGCTCACTGACTAACTCCTGAGGTGATTCGATCCCCCGACTTCCTACATCAGAGTCTCCCGACCTGGGAATGGCGTGCAGTGCATTACGTCACGAATTGGACAGGTCTTTCGTCACACCCGTCCCCCCTGTACTGCCAGTGACCTGCGGGAATGCCGATCCCCCAGGACATAGGTCACATCCTGGGGGAGATTCGGTCACAGGTAGGCCGCGAAGGGATTAGACCCCGCGTCAGTACGCCGCAAGGGAGCGCGCCGGATCCCTTGCGGCGACTGGGCCGTGCGGGACCTAGCTGAGGCGCTCGATGACCATCGCCATGCCCTGGCCGCCGCCGACGCACATGGTTTCGAGGCCGAACTGCTTGTCGTGGAACTGCAGGCTGTTGATCAGGGTGCCGGTGATGCGGGCACCGGTCATCCCGAACGGGTGACCGACGGCGATGGCCCCGCCGTTGACGTTGAGCTTGTCCAGCGGGATCTCCAGGTCCCGGTACGACGGGATGACCTGGGCCGCGAAGGCCTCGTTGATCTCGAAGAGGTCGATGTCGCCGACCGTCAGCCCGGCGCGCTTCAGGGCCTGCTTCGAGGCCTCGACCGGGCCCAGGCCCATGATCTCGGGGGACAGGCCGGTGACGCCGGTGGAGACGATCCGGGCCAGCGGGGTCAGGCCCAGCTCGCGGGCCTTGGTGTCGCTCATGATGACCAGGGCCGCGGCGCCGTCGTTGAGCGGGCAGCAGTTGGCGGCCGTGACGAGACCGTCGGGGCGGAAGACGGGCTTGAGGCCCTGCACGCCCTCCAGGGTCACGCCGGCGCGCGGGCCGTCGTCGGTGGAGACGACCGTGCCGTCGGGGGTGGTGACCGGGGTGATCTCGCGGGCCCAGAAGCCGTTCTTGATGGCCTCTTCGGCGAGGTTCTGGGAGCGGACGCCGAACTCGTCCATGTCCTGACGGGTCACGCCCTTGAGGCGGGCCAGGTTCTCGGCGGTCTGCCCCATCGCGATGTACGCGTCGGGGATCAGGCCGTCCTCGCGCGGGTCGTGCCAGGACGCGCCCTCGCTCTGCGCGACGGCGGCCGTACGGGCCTCCGCGTCCGCGAAGAGCGGGTTGTGGGTGTCCGGCAGGCCGTCGGAGGAGCCCTTCACCGAGCGGGAGACCATCTCGACGCCCGCGGAGATGAAGACGTCGCCCTCGCCCGCCTTGATGGCGTGCAGGGCCATGCGGGAGGTCTGGAGCGAGGAGGAGCAGTACCGGGTGATGGTGGCGCCCGGCAGGTAGTCCATGCCCATCTGCACCGCGACGATGCGGGCGAGGTTGTGGCCCTGCTCGCCGCCGGGCAGGCCGCAGCCGAGCATCAGGTCGTCGATCTCGCGGGGGTCCAGCTCGGGGACCTTGGCGAGGGCGGCCTGGATGATCGTCGCGGTCAGGTCGTCCGGGCGGACGTCCTTGAGGGACCCCTTGAAGGCCCGCCCGATGGGGGAGCGGGCGGTGGAAACGATGACGGCTTCGGGCATCGGGACTCCAAGGGTGTGTTGCGGCTCTAAGCGGGACCGCAAGCGAAGTTACCGCCCCGTACGGTCCAGGTCACCGGGGGTGCGGTGTGATGCCGGTCGCTCCCGCGGGGGTGGCGGGTCCCGTGGCGGTGCCCGCGGCTTCCAGTCTGCCGCTGGTGCGGCGCCGTTGCGGGGGCTCCGCCCCCGCGCCCCCGCGCCTCAAACGCCGGCGGGGCTGGATGTGGGGGCTGCGGCGCTGGGCCCCGCGCCTCAAGCGCCGGCGGGGCTGGATGTGGGGGCTCCGGCCCCTGACCCCCGCGTCTCAAACGCCGGCGGGGCTGGAGCCTGTTGAGGCCGTGTCCGGGCCCGGGTGGGGTGGGGTGGGGAGGTCTTCGGCCTGGACGCGGCGGCGGCGGCGGTGTTTGAGGAGGACCCACGGGCCGCGGGCGGCCGTGACCTCCGTGCCCGCCTGGCCCGCGGCGGCCGAGGCGGCCTTGGCCACCGGGAGGATGTCCTCGTCGCGGGACACGTCCAGCCGGTCGGACTCCGGCCACAGGCCCAGGGCCGCGCACAGCGTCGGCAGCACGGCCATGGCGGCGGTCGCGTACCCCTCCGCCGACGGGTGGTAGGAGTCCGGGCCGAACATCTCGCGGGGGTTCGCGGCGAACTCCGGGCCCAGCAGGTCCCCCATCGAGACCGTACGGGCGCCCAGCGCGACCACTCCTATGGTCTGGGCGGCGGCCAGCTGGCGCGAGACCCGGCGGGCCAGCCACCGCAGCGGCTGGTACACCGGCTCGATCGTGCCCAGGTCCGGGCAGGTGCCCACGACGACCTCGGAGCCGGCCAGCCGCAGCCGCCGTACGGCCGAGGTCAGCAGCCGCACGGACTGGGTGGGCGGCATCCGGCGCGTCACGTCGTTCGCGCCGATCATGATCACGCACACGTGCGGAGCGGGCGCGCCGTCATCCAGCAGCAGCCCCACCTGCCGGTCGAGATCGTCGGACATGGCCCCCGACAGGGCCACGTTGCGCAGTTGCACCGGCCGCTCGGCCACCGCCGCCAGCCCCGAGGCCAGCAGGGCCGCCGGAGTCTGCCGGGCCCGCCGCACCCCCAGCCCCGCGGCCGTCGAGTCGCCCAGCATGCCCAGGTGCAGCGGGCCCGGGCTCTGCTCCGGTCCGCCGAACTCGCTCCCGTACAGCCCGTCCGCGCGCGGCGGGTCCGGCAGGCCCGTGCCCACCGTCCGCTTGGCGAACTGCATCTCCGCCAGCACCAGTCCCACCGCGGCGGCCCCGACCAGTCCGAGTCCGCCCCCGCCGTACGCTGCCCCCGCCGCGATCCGGCGGGCCGTTCTCGCCCTGGACACCCTTCAGGCCACCTCCTCGGTCCTCGTTGATCCCTAGGGGGTGTCCGGCGGATCACGGCCGGGCCCGGGTCGCCTGGCACCGCGCCTCGCCGCGTTCTCGTCGGTCGCCGATGCTCCGCATCGACTCCCTCCTCCGCCTTGCGATCCACGGCGCCAGGCGACCCGGGCCTTTCGGCCCTGATCCGCCGGACACCCCCTACCTGCCCCGTACGCACGGTCGGCCAATCCCTTTCCGCATACTCTGGCCGGACCTCCCGGAGAACCCGTGGAGTCCCCTCCTTGGAGAACATGGTGCAATTCCACGACTCGATGATCAGCCTCGTCGGCAACACCCCGCTGGTGAAGCTCAACCGTGTGACCGAAGGCCTCCAGGCCACCGTCCTTGCGAAGGTCGAATACTTCAATCCCGGTGGATCCGTCAAGGACCGGATCGCCGTACGGATGATCGAGGCCGCCGAGCAGAGCGGAGCCCTCAAGCCCGGTGGCACCATCGTGGAGCCGACCAGCGGCAACACGGGTGTAGGACTCGCCATCGTGGCCCAGCAGAAGGGCTACAAGTGCATCTTCGTCTGCCCTGACAAGGTGTCGATGGACAAGATCAACGTCATGCGCGCGTACGGCGCCGAGGTCGTGGTCTGCCCGACCGCCGTCGACCCCGAGCACCCGGACTCGTACTACAACGTGTCCGACCGCCTCGCGCGCGAGCCCGGCGCCTGGAAGCCCGACCAGTACAGCAACCCGAACAACCCCCGTTCGCACTACGAGACCACGGGCCCCGAGCTCTGGGAGCAGACGGACGGGAAGATCACCCACTTCGTCGCGGGCGTGGGCACGGGCGGCACGATCTCCGGTACCGGCAACTACCTCAAGGAGGTCAGCGGCGGCAAGGTCAAGGTCATCGGCGCCGACCCGGAGGGCTCGGTCTACTCGGGCGGCTCGGGCCGTCCCTACCTCGTCGAGGGCGTCGGCGAGGACTTCTGGCCGACCGCCTACGACCCCAACGTCACCGACGAGATCATCGCGGTGTCCGACAAGGACTCCTTCCAGATGACCCGCCGGCTGGCGAAGGAGGAGGGCCTCCTCGTCGGCGGCTCCTGCGGCATGGCCGTCGTGGCCGCGCTCAAGGCCGCCGAGGGCCTGGGCCCGGACGACGTGGTCGTCGTCCTGCTCCCGGACAGCGGCCGCGGCTACCTCAGCAAGATCTTCAGCGACGAGTGGATGGCGAGCCACGGCTTCCTGGAGGAGGCCGGCCCGTCCGCGCGCATCGGTGACGTGCTCGCCGACAAGGAGGGCGGCATCCCCTCCCTCGTCCACATGCACCCCGAGGAGACCGTGGGCGAGGCGATCGAGGTCCTGCGCGAGTACGGCGTCTCGCAGATGCCGATCGTCAAGCCGGGCGCCGGTCACCCCGACGTGATGGCGGCCGAGGTCATCGGCTCGGTGGTCGAGAAGGAGCTGCTGTCGGCGCTGTTCGCGCAGCGGGCCTCCCTGAACGACCCGCTGGAGAAGCACATGAGCGCGCCGCTGCCGCAGGTCGGCTCCGGCGAGCCGGTGTCCGAGCTGATGTCGGTGCTCGGCGAGGCGGACGCGGCGATCGTGCTGGTCGAGGGCAAGCCGACCGGCGTGGTGAGCCGTCAGGACCTGCTGGCGTTCCTGGCGAAGTCCGCCAAGTAGCCGGTACGGGGCGCGTAGCCGTTACGGGGCCGCACGCGGGCGACGCGCAATCGGTACGGGCCCGTCACGTGACGGCAGCACCCGCTTAACACGGCTCCGGCACAGTGGTGGTTGTCGGCAGGGAGGCCCGGGAGACCGGACTCCGGCCGACACCACCGAACGGCGTTCGCGCACCTCCGGAGCGGCTCCCGGAGCGTGCGGACGCCACGGACGCGGACGGCCCTGACCCGGCCGTGTCCTTCGCGGGGACCGCCGTCGTCCCGCCCCTCGGGCGACCGAGGGTGCGGCGGTCCCCGCGCCAAACCTCCGCGTGTTCCGGGCCCGCCGCGGCGGGCCTACTCGGCGGACCCCCGCCGGAGGCGGCCGGCGTGGATGAGGTTCACGCCCACGATCCCGGCCCAGGCCACCACCAGCCCCGACAGGTGGGCCTGCGCGGCGGCGATGGCCGACAGCGGGATCGCCAGCACCAGCGTGACGATGGCGAAGCCGAAGCGTTCGCCGAAGTTCCCCTCCGCCGCGGCGGGACCGGCCGCGCCGCGCGCGGCGGCCAGGCGTTGCTCCGCGAGCCGGCGCCGGACCTGGGTGTCGACCTTCTCGACGAACGAGTCCACCAGCGCGGCCTCGTACTCCGGCCCCAGCTCCCGCCGGGCGTCCATCGTGGCGTCGAGTTCCTTCTTCAGCTCTTGGGCGTGGGCGTCCATGCCCCCACGGTAGGAACCGCCCGACGGCCGGGCACGGGGGCTAGCCCCCGTATTCGGATCGCGGGCGCGGCTTGCCCCCGCTGCATAACCGCATGCAGAGTGCTCCGTGACTGAATAATTCACCGGGACGGAGGGGCGCCATGAGTGACAGCCCGGCAGCGCGGCTGCAGAAGCTGTTCGAGGGGCACCGGCTGACGCCGACCCAGCGGCGGATCGCGCACTGCATGGTGCGCGGGGCGGCGGACGTGCCCTTCCTGTCGAGCGTGGAGCTCGCCGAGCTGGCCGGGGTGAGCCAGCCTTCCGTGACCCGGTTCGCCGTGGCGCTGGGCTTCGACGGGTACCCCGCGCTGCGCCGCCACCTGCGCGAGGTCGCTCCCGCCGAGCGGGCGGGCGGCGGGCACGAGGACGCGTACAACGAGTACCAGCAGGCGGTCCAGGGGGAGATCGAGAACCTGCGCCGGCTGTCCGTGATGCTCGCCGATCCCGCGCCGGTCCAGGAGGCGGGGCGGCTGCTCGCGGCGTCGAGCCCGCTGCCGGTGCTGGGACTGCGGGCGGCGTCCTCGCAGGCGCGCGGGTTCGCGTACTTCGCCGCCAAGGTGCATCCGGACGTACGCCTGCTCGACGAGGGCGGCTCCATGATGGAGGACCGGATCGACGCCGCCCTGTACGAGGGGGCCACGGCGCTCCTGTGCTTCGCGCTGCCGCGCTACCCCCGCGAGCTCGTGGAGACCCTGGAGCGCTCGCGTGGGGCCGGGCTGACCGTGGTGACGGTCGCGGACTCGGCCTTCGCGCCGGTGGCCCGCCACTCGGACCTGCTGATTCCGGCGCCGGTCGGGACCGGGCTGGCCTTCGACACGGCGTGCGCGCCGATGCTGCTGGGGCGGGTGCTGTTGGAGGCGATGGCGGACGCCCTGCCGGACGCGCAGGCCCGGCTGGAGGCCTTCGACGCGCGGGCCGCCGCGCGCGGGCTGTTCGTGGAGTAGGCCGCTCAGCGGTAGTCGAGCTCGGCCAGCTCGGTGGCCAGGCGGGTGCGCAGGGCCGGGACGCGGGACGAGCGGGCCGAGCGGGTGGCCGGCCTGGTCTCCGCCCAGCTGCTGGGGCTGGCCCTGGCCCGCTATCTGCTGCGCCTGCCGGGGGTCGTCTCGCTGACCCCGGACGACCTCGTGCAGGGCCTGGCCCCGGCCCTGGCGGCCACGGTGTCGGCCCCCTGAGGCCGCCGCCCGCCCGCGGGCCCGCTTCCTGGGGCTCGGCCCCGGACCCCGCGCCTCAAGCGCCGGCGGGGCTGGGTTGAGGGGCGAAGGGCTCCGCGCGGCGGTGGGCTACAGCAAGGCGTCGCGGAACGCGCCGCCCGCCTCCGCGACGATCGCGGACGTGTCCTGTGCCGGCCGCACCAGGCTGAAGCGCACCCCCGCCGAACTCACGGTGAAGCCGTACACCGCCGGGCGCGGCAGGCTGTTGTAGCCGTAGTGGGCGGTGAAGAAGTACGCGCCCGTGTCCGGCACACCGATCAGGTCGCCGGGAACGAGTCGCGGCAGCTCCCGGGCCGTCGCGAGGAGGTCCCCCGCGAAGCAGGCCGGGCCCGCGACGTCCTGGGCCACCGGGTCGCCGGTCTTCGGGGCGCCCTTCGCGTCGTACGGCAGGATCCGCACCGGCCAGGCCGCCGGGGCGTAGGCGGTGCGGGTCGCCAGTTGGACCCCGGCGTGGGTCAGGGCGATCGGGCGGCCCCCGCTGGTCTTGGTGTACTCGACCCGCGCCAGGACCAGGCCGTTCTTGGCGAGCAGGGACCGGCCGAACTCCGTGACGATCCCGTACGAGCCGTCGAGGAGCCCGGGGGCCGCCTCGCGCAGCGCGGCCACGTACTGCGCGTACGTCGGGGTCTGCTCGTCCGAGGTGAAGTTCACCGGCAGGCCGCCGCCGATGTCGAGGGTGTCGACCTGGCGGCGCCCGGCCGCCGCGTTGATCTCCTCGGCCAGTGCGTGCAGCTCCCGTACGCCTTCCGCGATGAGGGGCAGCGGCAGGCCCTGGGAGCCCGAGTGGACGTGCAGGCGGGTGAGCCAGGGCCGCTCCCGGTAGGCCCGCACGAGCCACTCGCGCGCGCCCGGATCGCGCAGGGCCACGCCGAACTTCGAGGTGGCCGTGGCCGTGGACAGGGCGCCGATGGTCCCCGCGCCCGTCTGCGGGTTGATCCGGATCCCGATCGGGGCCGGCGCGGGGCCCGAGCCGACGAGCGCGTCGAGGCGGGCCAGCTCCTGCGCGTTGTCGGCGTTGAGGGCGATGCCCAGGGCCAGGGCCTCCCGCAGCTCGGCCGCCGTCTTCGCGGGGGAGTCCAGGACCGTCCGCGCGGCGGGGACGCCCGCGGCCCGGGCCAGCGCCAGCTCGCCGGGGCTGGCCACCTCGCAGCCGAGCCCGGCGTCGGCGAGCAGCCGCAGCACCGGCACGAGGGGGGCCGCCTTGACCGCGAAGGCGTGCAGGACGGGGGTGCCCGGTGCCACGGCGTCCGCGAAAGCGCTGGTCAGGGCGGCGGCGGAGGCCCGGATCCCGGCGACGTCCAACAGGCAGGCCAGCGGGTCGGCGTCCAGCAGCCCCTGCTCGACGGCGGCGCGTACGGCCAGGTCCCGGCGCGCGGCGGCGCCCCCTCCCGCGCGCCCTCCCTCGTGCTCTCCCGCGTGCGTGGTGGCAGCCATGTCCGCCATCCCATCATCCGACGGGGCCGCGCGCAGGTGTTGACTGAATCTATTCAGGACGCGAGGATGTGAATAGATTGACCAACATCGGAGGAGGCACCGCCATGTCAGGACCCCGCCCCGTACGTGCCGCGCGAGGCACCGAGCTCAGCACCCTGGGATGGCAGCAGGAGGCCGCGCTGCGGATGCTCCAGAACAACCTCGACCCCGAGGTCGCCGAGCACCCCGACAAGCTCGTCGTCTACGGCGGCACCGGCAAGGCCGCGCGCGACTGGCGCTCGTACGACGCGATGGTCCGCACCCTCCAGACCCTCAAGCAGGACGAGACGATGCTCGTCCAGTCCGGCCGCCCGGTGGGCGTGATGCAGACCCACGAGTGGGCGCCGCGCGTCCTGCTCGCCAACTCCAACCTCGTCGGCGACTGGGCCAACTGGGAGGAGTTCCGCCGCCTGGAGAACCTCGGCCTGACCATGTACGGCCAGATGACGGCCGGTTCGTGGATCTACATCGGCACCCAGGGCATCCTCCAGGGCACCTACGAGACCTTCGCCGCCGTCGCCGCCAAGAAGTTCGGCGGCACCCTGGCCGGCACGATCACCCTCACCGCCGGCCTCGGCGGCATGGGCGGCGCCCAGCCGCTGGCCGTGACGATGAACGACGGCGTCGCGATCTGCATCGACGTCGACCCGCGCGCCATCGAGCGCCGCATCGAGCACCGCTACCTGGACGTCAAGGCGAACGACCTGCGCCACGCGCTCCAGCTCGCCGTCGAGGCCCGCGACGCCCGCAAGCCGCTCTCCATCGGCCTCCTCGGCAACGCCGCCGACCTGCTCCCGCAGATGCTGGCCGAGGGCGCGCCGATCGACATCGTGACGGACCAGACCTCCGCCCACGACCCGCTGGCCTACCTGCCGACCGGCGTCGACTTCGAGGACATGGCCTCCTACGCCGCCAAGGACCCGGCCGGCTTCACCACCCGCGCCCGCGAGTCCATGGCCAAGCACGTCGAGGCCATGGTCGGCTTCATGGACGCCGGCGCCGAGGTCTTCGACTACGGCAACTCCATCCGCGGCGAGGCCCAGCTGGCCGGCTACGACCGCGCCTTCGCCTTCCCCGGCTTCGTCCCCGCCTACATCCGCCCGCTCTTCTGCGAGGGCAAGGGCCCCTTCCGCTGGGCGGCGCTCTCGGGCGAGGCCTCGGACATCCACAAGACCGACAAGGCGATGCTGGAGCTCTTCCCGGAGAACGAGTCCCTGCACCGCTGGATCAAGATGGCCGGCGAGCGGGTCCACTTCCAGGGCCTGCCCGCGCGCATCTGCTGGCTCGGCTACGGCGAGCGCGACAAGGCCGGCGAGCGCTTCAACGAGATGGTGGCCGACGGCACCCTCGCCGCGCCGCTCGTCATCGGCCGCGACCACCTCGACTGCGGCTCGGTGGCCTCCCCGTACCGCGAGACCGAGGCCATGCTCGACGGCTCCGACGCCATCGCCGACTGGCCGCTGCTCAACGCCATGGTCAACGTGGCCTCCGGCGCCTCCTGGGTCTCCATCCACCACGGCGGCGGCGTCGGCATGGGCCGCTCCATCCACGCGGGCCAGGTCACCGTCGCCGACGGCACCCCGCTGGCCGGCGAGAAGATCCGCCGCGTCCTGACCAACGACCCGGGCATGGGCGTCATCCGCCACGTCGACGCCGGATACGACATCGCCGAGTCGGTCGCCGACGAGCGCGGCGTCCGCGTCCCCATGCGCGAGGGCGACTCCGCGTGACCTTCCACGACATGTGGGCCGAGCTCGCACCCATCGGCAAGGACGCGGGCAGCGGCGGCTACCGCCGCTACGCCTGGAGCGGCGCCGACGCCGACTGCCGGACCTGGTTCCAGGCACAGGCCGAGGCCCGCGGGCTGACGTACGAGACCGACCGCAACGGCAACCAGTGGGCCTGGCTCGGCGACCCCCTCGCGGGGGACGCCGTGGTCACCGGCTCGCACCTGGACTCCGTCCCCGACGGCGGGGCCTTCGACGGCCCCCTCGGCGTGGTGTCCTCCTTCGCGGCCCTGGACGAACTCCGCAGGAGGGGCGCGGAGTTCTCCAGGCCGCTGGCCATCACCAACTTCGGTGACGAGGAAGGCGCCCGCTTCGGCCTCGCCTGCGTCGGCTCCCGGCTCGCCGCCGGGCAGCTGACCAAGGAGAAGGCGTACGAGCTGCGCGACGCCGACGGCATCAGCCTGCCCCAGGCCATGGAGGCCGCCGGCTACGACCCGGACGCCATCGGGGCCGACCCCGAACGCCTGGGCCGCATCGGCGCCTTCGTCGAGCTGCACGTGGAACAGGGCCGTGCCCTGGACCTGTCCGGGGACCGGGTCGGCATCGCCTCCGCTATCTGGCCGCACGGCCGCTGGCGGTTCGACTTCCACGGCGAGGCCAACCACGCGGGCACCACCCGTCTGGTCGACCGCCGCGACCCGATGCTCACGTACGCGGCGACCGTCCTGGCCGCCCGTACGGAGGCGGCCCTCGCCGGTGCCGTCGCCACCTTCGGGAAGATCTCCGTCGAGCCCAACGGGGTCAACGCCATCCCGTCCCTGGTGCGCGGCTGGCTCGACTCCCGCGCCGCCGACCAGGCCACCCTCGACACGGTCGTCACCGCCATCGAGAAGGCCGCGCGCGAGCGCGCCGACCAGGACGGCATCGACCTCGCGATCGTCCGGGAGTCCTTCACCCCGGTCGTCGAGTTCGAGCACGCCCTGCGCGACGAGCTCAACCGGATCCTGGGCGGGGCCGTCCCCGTCCTGGGCACCGGGGCGGGACACGACGCCGGAATCCTCTCCGCGGCCGTCCCGACCGCGATGCTGTTCGTACGGAACCCGACCGGCGTCTCCCACTCCCCGCGGGAGTTCGCCGCCGAGGACGACTGCGTGGCCGGCGTCCTCGCCCTCGCCGACGTACTGGAAGGACTCGCGTGCCGGTGACGACGACGTACTGGCTGGAGCACGCCTGGCTCGACACGCACGTCGAGCCGGGCGTCGCCCTGGAGGTGTCCGCCGACGGGCGGATCGCCTCGCTCGCGACCGGGACCGCGGGCCCGCCGCCGGGCGCCGAGGTGCTGCGCGGGCTGACGCTCCCCGGCCTGGCCAACGCGCACTCCCACGCCTTCCACCGGGCCCTGCGCGGCACGGTCCAGGTGGGCTCCGGCACCTTCTGGACCTGGCGCGAGGTCATGTACTCCGTCGCCCAGAACCTCACCCCGGACGCGTACTTCGCGCTCGCCCGGGCCGTGTACGCGGAGATGGCGCTGGCCGGCATCACGGCCGTCGGCGAGTTCCACTACGTGCACCACGCCCCCGGCGGCGCCCCCTACGCGGACCCCAACGCCATGGGCGAGGCCCTGATCGCGGCCGCCGCCGAAGCCGGCATCCGCATCACCCTCCTGGACACGGCCTACCTCTCGGCCGGTTTCGGAGAGCCCCCCAACCACCACCAGCTGCGCTTCAGCGACGGCACCGCCGAGGCCTGGGCCGAGCGGGTCTCCGCGCTCAAGGGGCGCGAGCACGCCCGGATCGGCGCCGCGATCCACTCCGTACGGGCCGTCCCCGCGGACCAGCTCGCCACCGTCGCGCAGTGGGCCCACGACCGCAGGGCCCCCCTGCACGTCCACCTCTCCGAGCAGACCGCGGAGAACGACGCCTGCCGGGCTGCGCACGGCCGCACCCCGACCGAGCTCCTGGCCGACCACGGGGTGCTCGGCCCTCGCACCACCGGCGTCCACAACACGCACCTCACGGACACCGACATCGCCCTCCTGGGCGGCGCCGCGACCGGCACCTGCATGTGCCCCACCACCGAACGCGACCTCGCCGACGGGATCGGCCCGGCCGTGCGGCTCCAGCGGGCCGGCAGCCCGCTGTCGCTGGGCAGCGACAGCCACGCGGTGATCGACCTGCTCGAAGAGGCCCGCGCGATGGAGCTCAACGAGCGCCTGGCCAGCCGTACGCGGGGCCACTGGACGGCCGCGGCGCTGCTGCGGGCGGCCACCGCCGACGGACACGCGGCGCTGGGCTGGGACGAGGCGGGCCGCCTGGAGGCGGGCGCGCTCGCGGACTTCACCACGATCGCCCTGGACTCCGTCCGCACGGCGGGGCCGGTGGCGCGGCTGGGCGCGGAGACGGCGGTCTTCGCCGCCTCCGCCGCCGACGTCCGCCACACGGTGGTCGGCGGCCGCCACGTCGTCCGCGACGGCGCCCACACCCTGGTCCCCGACGTCCCGTCGGCCCTGGCCGAGACCATCGCGGCCCTCCGCGCCTGACGGGCGCCTGCGGCGGGCCCTTCCACCCCGAGGGCTCCGCCCCCGGACCCCCGCGCCTCCATCGCCGGCGAGGCTGCAAGTTCAGCCCCTCCGGCGTTTGAAGAGCGGGGTCTGGGGCGGAGCCCCAGGAACTCGACGATCGCGAGGAACCATGACCACCACCGCAATCACCAACATCGGCAGCCTCGTCACCAACGACCCCGCCCTGGGTGAGGGCCCCCTCGGCCTCCTCCAGAACGCGGCGATCGTCATCGAGGACGACAAGATCGCCTGGGTCGGCCCCGCCGCCAAGGCCCCGGGCGCGGACGAGACCTTCGACGCCGACGGCCGCGCCGTCATCCCCGGCTTCGTCGACTCCCACTCGCACCTCGTCTTCGCCGGCGACCGCACCGCCGAGTTCAACGCCCGCATGTCCGGCCGCAGCTACTCCGCCGGAGGCATCCGCACCACCGTCGCCGCCACCCGCGCCGCCACCGACGCCGAGCTCGAAGCCAACCTGCTGCGCCACCTCCACGAGGCCCGCCGCCAGGGCACCACCACCTTCGAGACCAAGTCCGGCTACGGCCTCACCGTCGCCGACGAGGCCCGCGCCCTGCGCATCGCCGCCGCGCACACCGAGGAGGTCACCTACCTCGGCGCGCACATCGTCTCCCCGGACTACGCCGACGACCCGGCCGGCTACGTCGACCTCGTCACCGGCGAGATGCTGGAGGCCTGCGCCCCGTACGCCCGCTGGGTCGACGTCTTCTGCGAGAAGGGCGCCTTCGACGGCGACCAGGCCCGTACGATCCTCACCGCGGGCGCCGCCGCCGGGCTGATCCCGCGCGTCCACGCCAACCAGCTCTCCCACGGCCCCGGCGTGCAGCTCGCCGTCGAGCTCGAAGCCGCTTCCGCCGACCACTGCACCCACCTCACCGACGCCGACGTGGACGCCCTGGCCCAGGCGGCCGCGACCACGGTGGCGACCCTGCTGCCCGGCGCCGAGTTCTCCACCCGCGCCCAGTGGCCCGACGCCCGGCGCCTGATCGACGCGGGTGCGACCGTCGCCCTGTCCACGGACTGCAACCCCGGCTCCTCCTACACCAGTTCCATGCCGTTCTGCATCGCGCTCGCCGTCCGCGACATGGGGATGACCCCCGACGAGGCCCTCTGGTCGGCCACCGCCGGTGGGGCCCGAGCCCTGCGCCGCACCGACGTCGGCGTCGTCACCCCCGGCGCCCGCGCCGACCTGGCCCTGCTGGACGCCCCGAGCCACGTCCACCTGGCCTACCGCCCCGGCGTCCCGCTCGTTTCCGCCGTGTGGCAGAAGGGTCTGCGCGTCCACTGACGAACGGGCGATCCCGGCCCGTCCTTTGTCTTCCCTCCGTAAGGGCCCGGGCGTACCTTGAGCCACTCATCTGATGTGTCGTCAGTTATCTGTGGTCCGAGGGGAAGACGAAGGTGTCCGACCGGAAACGCTCCACCGCGCTCGCGCTGGCCTCCGCGCTGGCGGCCGGACCGGCGGTCCTGCTGGCCGCGCCCGCGGCCCAGGCCGCCGTCGTCGACGTCGCCTACGACTGCAAGACCCCGATCGGGGACAAGTCGGCGGTCTCGCCCATCGACATCAAGGCCGTCAAGGACGGCGACGCCTACAAGCTCACGATGTCCTTCCAGAAGGGCGTCTCCTCCAGCCCCATCGAGCTCGGCAAGGGCGCGATGAGCCCCAGCGCCGTGATCCTCGTCGGCGGCGCCGAGAAGGTGTCGGTGCCGGTCTCCGGTCCGCCCAACCCCGAGGCCGCGCCCGCCGACACGCCCATCAAGATCACCGACCTCTCGGGCACCTACACGCCCAAGAAGAGCGGCAAGGTCACCTTCACCGCCGGGGTGCTCACCATCAAGGCGATGGGCACCACGACCACCTGCACCCCCGGCAACAGCCCCGGTCCGTCCCTCGAACTGGACGTGACGGCCGCCGGCGGCGGCGGTACGCAGTCCGGGGGCGCCACTCAGGGCGGCGCCGGGGGCGACACCCTCCCGCAGACCGGACCGGCCGACTCCGCCCTCGCCCTCGGCACCCTCGGCGGCACCGTGCTGCTCTCCGGCGCCGCCGGCGTGCTCTGG
This sequence comes from Streptomyces sp. NPDC016562, assembly GCF_043076955.1. NCBI lineage: Bacteria > Bacillati > Actinomycetota > Actinomycetes > Kitasatosporales > Streptomycetaceae > Streptomyces > Streptomyces sp. NPDC016562. The sequence continues at coordinate 51,411 of NZ_JBIBRZ010000006.1, read as the reverse complement.
CTGACCCGGCGCGGCCAGCGGGCCCGGTCCTGAACGGAGCGCCCCCGGCCATGCACGTGCTGCTCCCCGCCCTCAAGCGCGCCGGTGTCCTCCTGCTGACCACCGCCGCGCTGTACGCGACCCCGGCGGCCCCCGCGTACGGCGCGTACGGCGCGGCCGCCGACGAGCCGGGCTGGACCGCCGAGCCCGTGGCCGGATCCGGGGCCGCCCGCCCGTACTTCTACCTCGCGGGCGACGCGGGCACCGTACTGGAGGACCGCCTGGCCCTCGCCAACACCAGCGACCGGGCGCACACCGTCACCCTGCGCGGCGCCGACGCCTACAACACCGCCGACGGCGCCTTCGCGGTGCGGCCGGGGCGGCCCCCGGTCACAAGCGACGCGGACACCGCCGAGGGCCCCGGCGCCGGCGCCTGGATCAGCTTCGGCGCGGGCGCCACCGTGACGGTCCCGCCCCGCACCCGCGCGGTGGTCCCCTTCACGGTCACCGTGCCGCCCTCCTCCCCGCCCGGAGACCACCCCGCCGCCGTGGTCGCCACCGAGGCGGGCCGAGAGGTGGGCGTACGGGTCCACCTGCGGGTCAGCGGCCCCACGCTGGCCGCGCTCACCGTCGAGGACGTCGCCGTGCACGGCCGGGGCGCCGCCGCGCGGGTCGCGTACACCCTGGTCAACCGGGGCAACGTGGCGCTCGCCCCCGAGCTCGCGGTCAGGGCCGAGGGGACCTTCGGCCGGGAGCGGGCAGGCGCCCCCCGGCCCCTGCCCGTCGAGCTGCTCCCGGGCCGGCGGGTCCGGCTGACCGAACCCTGGCCCGCGGCCCCCGCCCTGGACCGGGTCGCCTTCACCCTCACGGTCACCGCCCCGGGCGCGGCCCCGGCCACGGGCTCCGCCGCGGCCTGGTTCACGCCCCGGCCGGGCGCCGGGTGGGCGGGGGCCGGCCTGCTCCTGCTCGGCGGCGGCGCGGTGGCCGCACTGTTCCTCGTACGGCGACGGCGGCTCCGGGGCGGCGGCGCGCCCGGGCCCGGACCGGGTGACGGGGAGCGGCCCGATCCGGGGAGCGAAGCCGCGGCGGACCACGAACTGACGGGAGCAGCCAGGTGAGCGGCAGGATCGAGCGGTTCGCCGCGACGGCGCTGGCGGTACTGGTGGTACTGGCGGCCGCGGCCCTCGCGCTGCTGCCCGCGGCCCCGGCCGCCGCCGACGAGGGCAAGCCCACCGCGGCGCTCTCGCTCCAGGAGGCCGGCCCCGGCACCGAGATCACCGTCACCGGAACCGGCTGGCGCCCCAAGACCCTGGTGATGCTGCTGGTCTGCGGGCAGAACATGATCGGCGGCACCAACAGCTGCGCCAACGCCGACGGCGCGGCCGTCTCGGTCGGCGACGACGGGCACTTCACCGGCTCCCTGGCGGTGGTGGCACCGCCCAAGCCCTGCCCCTGCGTCGTCAACGTGACCTCCGTCAACGGCGACCAGTCCACCGTCTCCGCACCCCTGAAGATCACCGGCCACCCGGTGGCCGAGCTGCCCGCCGCCTCCGGCACGGCCCGCCTCGCCCTGCTCACCGGGGTCCGGCTGGAGGGCGAGGACGGGGTGCTGACCTGGTTCGGCGCGCCGCCCGGCCGCAGGTTCAAGGTCACCGTCGGCAACCTCGGCTCGGCCCCGGTCAAGGACCCGGTCTTCCAGCTCGGCACCGCCCACGGGGTGTTCGCCCCGCTGTGGGAGGAGGTCCGCTGGAAGGGCACCATCCCGCCGGGGGGCAAGGCGGAGATCGCGCTCGACGTCAGCCTCGCCGCGGGCGCGTACGGGGACTACACGATCTCCCTCAAGTACGGCGAGACCGTCATGGCCACCCAGCCCTGGGGAGTGGACCGGCCGTACGGAGTGTTGCTCTTCTGGGGTCTGCTCCTGCTGGTGATCCCGGCCGCGCTCTTCCGTATCGGCATGGCCGTCGTCGACCGGGTCCGGCCCCGCCGGGTGCCCGCGGCGGGCCGCCACCGCGGAGCCCGGCCCGCCGAGGAGGCATCGGCCGTCACTGCCCGGCTGCCCCGGCTGTCCGCCCTGCGGGCCGGCGCGCCCGCCCGCCCGGAGCAGGCGGCCGGGCCCCCTGAGACCCCCACGGCGGTCCTGCCGTGGTTCACCCCGGACAGCGCGCCGGAGACAGCACCACAGACGTCCGCACCGTCTGAGAACCGTTCGACGACGAAGGGACACCAGTGAAGACCCAACGGAGGGTGAGCGCGGCCGTGGTCGCGCTGCTGCTCGGCGGCGCGGGCCTTGCCACAGCGGCTTCTCCCGCTCAGGCCGCGGACGCCACGTACAAGGTCAAGTGCGTGCCGCCGGCCGGCGGCGGCGACCCGGTGGAGGGCGAGACCACCGCCAAGGTGACGGCCCCGGCCACGGCCAAGGTCGGTGACGAGGTCGACGTGTCCTGGGAGACGGTCAAACCGGCCTCGAACAACACGGACCTGATGGACATCCCGAAGGACTCGGTGCAGCCCACCGGCTGGATCACGGTGGGCGGCGGGGGCGGCGAGCTGAAGGTCGTCGGGGAGAAGAAGAACCCGCCGATCCCCAAGAAGGCCCCCATGCAGATGTCGACCATGAAGGGAAAGCTGAAGCTCACCAAGGCCGGCAAGATCACCCTGACGCCCGGCAAGTACGAGGTCGCCGTCACCTTCTCCTTCGGCACCTTCGTCACCAAGTGCGCGCCGACGGGTGAGGTGAAGGGCGGGGCCACCATCGACGTGTCCGCCGGCTCCACCGGCGGGACGACGAACGGCGGCACCACCACCGGCGGTACGACCTCGGGCGGCACCACGACCGGCGGCACGACCTCGGGCGGTACGACCACCGGCGGTACGACCTCCGGCGGGACAACCGGAGGCACCACCGGCGGAGGCGGCGGCCAGACCGACTTCCCGGGCAAGGCCGTCGAGGTGGCCTTCGACTGCGGGCCGGTCGTGCCGGGCGGCATCAAGACCCCGGTCACGATCAACGCCAAGAAGAACGGCGGCAGCTACGACCTGACGGTCAAGACCGCCAAGGGCGCGATGGCCGCGCCCATGGCCCTGCCCGCGGGAGCCCTCAAGCCCTCGATGGCCGTCAAGCTCGGCGGGGCGGACAGCGGCACGGTCAAGGTCGCCGGCCCGGCCAACGCGGAGCCGATCCCCGACAAGGCCCCGGTCAGCCTCAGCGACATGACCGGCACCTACAAGCCGGGCAAGACCGGCAAGGTCACGCTGAGCCCGGACCAGCTGACGATCGACGTCACGATGGCCCCGGGCGCCACACCGATCAACGTCCCCTGCAAGGCGACCAGCAGCGGCGTCTCGCTGGAGCTGGACACCACCGCGCAGGCGGGCGGCTCCGGCTCCTCGACCTCCACCACCGGCAGCACCACCTCGGGCGGCCTCGCCGAGACCGGGGCGCAGGACGAGGGCGGCATCAAGGCCCTGGCCCTGGTCGCCGGCACGGTGATCCTGCTCGGCGGCGCGGTGTTCACCTTCACCCCGTGGCGCCGCCTGCGCGGCACCCGGTAGCGGCACCAGGCAGCGGCGCCCGGAGCGGCACCTCCCGTACGCGGGAAAACGGGACGGCCCGGCACGCCTTTCGGTGTGCCGGGCCGTCCCGCGTGAAGGGGGTGCGTCAGTGGACGTCGCCCATCATCGTCTGGACCTTCTTGCGGTACATGTAGATCGCGAAGCCCGCGAGCGCCGCCAGCGCGGCCTGCGCCGCGATGATCGTGGTGCCGTTCAGGTCGACACCGGCGATCGACAGGAGGCTGGTGGTGCAGTCACCCGCGGTGACCGCGAGGAACCAGACACCCATCATCTGGCTCGCGTACTTCTGCGGAGCCATCTTCGTGGTGACGGACAGACCCACCGGGGACAGGCACAGCTCGGCGATCGTCTGGATCATGTAGATCGAGACGAGCCACATCGGGCTGACCTTGCCGCCGTCGCCCGCCATGCCCATCGGCACGACGAAGACGAAGAACGAGCCGCCGACCAGGACCAGGGCCATCGCGAACTTCACGATGGTCGTCGGCTCCTGGTTCTTGCGCGCCAGCCAGATCCACAGCCAGGCGAAGACCGGGGCCAGGGACATCACGAAGAGCGGGTTCAGCGACTGGAACCAGGTCGACGGGAAGTCGAAGCCGAAGAGCGTGTTCGCGGACTTGGTCTCGGCGAACGCGGCCAGCGTGGAACCACCCTGGTCGTAGATCATCCAGAAGACGGCGGCGGCGACGAAGAACCAGATGTAGCCGGTCATCTTCGACTGCTCGGGCGCCGAGAGGTCCTTGTCGCGCTTGATGCGGGCCAGCACGCCGATCGGGATCAGCAGACCCGCGATCGTCAGCGGGATCATGGCCCAGTTCAGCGTGAACATGCCCGCGAAGGCCACGACCGCGTAGAAGACGGCGATGATGCCGACGGCCGCCGCCAGCCGGACGATGACCGCGTTGCGCTCCTGGACGGAGAGCGGGTTCGGGACCAGGCTGCTCGTGGCGCTCAGGTGCTTGGTGCCCATGAGGAACTGGCCCAGACCCAGCGCCATGCCCAGACCGGCCATGGCGAAGCCCAGGTGCCAGTTGACGGTCTGGCCGACCGTGCCGATGGCGAGCGGGGCCACGAAGGCGCCGAGGTTGATGCCCACGTAGAAGAGCGTGAAGCCACTGTCACGGCGGGGGTCCTGCGGACCGTCGTAGAGGTGGCCGACCATCGTGGAGATGTTGGCCTTCAGGAGGCCGGAACCGACCGCCACCAGCGCGAGGCCGACGAAGAACATCGCCTGGCCCGGAACGGCGAGCGCGAAGTGGCCCGCCATGATCACGCCGCCCGCGATGGTGACCGTCTTGCGGGCACCCCAGACGCGGTCGCCGAACCAGCCGCCGGGCAGGGCCATGAGGTACACCATGGCCACGTAGACGGAGTAGATCGCCGTCGCGACGGCGGTCCGCATGGCGAGGCCGCCGGCCTGGCTGCCCGCCTCGGCGTCGGGGCCGCCGGACAGGATGTAGACGACGAGAAGTGCGCGCATGCCGTAGTAGGAGAAGCGCTCCCACATCTCGGTCATGAACAGAGTGGCCAGGCCACGGGGGTGTCCGAAGAAGGTCTTCTCGGCGGAGGAATCCGCCGGGTCCTTCGTCAGGCTGGAAGCCATGGTCGATCCTTGCTTGCTCGGGACGCTACGCCTTGTGAGCTCATTCGCGCCCGGTGGGGGGTGGCCGGCACCGGCGACGGACCTCCCACCCCACGCCCAGGGGTCTCGCCCCCGTGGGGTGGGAGCGAAGGAACATCCGTACCCGGGATCCACGCCGCTCGCGCGGGATGCGCGAGGGGCCCGGCCCATAGGTCATTCACTGTCATCAAGCCCGGACAGGTCAGTCCGACGGGACTGCGTGGCCGGTCAGGACAGAAAGGGAGACCCTTGGCTCGCTTTTCGGCACAAAGGTCCCCGAGGTAGTGCATCAGGCGTCTCGCCACCATACGACACGACACAGTGGCATTTGAACGTACTTGAGAGATGGATCACAGGCGAGCAGGGAACCGTTCGACCATATTCGAAGGCGCTTAGTAGTTCATAAGCCCAGATCGAGAGGGTCTTGACGGCAGGCCTATCGATCCGGTCACCGCGGACTACCATCACCCACATGACGCGTGTACTGCTCGCCGAGGACGACGCATCCATCTCGGAACCCCTGGCCCGCGCACTGCGCCGGGAGGGGTACGAGGTCGAGGTACGGGAGGACGGCCCCACCGCGCTGGACGCGGGACTGCAGGGCGGCGTCGACCTCGTCGTCCTGGACCTGGGCCTGCCGGGCATGGACGGGCTGGAGGTCGCCCGGCGGCTGCGCGCGGAGGGCCACGGCTTCCCGATCCTGGTCCTCACCGCACGCGCGGACGAGGTCGACACGGTCGTCGGCCTGGACGCCGGCGCCGACGACTACGTGACCAAGCCCTTCCGGCTGGCCGAGCTGCTCGCCCGGGTCCGGGCCCTGCTCCGGCGCGGCGCCGCCGACAACGCCCAGGCCCCCGCCACCCACGGCGTGCGGATCGACGTCGAATCGCACCGCGCCTGGATGGGGGAGGAGGAGCTCCAGCTCACGGCCAAGGAGTTCGACCTCCTGCGGGTCCTGGTGCGCGACGCGGGCCGGGTCGTCACCCGCGACCAGCTCATGCGCGAGGTCTGGGACACCACCTGGTGGTCCTCCACCAAGACCCTCGACATGCACATCTCCTGGCTGCGCAAGAAGCTCGGCGACGACGCCGCCAACCCCCGCTACATCGCCACCGTCCGGGGCGTCGGCTTCCGCTTCGAGAAGAGCTGAGCCCCCTCCCTAAGGCATCCTCAGAGCCATGCGCCGCCGCCTGATCAACTCCACGCTCGCCGTGGTGCTCGTCGTGATCGCCGTCTTCGGGGTCTCCCTCGTCATCGTGGAGACCCGGACGATCACCAGCAGCGCCCAGGACCGGATCGAGTCCGAGGCGCTGCGGCTGGTGGGCATCGTCGAGGCGAACGTGCTGGAGAAGAAGCCCGTCGACCCCGTCCGCCTCGCCGAACAGCTGGACGCCGGCCACTACGCGCGGATCACGATCCCCGGCCAGCCGGCCGTCGAGGTGGGCGCCGCGATCCCCGACAGCGTCATCCGGGGCACCGCCCGCGGCGAACAGGGCGAGGTCGTGACCGTCGAGGAATCCCGCTCGACCGTCACCAAGGAGGTCGGCCGGACCCTGGCCGTGGTCGGCGCGGTGGCGCTGCTGGCCGTCGTGGCGGCCGTACTGCTCGCCGTACGCCAGGCGAACCGGCTGGCCTCGCCCCTCACCGACCTGGCCGAGACGGCCGAGCGGCTCGGATCGGGCGACCCGCGCCCCCGGCACCGGCGCTACGGGGTCCCCGAGCTCGACCGCGTCGCGGACGTACTGGACTCCAGCGCCGAGCGGATCGGCCGGATGCTCACGGCCGAGCGGCGCCTGGCCGCCGACGCCTCCCACCAGCTGCGCACCCCGCTGACGGCGCTGTCCATGCGCCTGGAGGAGATCACGGTCACCGACGACCTGGACACCGTGCGGGAGGAGGCCACGATCGCGCTCACCCAGGTGGAGCGGCTCACTGACGTGGTGCAGCGGCTGCTCACGAACTCGCGGGACCCCCGGACGGGCTCGGCGGTCCCCTTCGACCTGGACGAGGTCGTCAAACAGCAGGTGGAGGAGTGGCGGCCGGCCTACCGCAGCGCCGGCCGGGCCATCGTGCGCTCCGGCAAGCAGGGCGTACGGGCGGTGGGCACCCCGGGAGCGGTCTCCCAGGTCCTGGCCACCCTCGTGGAGAACGCCCTGATGCACGGGGGCGGCACGGTCGCGATCCGCACCCGGGTGATCGGCAACCAGGCGGTGCTGGAGGTGACGGACGAGGGCCCCGGGGTCCCGCCGGACCTCGGCAACCGGATCTTCGAGCGGGCCATCAGCGGCCGCAACTCCACCGGGATCGGACTCGCGGTCGCCCGGGACCTCGCGGAGGCGGACGGCGGGCGCCTGGAGCTGCTCCAGACGAAGCCCCCGGTGTTCGCGCTGTTCCTCAGCCGGACGGCGCCGCAACGCTCGGAGCCGCAGACCACCGTGCGCTAGGCCCGCGGACCCGCTAGTTGCCGGCGGGCGCAGGCTCCGGCTCGGGCACCGGCTCGGGCGTGCGCTCCGGCTTGGGCAGCGGCGCCGGCTCGGGCATCGGCTCGGCGGGCGACGAGGCCACGGCGGCCGAACCGGCCACGGCGACCGGTACGGGCACCGGCACGGGCAGGGCCTTGAAGACCCAGGTCCGGTACGACCAGAAGCGGAAGACGGTGGCGACGCCGATGCCGATGAACTTGAAGACGTTGCTCGCGACCGGGCCGTCCCAGCCGAAGCCGTAGGTGGCCGTGTAGAGCACGCCGTTCTCGATGACCAGCCCCACCACGCTGAAGGCCACGAACAGGCTCAGCTCGCGGGTGCGGCCGCTCTGCGCGCGGTCCCGGTAGGCGAAGTAGCGGAAGCCCAGGTAGTTGGTGGCGATGGCCACGACGGTGGCTATCACGCTCGCGCGGACCACCTGGAGCTCGGTCGTGTTGCGGATCAGGTTGAAGACACCCAGGTTGACCAGCACACCCAGACCGCCGACCGCCCCGAACTTGGCGACCTCCCGCACGAGGCCGCGTACGCGTTCGAGGACAGATCCGTTCCCCGGCGTGCTCATCAGTAGGCCAGTCCTGTCGGTCACCGCCCCTGCACGGGGCGTCCGGTCTCTCGGTCAACCCACCCATGTTAAGTGTCCCCCCTGTGAGCCGTCTGTGCCTTCGGACACCGTGCGACGCACGGCACACCGGCAGATCCGGGCCAGGGTCACGTCCGGATGGCGCAATACCGGCGGATACCCTGGAGGAGTGACGTTCCCGGTAGTCGGCATGGTCGGCGGCGGTCAGCTCGCCCGCATGACCCACGAGGCGGGTATCCCCCTCGGCATCAGATTCAAGCTCCTCAGTGACACCCCGCAGGACTCGGCGGCCCAGGTGGTGAGCGACGTCGTCATCGGCGACTATCGCGACCTGGAGACGCTGCGTGCCTTCGCGCGCGGCTGCGACGTGATCACTTTCGACCACGAGCATGTACCCACGGAGCACCTGCGGGCCCTGGAAGCGGACGGCATCCCCGTCCGCCCGGGGCCCGACGCCTTGGTACATGCCCAGGACAAGGGGGTGATGCGCGCCAAGCTCGACGAGATCGGCGCACCCAGCCCCCGCCACCGGATCGTGAGCGATCCGGCCGACGTATCCGCCTTCGCGGACGAGGTGGGCGGGTTCCCCGTCATCCTCAAGACCGTGCGCGGCGGCTACGACGGCAAGGGCGTGTGGTTCGTCCGCAGCCCGCAGGACGCGGAGGCCCCCTTCAAGGCGGGCGTCCCGGTCCTCGCGGAGGAGAAGGTCGATTTCGTCCGCGAGCTCGCGGCCAACATCGTCCGCTCCCCGCACGGCCAGGCCGTGGCCTATCCCGTCGTGGAGTCCGTCCAGGTGGACGGGGTCTGCGACACGGTCATCGCCCCCGCCCCCCACCTCTCCGAGGCCCTCGCGGGCGAGGCCCAGGCCCTGGCCCTGCGCATCGCCGGGGAGCTGGGCGTGACCGGCCACCTGGCGGTGGAGCTGTTCGAGACCGCCGACGGCCGGATCCTGGTCAACGAGCTGGCCATGCGCCCGCACAACAGCGGCCACTGGACCCAGGACGGGGCCGTGACCTCGCAGTTCGCCAACCACGTACGGGCGGTCCTGGACCTCCCGCTGGGCGACCCGCGCCCCCGCGCCAAGTGGACGGTCATGGCGAACGTACTGGGCGGGGACTACCCCGACATGTACGCGGCGTACCTGCACTGCATGGCCCACGACCCGCAGCTCAAGATCCACATGTACGGCAAGGACGTGAAACCCGGCCGCAAGGTCGGCCACGTCAACACCTACGGCGACGATCTGGACGATGTGCTGGAGCGCGCACGTCACGCAGCCGGCTACCTCAGAGGAACGATCACCGAATGAGCACCGCTACCGCAGCCCCCCTCGTCGGCATCGTCATGGGCTCGGACTCGGACTGGCCCGTCATGGAGGCCGCCGCCCAGGCCCTCGACGAGTTCGAGATCCCCTACGAGGTCGACGTCGTCTCCGCCCACCGGATGCCGCGCGAGATGGTGGCGTACGGGGAGCAGGCCGCCGAGCGCGGGCTGAAGGCGATCATCGCCGGCGCCGGCGGGGCCGCCCACCTGCCCGGCATGCTCGCCTCGGTGACCCCGCTGCCCGTCATCGGCGTCCCGGTGCCGCTGAAGTACCTCGACGGCATGGACTCCCTGCTGTCGATCGTCCAGATGCCCGCCGGGGTTCCCGTCGCCACGGTCTCCGTCGCCGGGGCGCGCAACGCCGGCCTGCTCGCCGTACGGATGCTGGCCGCGCACGACAAGGAGCTGCTGGCCCGGATGCGCGACTTCCAGCAGGAGCTCAACGACCAGGCCACCGAGAAGGGCAAGCGGCTGCGGACGAAGGTCGCGAACGCGGAGTCCTTCGGATTCGGCAAGTGAGCGCCGCGCAGCGCCTGGACGAGGCGCGCGCCCTGCTGGCCGAGCACCCCGTCGTGGACGGCCACAACGACCTGCCCTGGGCGCTGCGCGAGCAGGTGCGCTACGACCTGGCGCGCCGGGACATCGGCGGCGACCAGTCCGCCCACCTGCACACCGACATCCCCCGGCTGCGCGCCGGCGGGGTCGGCGCGCAGTTCTGGTCCGTCTATGTCCGCTCCGACTACGCCGGTGACGAGGCGGTCAGCGCCACCCTGGAGCAGATCGACGTCGTCGCGCAGCTGATCGACCGCTACCCCCGCGACCTCGTCCGGGCGCTGACGGCGGACGACATGGAGGCGGCCCGCGCCGAGGGCCGGATCGCCTCGCTGATGGGCGCCGAGGGCGGCCACTCCATCAACAACTCGCTCGCCACGCTGCGCGCCCTGCACCAGCTGGGCGTGCGGTACATGACGCTCACGCACAACGACACGATCGACTGGGCGGACTCGGCGACCGACGAGCCCCGGCACGGCGGCCTGAGCGACTTCGGGCGCGAGGTCGTCCGCGAGATGAACCGCGTCGGCATGCTGGTGGACCTCTCGCACGTGGCGGCGACGACGATGCGCGACGCGCTCGCCGTCTCGGACGCGCCGGTGGTCTTCTCGCACTCCTCGGCGCGGGCGGTGTGCGACCACCCGCGCAACATCCCCGACGACGTGCTGGCGATGCTGCCGGCCAACGGCGGCGTCGCGATGGCCACCTTCGTCCCCAAGTTCATCCTCCCGGCCGCCGTCGAGTGGACCCTGGCCGCGGACGAGAACCTGCGGGCGCACGGCTTCCACCACCTGGACACCACGCCCGAGGCGATGGCCCTGCACCGGGCCTTCGAGGCGCGGCGTCCGCGCCCGGTGGCGACGGCCGCCACGGTGGCCGACCACCTGGACCACATGCGCGAGGTGGCCGGGATCGACCACATCGGCATCGGCGGGGACTACGACGGCACGGCCTTCACCCCGTCCGGCCTGGACGACGTGGCCGGCTACCCGAACCTCGTCGCCGAGCTGCTGGCCCGCAGCTGGTCCAGGGCCGACCTGGCGAAGCTGACCTGGTCCAACGCGGTACGGGTGCTGCGCGACGCGGAAGCGGTGGCCTGCGAGCTGTCGGCGACCCGGGGGCCGTCGAACGCGGTGATCGCGCTCCAGCCGTAGTTCGGACAGGATCCGGCCGGTGCGGGCGGGCCCCGCAGGTCCCACGAGATCTGCGGGGCCTGCGGGTTCACCCGAATGCCACATCCGCCGGGCGGCTCCCGAGTCCCCCGTGTCACGGTGGCTGCATCTCTCCCTGCTGCCGCCGAGACCGGAGCCAAAGCCATGGCCGACCTGCAGGATGAACCCCAGTCCGTGGGCATCGGAGCCGAGGACCTCCCCGCAGCCGCACACGCGGCGGCCGGCGCCCTCGACCGGGCCGCCGCACTGCTGTCCGTCCACCCCGTCGTGGACGGGTGCAACACCCTCGTCTGGACCTTGCGCCAGAGTCCGTACCACGACATCGACACCCCCGACACCGGTGTCGACACCGACATCCCGCGGCTGCGCGCCGGGGGAGTGGGGGCCCAGTTCTGGTCCCTGCTCGTCCCGTCGAGCGACGACCAGGTGGTCTCCGACACCCTGGAACAGATCGACGTGGCCCGGGCCCTGATCCGCCGCTATCGCGACACCCTGTCCCTGGCGCTGAGCGCCGACGACATGGCCGACGCCCGCAACCGGGGCCGGATCGCCTCGTTCCTCGGCCCCGTGCCCGGCCGCACGCTGACGGACTCCCTGAGCCCGTTGCGCGCCTTCCACACGCTGGGCGTACGGATCCTCGCGCCCGCGGGAGCGTCCTGGGCGCGGGAGGAGCTGACGCCCTTCGGCCACGAGGTGGTCCGCGAGGCGAACCGGCTGGCGGTGCTGCTGGACCTCACCGGCTGCACGCCCGAGGTCGCCTGCCAGCTCGCGGGGGCCTCCAAGGCCCCGGTGGTCATCTCGAACACGGCCGCGGCCGCGCTCACCCCGCACCCCGGCAACGTCCCCGACGAGGTCCTGCTCGCCCTGCGCGAGGCCCACGGCCTGGTGATGGTCGCGTTCGACATCGCGCGCACCGGGGACTCCCTGCACGCGGTCGCGGACCACCTCGACCACGTACGGGCCGTCGCGGGCCCGCACAGCGTCGGCCTCGGCGCCGCCTTCGGCATCGAGCCCCGCGCGCCGCGCCCCACCGGCCTGACCGACCCGTCGGGCTACCCCCGGCTGATCGCCGAGCTGCTGGAACGCGGCTGGTCGGAGGCCGACCTGGCCCTGCTGACCTGGGGCAACGCCCAGCGGGTCCTGCGCGACGCGGAATTCACCGCCCGCGCCGCCCACCACAAGCAGCCGGCCCCGTAACGCCTCCCGCACCGCCACGCGCACACCGCCGCCCCGTCCCGCCTCCCGCGGGACGGGGCGCGGCCCGTGCGTCGCAAGCGTGCGTCAGAAGCGCGGGCGGCCCATCGCGCGGTAGGCCCAGCCCGCCGCGCGCCAGCGGTCGGCGTCCAGCGCGTTGCGGCCGTCCAGGACGAGGCGGTCCGTGACCACCGCGGCCAGCTCCGCCGGGTCGAGCTCGCGGAACTCGCGCCACTCGGTGAGGTGGAGGACGACGTCCGCGCCCCGGGCCGCCGCCAGCGCGGAGTCCGCGTAACCCAGGGTCGGGAAGACGCGCCGGGCGTTGTCCATGCCCTTGGGGTCGTAGACGGTGACCTGTCCGCCCTGGAGGTGGATCTGCCCGGCCACGTTCAGCGCGGGCGAGTCCCGTACGTCGTCGGAGTCCGGCTTGAAGGTGGCGCCGAGCACGGCGACCCGCTTGCCGAGGAAGGAGCCGCCGACGGCGTCGCGGGCGAGCTCGACCATGTGTCCGCGCCGCCGCATGTTGATGGAGTCGACCTCGCGCAGGAAGGTCAGCGCCTGGTCGGCCCCCAGCTCACCGGCGCGCGCCATGAAGGCCCGGATGTCCTTGGGCAGGCAGCCGCCGCCGAAGCCGATCCCGGCCCGCAGGAACTTCGCGCCGATGCGCTCGTCGTAGCCGATGGCCTCGGCCAGCTTGACCACGTCACCGCCGGCGGCCTCGCACACCTCCGCCATCGCGTTGATGAAGGAGATCTTCGTCGCGAGGAAGGAGTTGGCGGCGGTCTTGACCAGCTCCGCCGTCGGGAAGTCCGTGACGACCAGCGGGGTCCCCTCCGACATCGGCGTCTCGTACACCTCCCGCAGCAGCTTCTCGCCGCGCTCGCCCTGCACGCCGATCACGATCCGGTCGGGGTGCAGGGTGTCCTGCACGGCGAAGCCCTCCCGCAGGAACTCCGGGTTCCAGGCCAGCTCCACGTCCGCGCCCGCCGGGGACAGCTCCGCCAGCTTCGCCGCGAGCCGCTCCGCCGAGCCCACCGGCACCGTCGACTTGCCCACGACCAGGACCGGCCGGGTCAGGTAGGGGGCCAGCGAGGCCAGCGCCGCGTCCACGTAGGACATGTCGCACGCGTACTCGCCGTGCTTCTGCGGAGTGTTCACGCACACGAAGTGGACGTCGCCGAACGCGCCGACCTCCTCCCAGGAGGTCGTGAACCGCAGCCGCCCCGTCGACCCGGGCAGCCCGGCCACGTGCTGGGCCAGCAGCTCCTCCAGCCCGGGCTCGTACATCGGCACCCGGCCCGCCGCCAGCATCTCGATCTTCTCCGGGACCACGTCCAGCCCCAGCACCTCGAACCCCAGCTCCGCCATCGCCGCGGCGTGGGTCGCGCCGAGGTATCCGGTGCCGATCACAGTGATCCTGAGGGGGGCCATGGGTGCTCCAGAGGTGCGGGGCCGTTTGCGGCCACTGAGCATAGTCGGGCCCACCGGCGGGGACGTTCCACAGGACACAGGACACAGGACACGACAGGACCACGGCTCTCGCCCCATCTGTCACGCAACTCACGTGGGCCGTCCATATCGCCATCCGTGACCGGCCCACTAAGCTTGGGTTACTTAACGGTAGTTAGCACACGCATCACCCTTGGGGAGTGAGAGATCTTGGCGGGTTCTGCCGACTTCGACCTGTACCGCCCGGCCGAGGAGCACGACATGCTCCGCGAGTCCGTCCGCTCGCTCGCCGAGGCGAAGATCCTGCCGTTCGCGGCCGCGGTCGACGAGGAGGCCCGCTTCCCGCAGGAGGCCCTCGACGCCCTGGTCGCCAACGACCTGCACGCCGTCCACGTCCCGGAGAGCTACGGCGGCGCCGGCGCCGACGCGCTCGCCACCGTGATCGTGATCGAGGAAGTGGCCCGCGTCTGCGCGTCCTCCTCCCTCATCCCGGCCGTGAACAAGCTCGGCTCCCTCCCGGTGATCCTCTCCGGCTCCGAGGAGCTGAAGGCCAAGTACCTCGGCCCCCTGGCCAAGGGCGACGCGATGTTCTCGTACGCGCTCTCCGAGCCGGACGCGGGCTCCGACGCCGCCGGCATGAAGACCCGCGCCGTGCGCGACGGGGACTTCTGGGTCCTCAACGGCGTCAAGCGCTGGATCACCAACGCGGGCGTCTCCGAGTACTACACGGTCATGGCCGTGACCGACCCCGAGAAGCGCTCCAAGGGCATCAGCGCCTTCGTCGTCGAGAAGAGCGACGAGGGCGTCTCCTTCGGCGCCCCGGAGAAGAAGCTCGGCATCAAGGGCTCCCCGACGTGCGAGGTCTACCTCGACAACGTCCGCATCCCCGCCGACCGCATGATCGGCGCCGAGGGCACCGGCTTCGCCACCGCCATGAAGACCCTGGACCACACCCGCATCACCATCGCGGCCCAGGCGCTCGGCATCGCGCAGGGCGCCCTGGACTACGCCAAGGGCTACGTCCAGGAGCGCAAGCAGTTCGGCAAGCCGATCGGCGACTTCCAGGGCGTGCAGTTCATGCTCGCGGACATGGCCATGAAGATCGAGGCCGCCCGCCAGCTGACGTACGCGGCCGCCGCCAAGTCCGAGCGCGTCGACGCCGACCTCACCTTCTTCGGCGCCGCGGCCAAGTGCTTCGCCTCCGACGTGGCCATGGAGGTCACCACGGACGCCGTCCAGCTGCTCGGCGGCTACGGCTACACCCGTGACTACCCGGTGGAGCGCATGATGCGCGACGCCAAGATCACGCAGATCTACGAAGGCACCAACCAGGTCCAGCGCATCGTCATGGCGCGCAACCTGCCGTAGGGGCCCGACCCAGGACATGAGGTCTCCCGGTCCGCGACCGGGGGACCGCGTGTGTTCCGGCCGGCGCCACCGCCTAGGCTGTGCGCCGGTCGGCCCCGGGCGCGGGGCCCCAGGGGGCGGGAACAGGATGTCCAGAGCTGATCGTCACATAGCGGGGATGCTCGGGCAGATCGCCCGTCGGCAGGACGTCGTCCACATCGCCCCCCAGGGCTCCAGGGCGAAGGCGGCCGCCCTGGCGTACGCGGCGGAGCAGTACGGCTACACGTACGGCGCGGCCTACCGGACGGGGTACAAGAACTCGCTCGTCCAGGTCCTGATGTACCGCGACCCGCGGCCCGAGGCGCGCGTCCGCGAGGCGGCCACCCTCACCGCCCATCCGCAGGCCGGCAACGGCGGGACGGTGCCGGGGCTGAGGCCGGGGTCGCTGAAGCCGCTGGCCGGGGCGGCCGGCGCGGTGGCCGTGCTGAACGACCTCATCACCTTCGACGTCATGGCCCTGTACGTCGCCGACCGGCGCCAGACGGTGATCGGCTACCTCGCCTGCGTGGCCCTGACCGCCCTCCTGCTCGTCGACAAGTCGCCGGCCGAAGCGCTGGCCTCCGGCGGGGCGGCCGCGCTCCTGCTCACCGCGGCGCTCAGGACGGGCTCGATCCGCCGCGCGAGGTGCGCACAGCGTCTGACGCACGCCGGGTTCTTCGCGGTGCGCGACGAGCAGGGCCGGCAGCGGTTCCTGCGCCCGGGGCAGCAGTTGCCCGGTCACGCGAACCCGTTCGCGTCCTGAGGCTCTGGCCTGCGGCGCAGGCCGACGCACGCATCACGCCGCGCGCGCCCATGGGGGGCACTCGCATGGGCTAAATTTGGACCTTCGTACGCCGGAATCGGTTGGGGAGAACGCAATGACGGAAGCGATCCTGCTGGTCGGCGGACAGGGCACACGGTTGCGTCCCGTGACGGTGAACACGCCCAAGCCGATGGTCCCCACGGCAGGCGTCCCGTTCCTCGCCCACCAGATAGCCAGGGCCGCCGCCGCCGGTGTCACGCACATCGTGATGGCGACCTGCTACCTCGCCGAGGTCTTCGAGCCGTACTTCGGCGACGGGTCCGACTTCGGCCTCAGCCTCGAATACGTGGTCGAGGACGAGCCGCTGGGGACCGGCGGCGCCATCCGCAACGCCGGGCGGCTCCTGACCGGCGGCCCGGACTCCTCCGTCCTCGTCTTCAACGGCGACATCCTCACCGGCCTGGACATCGCCGGCCTCGTCGAATCCCACGAGGCGGCCGACGCGGACGTCTCCCTGCACCTGGTCCGGGTCGAGGACCCGCGCGCCTTCGGCCTGGTCCCCACCGACTCCGAGGGGCGGGTGCTGGCCTTCACCGAGAAGCCGCAGACCCCCGAGGAGATCATCACCGACCAGATCAACGCCGGCTGCTACGTCTTTCGCCGCAGCGTGATCGACGCCATCCCGGCCGGCCGCCCGGTCTCCGTGGAGCGTGAGACGTTCCCCGGCCTGCTCGCCTCCGGGGCCACGCTGCACGGGGTCACCGAGAACACCTACTGGATGGACCTCGGCAAGCCGGAGTCGATCATCCAGGCCTCCGCCGACCTGGTCCGCGGAGTCGTCTCCTCCCCGGCGGTCCCCGGCCGCCGCGGCGAGTCGCTGGTCCTGCCGGGCGCGCAGGTGGCGCCCGGGGCCAAGCTCTCCGGCGGCACCGTCGTCGGCGCCGGCGCCCGCATCGAGGCCGGCGCGGTCGTCCAGGGCTGCATCGTCCTCGACGACGCCGTGATCGGCCCGGACGCGCAGCTGAACGCCAGCCTGATCGGCGCGCGCGCCGAGGTGGGCGCGCGGACCGTGCTCGACGGCGCGGTCATCGGTGACGGGGCGCTCGTGGGGGCCGACAACGAACTGCGCGGCGGCGCCCGCGTGTGGTGCGGGGCGCAGCTGCCCGCCGCCGCCATCCGCTTCTCCCCGGACGCCTGAGGAACGGCCCTCCCGGCTCCGGTCAGGGGCCAGGAGGGCGAGCCCGTCAGTTCCCGCGGACGGTGACCTTCTCGTCGTTCTGGATCTGCTTGACCAGCTGCTGCACCTTCGCCTTGTCCCAGACGAGGTTTCCGCCGCGCTGCCCGGAGATCGGCATGTTCATCGAGACGCCGTCCCCTCCGTTGACGCCCTTCATCGCGAAGAACATCTGGCCCATGTCGTACAGGCCCATGTCCTTGTCCACGATCAGGGTGTCCAGGCCGGCGCCCAGCAGCGGGTAGAGCTCGAACGGGTTGAGCACGGTGGACGGGGTGGCCGCCTGGCTCGCGAGCGCCGACAGGAACTTCTGCTGGTTCTTCGTCCGCTGGAGGTCCGACTCGGCGAAGGCGTACCGGGTGCGCACGAAGGCCAGGGACTGCTCGCCGTTGAGCGTCTGCTTGCCCGCCTTGAAGTCGGCGCCCGACTTCTCGTCCTTGAAGCCCTCCTCGATGTCGAGCTCCACACCGCCCAGCGCGTCCACGATGTTCGCGAAGCCGGCGAAGCCGATCTCCGCGTAGTGGTCGATGCGCAGGCCCGTGTTGTGCTCCACCGTCCGCACCAGCAGCTCGGGGCCGTCCTCCGCGTACGCGGCGTTGAGCTTGACCCGCCGCCCCTGCGCGGGGAACTTCTTGCCGGACTGCGAGCCGACGAAGGACGGGATCTCCACGTCCGAGTCGCGCGGCAGCGAGATCATGGTGTTCCCGCTGGAGCACTTCGCCAGGATCATCATCGAGTCGGTCCGCTTGCCCTCGGCCGAGCCGGTGTGGAGCTTCTTCTTCTCCTCGTCGGACATGCCCTCGCGGCTGTCGGAGCCCACGATCAGGTACGTCGTGCAGTCGCCCTCCTTGGGGCGCTCGATGACCTTGGAGAGGTCCACCTCTCGGCGCACCTTGGAGTCGGCCCAGAAGTAGGTGGTGACCGAGGTCACGAGCAGCGCGGAGACCAGCACGATCGAGCCGACCTTGATCCGCTTGCGCCAGTCCGGGGCGGAGCCGGGCACCCGGCCGGGGCGGCCGGGGCCGGACGGCCCGCCGGGGCCCGCCGGGCCGCCCGGGGCGCCCGCGGGCGATCCGTAGACCTGGCCGGTGTTGTAACCGCTGTCGTAACCGCCGTACGCGCCGGGGCCCTGTTGGGCGGGCACCGACGGGCGCGACGGCTGCGCGGGGCGCGGGGGCTGCGGGGGCCGCTGCGGCTGGGGCTGCTGCCGCTGGACGTGCCGCATCCGCTGCGCCCCCTCGGGCTGCGGCTGTGCGCTGCCGCGTCCGTACCCGCCTTCACGACCTTCTGGCCAGTCATTCATGTGCCAAGGATGCCTGCCCGCGAGCCGCGTCCGACAGCCCGGGGACCGATCCGTTCCGGGGCTGTTGCGAAGCTGATGCCTCTGGTACGGCTCTAAGGTATCTGTATGACTCAGATACCGGGCGAGCTGCCCGGGAAGCCGACCGCGGCCTCCCGTACGACCCTCAGCCACATCATGACCGCGAACGACACCAACCTCCTCGGCACGGTGCACGGTGGCGTGATCATGAAGCTGGTGGACGACGCGGCCGGCGCGGTGGCGGGCCGTCACTCCGGCGGCCCCGCCGTGACCGCCTCCATGGACGAGATGGTCTTCCTCGCGCCGGTGCGCGTGGGCGACCTCGTCCACGTGAAGGCCCAGTGCAACTGGACCGGCCGCTCCTCCATGGAGATCGGCGTACGGGTCCTGGCGGAGCGGTGGAACGAGTCCACCCCCGCGACCCAGGTCGGCACCGCCTACCTCGTCTTCGCCGCGGTGGACGCAGAGGGCAAGCCCCGCACGGTCCCGCCCGTCCTGCCGGAGACGGAACAGGACGAGCGGCGCTACCAGGAGGCCCAGATCCGCCGCACCCACCGCCTCGCCCGCCGCCAGGCGATCAAGGCGCTGCGCGAGGAGCGCGCCGCCCAGGGCTTCGACGACTAGGGCTCAGACGCGCAGGGCTTCGCCGCCAAGGCTTCGACGACGGGCAGGGTTCCGGCGCCGTCAGGTCCCGCACACCACCTGGTCGCCCGAGACCACCTGGACGGCGCCGCCCTGGTAGGGGTCCTCCGCGCGCACCGGCACCACCTTGCGGTAGTCCGTGCCCGCGATGACCTGGACCGTGCGCCCCTGGCCCGGCACCGCCCGCAGCTCGCTGCCCGGCAGCGCGGTCGCCACCGACCGGGCCGAGCGGTCCCAGCGCGGGTCGTACGTGATCACCGTGCGCTTGACGTCGCGGCCGGCGCCGTTACCCGGGGCCCGCGTCGTGTCGAAGCCGGTGGCGCGCAGCGCCGCGTCCACGCGGCCGCCCAGCCCGTCGATCCGGGTCCCGTTCTCCACCTGGACCCGGACCTGCTGCGGCGGCACGTCCACCGGCACGGCCACGGGCCGGGCGGCGCTCTTGCCGGGCGGCGGCGGCGCGAGCGGCCGGTCCTGGCGCACGGCCTCGAACAGCTTGGCCGCCTTGGCCTCGTCCCACTTCACGGTGGATCCGATGCCCTTGACCGGGAAGGAGGAGCTGCCGATGGGCACCGAGGCGAACTCCGACGACGAGGGGGTGAAGTCGCGCATCGCCTGGCCGAGGGCCAGCATCTGCTCGGAGCCGAAGCCCCGGTCGGCCCGGACCGAGCCGAGCAGCGTGGAGCTGACCTCCTTGAACTTCACCGGGTTCAGCAGCACCCCGCTGCCGGTCGCCTGTTTGATCAGCGCGGCGAGGAACCGCTGCTGGCGCTGCATCCGGCCCAGGTCGGAGGCCCCGTCGACATGGCGCGAGCGCACGTACTGCAGGGCCTGCCCGCCGCTGAGGCGGTGGTTGCCGGGCAGCAGATCGAGGCCGGTGTTCGGGTCGCGCATGGTCTTGGCCGTGCAGATGTCCACGCCGCCCATCGCGTCGACCGTCTTCATGAAGCTGGTGAAGTCGACCTCCAGGTAGTGGTCGATCTTCACCCGGGTCATGTTCTCGACGGTCCGCACGGTCAGGTGCGGCCCGCCCTCCGCGTACGCGGCGTTCAGCTTCACGGGATGCGGCTTGTGCTCCTTGCCGGTGACCAGGTCCCGGTGCGCGGGCACCTCGGCGTAGCTGTCGCGGGGCAGGCTGATCACGCTCGCCCGCTCCTTGTCCGCCGACAGGTGCACCAGCATGATCGTGTCCGTGCAGTGGCAGGGCGCCCCGCCCAGGCGGTACTCGCGCTTCTCCTCGGGGCTGATCTTCTCCCGGCCGTCGGTGCCGACGAGCAGGAAGTTGAGGCCGTGCCCGGCCTGCGGGCGGTTCTTCATGTCCTTGAAGGGGTCCACCCGCTCGATCCCGGTGTCCAGACCGGTCATCACGGCGTGCCCGATGGCGCCGGAGCCCAGCACCACGACCGCGACCCCCGCGGAGATCCGCACCCCCCACCGGGGGCGCTCGCCCCGGCGCTGCGCTGGGCGAGCCCTGGCGGGACGGGGGGGACGGTGCGGCTGGGGCACGGTGGACACCTCCGCGGGGCAGCAGGGGACGGTCGGCGGATCAGCTGATGGGTCCGCACAGTAGGCCCATACGATCAGCGTCTGTCCTTACTGCTCACTCGGCGCGCACCCGGTTCCCCCGTACGCGGTAACGTGACACCGATACCCGACCTTGAAGGACCACATGCCCGCCCAGCAGCCCGCAGTCTCGGTGATCATGCCGGTGCTCAATGAGGAGCACTACCTCCGCGATTCCGTCCGCCACATCCTGCAACAGGAGTACGCGGGCGAGATGGAGGTGGTGATCGCACTCGGGCCCTCCACGGACCGCACCGACGAGATCGCCGCCGAACTCGTCGCCGAGGATCCCCGAGTCCACACCGTCCCGAACCCCACCGGCCGGACCCCGGCGGCGCTCAACGCCGCCATCAAGGCCTCGCGTCACCCGATCGTGGTACGCGTGGACGGCCACGGCATGCTCTCGCCGAGCTACATCGCCACCGCCGTCCGCCTCCTGGAGGAGACCGGCGCGCAGAACGTCGGCGGCATCATGCACGCCGAGGGCGAGAACGCCTGGGAGGAGGCCGTCGCCGCCGCGATGACCTCGCGGATCGGCGTCGGCAACGCGCCCTTCCACACCGGAGGCCAGGCGGGACCGGCCGAGACCGTCTACCTCGGTGTCTTCCGCCGCGAGGCGCTGGAGCAGCAGGGCGGTTACAACGAGGAGTTCATCCGCGCCCAGGACTGGGAGCTGAACTTCCGCATCCGCGAGGCCGGCGGCCTGATCTGGTTCTCGCCGGAGCTGAAGGTCCAGTACCGCCCGCGGCGCTCCGTACGGGCCCTGGCCAAGCAGTACAAGGACTACGGCCGCTGGCGCCACGTGGTGGCGCGCTACCACGCGGGCTCCATCAACCCGCGCTACCTGGCCCCCCCGACCCTCGTCTGCGCCCTCGCGGCGGGCGTGGTGGTGGGCGCGAGCGTCAGCCCGCTGGGCTTCGCCGTCCCGGCCGGCTATCTCGCGGCGATCGCCGTGGGCTCGGTCCCGGCGGGCCGGGGCCTGCCGCTGAAGGCCCGGGCGCAGATTCCCGTGGCCCTGGCCACCATGCACCTGTGCTGGGGCTTCGGCTTCCTGACGAGCCCGCGCGCCCTCGCGAACAAGCTCATCGCGAGCCGCCGCCCGGCCGTGCAGCAGGGCGCCGCGCAGGTCTGACCCGTACGACCCGTACGAAGGGGCCCGGTGCGGTGGCTGCGATTTCCGCAGCCTCCGCACCGGGCCCCTTTCGCGTACGTGCTTCCAGGCAGGCGCCTGCTACCAGGTGAATCCCGGCTGGATGGCCATGCACGCCTTGTCGTTGTCGCCGTTGAGCGCGTGGGCCGACGTCGGGGCCACGGTCGGGGCCGGCGGCGGCGCGGCCGGCGCGGCGCCGGTCCGCCAGTCCTTGCCGACGAACAGGACGATCCCGCTGACCTCGTCGGTCTTCTGCACGGCGCCGGCCGGCAGACCGAGCGCGGTGGCCACGGCCGCGGCGTCGGCCGCCTGGGCGTCGGTGGCGAAGCGGACCACCGTGGTGTCCTCGGCGCCCGTCTGGGTCTCGGCGACGGCCTTGGTGAAGCCCTTGCCGGCCAGCAGGGCCGCGACGTCGTTCGCCCGGTTCTTGACCCTGGCCTCGGCGCCGGCCTTGCCGCCGGTGGCGTTGCGGACGGAGACCGCGATCTTGGCGGGCGGCGCGGCCGGTGCCAGGCTCGGCTGGGCCGGAGCGCTCGGGGCGGCCGGGCTCGCGGAGGCGCCCGGCGAGGGGGCGGCGCCGTCCGCCGGGGCCCCGGAGCCCTTGCCGTCCAGCGCGATGTCCTCGCGGACCATCCGGAACAGGTCCTCGGCCTCGCCCGGCAGCGGCTCGACGCGTCCGTCCATGCCGGGGCGCGTGCTGTAGAACCACGGCATCGTGGTCATGGTGATCCGGCCCGGCGGGACCTTCTTGAGCTCCATGCTGAGGTCGTACAGCTTGTCGATCTTGTTCAGGCCGTTGTCCACGACCATGGCCTTGATGGCGGCCTGCGCCAGGCTGTTGAGCTTGCCCGGGTTGGTGAGCTTGGCGTTCTTGCGGAACTCACGGGCCATCGAGGTCATGTACTGGTGCTGGGCGTGGGTGCGGCCGATGTCGGTGCCGTCCTCGAAGCCGTAGCGGGTGCGCAGCCACTGCAGGGCCTGCTCGCCCTGGATGACGTTGTCGCCCTTGGGCAGCTTCAGGCCGGAGCCCTTGCCGTCGCGGGTGCGCGACTCCACGTTCTCCTGGACGCAGACCGGGACACCGCCGATGGCGTCCGCCATCGCGACCACGCCCTTGAAGTCGATCATCATGAAGTGATCGATGGGGATCTTGGTCAGCTCGGTCCAGGCGGCGACCGTGCAGCCCGGTCCGCCGCGCTGGAGCGACTCGTTCGTCTGCACCAGGCCCTTGCTGGCGGGGTGCACCTTGCCGCCCGGCTCGGTGCACTTGGGCATCATCAGGATCGTGTCGCGGGGCATGGACACCACGGACATGTTGCTGCGGTCCGCCGACAGGTGCAGCAGCATCTGCACGTCCGCCAGCGGCTCGCCGTCGAAGGTGTCGCGGCCGCCGCCGAGGGCCTGGTTCGCCTCGTCGTCGCGGGCGTCGGAGCCGATGAGCAGGATGTTCAGCGGGGTCTGCCCGAAGGCGTTGGGCTTGGAGCCGCCCAGCTTGGTCTCGCCGAGGTTCAGCGCGTCCGTCTTGATGCTGCCGTTCAGATGGCGGTAGTACAGGTAACCGGCCGCCCCGGTGCCGAGTATGAGCAGGGACAGTACGGAGGCCACCCAGCGCAGCACGCGCCGCCGGCCCCGTCTGTTGCGCCCGCCCCCGCCGGCCGCCGCCGCCCGGCGGGCGGCCCGGGAGCCGGCCCGTGGTGCGGGCACCGAGCCGGGCGCGTCCGCGCCGCCGCCGGAGGTGTCCCCGGCGGCCTGGGCGGCCGCCCCCTCC
Organism: Streptomyces sp. NPDC016562; assembly: GCF_043076955.1. NCBI lineage: Bacteria > Bacillati > Actinomycetota > Actinomycetes > Kitasatosporales > Streptomycetaceae > Streptomyces > Streptomyces sp. NPDC016562. Next base: position 27,658 of record NZ_JBIBRZ010000006.1, on the reverse strand, counting down.
CCTCGCACGCTGCTGTGCCTCACACGTCCCCCTCAAGATCCTTCTTGGTCGATGATGCGCCGGCGGACCGGCAGTCCCCGTGGTGCGGTGATTACTTGGCGCAGACGGCCTTGTCGGCCTGAGCCTGCTGGACGTCCGCGGGCAGCTCCTGCGGCACCGGAGGCGCCAGCGGGGCGCCCGGCTGCTGGAAGTCCGGACCCAGCGTCAGCTTCATCGGGGTCTTCGCCCCCGCGTCCGCCGCCCCCATCTTCAGCGCCGTGACCGGCAGCCCCAGCGCGTCCGCCAGCGCCCGGGCCTGGTCGGCCTGGTTGGGCGCGTACTCCAGCTGCGTGGCGCCGACCTTCGCGGGCGCGTTGCCCCGGTTGCTGGCCTTGTTCATGCCCTTGGTGTTCTGGAGCCAGTTCAGTGTGGTGGAGGCGGCGCCCTTGGGGCCGCCGCCGTTGTAGACGTCCACGCGTACGTCCGCGGCGGGAGCCCGGTTGCCCTGGAGCAGCGCGTCCTGCCGGGCCTTCGCCTCGGCGTCGGCCGCCTCCTTCTGCGCCTGCTCCTTCTTCTCGACCTCGGTGAGCGAGACGTCCCCGCGGATCATCTGGAGCAGCGGGTCGGCGAGGGCCTGGTTGACCACGACCGTCGCCTTGACCTTCTCGGCCGGGTTGTCGAGCACCGGCAGGGTCGTGAAGGTGATGTTCTTGAGGTCGATGTCCTTCAACTCGCCCGCCAGATCGGTGAGCTTGTTGATGGATCCCAGCCCCTGGTCCACGGTCAGCGACTTGGTGGCCGCCTCCGCGAGCGAGAAGAACTTCTTCGGACTGGTCAGCGTCTCCTTCGACTTCATCTCGCGCATCATCGAACCGAGGAACTGCTGCTGGGTCTTGATCCGGTCCAGGTCGCTCTCGTTGCCGAAGGCGTGCCGGGTCCGTACGAAGGCGAGTGCCTGCTCGCCCGACAGCCTGTGCTCGCCCTTGGTCAGCTTGAGCTTGGAGTCCTCGTCGTCGACGTCCTTGTCCAGGCAGACGGGCACGCCGCCGACCGCGGTGCTCAGGGTCTTCACCGCGTTGAAGTCGACCATCATGAAGTTGTCGATCTCGATGCCGGTGATGCCCTTGACCGTGCGCATCGTGCAGCCCGCGTCGCGCCCCTCCTGGCCCAGGCTGGTGTTGAAGCGCGTGTCCTTCGTGCCGCGGATCTCCTTCGTCGATCCGTCGGGCTGCTTTGTCGGGCAGGACGGGATGTCGGTGATCAGGTCGCGCGGAATGGACAGCGCGGTGGCGTTGCTGCGGTCCTTGGCGATGTGGAACAGGATCGTGGTGTCGGCGTGGCCGACGCTGTCCTTGTCCCCGTAGCCCTCGTTGCCGGCGCCGCTGCGCTTGTCGGTGCCGATGACCAGGATGTTGATGGCCTGGTCCTTCTTGAACCCGCCGGTGCCCGCGCCCGCGACGTCGGTGACGCTGAGGTTGCCGTTCAGGTGGTCGTAGTAGAGGTACGCGGCGGTCGCGCCGCCGACCAGCAGGAACGCCAGCGTCACGCTGGTGACGACCAGCGCCTTCTTGCGGCGTCCGCCGCCCCCGCCCCCGCCCTTGCGGCCACCGCGCCGCCCTCCGGGCGGGCCGTCGCCGCGCCGGGGCTTGGGTACGGCAGGGGAGGGGCTGGTGGGGGCGGTGGGGGCCGACGTGGATCTGCGCGGCGCGGCGACCTTGGGCCGCTGCTGCGCTGCGGGGTCGCCCAGTCGCAGTTCGTAGTGGCCGGTGCGGGGGTTGAGGACCCACTGGTCTGCGGGGTCGATTTCGTCTGCCCGCCCACGGCTGTGCGCATCCACGGTTGCTCGAGTCCTCCGTCGGGTGCCTCGCGACGCGCCTCCCCCGGGCGCACGGTCAACGATCCGGCTGCTGGCGCCCGGTCTCTGGTCCGGCCGGGCACCGGATCGCTCACCTTATCCGCCCTGTTCGGCCCCAAACCATGCTGGTGACAAATTCCACTCCCCTTATAACGGGTCGAAGCGCCCATCCCACTCGGTTCGGGCACCGCCTTTTGGGATTGCTTTACCGGCAGTCGGCGTTGCCCGCGGTGGTTCCGGTGAAGGTGGGGACGGGTGCGGGGGGCTCGGAACCGGTGGGTGCGGAACCGGTCGGCGTGGGAGTGGCCGAGGGCCGGGACTCGGGCCGGGCCGAGGCCGCGGCCTCGGGCTTCGGCGGGGCGACGGTCACCGGCTTGTCCATCCGCAGCTGGCCGAAGAGCCGCGCCGCGTCCGGCTCCACCAGCTCGTCCCGGTTCGGGTCGCCGGTGTACGGCTGCCGGGGCACGGTCAGGAACTTGACCTGCTCGGTCGGTATATCCCTCATGTCCCGTACGAGTTCGTACAGGTCCCGCAGCGAGGCCAGCCCCGGGTCCGTGGTCACCGAGGAGGTCGCCGCGTCCAGCAGCGGGTACAGCCGGCCGGGATTGAGCAGGACCCCGTTGCTCTTGACCTTGTCGACGAGCGAACCGAGGAACTGCTGCTGGCGCTCCATCCGTTCGGTGTCGCTGCCGTCGCCCAGGCTGTAGCGGGCCCGCACGAAGCCGAGGGCCTGCTCGCCCCGCAGGGTCTGGCGTCCGGCGGCCAGCTTGAGCTTGGCCTCGGGGTCGTTCATCGGCTCCTTCAGGCACACCTCCACCCCGCCGATGGCGTCGACCATCTTCTTGAACCCGCCGAAGTCGATCACCATGTGGTGGTCGACCCGGATCCCCGTGAGCGTCTCGACCGTACGGATCGTGCAGGCGGCCCCGCCCCACTGGAACGCCCAGTTGAACTGCGCGAACCGCTCGCCGGTGCGGCTCCCGTCCGCCGTCAGGCAGGCGGGGATCCGCGTCATCAGGTCCCGGGGTATCGACACGGCCGTCGCACTCCTGCGGTCCCGCGGCAGGTGCAGCAGGATCGCGGTGTCCGAGCGCTGGGTGCCCTGGTCCTGCCCGTAGCGGGCGTTGTCCTTGCCGGAGCGCGAGTCCGAGCCGATCAGCAGGATGTTCTGGGCGCCGGTGGCCAGGTGCGCCGGGCGCTCGCGCTCGTAGCGCTCCAGCTCGGCCGCCGCCGAGGTGTCCTCGGTGATGTTCCCGTCGAGCTTGCTGTAGAGCCACCAGCCGGTGGCGGCCCCCGCCAGCACCAGGAGGACCGCACCGAGGCCGGTCCAGCGCAGCAGCCGACGCCTGCGGCCGGACGGAGGCCGCCGAGGGCCTCCGGCCGCCTGGGTGTCGCCCGGTATGCCTGCGCTGTCCCTCACCGGCGTCCGTCCCCTCGTCGCTAAGACTTCAGGTCGCCTCTACTCGGATCGGCAGCCGTACGGGTGGCACGGCCACTGCCGATCATGCCCCCGGGCCGCCGCGGCAGCCCGGGGGCAGGGGCATGTCTAGGGCCATGCGGGTGACAAATCGCCGGTTTCCCGCAATGGAGCAGTGCGGGGGGAGGGGGGCGCAGCGCGGGTCATGGCGCCGCCGGGACCTCACACCGTGTGGGTGACCCGCTCGCTCTCGATCCGCTGCGCCAGCGCCTCCGCCGAGAGCCGGTCCAGGTTCCGGCACAGCGCCACGGACCCGCCCGCGGCCAGCGGACCGTACAGCCCGGCGCAGAGCCCCTCCCAGGTGTCGTAGCCGAGCCCCGTCAGCACCCGGGAGCCCGGGCCGATGCCGAGCTTCGCCGCGTCCTCGCGGGCGCGGGCCGTCAGCTGCGCGTACGAGAGCTCCTCGCCCCCGACGACCAGCCCGGGGCCGTCCGCGTCGACCGGGACGAAGGGCGCGAACCGGTCGCCCTGCCCGGGCACCTCCACCGCGTAGTCCGCGTACCCGGCCGGAGGCTGCGGGAAGCGCCCGCCCAGCGGCCGCAGCGCGAGCGCCACCCGCTCGCCGCCGCACGCCAGGCCCCGCTCCAGCGCGTCCGGCCCGGCGACCACGAGGTCCGCGCCGGCCGGATCGCCGTCCACCTCGGCGACGACCCCCACCGAGGCGCAGGCCAGCAGCCAGACGGCGCTCTGCCAGTGCGCCGGGAGCAGCAGCGCGAGCCGGTCCCCGGGCTCGGCGCCCAGGTCGCCCTGGAGCAGATTGGCGGTCTTGGCCACCCAATTGGCGAAGGTCGCGACGGACAATTCGACGCGCTCGCCGGTGGCGTCGTCGTAGAAGGTGACGAGCGGGCGGCCCGGATCGGCGGCGAGCGCGGATCGCAGCAGGTCGGCAGGGGTGCGGTCAGTGGCGTTCACCCGGCACAGGGTACGCGGGCCCGTCCCCCGTACGGGGGCCGCCGGCTCGCCCGTACGGGGGAGGGGTACCGGCGGGCCAGCGGACGGGGCGTCAGTTCTCGGATGGCGGCCCGTGCCGCACGTGCCCACCATCCTTTTCATGCGTGGATTCCTTGCTTCCTCGATCGGCGTCGCGACGGCTGCCGCACTGGCCCTGCCCGTCGCGCTCCCCACTTCGGCCCTGGCCGCTCCCGCTCCGGGTGCGGCCGCCCCCGTCACCCCGGCCGGGTCCACCCAGTCCCTGCCCCTGGTCCCCCTGGGACCCGTGGCGGACCGCACACCCGGCGTCCCCGGCATGAGCGCTGCGCCCCGCGTCCCCGAGACGCAGGGCCTGCCCGCCCGCGAGGTCAAGACGTTCTCGCTGGTCGGCGTCATCTGGGACGACGTCACCACCGAGCTGCACGGCCGGGTCCAGGTCCGTACGCGCTCGACGCGGACCGCGACGTGGTCCGACTGGCAGGACGTCGAGATCCACAACAGCGAGCACGCGGCCGACCTCGACGCGGCGGAACGCGCCTCGGGCCGCGTCCGCGGTGCCACCGCCCCGCTGTGGGTCGGCGAGTCCGACGGGGTGGAGGTCCGCGTCCAGGCGGAACCGGGCGCCCCGGACACCCCCGGCACCCCGGACACCCACGCGCCGGCCCGGCTGCCCTCGGGCCTGCGGATCGAGCTCGTCGACCCGGGCGTGGAACGGCCCGCCGCACCGGCCGACGGCAAGAACAGCGGCCCGGACGACGACGACAAGGGCGAGGTGCTGCCGCCCGGCATGACCATGGAGATGGCGGAGTCCTCCGCCGCGAACCTGCCGCACGCCCCGCTCGGCGCGGACGAGATCACCGAGCTGAACAAGGCCGACTCCACCGCCGACGCGATCTACGCGAGCGAGGGAGAGCTGACCCAGGCGGCCGCGCCCTACATCGGCCCGCGCCCGCGGATCGTCACCCGCAAGGGGTGGGGCGCGGACGAGTCGCTGCGCGAGAAGGGCTTCGTCTACACGAACACGGTGAAGGCGGCCTTCGTCCACCACAGCGCCTCGGGCAACAACTACGCCTGCAAGGACGCCCCGGCGGTGATCCGCAGCCTGTACCGCTACCACGTGCTCAGCAGCGGCTGGCGCGACATCGGCTACAACTTCGCCGTCGACAAGTGCGGCACGGTCTACGAGGGCCGCGCGGGCGGGGTCTCCAAGGCGGTGCTCGGCGCGCACACCATGGGCTTCAACACGGACAGCATGGGCATCGCCGTGCTCGGCACCTACACGTCCACAGCCCCACCGGCGGTGGCGGTCGACGCCGTGGCCCGCCTCACGGCCTGGAAGCTCGGCCTCTTCGGGCGTGACCCGCGCGCGAAGACGACCCTGAAGTCGGGCGGCGGCAACCTCTACGCCAAGGGCACGAACGTCAAGATGAACGTCATCTCGGGCCACCGCGACGGCTTCGCGACGGAATGCCCCGGCAAGCGGCTGTACGCCAAACTGCCCCCGACCCGCACGGCGTCGGCGAAGCTCCAGGGCCGTCCGTAGCGCCGTTGCCGGGGGCGCTGCCCCCGGACCCCCGCGCCTCAAACGCCGGCGAGGCTGAAATAGACGCCGGCGTTTGAGGCGCGGGTCCGGGCGGAGCCCGGCGGGGGACGGGGGCGGAGCCCCGGGCGTGCGGGGATACGCTCGACGCATGGCCGGCCGCTTCAATCCCCCCCTCACCCCCACCGCCGTGCGCGGCGGGCGCACCGACGTGCCCGCGGGGACCGGGGCCGCAGCCGAGTGCGGAGCCAAAGCCAGGGAGTGGGCGCCGGGAGGGCCCGTGGACCTCGGCCTCATCCTCGGCCCCCTCAGGCGAGGCTCCGCCGATCCCACCTTCCGCACCACCCCCGACGGGTCGGTCTGGAAGGCCAGCCAGACCCCCCTCGGCCCCGCCACCCTCCGGGTCCGCCACCCCGGCACGCAGGTGCGCGCCGAAGCCTGGGGCCCCGGCGCCGACTGGCTCCTCGAACGGCTGCCCGCACTGCTCGGCGCCGACGACGACCCCGCCGCCTTCGTCCCCCGCCACCGCCTCCTGCACGCCAGCCACCGCCGCCGCCCCGGCCTGCGCCTGACCCGTACCGGCCTGGTCATGGAGTCCCTGATCCCGACCGTCCTGGAACAGAAGGTCACCGCCGACGAGGCCTACCGCGCCTGGCGCCGCCTCGTACGGCAGTACGGCGAGCCCGCCCCCGGCCCGCGCACGGTGGACCTCTACGTCATGCCCACCCCCCGCACCTGGGCCATGATCCCGTCCTGGGACTGGCACAAGGCCGGCGTCGACGCCAAGCGCTCCGCCACCATCGTGCGGGCCGCCCGCGTGGCGAACCGCCTGGAAGAGGCCGCCGCCATGGAGCTGGCGCAGGCCACCGCCCGGCTGGAGGCCGTCCCCGGCATCGGCCCGTGGACCTCCGCCGAAACCCTCCAGCGCAGCAACGGCGCCCCGGACGCCGTCACCACCGGCGACCTCCACCTGCCCGGCATCATCGGCTACGCGCTCGCCGGCGACCGCGACGCCGACGACGCCGTCATGCTGGAGCTCCTCGCCCCGTACGCCGGCCAGCGGCACCGCGCCGCCCGCCTGATCCTCCTCGCGGGCCACGCCCCGCCCCGCCGCACGCCCCGCATGCCCCGCACCGACATCGGCCTGCTCTGAGCCGGCGCGGCCAGCGGGGTCTCAGCGGACCTCGATGAAGTCCTCCGGGTCCCGCCCCGCCCGCTCCGACGGAGCCGACGCGGCGCGTCCCACCGCCACCGCGCCCATCGGGTCCCAGTCCCGCGGCAGCCCCAGCACCTCGCGCACCACGTCCCGGCAGAACATCGTCGAGGACACCCACGCCGAGCCCAGCCGCTCCGCGGCCAGCGCGACCAGCAGGTTCTGCACGCCCGCGCCCATCGCGACCACGAACATCTCCCGCTCCGCCGCGTCCCGGCGGGCGTGCCCGTAGTGGTGCGCGCCGTCCGTCACCAGGCACGGCACCACGAGGTACCGGGCGTTGCGCAGCACGTCCCCGCGCCGCACCCGCTTCGCGATGGACTCCTCGGACTTCCCGTCGGCCCGCAGGTCCGCGATCCAGGCGTCGCGCATCGCGTCCAGCAGCTCCCGCCGGGCCGACGCCGACTCCAGCAGCACGAACCGCCACGGCGTCGTGTGGTGCGGGGCCGGGGCCGTGACGGCCGCCGCCACCGCGCGCCGTACCGCGCCCGGGTCGACCGGGTCGTCGGTGAAGGCCCGTACCGTACGGCGCTGCGTCACGGCCTCCCGTACCGCCTCCGAGGTGCCCAGGCGGAACATGTCGTCGGCCGGGGCCCGGACCAGGTCGCGCGCCGACGAGCCCTCGCCCACCAGGTGCGCCAGCCCGCGCACGACGGCCACCGGCATCCCGGACGCCTTGCCCTTGACCAGGTCGCCCGCCGCGGCCAGCTCGTCGGCGACGGCCACGACCGTCGCGCTCAGCGGGTTGCCGTGCGCGTCGGTGTTCCCGCGCAGGTCGTCCAGGACCCGTACGCCGGCCGCGCCGATCGCGACGTCGGTGAGCCCGGAGCGCCAGGGCCGCCCGAAGGTGTCCGTCACGACCACGCCGACGTCCACCGACAGGACGTCGCGCACCCCGGCGCGCAGGGCCGCGGCCGAGGCGTCCGGGTCCTCGGGCAGCAGCAGCACCGTGCCCGGGGCGGTGTTGGAGGCGTCGACCCCGGCGGCGGCCATCACGAGGCCCTGCCGGTTCTCGACGATCCGCAGCGCACCCCGCCGCGCGACCACCCGTACGGTCTCCGCGTCTATGGCCTCCTCGCGCGAGTCCGCCTCCACGATCCGGCCCTCGGCCTTGGAGACGATCTTCGAGGTGACGAGCAGGACGTCCCCGTCCCGCAGCTCGGGCGCGGCCGCGGTGATCAGCTTCACCAGGTCGTCGCCCGGCCTGACCTCGGGTATCCCCTCCACGGCCCACACCTCGTACGAGGGACCGTGCCCGCGGGGATCCCGCTCGGGCGCTGCCGGTGCCGGTGCCGGTGCCGGCGCCTCTGCCGGTGCCGCCTCGGGTGCCGGTACCGGTGCCGCCGCCGGGGCCGAGGCCGCCGCCGTCGGCGCCGTCACCGGGACGCCTCCGCCAGTTCCAGCGCGGCCCGCGCCATCTGCGCCGTGGCGGCCAGGTCGGTCATCATCAGCGGCACCGCGCGGCAGGCGATCCCGGCGGCCTCCACCTCGGCGACGGCGTCCGCGTCGGCGGTGTCCACCAGCCAGCCGTCGAGCAGCCCGGTCCCGTAGTGCAGGGCGACGGCCGCCGCCGTGGACTCGACGCCCACCGCGGCCAGCACCTTGTCGGCCATGCCGCGCACCGGCGCGCCCCCGACGATGGGGGAGAGGCCCACGACCGGCGCCCCGGCGGCGGCCACTGCCTCCCGGATGCCGGGCACGGCGAGGATCGTCCCCACCGAGACCACCGGGTTGGACGGCGGGAAGAGGATCACGTCGGCGGCGGCGATGGCCTCCAGCACGCCGGGCGCGGGCTTGGCCTGCTCGGCCCCGACGGGTACGACGGCCTCCGCGTCCACTGCGGCGCGCAGCCGGACCCAGTACTCCTGGAAGTGGATGACGCGGCGCTCGCCGGTCCCGGCCTCGGTGATCGCGACGTGGGTCTCGACCCGGTCGTCGGTCATGGGCAGCAGCCGCACCCCGGGCTGCCAGCGGTCGCACAGGGCCTCGGTGACGGCGCTGAGCGGGTAGCCCGCGCCGAGCATCTGCGTACGGACGATGTGGGTGGCGAAGTCGCGGTCGCCGAGGCCGAACCAGGTGGGTCCGACCCCGTACGCCGCGAGCTCCTCCTTGACGGTGAAGGACTCGTCGGCGCGGCCCCAGCCCTGGTCCTCGTTGATGCCCCCGCCGAGGGTGTACATCACCGTGTCCAGATCGGGGCACACCTTGAGCCCGAACAGGTGGATGTCGTCACCGGTGTTGCCGATGACCGTGATGTCCGCGTCGGGCACCGCCGACTTGAGTCCGGACAGGAACCGGGCGCCGCCTATACCGCCGGCCAGAACAACAATGCGCATGCGGACAGTCTGTCAGCCGCGGGCCGGCGTGGAGGGTGCGGCCGGGTCGACGGTCAGGCCGGTACGGACGCCGCTTCGGCCGGGGAGCAGGTGCGCATCGGCATCTCGGTCAGGCCGGGGAAGTAGACGTGCAGGCTGACGGCGCCTTCGAGGGTGTCGTTGACGACCTCGTGGGCGTAGCCCGGGGTGAAGACGCGCTGGGAGCCGGGACGGTGGGCGAGCGGCCCGCGGGCGGTGTGCTCGGTCAGCTCGCCTTCGAGCACGGTCAGGACGCCGGAGGAGGCGCCGTGGTCGTGCAGGCCGCTGCCCTGCCCCGGGACCCAGCTGAGCAGCCAGACCTCGTAGCCGGGGCCGGTGCGCAGCCGGTGGTACCAGCGGGTGGTGGCGTCGTACCGGACGAGGTGCTCCCAGGAGGCGCGGTCCTCGGCGATGGAGCGGGCGAGGCCGACGAACTCGGCGACGGTGGCCGGGTGTTCGCGGGCGGGCTGGAGGAGGTGCTGGACGGCGAGGATGTCGCCGGCGATCTGGAGGTCGCTGTCCTGGTTCATCGGGGTGTTCCTCGACGGGTGTCAGTCACTCAGGGCGGTTGCTGGGGGAGTGGCCGGAGCTCACGGGAGCCGGGACTCCACGGGCATCAACAGCAACAACAGCAACAGCGAACCTGGGCAGCGCACAGGAACCCACGAATGGGGGTCCGGGTGGCGGCTGCGGGCGCTGACATGCGAACAAGGAGAACGGCTCGCAGGCCGGACTGTCAACCCAATGTCCGGTTTGGTGGAAAAGTTTCACCTCATCCGGTTACTGCGCGCGGAGAAAGGTTTGTGCAGGCCGAGCCGGGGCACATGGCGCTCCACCAGGGTCGGACCGCATGTGATCTAAACCAGGACCGCCATCTCGTAACCGGAATGTGATCTGCGCCGCTTCTCCGGCGGAATCGCAACCCCGTCCGAAAGTGGCGCGTCGATTGCTGGTGAGGCGGGCATCTCGCGACGCCCGTTGCATGTGTCACGATTTTTGGCGATATGAACACTTTCTGCTTACGCTTGGTTCCGCAGAGTGAATAAGGCGCCCAATAGCAGACCTCGGCTTGACTGCGCCGGAGCCACGCACTTGTAATTTCACTCGTGTCGTTACGTAGCGATCAGTGACGACATGACCACGGGGACGCACAGACAGAGCGAGGGGCGCACATGACCGAGCTGTTTCAGGAACTGCTGGTCGAGGAGGCGGACGAGGAGCTCGGATGGCAGGAGCGCGCACTGTGCGCCCAGACCGACCCCGAATCCTTCTTTCCCGAGAAGGGCGGCTCCACCCGCGAGGCCAAGAAGGTCTGCCTCGCCTGCGAAGTCCGCTCCGAATGCCTTGAGTACGCCCTCGCCAACGACGAGCGATTCGGCATCTGGGGCGGTCTGTCCGAGCGCGAGCGCCGCCGCCTGAAAAAGGCAGCGGTCTGAGCCGGCCGAAGCTCCACCGGCCGCGTAACCACCGCACACCGCACGACATACCGAGCCGCACGGCACGTACCCACAGAGCACCGCACACGGTCCGCCTCCTGCACCTTCCCCGCAGGAGGCGGACCGCTGTCTTGCCAGCCGTTAGGGTGGGGCGCTGTCCAGCAGCCTCCGGGGGAACACCACCCCCGGACCCTCCCCCCGACCGCTCCCCCGGCCCCGCCGGGAGGGGCTCCCAGGGGGACTCCCCAGGCCGGAGGGCCAGTAGCGCGATGTCCCTGCACAGCCAGTCGACGGCCTCCCACCAGGCCCCCGCCACACCACAGTTCCCCCGGCACGTCGTCACCGCGGTCCTCGTCGCCCACGACGGCGCCCGCTGGCTGCCCCGGACACTCGCCGGCCTCCTCGGCCAGGAACGCCCCGCGCAGAACCACATCGCCGCCGACACCGGCAGCGCCGACGAATCGGCGCGCCTGCTCACCGAGGCCCTCGGCGACGACCGCGTCCTGCACCTCGCCCGCCGCACCGGATTCGGTACGGCCGTCGAGGAATGCAGCCGCGCCGCGGGCACCCTCACCCCCGAGGACCTCCCGTACCTCAAGCGCCCCAGCGGCTGGGACCCCGTCAGCCGCACCTGGCGCGACGACGCCTACGACCTCCCCGACCTCCCGCACGGCGAGCCCGTGCAGTGGCTCTGGCTGCTCCACGACGACAGCGCCCCCGAGCCCGACGCCCTCGCCGAACTGCTCCGCGTCGCCGAGGAGAACCCCGACGCCGCCGTCATCGGGCCCAAACTGCGCGGCTGGTACGACAAGAAGCAGCTCCTCGAAGCCGGCGTCACCATCGCCCGCAGCGGCCGCCGCTGGACCGGCCTCGACCGCCGCGAACAGGACCAGGGCCAGCACGACCAGATCCGCCCCGTCCTGTCCGTCTCCACCGCCGGCATGCTGGTGCGCCGCGACGTCTACGAGGACCTCGGCGGCTTCGACCGGCGCCTGCCCCTGATGCGCGACGACGTCGACCTGTGCTGGCGCGCCCAGAGCGCCGGCCACACCGTCCTCGTCGCCCCCGACGCCGTCCTGCGCCACGCCGAGGCCTCCGCCCGCGAACGCCGCACCGTCGACTGCGCCGGACGCACCAGCGCCAGCCCGCACCGCGTGGACAAGGCCGGCGCCGTCTACACGATCCTCGCCAACAGCTCCGGCCGCGCCCTGCCCTACGTCCTGCTGCGCGTCCTGCTCGGCACCGTGCTGCGCACCCTCGCCTACCTCGTCGGCAAGGCCCCCGGCCAGGCCGTGGACGAGCTCACCGGCCTGCTCGCCACCCTGCTGCGCCCCGGCCGCATCCTCGCCGCCCGCAAGGCCCGGCGCCGCCCCGCCGTCCCCGCCGCCGAACTGCGCCCCCTGTTCCCCCCGCCCGGCGCCTCCCTGCGGGCCAACGCGGAACAGCTCGCGGGCTACTTCGGCGACGCCCGCGACACCGACGCCGCCCCCGCGGGCCGCCACGGCGGCGGCAGCATCCTCAACGCCCCCGGTGAAGACGGCGACCACCAGGAAATCGAGCGCTTCGCCCGGCTCAAGCGGATCGCCGCCAATCCCGCGCCCCTCCTCTTCGCCGTCCTCCTGCTGGTCTCCCTCGCCGCCTGCCGCAGCCTCATCGGCGGCGGCTCCCTCATGGGCGGCGCCCTGCTGCCCGCACCCGACGGCGGCCCCGACCTGTGGCGCGCCTACACCGACGGCTGGCAGCCCGTCGGCACCGGCTCCACCGCCGCCGCACCCCCCTACCTCGCCGTCCTCGGCGCCTTCGCCACCCTGCTGTTCGGCTCCACCCAGGCCGCCCTGACCCTGCTCCTCGTCGGGTCCGTCCCGCTCGCCGGCCTCACCGCGTACTTCGCCTCCCGGCCGCTCGTCACCTCCCGGCTCCTGCGCGCCTGGGGCGCCGTCGCCTACGCCTTCCTGCCCGCCGTGACCGGCGCCCTCGCCGGCGGCCGCCTCGGCACCGCCGTCCTCGCCGTCGTCCTGCCGCTCATCGCCCGCTCCGCCGTCGCCGCCTTCGCCCTCGGCGAGAGCGAGACGGGCCCGGGCAAGCGGGGCGGCTGGCGCGCGGTGTGGACGTACACGCTCCTGCTGACCCTGACCACCGCCTTCACGCCCGTCCTCTGGCCGCTCGCCGCCGCCCTCGGCGCCGCCGCGCTGTTCCTGCGACGCGCGCAGTGGAAGGCGTACGGGGCGCGGCTGCTCGCCACCCTCGCCGTCCCGCTCCTCGTGCTCGCCCCCTGGTCGCTCGGCCTCCTCACGCACCCGGGCCGCTTCCTGCACGAGGCCGGACTGCCCTACGGGACCGGCTCCGCGGGCGCCCTCGACCTGCTCGCCCTGAGCCCCGGCGGCCCCGGCACCGCCGCCGGACTCCTGCTCATCGGCGTCGTCCTGGCCGCCCTGGCCGCACTGCTGCGCACCGACCGCCGGTTCGCCGTCCGCACCGCCTGGGCCGTCGCCCTGGCCGCCCTGCTCCTCGCCGTGGTCCTCAACCGGACCGGCTGGGCCGGACCCGCCACCCTCGTCTACGGCCTCGCCCTCCTCGCCGCCGCCGCGGTCGGCGCGGAAGGCGCCAAGGACCGGGTCGCCGCCCGCAGCTTCGGCTGGCGTCAGCCGCTCGCCGCGCTCATCGCCCTGGCCGCCGCCGCGGGCCCGCTGCTCGCCGCGGCCGCCTGGCTGGTCGCCGGCGCCGACGGCCCGCTGGAGCGCCGCGACCCGGTGCAGGTCCCGGCCTTCGTCGCCGACGCGGGCGGGGACGACAACCAGACCCGCACCCTGATCCTCGACCTGGACGGCCCCGCCACCGTCTCCTACAGCCTCGTCCGCGGCTCCGGCGGCCGCCTCGGCGACGCCGAGATCGCCGCCCGCACGGGCGGCGACCCCCGCCTCGACAAGGTCGTCTCCAACCTCGTCGCCGGCTCCGGCGCCGACCAGTCCAGCCAGCTCAGCGCCTACGCCGTCCGCTTCGTGATGTTCCGCCCCGGCGGCCCCGAGGAGATCCGGCGGGTCCTCGACGCCACCCCGGGCCTGAGCCGGCGCCACCAGCAGGACGGCACCGCGCTGTGGGGCGTCGAGCCCTGGCTGCCACGGGCCGTCGTCGTCTCCGGCAAGCAGGGCGAGGCCCCCATCCCGGTCGCCGCCGGCCCCGTCGAGGCCCACGGCAAGGTCCCCGCAGGTGAGGCGGGCCGCGTCCTGCGCCTCGCCGACCGGGCCGACGAGGGCTGGCAGGCCACCCTCGACGGCAAGCCCCTCAAGCCCAAGACCGTGGACGGCTGGGCGCAGGGCTTCGAACTGCCCGCCGACGGCGGCCGCCTCGACCTCGTCCACGAGGACCCGCTCCTGCTCACCGCCTGGCACTGGGCCCAGGGCCTGCTCGCCCTGGTCCTGCTGGTGATGGCCCTGCCCGGCCGCCGCGCCCGGCTCGACGACGACCTGCCCGAGGAGGAGGCCGTCCTGCCCTCCCAGCCCGGCCCGGGCGAGGCCGGCGAGGGCCGCCGCGCCCGCCGCCTGCGCGCCGAGGCCGCCCCCGCACCGGCGGAGGCCGCGGCGGCCGCCGACCCGTACGCGCAGATCCCGGCGCAGCCGGTGTACGGGGAGGAGGCGTACGCCTACCAGGCCTACGGCGAGCAGGACGGCTACGCGTACGAACAGCAGCAGCCGGGCCGGCCCGAACAGCCCGCGCAGCCCGGCCCGTACGAGCAGTACGAGCCGTACGAGCAGTACCCGGCGTACGACGAGCAGGGCGGGCACGCCCAGCACGGCCAGGATCAGCACGGCCAGGACCAGCAGGGCCACGGCCAGCACGGCCAGCAGGCCTACGAGGCCCCGTACCCGTACCCGGACCAGCAGCAGTACCCCTACCCGTACGAGCCCTACGACCCGTACGACCCCCACGCACCGCACGACCCGCGTCCCGACGGGAGCCCCCAGCAGTGAAGCAGCGCGCACCCCTGACGCTGGCCGCCGTGACCGCGGCGCTGGCCGCCCTCACCGGCGTCGCCGCCCTCACCGCGCCCGCCGCCGACGGCGAGGCGGCCGACGGCAAGGCGGCGGCCGGCGCCCGGATGCCCGTCGAGCGGTCCCTGCTCGTGTGCCCGGGACCCAGCTCCTCGGACATCGCGGAGACCACCTACACGGCCTTCACCCCCGGCGCCCCCGCCGGAGAGGGCAAGGGCTCGGCCCGGCTGCTCGGCGCCACCAAGGACGCCAAGCCCGTCCTGGAGCCCAAGGAGCCCGGCAAGCCCGTCGGAGCCACCGCCAGCGGCGCCGACGCCCCCGCGCTCACCGGCAGCGCGGACGGGGTCCTCGCCCCCGGCTGGACGGCCCAGCTGACCACCAAGGTCTCGGTCGGCCGGGCCCGCGGCCTGCTCGGCGTCGGCTGCACCGCGCCCGGCACCGACTTCTGGTTCCCGGCCGTCAGCACGGCCAAGGGCCGCGAGGACTACGTCCACCTGACCAACCCCGACGACGCCGCGGCCGTCGTCGACATCAAGCTCTACGGCCCCGACGGCATCGCCAAGCCCGACGCGAACGCCGGCGAGGGCATCAGGGTCGACCCCCGGTCCACCAAGACCGTGCTGCTCTCCTCCCTCCTCCCCGCGACCCAGCTCGCGGACGCCACCGCCCACGTCACGACCCGCGCGGGCCGCGTCGGAGCCTCGGTGCAGGCCGGCGAGGAGGGCGTGGGAGCCGACTGGCTGCCCGCCTCCACGGACCCGGCGGGCTCCCTGGTGCTCCCGGGCATCCCGGCCGACGCCGCCTCCGTACGGCTCGTCGTCTTCGTCCCCGGCGAGGAGGACGCGGACCTCAAGCTGCGCCTCGCCGGACCGGGCGGCGCGATCAGCCCGGCGGGCAACGAACAGCTGCACGTCAAGGCCGGTATGACGGCGAGCGTCGACCTCAAGGACGTGACCCGCGGCGAGCCCGGCTCGCTGCTGCTGACCCCGACGGACCCCAAGAAGGCCGCCCCGGTGGTCGCGGCGGTGCGGGTGGTCCGCGGCAGCGGCGCCAAGCAGGAGCTGGGCTTCGTCCCGGCCACCGGGCCCGTCGGCGTACGGGCGACCGTGGCCGACAACCGGCCCGAGGAGAACACCACCCTGCTGTCGCTGACGGCCCCGGGCGCGGACGCGAAGGTCAAGGTGACGGCGTCGCCGGGCACCGGCGGAGGCGAGCCGGCCAGCCAGGAGGTCACCGTCAAGGCGGGCACCACGCAGACGCTGACCCTGGCCCCGGCAGGCGGCAAGGGCTCCTACGCCCTCACCGTCGAGACCCTCTCGGGCGGCCCGGTGCACGCGGCCCGCACCCTGACCCTCCCCCACGAGGGCATCACGATGTTCACGGTGCAGGGCTTCTCGGACGACCGCTCGACCGTCGCGGTCCCCAAGGCCGTCGAGGACCTCTCGGTCCTGACCAGGTGATCGGCGCGGCCGCACACAACAGCCCCTCCGGCGTTTGAGAAGCGGGGTTCGGGGCGGAGCCCCGAATCCCTCAGCCTCGCCGGCGACCGAGGCGCGGGGGCTCGGGGGCAGCGCCCCGCGACGGCGCCGTCACCAGGCCTCCGCTCAGTCCTGCCCGTACCGCGGATCCACGGTCTCCGGCGACAGCCCCAGCAGCTCCGCCACCTGCTCCACCACGATCTCGTGGACCAGCATCGCCTTCTCGTCCCGCGTCTTGGTACGGATCTCCACCGGCCGCCGGAACACCACGATCCGGGCGGGCCGCCCGTCGCGGGACTCCGACACCGCGCCCAGCGGCACCGCCTCGTCGTTCCAGCCGCCGTCCGGTCCGCCGGGCGGCGGCGGCACGTCCCCGACCAGGAACTCCACCTCGGCGAGCTGCGGCCAGCGCCGCTCCAGCCGCTCCACGGAATCCCGTACGAGGTCCCCGAACAGCTCCGCCCGGCTCGCGGCGAGGGGCACCTGCGGAGGCGCCACCGGACCGCGCATCCCGCGCCCGTGCCGGTCCCGACGACGCGGACGCGGCTCGGCGGGGGCCCCGGCGGGGGGCTCGGCGGGACGCGGAGGAAGGGGGCTGTCCATCACCCCCGCAGGGTAGCCCCGACCACGACACGGGGGAGTGAGGGGCGGTGGAGTCGTCGCGGCCCGGTCAAGAGTGCGGTACCGTCCAACGTCGTGAGCCTTGTACGTCGCTGTTCGCGCACCGCGTGCGGCCGCCCTGCCGTCGCGACACTGACGTACGTCTACGCCGATTCGACCGCAGTTCTCGGCCCGCTCGCCACCTACGCCGAACCACACTGCTACGACCTGTGCGCCGAGCACTCGGAGCGCCTGACCGCCCCCCGGGGTTGGGACGTCGTGCGCCTGTCCGACGGCTCCGGGCCGCCGCGCCCCAGCGGCGACGACCTCGAAGCCCTCGCCAACGCCGTCCGCGAAGCCGCCCGCCCGCCCGGCCGCGCCGCCGAGGCCGGGAGATCCGGCCAAGGTGGCCCCGCCACCGGCGAAACGCGGCGCGGACACCTGCGCGTCCTGAGATCGCCGGATTCCTGACGCCTCGATCGTCCGAAAAGCCCCTCCGGGTTCAGGGTAGGTTTGCGGAATCGCACGGAACCCTCAGGAGGGCAGGCAGTGGCCGCAGATCTTTCGAACATCGTCAAGGCGTACGACGTGCGCGGCGTCGTACCGGACGAGTGGGACGAGCCCCTGGCGGAGCTGTTCGGTGCCGCGTTCGTCGAGGTCACGGACGCTTCGGCGATCGTCATCGGCCACGACATGCGTCCCTCCTCGCCGGGCCTGTCCGCCGCCTTCGCGCGCGGCGCGGCGGCCCGCGGCGTGGACGTCACGCTGATCGGGCTGTGCTCCACCGACCAGCTGTACTACGCCTCCGGGTCCCTGGACCTGCCCGGCGCCATGTTCACGGCCTCGCACAACCCGGCCCAGTACAACGGCATCAAGCTCTGCCGCGCCGGCGCCGCCCCCGTCGGCCAGGACACCGGCCTCGGACAGATCCGCGCGCTGGTGGAGAAGTGGTCGGACGACGGCGCGCCCGCCGTCCCCGCCGGCACCGTCCCGGGCACGATCACCGAGCAGGACACCCTGACCGGCTACGCGGCCCACCTGCGCGGCCTGGTCGACCTGTCGGCGATCCGCCCGCTCAAGGTCGTCGTCGACGCGGGCAACGGCATGGGCGGCCACACCGTCCCCACGGTCTTCGACGGCCTCCCGCTGGAGCTCGTCCCGATGTACTTCGAGCTGGACGGCACGTTCCCGAACCACGAGGCGAACCCGCTGGACCCGAAGAACATCGTGGACCTCCAGGCCCGCGTGCTGGCCGAGGGCGCCGACCTCGGCATCGCCTTCGACGGCGACGCGGACCGCTGCTTCATCGTCGACGAGCGCGGCGAGGGCGTCTCCCCGTCCGCGATCACGGCCCTGGTCGCGGCCCGCGAACTGGCCCGCAACGGCGGCGCCGGCACGGTGATCCACAACCTGATCACCTCCTGGTCGGTGCCCGAGGTCGTCCGCGAGCACGGCGGCACGCCCGTGCGCACCCGCGTGGGCCACTCCTTCATCAAGGAGGAGATGGCCAAGACCGGCGCGATCTTCGGCGGCGAGCACTCGGCGCACTACTACTTCAAGGACTTCTGGAACGCGGACACGGGCATGCTCGCCGCGCTCCACGTCCTGGCGGCCCTGGGCGGCCAGGACGGCCCGCTGTCGGCCCTGGTGGCCTCCTACGACCGCTACGAGGGCTCCGGGGAGATCAACTCCACTGTCGCCGACCAGGCGGGCCGCCTGGCCGCCGTCAAGGAGACCTACGGCGCCCGCGAGGGCGTGACCCTGGACGAGCTCGACGGCCTGACCGTCACGGGCCCGGACTGGTGGTTCAACGTCCGCGCCTCCAACACCGAGCCCCTCCTCCGCCTGAACGTCGAAGCCCGCGACGCGAAAACCCTCACGGAAATCCGCGACGAGGCCCTGTCCCTCATCCGCGCCTGACCAACCCAGCCACGCCCCCGCCCCCACTTCCAGCCCCGCCGGGCCGTTCCAGCCCCGCCGGCGTTTGAGGCGCGGGGGCCGGGGCAGAGCCCCGGCACCCGCGCCACCCCGGCCAGGGAAGCGACCGAGCCCGACCCCGCCCGGGCACAAACCCCCCGCCACGCCCCGGCACGGAAACGGCAGACCGCAACGGAGTTGACTCGGCGGTACGCTAACCACGCCATCCGCATCCCGAAGGGAACCGCCATGCCGCTCGAAGCCGGACTCCTGCAGATCCTCGCGTGCCCCGCCTGCCACTCGCCCCTCCAGGACAAGTCGGCGGACGAGACGGCCCCCGAGCTGATCTGCACCGGCCAGGACTGCGGCCTCGCGTACCCGGTACGTGACGGCATCCCCGTGCTCCTCGTGGACGAGGCCCGCCGCCCCGCCTGAGCCACCGCACGCCACGAGACGCGCAGACTGGTTCCGTCACCCAACAGCCGGAGGCCGCCATGCTCGACGAGTCGCTCCTCGACGCCCCTGACGATCTCGCCCGCATCGACCGCCGGGGCCTGCTCCGCGGTGCGGCCGAGGCCGGGGCCCGGGTCCGTACCGCGGCCCGGCACTCCACCGAGGCGGGCCTCGCCGACCTGCGCCCCGACGGCCGGCCGCGCGCCGTCCTGATCGCCGGGCCCGGCACCGCCGCCACCGGCGTCGCCGACCTGCTGGGCGCCCTCGCCGGCGCCTCCGCGCCCGTCATCCGGCTCGACCCCACCGGCGTCGCCCACGCCGCCGGCGCGCTGCGCTGGGCCCTGCCCGGCTGGGCCGGCCCCGTCGACCTGCTGCTCATCGCCACCACCGACGGCACCGAGCCCGGTCTCGGCGTCCTCGCCGAGCAGGCCTACCGGCGCGGCTGCACCGTCGTCGCCGTCGCCCCCGAGCGCTCACCCCTGAGCGAGGCGGTGGACGGCGCGCACGGACTCCTCGTACCGATGGCCAAGGCTCCGTACCAGGAGTACGACGAATCCGCCGCGGCCGGACCCGGAGCCCTCTGGGCCCTGCTGACGCCGCTCCTGCTGCTCCTGGACAAGGTCGGCCTGATCACGGCCGCGCCCGACACCCTGCAGCTCGTCGCCGACCGGCTCGACCGCACCGCCGAGCGCTGCGGGCCCGCCATCGCCACCTACTCCAACCCGGCGAAGACCCTCGCCGCCGAGCTCGCCGACTCCCTCCCGCTCATCTGGAGCGAGGGCACCGGCGCCGCACCGGCCGGCCGCCGCTTCGCCGCCACCCTCGCCGAGCTCGCCGGGCGCCCCGCGCTGTCCGCCGTACTCCCCGAGGCGCTGCCCGCCCACGGCGTCCTGCTCTCCGGCGCCTTCGCCGCCGGAGCCGACCCCGAGGACTTCTTCCGCGACCGGGTCGACGAACCCCAGGCCCTGCGCGCCCGCGTCGTCCTGCTGCGTGACCGGCCCACCGGAGGCCTCACCGCCGCCCCCGCCGCGCGCGAGCTCGCCCTCAGCCACGACACGGCCATCAGCGAGCTCGAACCGGAGGAGGGCGTGGAGCTGGAGCAGCTCGCCGAACTCCTCGCCGTCACGGACTTCGCCACCGCCTACCTGGCGCTGGCCTCCGGGGGACACAGCTGAGGCGGACGCACGCTGCCCGGCTCTATCCAGGAAGACGACGATGGACCGCCTGACCAACACGATCCGCCCCTACGCCTGGGGTTCCACCACGGCGCTCCCCACCCTGCTCGGTGTCGAACCCACCGGTGAGCCCCAGGCCGAGCTGTGGATGGGAGCCCACCCGAGCGCCCCTTCCCGCCTCGACCGAGGTACCGGTGAGAGGGCGCTCTCCGAGGTCATCGCCGCCGACCCCGAACGGGAGTTGGGCGCCGCGACCGTCGCCCGGTTCGGCCCCGGGCTGCCCTTCCTCCTCAAGATCCTCGCCGCGGGCGCCCCCCTCTCCCTCCAGGTCCACCCCGATCTCGCCCAGGCCAAGGCGGGGTTCGAGGACGAGGAGCGCCGCGGCGTCCCGATCGACGCGGGCCACCGCAACTACAAGGACCCCAACCACAAGCCCGAAATGCTCTGCGCCCTCACCCCGTTCGAGGGGCTGTGCGGCTTCCGCCCGCCGCAGCAGGCCGCCGAGCTGATCGAAGGCCTCGGCGTCGACTCGCTCAAGCCCTACGCGGACCTGCTGCGGGCCCACCCCGAAGACGCCGCGCTGCGCGAGGTGCTGACCGCCGTACTGACCGCGGACCGCACCGAGATGGCCCACTCGGTGACCGAGGCCGCGGCCGCCGCCGACCGCCTCGGCGGCCCGTACGTCCCGTACGCCTCCCTGGTCCACCACCACCCGGGCGACCCGGGAGTGATCGCGGCCATGCTCCTGAACCACTTCCGACTCCAGCCAGGCGAGGCCGTGTTCCTCGGCGCGGGCGTCCCGCACGCCTACATCGACGGCCTCGGCGTCGAACTGCTCGCCAACTCCGACAACGTGCTGCGCGCCGGGCTGACCCCCAAACACGTGGACGTGCCCGAGCTGCTGAAGATCACCAACTTCGAGTCGGGGGACCCGCACGTGCTGCGCCCGGAGGGCGACGGCGAGGAGGTCTACGAGACCCCCATCGACGAATTCCGGCTCTCCCGCTTCCTCCTGGCACCCGGCGGCGCCCCCCGCGTCCTGCCGCAGGGCACCCCGCAGATCCTGCTCTGCACGGAAGGTTCGCCCCGCGCGGACGAACTGACCCTGAAGCCGGGCGAGTCGGTCTTCGTACCGGCGCACGAAAGGGTCGAACTGTCCGGAACGGGCACCGTCTACCGCGCCACCGTCGTCGTCTGACGCCGCGCCTGCCCGTCGCCTGCCCGCGCGCGCCCGCGCACTGCGGTGAACTTCCGCAGCTGCAACAATGTGCGGCCGGGACGTCAGCGGCTAGGAAGGACACTCAGCACCCATGAGCGCGTCGGGCGGTACCAGGGCGATCGTGGCGGCACTCGCCGCCAACCTCGCCATCGCTGTGGCCAAATTCGTGGCATTCCTCTTCAGCGGCTCCTCGTCGATGCTCGCGGAAAGCGTCCACTCGCTGGCCGACTCCGGGAACCAGGGGCTGCTGCTCCTCGGCGGGAAGAAGGCCCAGCGCGAGGCCACGCCGCAGCACCCCTTCGGTTACGGGCGCGAGCGCTACATCTACGCCTTCCTCGTCTCCATCGTGCTGTTCTCCGTCGGTGGCATGTTCGCCATCTACGAGGGCTACGAGAAGATCAAGCACCCGCACGCGATCGAGGCCTGGTACTGGCCGGTCGGCGTGCTGGTCTTCGCGATCATCGCCGAGTCCTTCTCCTTCCGGACGGCCATCAAGGAGTCGAACGAGACCCGGGGCAAGCAGTCCTGGAAGGACTTCATCCGCACCGCCAAGGCCCCCGAGCTGCCCGTCGTCCTGCTGGAGGACCTCGGCGCGCTCGTCGGCCTGGTGCTGGCCCTCGCGGGCGTCGGCATCGCCCTCATCACCGACAACGGGGTCTGGGACGGCATCGGCACCCTGTGCATCGGCGTCCTGCTCATCGTGATCGCGATCATCCTGGCCGGGGAGACCAAGTCCCTGCTGCTCGGCGAGGCGGCCGGGACCGCCGAGGTCGAGAAGATCAAGGCGGCCGTCGTCGACGGCGAGACCGTCACCGGCCTGATCCACATGCGCACCCTGCACCTGGGCCCGGAGGAACTGCTGGTCGCCGCCAAGATCGCCGTCCAGCACGACGACACCGCGGCCGAGGTGGCCCGCGCCATCAACGAGGCCGAGGCCCGGATCCGCGCGGCCGTCCCGATCGCCCGCGTGATCTACCTGGAGCCCGACATCTACCAGCCGGCGGCCGCGGACACCCGCTGAGACGGACATCCGCCGGGACGGCCACACGCGAAGGCCCCGCGACTCGACCGAGCCGCGGGGCCTTCGCGCACCCGCACCGCACCCGCACCGCACCCGCACCGCACCCGCACCCGCGCCCGGACGCGCGTCCGGCCGGCCGGATCTCCCGCGGAACGGCCGGGATTGCCCGTCCGGCTGGGGCAGGCTCCGCCGATCGGTGTAGATTCGTGGTCAGTGTCAGGCGTCGCTGCTGATGGCGGGTCGGGCGGTCCTTGCGACCGGCCGAGGGGAGAGAGGACCCCCGACGGACTGTGCTCGGTGTCCCGTCCCCAGGACGGCGCACGGACCAGCCGTACCCACCCTCTCGAACCATGAGGAGCAGCACCCATGGACTTCAAGGTCGCAGACCTCTCCCTTGCCGCGTTCGGCCGTAAGGAGATCACCCTGGCCGAGCACGAGATGCCGGGTCTAATGTCGATCCGCGCCGAGTACGCGGCGGCGCAGCCCCTGGCCGGCGCCCGCATCACCGGCTCGCTGCACATGACCGTGCAGACGGCCGTCCTCATCGAGACCCTCGTCGCCCTCGGCGCCGACGTCCGCTGGGCCTCCTGCAACATCTTCTCCACGCAGGACCACGCGGCCGCCGCCATCGCGGTCGGCCCGAACGGCACCCCGGAGAACCCGCAGGGCGTCCCCGTCTTCGCCTGGAAGGGCGAGACGCTGGAGGAGTACTGGTGGTGCACGGAGCAGGCGCTGACCTGGCCGAACACCCCCACCGGCGGCCCGAACATGATCCTCGACGACGGTGGTGACGCCACCCTCCTCGTCCACAAGGGCGTCGAGTTCGAGAAGGCCGGCGCGGCCCCGGACCCGTCCACGGCGGACTCCGAGGAGTACGCGTACATCCTCACCCTGCTCAACCGCACCCTCGGCGAGAACCCGCAGAAGTGGACGCAGCTCGCGTCCGAGATCCGCGGCGTCACCGAGGAGACCACCACCGGTGTGCACCGCCTCTACGAGATGATGCAGTCCGGCGACCTGCTCTTCCCGGCGATCAACGTGAACGACGCCGTCACCAAGTCGAAGTTCGACAACAAGTACGGCTGCCGCCACTCCCTGATCGACGGCATCAACCGCGCCACCGACGTCCTCATCGGCGGCAAGGTCGCGGTCGTCTGCGGCTACGGCGACGTCGGCAAGGGCTGCGCCGAGTCCCTCCGCGGCCAGGGCGCGCGCGTCATCGTCACCGAGATCGACCCGATCTGCGCCCTCCAGGCGGCCATGGACGGCTACCAGGTGGCGACCCTGGACGACGTCGTCGAGACGGCCGACATCTTCATCACGACCACCGGCAACAAGGACATCATCATGGCCTCCGACATGGCCAAGATGAAGCACCAGGCCATCGTGGGCAACATCGGCCACTTCGACAACGAGATCGACATGGCCGGCCTGGCCAAGGTCGAGGGCATCGTCAAGGACGAGGTCAAGCCCCAGGTCCACACCTGGAAGTTCCCCGACGGCAAGGTCCTGATCGTCCTCTCCGAGGGCCGTCTGCTGAACCTCGGCAACGCGACCGGTCACCCGTCCTTCGTCATGTCGAACTCCTTCGCGGACCAGACCCTGGCCCAGATCGAGCTCTTCACGAAGCCCGAGGAGTACCCGACCGACGTCTACGTGCTGCCCAAGCACCTCGACGAGAAGGTCGCGCGCCTCCACCTCGACGCCCTCGGCGTCAAGCTCACCACCCTGCGCCCGGAGCAGGCCGACTACATCGGCGTCAAGGTCGAGGGCCCGTACAAGCCGGACCACTACCGCTACTGATCCGGCCGACGGCACACCAGCCGTAGCAGAATGTGAAGCAGGCCCCCGGCACGTGTGCCGGGGGCCTGCCCCGTACGCCGGGCGCCGCAGCCCGGCTCCCGCCCTGGCCCCAGCCTCGCCCCAGCCCTCGATCCCAAGAAGTGTGCGCACATGCCCCGCGGCCGCTACTCGCTCCACGACCCGCACGACCACACCCCGCTCGGCGAGGAGCACTTCCACTGCGCCCCCGGCCCCTCCGGCTGGCGCTACGTCTCCCAGCTCACCGGCCCGGGCGGCGACCACCGCGGTTCCGTCGACCTCGCGATCGACGCGCTCGGCCGCCCCATCCGCCTGGAGGTCAACGCCGCGAGCTGGCAGGTCCGCGGCGCGGCCATCGACGGCGTCACCTGGGTCCGTACCGATCCCACCGGCACCGAGGCCACCGAGGGCAACATCGCCGCCCCCGGCTTCACCGGCACCTCCCCGGCCTTCCTCGTCGCCACGTCCCGCCTGCTGCGCCTGACCCCCGGCGCCCCCGCCACTCGCGTCCGCCTCCTCGCCCTCACGGACCCGGTCCTGGCCCCGCGTACGGTCGACCAGGCCTGGGCGCTGGTGGCCCGCGCTGAGCACGCCACGGACAGCGGCCCGCTGGTGGTGGACGAGTACCAGGTCAGCGCCCTGGACACGGGCGAGGTCCATACGGTCCACATCGCCGGGGACGTGGTCCTCTCGGCCCCCGGCATCGAACTGGAACACCTGGAGACCCCGCCCTCCGCCTTCGAGGAGCAGTGACCCCTCAGGCCGGCGGCGCGAACCCGCCGGCGCGCGGAGCCTCGGCGGGCGGTACGGGCGCGGGCGCGACGGGCGCGGGCGGCGCGGCGTAGGCCCCGGGGACCGGCGCCTGGCCCGCCCCGGGCATCGCTCCCGGCACCGGTACCGGCCCCGGCACTGGCACCGGCCCGGGAACCGGCCCCGGCCCGGGGCCCGTCGACGGCGCCGGAGCGGCAGGCCGGAAGGCCCGGGCGGCGTCGCGCGACTGCCGTTCGTGCACCACGGCCATCAGGAACGCGGCGGCCGGTACGCCCACCGGCGGCGGCGCCCCCGTACGCAGCACCAGATCGTCCGCGAGCCGCGCCGCCATCGCGGCACCCACCTGCGGGTCCAGCTGGTTCATCCGCGTGAGGTACTGCCGTATCGCCAGCCACAGCCCGTCCGGCACCGCCGACAGATCCAGCCCCGTGAACCTCCCGGCCAGCCACGGCGGCGGCGGGGGCACCGGCATCACCCGGGCGCCCGGCACCCGCTCGCGGACCACCAGCGTCCCCGCGAACACGTCCCCGAGCCGCCGCCCGCGCGCCGACACCAGCGAGGCGATGCACGCCACCGACCCGAAGGTCATCAGCAGCTCCACGACCCCCATGGCCCCGCGCACCAGCGCGTGCCGGAACCGGATCGGGCCGCCGTCGTCCCGCACCACCCGCAGCCCGCAGGCCAGCTTCCCCAGCGAACGCCCGTGGGACAGCGTCTCCACCGCGATCGGCACGCCCACCAGCAACAGCAGGAAGCTCGCCACCGCCACGGCGGCCTGCGCGGCGTCGTCGAGCGAGGCCGTCGCCACGGTCAGCCCGATCGAGACGAGCACGTACCCGGTGACGTACACCGCCAGGTCCAGGACGATCGCCAGCGCGCGGCTCGGCAGCCTCGCGGGCCGCAGCCCCAGGACGACGGCGTCCCCCGTCACCAGATCGCTCACCACAGCACCTCTCATGTGACCTGCCCCCGCCCTTACGGCAACCAGTCTGCCAAGCTGACCACACGAGGAATAGGCAGTAGCAGGGGACCTGGGCAGGGGAGCGGCAACCGGATGGATCTCGACGTCTTCGTGACGGCACATCGCGCGGAATGGGACCGCCTGGAGCAACTCCTGGGCCGCGGCCGCAGGCTCACGGGCGCGGAGGCCGACGAACTCGTCGCGCTCTACCAGCGCACCTCCACCCACCTGTCCCTGATCCAGTCCAGCGCCCCCGACCCGATGCTCACCGGCCGGCTGACCCAGCTGGTCGCCCGCGCCCGCGCCACGGTGACGGGCACCCGCCGCGCCGGCTGGCGCGACGCCGCGCTCTTCTTCACCGCGGGCTTCCCGGCCGCCGTCTACCGCAGCCGCCGCTGGTGGATACCGACCGCGCTGCTCTCCACGGCGCTCGGCGTGCTCATCGGCTGGTGGATAGCCACGCACCCCGAGGTCCAGGGGGCGATCGCCGCCCCGGAGGACCTGAAGGCGCTCACGCAGCCGGGCGGCCAGTACGAGACGTACTACTCCAGCCACCCGGCGGGCTCCTTCGCCGCCCAGGTGTGGACGAACAACGCCCAGGCCGCGGCGATCTGCCTGGTCCTAGGCGCCTTCCTCGGCCTGCCCGTGCTGTGGATCCTCTTCCTGAACATGGCCAACCTGGGCGTCGGTCTCGGCCTGATGGCCGCCGCGGGCCGCCTCGACGTCTTCCTCGGCCTGATCCTCCCGCACGGCCTGCTCGAACTGACGGCGGTGTTCGTCGCCGCCGGCACGGGCCTGCGCCTGGGCTGGACGGTCATCGACCCGGGCCCCCGCACCCGCCGGACGGCCCTCGCCGAACAGGGCCGCGCCGCGCTGGGCATGGCCATCGGCCTGGCCGTGGTCCTGTTCGTGTCGGGCCTGATCGAGGGCTTCGTGACCCCGTCGGGCCTGCCCACCTGGGCGCGCATCACCATCGGCGTCGTGGCCGAGGCGGCCTTCCTGCTGTACGTCTACGTCCTGGGCGGCCGGGCGTCGCGCGCGGGCGAGGTGGGCGACGTCGAGGCCGCCGACCAGACGGCTTCCCTGCCGACCGCGGCCTGATGTGCGTACGGGGCGGGTGAGCTGCTAGTCTCCTCGTCGTCCCGGAACGACTGTTGACACCGTCGCGTCGGGGAGGTAGATTCAAACGGTTGCCTCGAACTGGACAAGTTCGGCAGCGATGGTTTAAACTCTCTCTCGCCCCATACGGATCGCATTCCGCGGGGTACATCCGATTCATCATTCAGGAATTCGAACCGGGAAATCCGGTGGAAAACCTCTGATAGAGTCGGGACCGCCGGAAAGGGAAACGCGAAAGCGGGAACCTGGAAAGCGCCGAGGAAATCGGACACGAAAGAGTCTGATAGAGTCGGAAACGCAAGAACAGAACGAAAGCCCGGAGGAAAGCCCGAGAGGGTGAGTACAAAGGA
>NZ_JBIBRZ010000005.1:0-419929 GCF_043076955.1 Streptomyces sp. NPDC016562 | reverse complement strand
TCATCCACCGAAGTGGACGGGGTATCAACTTCTGGCGTTGATTTTTGGCACGCTGTTGAGTTCTCAAGGAACGGACGCTTCCTTTGTACTCACCCGCAGCGACTTCGGCTGGGGCTTTCCTCCGGGCTTTCGTTCTGTTCTTGCGTTTCCGACTCTATCAGACTCTTTCGTGTCTGATTTCCTCGGCGCTTTCCAGGTTCCCGCTTTCGCGTTTCCCTTTCCGGCGGTCCCGACTCTATCAGTGAATTTCCGACTCCCTGACCACTCGCCGTATTCCCAAAAGGGCGCACGGAAAGGAGACTGGAATCAAGATCGATACTGAAGAGGAGGAGTCCCGTCCATACGGCGTTCGCGAAAAGTTCACACGAGCCGTCCCGGCGGGAGTCACGACAGTACAGGCCCCGTGGTGCCCAGGCAAATCGATTCGGGCGTATGGTCTAGTCCACCGGTCTAGTCCACTAGTCTCCCTGCCAAGGAAGACGCCCGGATCATCACCAACTTCGGGCGAACCCGAACATCCAGTGACATATCCTTCTCAAGAGTACGCCGTTCGCAACAGGCAGTGACGGCGACACGATGAGCCCCACCCCTGGGAGGCCCCCATGACCAGCGTCACGTCCCCACTCGCCGGGCGCGCCATCGGACTCGCGGCAGTGCCCGATCCGGTGTTCTCCGGTGCCATGGTGGGACCGGGCACCGCTATCGATCCCGTACGGGAGCCCTCGGAGGCGGTGTCCCCCGTCGACGGTGTGGTCGTCTCTCTGCACCCGCATGCGTACGTCGTCGTCGACAGCGAGGGCCACGGGGTGCTCACGCACCTCGGCATCGACACGGTTCAGCTCAACGGCGAGGGCTTCGAGCTGCTCGTCGCCAAGGGCGACACCGTCACCCGCGGCCAGGCCGTCATCCGCTGGAACCCGGCCGCCGTCGAGGCCGCCGGCAAGTCGGCGATCTGCCCCGTCGTGGCGCTCGAGGCGACGGCCGACTCGCTCTCCGACGTCGTCGAGTCCGGCGATGTGAAGGCTGACGACGTCCTCTTCAGCTGGCAGTGACGCTTCCGCCCGCAGGGGCGGGTCGGACATCCACCGCGGCGGCTCGGCCCGCCGCTCAATCGGAGACGGGTGAAATGGAGACAACGCTGCGAGGCGTCGGCGTGAGCCACGGTGTGGCGATCGGCGAGGTGCGGCACATGGGCACGGCTGTTCTGGAGCCGCCGGCCAAGCAGATCACCGCGGACGAGGCGGAGCGCGAGCAGGGGCGCGCCCGTCAGGCCGTGAGTGCTGTGGCGGCCGACCTGATCGCGCGTGGCCAGCTGGCCGGTGGCGAGGCCCAGCACGTGCTCGAGGCTCAGGCGATGATCGCCGAGGACCCCGAGCTGATCGCGGACGTCGACCGGCGGATCGCCGTCGGCAGCACCGCCGAGCGCGGTGTGTACGACGCGTTCGCCGCCTACCGGGATCTGCTCGCGGGGGCCGGGGAGTACATGGCCGGCCGCGTGGCCGACCTGGACGACGTGCGCAACCGGATCGTGGCGCGGCTGCTCGGCGTGCCGATGCCGGGTGTGCCCGACAGTGACGAGCCGTACGTACTGATCGCGCGGGACCTGGCTCCCGCCGACACGGCTCTGCTCGACCCGACGCTCGTTCTCGGTTTCGTGACCGAGGAGGGCGGGCCGACCAGCCACAGCGCGATCCTGGCGCGGGCGCTGGGCGTGCCGGCGATCGTGGCTCTGCCGGGTGCGTGCGAGATCGCCGAGGGCACCGTGATCGCCGTGGACGGCAGCACGGGTGATCTGTTCGTCGACCCGTCGGCGCAGAAGCGGGCCGAGCTGGAGGCCGCGGCCGCCGAGCGCAGGGCGGCGCTCGCCGCCTCGTCCGGTCCGGGTGCGACGTCCGACGGCCACAAGGTGCCGCTGCTGGCCAACGTGGGCGGGCCCGCGGACGTGCCGGCGGCCGTCGAGGCCGGGGCGGAGGGTGTGGGTCTGTTCCGCACCGAGTTCCTGTTCCTGGACGACAGCAAGAAGGCGCCGTCGGAGGAGAAGCAGATCGAGTCGTACCGCAAGGTGCTCGAGGCCTTCCCCGAGGGGCGTGTGGTCGTGCGCGTGCTGGACGCCGGCGCGGACAAGCCGCTGGACTTCCTGACGCCGGGCGACGAGCCGAACCCGGCGCTGGGTGTGCGGGGGCTGCGTTCGCTCCTGGACCACCCCGATGTGCTGCGTACGCAGCTCACCGCGCTGGCCAAGGCGGCGGAGGGCCTGCCGGTCTACCTTGAGGTCATGGCGCCGATGGTGGCCGACCGTATCGACGCCAGGGCCTTCGCGGACGCCTGCCGGGAGGCGGGGCTGCGGGCCAAGTTCGGCGCGATGGTGGAGATCCCGTCCGCCGCGCTGCGCGCACGCTCGATCCTGCAGGAGGTCGAGTTCCTGTCGCTGGGTACGAACGACCTGGCCCAGTACGCTTTCGCCGCTGACCGGCAGGTCGGCGCCGTCTCCCGGCTCCAGGACCCGTGGCAGCCGGCGCTGCTCGACCTCATCGCGATGTCGGCCGAGGCCGCCAGGGCCGAGGGCAAGAGCTGCGGTGTCTGTGGCGAGGCGGCTTCCGATCCGCTGCTGGCCTGTGTGCTGACGGGTCTGGGTGTCACCTCCCTGTCGATGGGCGCCGCTTCCATTCCGTATGTGCGGGCGACGCTCGCCAAGCACACGCTGGCCCAGTGCGAGCGTGCCGCGGCGGCGGCTCGCGCCGCGGACACCGCCGAGGAGGCCCGTGTGGCCGCCCAGGCGGTGCTGTCCGGGGAGTAGCCGGACGGGTGTGGTGTGGATCGAGGGGCCTTCGCCGGTGGCGGGGGCCCCTCGGCCGTCCGGTCTGCTGCTAGTGGTGGGGTCCTGGGTCGTCGACCTCGTACCCGGGGCAGTATTCGACGCCCGGTTCGGGGGCGACGGGGTCTCCGGTGTCGGCGTCCGTGCAGTAGGCGTTGAAGACGGCCGCGGCCGACAGCGGGGTCAGGCGGCCGCGGTCCAGGCGCCAGCCGTGGACCCGGTCCCGGTGGTCCTCGGTGGTGGTGCGTGCGACCAGTCCCCCGGCGCCGCCGAGGGCGAGTCCCGCGGCGAGGACCGTGACGAAGTCGAGGCCGTCCCGGCCCTCGATCCGGGGCCGCGGCGGCGGATCGTCGGCGTCGTCCGTGAAGGGCACCGTGGCGTGGAGGACGGCGACGAGCTGCTCCGCCTCGGTCGGTACGCTGCAGACGAAGTGGTGGTGACCGGGTCCGGCGCCGGCCACGAGGCGTTTGAGTGCCTCGGAGGCGCGGTCGAAGGAGGCCTGGCCGATGTCCTCGCCGCAGTCCGCGCAGGCGCCGACTCCCGCGAGGAGGGTGGTGGCGTACTCCCAGGTGGCCTGGCGCACCGCTTCGTCGACGAGGAGCGGGACCAGTTCGTCGATGGGCTGGCCGGTGTAGGGCAGTACGGCCCCGCTGCCGGAGAGTTCGGCCGTGAAGCGGGTGCGTGTCTGAGCGCTGTCGGGGTCGAGGTCGTGGTCGGCGCAGAAGTCGATGTATTCCTCGGGGTCGAAAAGGGCGACGGTCGTGTGGATGCCCTGGGCCGCGAGGGACCTGAGCAGGGCGTCGACGTGGCGCAGGTAGTCGCTGTAGTCGTCGTGGTGGTCGAAGGTGAAACTGCGGTAGCCGCGCATGGCCGCGAAGTCCCCGGCGTCGGCCAGGAGGCCGACGGTGCTGGGGACCTCGCGGCGCAGGGTGCGGCGCTTGGCGGTGGTGCGGGTCCTGTTCGTACCGGTGTCGTCCTTGCGTGGCATGGCTCCCCCTGAGTGTGCGATCACTTGCTCACTCAGAGTAATCACCGCCACTGACAGTGACCTCAGCCGCGGGTGCGGGCCAGCTCCTCGTAGAAGTGGAGGAGGTCGAGGTTGTCCACGGAGCCCGGGTTGACGGCCTTGGACAGGGGCGTGCCCTGGAGGAGGCGCTTGACCGGGACCTCGATGCGCTTGCCGGTGAGGGTGTGCGGGATGCCGGGGACCTCGATGATCTCGTCGGGGACGTGGCGGGGGGAGAGTTGCTCGCGGATGGTCGCCTTGATGCGGGCGCGCAGGTCGTCGTCGAGGGTGGCGCCCGGGGCGAGGTGGACGAAGAGCGGCATCCAGTAGCCGCCGTTCGGCTCCTCCAGGCCGATGACCAGGGACTCCTTGATCTCGGGGAGTCGTTCGACGGCCTCGTAGATGTCGGCGGAGCCCATCCGGACGCCCTGGCGGTTGAGCGTGGAGTCGGAGCGGCCGTGGATGATCACCGAGCCGTGGTCGGTGAGGGTGATCCAGTCCCCGTGGCGCCAGACGCCGGGGAACATCTCGAAGTAGCTGTCGCGGTAGCGGCTGCCGTCGGGGTCGTTCCAGAAGTGGATCGGCATGGAGGGCATGGGGTTGACGACGACGAGCTCGCCCACCTCGCCGGTGACCGGCTTGCCCGAGGGGTCCCAGGCCTGGAGGTCGGTGCCGAGGCAGGCGGCCTGCAGTTCGCCGATGTGCACGGGGAGGGTGGGGACGGCGCCCGCGAAGCAGCTGCAGACGTCGGTGCCGCCGCTGACGGAGGCGATCCACAGGTCCTCGGCCACCTCGTCGTGCAGCCAGCGGAAGCCGTCGGGCGGGAGCGGGGAGCCGGTGGTCGCCACGCACTTGACGGCGGACAGGTCGAAGTCCCGGGACGGGTGGACCTCGGCCTTGCGGCAGGCCATGACGTACGCGGCGGAGGTGCCGTAGAGGGTGGCCCCGGTGCGCTCGGCGATGCGCCACTGGGCGCCGGTGTCGGGGTAGCCGGGGCTGCCGTCGTACAGGACGACGGTGGTGCCGGTGAGCAGGCCGGAGACGAGGAAGTTCCACATCATCCAGCCGGTGGAGGTGTACCAGAAGAACCGGTCCTCGGGACCGAGGTCGCAGTGCAGGCCGAGCTGCTTGAGGTGTTCGAGGAGGATGCCGCCCTGGGACTGGACGATGGCCTTGGGCAGGCCGGTCGTGCCGGAGGAGTAGAGGACCCACAGGGGGTGCTCGAAGGGGACCGCCTCGAAGACGGGCTCGGTGTCCGCGGAGGTCAGGTCCGACCAGGTGAGGGCGCCTGCGGGGGCCGGCGTACCGAGGAGCGGGATGTGGACCACCGCGCGCAGGGACGGGAGCTCGGCACGGAGCTCGGCGACGGTGTCGCGGCGGTCGTGTTCCTTGCCGCCGTAGCGGTAGCCGTCCACGGTGAACAGGACGACGGGCTCGACCTGCTGGAAGCGGTCCAGGACGCTGCGGGCGCCGAAGTCGGGGGCGCAGGAGGTCCAGACGGCGCCGACGGCCGCGGTGGCGAGGAGCGCGACGGCGGCCTCGGGGATGTTGGGGAGGTAGCCGCTGATCCGGTCGCCGGGGCGTACGCCGAGGGCGCGCAGTTCGGCGGCGAGCGACCCGACCTGGCGGCGGAGCTCGGCCCAGGTCACGGGGGTGACGTCGTGGGTCTCGTCCACGTGCAGCAGGGCGGGCTCGGCGGCGCGGGCCGGGTCCTCGGCGGCGCGCAGGGCGTGCTCGGCGTAGTTGAGGGTGGCACCGGTGAACCAGCGTGCGCCGGGCATGGACCGGTCGGCGAGCACGGAGGTGTACGGGGTCGTGAAGCGGACGTCGAACCACTCGGCGACGGCCTGCCAGAAGGTGTCGAGCTCGTCGACGGACCAGCGGTGCAGGGCGGGGTAGCCGCCCTCGGCGGGGGCTCCGAAGCGCTCGGCGGCCCACGCCTGGAAGGCGGTGATCCGGGCCGCGGCGATCCGGTCGGGGCCCGGCGCCCAGAGGGGTTCCGGCTGCGTGGCTGAGGTCATGGGTCGGCTCCCGGTCAAGTCTGCGGCTCTCGCGTCGTGTGCGTACGGTGCCATCGCGCGGGGGGTGTGGGCGCGGCGGCTCACAGGGACGATGCCATGTGATCGAGATCCGCACCAGGGTCGCCATCACCGCTCGCGGGGTCGGCGGCATGGGGGCCGCCACCAGTCGCCGGGCGGCCCGGCGGACGGTCGCCTGTGGGTGAACGACAGTTGAACGCGGCACTCGCGGCCGGGGCCCGGTGGCAGGGTGATCTCCATGAACGGTCGTGATCTGGTGCGTGCGGTGAAGGACATCGGTACGGCGCGCGGTCGGCGCGCCTGGCTCTCGGCCTGGCGTCACCGGCGCGCGGACGCGGTGGGGCTCCCGCGCCGGGGCGCGGAGCGGGCGCGCGTCCCGGGACTGCTGACCGGTACGCAGCCGCTGCCGGGCGGGGGCGTCCTGCGGTTCGCGCGCGCGGAGCTGGTGGTGCGGGTGATGGCGGGCGGCGCGGTGTTCTGGGGCTGGGACGGGGCCGGGCCCCTGCCCTCGTACGCGGTGGCGGGCAGCGGGCCGGAGCCCGATCCGCGGGCCGTGCTGGAGCCGGACACCGAGGGCGGCTGGCGGGTGGTGTCGGAGCGGGTGACGGTGGCCGTGTCCCGCAACGGGGCGGTGGAGGTGCGCACGCCGGGCGGGACGGTGCTGCGGCGGGAGTCCCCGCCCCGGTGGTGGGAGCCGGTGGACCCGCGGATGGGCGGGGCCCGGTGGGCGGTGCGCAGCGAGGTGCCGGCGGACGCGCGGTTCTTCGGGCTGGGCGGGCGGGCCGCGGGGCCCCGGCTGCGCGACGGGGCGTACCGGCTGTGGAACACCGACCCCAAGGGGGGCTTCGGACCGGGTGACGACCCGCTGTACCTGACGATGCCGGTGCAGCTGGTGGTGGCGGACGCGGGGACGCACCTGGCCTTCCACGACAACTCCTGGGACGGCCGGGTCCTGCTGCGCGAGGGCGAGGAGGGGGCCGGCTCGGGGCCGGACCGTCCCGGGGCGAGCGAGATGCGGATGGAGGGCGGACCGCTGCGCTGCTGGGTGCTCGTGGGGACGCCGGCGCGGGTGCTGCAGGGCTGGTCGGGGCTGACGGGTGCGGCGGCCGTGCCGCCGGAGTGGGCGCTGGGCTACCAGCACGCGCGCTGGGGGTTCGGGAGCGCGGACGAGGTGCGGCGGGTGGTCGCGGCGTACGCGGCGCGCGGGTTCCCGCTGTCGGCCGTCCATCTGGACATCGACCACTACGACGGGCACCGCGCCTTCACGGTGGACGAGGAGAAGTTCCCCGACCTGCCGCTGCTGGCAGGGGAGTTGGGGGAGGCGGGGGTGCGGCTCGTCTCGATCGTGGACCCGGCGGTGAAGGTGGGCGACGCGGTGCACGTCTCGGGGCGCGCGGTGGGGGCGGGCGGTGCGTTCGTACGGGACGCGGCGGGCCGGGAGGTGCGCGGTGAGGTCTGGCCGGGCGAGTGCGCGTACCCCGACTTCACGGATCCGCAGGTGCGGGAGTGGTGGGGCGGGCTGTACGGGGAACGGCTCGCACAGGGCTTCGCCGGTTTCTGGCACGACATGAACGAGCCGGTGTCCTTCAAGCCGTTCGGGGACGCCACGCTGCCGCGGTCGGCGCGGCACGCGCTGGAGGGGGCCGGCGGGGACCACCGCGAGGGCCACAACGTGTACGCGCTGACGATGGCCCGGGCCGGCTGGGAGGGGCTGGTGCGGCTGCGGCCCGACGAGCGGCCGTTCCTGTTCTCCCGGTCGGGGTGGGCGGGCATGCAGCGGTACGGGGGCTCGTGGTCGGGCGACGTGGAGACCAGCTGGGAGGGGCTGCGGGCCTCGCTGGCGCTGGTGTTGGGGCTGGGCCTGTGCGGGGTGCCGTACTCGGGGCCGGACGTCGGGGGGTTCAACGGGTCGCCGTCCCCGGAGTTGTACGTGCGGTGGCTGCAACTGGGGGCGTACCTGCCGCTGTTCCGCACGCATTCGGCGATCTGGGCGGGGCGGCGGGAGCCGTGGGAGTTCGGGCCGGAGGCGGAGGAGCAGGCGCGGGCGGTGCTGGCGGAGCGGGAGCGGCTGCGGCCGTACTTCGTGACGCTGGCCCATCTGGCGCGGCGCACGGGCGCCCCTTACGTGCGGCCGCTGTGGTGGGGGGCGCCGGAGGAGCGGGGGCTGCGGGACTGCGAGGACGCGTTCCTGCTGGGCGATGCGCTGCTGGTCGCTCCGGTGCTGGAGTGCGGGGCGGACCGGCGGGCGGTGCGGCTGCCGCGGGGGCGGTGGTACGACACGGCTACGGGGGCGGCCCACGAGGGGCCGGGGCAGATCCTGCTGGACGCGCCGCGGGGGCGGATTCCCGTGCTGGCGCGGGCGGGGTCGGTGCTGGCGGTACGGGGTGGCCGTGCTGGCGCCGACGCTGGCGCTGGCGGTTGTGGCGACGGGGTGGAGCTGGAGGTGTGGGCGCCGGCGCGGGGGCGTACGGGCGGCGGGGTGGTGATCCGCGATCCGGGGCCGGGGTTCGAGGCGGGCGTGGTCGAGCGGTACACCGTGCGGTGGGTGGGGGACGCGGTGGTGGTGGAGGACGAGGCGGGGGAGGTCGTGCGGGGGGTGCGGGTGCGGGGGGTTTAGCCGCGGCTTGGGCCGCCGCGGGTTTGGGCTCGGGGCTCCGCCCCGAGCCCCGCGCCTCAAACGCCGGCGGGGCTGGATTTGCCCGGCGGGCTGGGAGTGCTGGGCGGGCTGGATTAGCCCGCCGCACTGGAGGGGCTGGAGGGGCTGGATTTGCCCGGCGGGCTGTAGGTGCCTTTGAACCAGGCCGTGGCTGCTTGGGTGTGGAGGGGGAAGGCCAGGGTCGTGGGGGTGTGGAGGATGTGCCAGCCCGTGGTTTCGGCCGTGGGGTGGGGTGGGGGGAGGGTGGCGGCCGGGCGGGGTGGGAGGAGGCCGAAGAGGAGGAGGTGGCCCGCCGGGGAGCTCAGGGCGTCGGCCAGGGTGACGTCCTCGGCCTCGGCGGTGATGCCGGTCTCCTCGCGGAGCTCGCGGACGACCGCCTCGCGCCAGTCCTCGCCGAAGTCGATGAAGCCGCCGGGCAGGGCGACGCCGCCGAGGGCCGGTTCGATGGTGCGGGTGATGACGACCAGGCCCGTGCCGTCCGCGTCCTCGACGGGGAGGAGGGCGACGGCCACCGGGAGCGGGTTGCGGTAGGCGGTCGCGCCGCAGGAGGTGCAGGTGCGGGGCCAGGTGGTCGTACCGTACGGGGCTCCGCAGGTGGAGCAGTGCGCGTCCTTCAGCTGTGCCGGCATCCCGCGATGGTATGCCAAGGCCCATGGCGATGACGGTGGTTGTGGGAGTGCTCGCGGTGCTGGCCGGCGGGGCGGCGCCGCCCGGGTTCGTGGCGCTGCGCGAGGTGGATCCCAGCGTCCGGCAGGACATGCGGTACGCCGGTGCGCGGAATTTCACCGGCGGGGTCGTGGACGGCTACGAGGAGCCGGTGTGCCTGCTCGCCCGGCCCGCCGCCGAGGCGTTGCGGCGGGCCCAGCGGCGGCTGCTCCGGCAGGGGTATTCCCTGCGGGTGTACGACTGCTACCGGCCGCAGCGGGCGGTCGACCGGTTCGTGCGGTGGGCCCGGGGCGAGGACGGCCCCGACGACCGGGAGGCGAAGGCCGAGTTCTATCCGCACGTGGAGCGGAGCCGGCTGATCCCGGACGGGTACATCGCCGCGAAGTCCGGGCACAGCCGTGGGAGCACGCTCGACGTGACCCTGGAGGATCTCTCGGGCCGCGAAGTCGACATGGGGACGCGGTTCGACTTCTTCGATCCGCTGTCGCACACCGACGATCCGCGGGTCACGGGCGCCGCCCGCACCAACCGGCAGCTGCTCAAGGGGGTTCTGGCCGAGGAGGGCTTCGGGAATCTGCCCGAGGAGTGGTGGCACTTCACGTACAGGCCGGAGGCGTACCCGGACACGTATTTCGACTTCCCGGTCGCTGTCGCCTCCGTCCGGCCGTGAGTACCGTGCCCGCATGACGTTCAGCTCATACGAGGAATTCTGGCCGTACTACGTCGCGATGCACTCGCGCGCCGCCACGCGCTGGATCCATCTCGCGGGCACCCTCACCGGTCTGGCCCTGACCGGTTACGGGCTGGCGCGCGGCCGCAGGCGCTACCTCGCCGCCCTTCCCCTCGTCGGGTACGGGACGGCCTGGCCCGCGCACTTCCTCATCGAGGGGAACAACCCGGCCAGCTTCGGCCATCCGGCGTGGTCCCTGCGGGGGGACGCGCAGATGATCCGGATGATGCTGGCCGGGCGGGACGCGGAGTTGGGCGAGATCGCGCGGAAGTGGCTCGCCGAGAACGGGTGACCGGGCCGTCCGCCCGTGTCAGACTTCTGACGGATCGTCAGTTCTGTGGCATGGGAGGGGTCTTGGCACGCACACGTACACCCGTGGTGAGCGGGTGGTTCACCGAGGACGCGTCGGGCGGCGGCCTCCGGCTGCTCGGAACGCGGTGCTCGGCCTGCACCGCGGTGTTCTTCCCGCGCGAGGACGCGTACTGCCGCAATCCGCACTGCCCGGGCGACGGCGAGCTCGCCGAGGTGCCGCTGTCCCCGCGGGGCCGGGTCTGGTCCTACACCGACGGGCGCTACCGGCCGCCGGCGCCGTACGTGTCGGACCCGGACGCGCCCTGGGAGCCGTACACCCTGGTCGCCGTGGAGCTGCAGGCCGAGGGGATGGTCGTGCTCGGGCAGGCGGCGCCCGGGGTCGGCGTCGCCGATCTCGCGGTCGGGATGGAGGTCGAGGTGGTGGGCGGCGTGCTGAACGAGGACGCCGACGGCGCGACGACCTGGACCACCTGGCAGTTCAAGCCGGTGGGAGGGGCCCGGTGAGCGCCGACGTCGCCGTCCTCGGGGCCGCCATGCACCCGTGGGGCAAGTGGGGCCGCAGCTTCGTCACGTACGGGCGGGCCGCGGCGCGGGCGGCGCTCGCCGACGCCGGGCTGGACTGGACGGACGTGCAGTCGATCGTCGGCGCGGACACCGTGCGCTCCGGATATCCGGGCTACGTGGCCGGCGCCACCTTCGCGCGGGCGCTCGGCTGGCAGGGCGCCCGGGTGACCAGCGTGTACGCGGCCTGCGCGTCGGGGGCCCAGGCGATCGGGGCGGCGCGGGCGCAGATCCTCGCGGGTCTGGCCGACGCGGTCCTCGTGGTCGGCGCGGACGCCGCCCCCAAGGGGTTCTTCGCACCGGCGGGAGGCGACCGGCCGGACGACCCGGACTGGCTGCGCTTCCGTGTGCTGGGCGCGACGAACCCGGCCTACTTCGCCCTCTACGCGCGCCGCCGGATGGCCGTGTACGGGGACACCCCGGAGGACTTCGCGCAGGTCAAGGTGAAGAACGCGGCGGCCGGCGCGCTCAACCCGCTGGCCCGCTACCGGCGCCGCGTCACCATCGAGGAGGTCGCGGCCTCGGCGGTGGTCGCCGATCCGCTCCGGCTGCTCGACATCTGCGCGACCTCCGACGGGGGCGCGGCGCTGGTGCTCACCAGCATGGACTTCGCCCGGTCGCGGGGGGTGGCCGATCCGGTGCGCATCCGGGCCGTGTCGACGGTGACGCCCACCTATCCGCGGACCGTGCTGGACCTGCCGGACATCGCCACCGACTCGGCGGTGGCCGCGCCGCCGGCGGCCGGATCGTTCCGGTCCTCGATCGCGCGCGCGGCGTACGAGGAGGCGGGGATCGGTCCGGAGGACCTCTCCCTCGCCGAGGTGTACGACCTGTCGACCGCTCTGGAGCTGGAGTGGTACGAGGACATCGGGCTGTGCGCGCCGGGCGAGGGGGCCAAGCTCCTGCGCGAGGGCGCCACCGCCCTCGGCGGCCGGATCCCGGTCAACACCAGCGGCGGGCTGGCCTCCTTCGGGGAGGCGGTGCCGGCGCAGGCCATCGCGCAGGTCTGCGAGCTGACCTGGCAGTTGCGCGGGGTGGCCGGGGACCGGCAGGTGCCGGGGGCCCGGGTCGGCGTCACCGCCAACCAGGGGCTGTTCGGGCACGGGTCGGCCGTCGTCGCCGTGCGCTGAACAGCTCGTGCCGTCCGAACGCTTGACGGCCCACGACGGCAGGTTCACACTCGCTCCACGGTCCCGCGCCGCGAGCGGGACTGCCAACCCCCCAAGAGAGCTGCGGCCCGTACCCCAGTCGGCGGGGGTACGGGCCGCCTCCGTGTCAGGTCTCGGCCGTCGGGCGGCCTCCGCATCGGGCCTCCGCTGTGGCCGCCGCCGTCAGGCCTCCGCCGTCAGCCCTCCGCCGTCAGGCCCAGGCGCCGTTCGCGGGCCAGGGACATCGCGTGCTCCACGACCCCCACCAGCACGTCCTTCACGGATTCCCGGTCCCGCGCGTCGCACAGCAGGACCGGTACCCCGGGATCGAGGTCGAGGGCCGCCCGTACGGTGACCACGGGGTGGCGGTCCGCGCCGTCGAAGCAGTTGACCGCGACCACGAAGGGGATCCCCCGCCGCTCGAAGTAGTCGACGGCCGCGAAGCAGTCGGCGAGGCGGCGGGTGTCCGCGAGGACCACGGCGCCGAGCGAACCCTGGGCCAGCTCGTCCCACAGGAACCAGAAGCGGTCCTGCCCGGGAGTGCCGAACAGGTACAGCACCAGGTCCTCGCGGAGCGTGATGCGCCCGAAGTCCATGGCCACGGTCGTGGTGCTCTTGCCCTCCACTCCCCCGGTGTCGTCGATGCCGACGCCCGGCTCGGAGAGCGGTTCCTCCGTCCGCAGCGGTCTGATCTCGCTCACCGCACTCACCAGGGTGGTCTTGCCCACCCCGAAGCCGCCCGCGACCAGGATCTTCAAGGTCAGCGGTTCGACCGGCGACACCGCGTGCAGGGCACCGGTGCGGCTATAGCGCCCGAAGGCCATCGATCACCTCACGCAGAATGGATTCGTCGGGCAGTTCGGCCGGGGGCACCGGCCGGGTCACATGGACCAGTTCCTCATCGACCAGGTCGCCGATCAGGACGCGTACGACCCCGACCGCGAGGTCGAGGTCGGCCGCGAGTTCGGCGACCGACTGCGGCCGGTCCCGGCACAGCCCGAGGATCTGGGCGTGTTCCGGGGAGAGGGTCAGGTCCCAGACCGGATCGTCGGCCGCCGATTCCGCGACGACGAGCGCGATCAGGTCGAGTCGGTGCTGTCCCGCGTGGCTGGTCCGGCCGCGGGTCATCGCGTACGGGCGGACGACGGGACCCGCTTCGTCGTCGAACCAGTGCGCGTGGTCAGGAGTGGGGGCGGACGGATCGGCTGGGATGCCGTCGGGATGGCCCTGGCCTGGGTCGTTCATGCCGTCCGACTCACCCTCCGGCGGGCAGCCCGGTCCGCGGGGCGGTCGCCAGGTGGTCGCCCACGCGCTTGACCATCAGCGTCATCTCGTACGCGACCTGCCCGACGTCGGAGTCCGAGTCGGCCAGTACGGCGAGGCAGCTCCCGTCGCCCGCGGCCATGACGAAGAGGAAGGCCTCGTCGAGCTCGACCACGGTCTGGCGGACGCGGCCGGAGTCGAAGTGGCGGCCGACGCCCTTGGCCAGGCTGTGGAAGCCCGACGACACCGCCGCCAGGTGCTCGCTGTCCTCACGGGTCAGGTCCTTGGAACTGCCGGTGGGCAGGCCGTCGCCGGAGAGGACGACCGCCTTGCGGATGGAGCCGACCCGGTCGA
Organism: Streptomyces sp. NPDC016562; assembly: GCF_043076955.1. Classification (NCBI taxonomy): domain Bacteria; kingdom Bacillati; phylum Actinomycetota; class Actinomycetes; order Kitasatosporales; family Streptomycetaceae; genus Streptomyces; species Streptomyces sp. NPDC016562. The sequence continues at coordinate 406,379 of NZ_JBIBRZ010000005.1, read as the reverse complement.
CGAGCTCGTCGAGGAGCCAGTTGAGCGGGCCGGAGCCGCGGCCCCTGCTGTCGTTGCCGGTCTGCGGTGCGGTCATCGACCGTCCCCCTCGTTCTCGGATCCGGGACCGTCGGCGGCGGATGTGCCTGCCTCGGCCCCGGACTGCTGTGCGTGCTGGTTGCGCCCCGCCGTCCAGCCACGCTGGAGTGCGGACATGCGCGTGCGTACGTCTTCCGCGTCGCGGTCGGACGCCTGGTCGGCGGCGGCCTCGGCGGGTGCGGGCGACGGGGTCTTCTTGAGCTGGGGTGCCAGGCTCGCCTGCCGGACCCGGCGGGGAAGCCCCCCGGGGCCGGCCGCGAGGTCCGCGTCCCCGGACCCGGACCCGGCCGCGGAGGCGGGGTCGGGAGCGGGCGGCGGTACCACCGAGACCGGGCGGGGCTCCACCCGGCGGCCGTGGTCGGCGACCAGGGTCGGGGTGGGGCGGCGGCGGGGCAGCGGGACGGTTCCCGCGGAGCGGGGGCCGTCGGGGCGCAGGGTTTCCAGGCGCTGCGCCTCCAGTCGCTGGGCCTCCAGCCGGACCGGGCCGGTGGGGGCCAGCGGGTCGCGGTCGCGGCCACGGTCGCCCGTACGGGCGCTGCCGCGCTCGGCCGCGTGCCGGTCGCCGTGCGGCCGGTCGGTGTGCGGCCGGTCCGCAGGGCGCAGGCCCAGCAGGGCGCTGCGCGGGATGCCGTTGGGCGGGGTCTCGTCGTCGAGCGTGGCCATGGCCGGGCGGCCCGCGGCGCCGGTGCGGCCGTTGACGCCGGTGGCGGGATCGCCGAGGACCACGGGGTCGTCCAGGCCGTCCAGCGCGTCCAGGGCGCCGGCGAGCGGGGCCTCCAGCTCGACGGGGCCGCGCAGTTCGGCGACGGGCAGTGGCCGGGCCGGGGCGCGCTCCACGGCGGCGGGCGAGTGCCGCCGGTGCGGCGCCTTGCCGGCCGGGGCGGGGCGTGCGCCCCGGGCGAGCCGGGCGGGCTCGGAGCCGTGGACGCCCTGGGCGCCGTGAGCGCCGTGAGCGCCGTCCAGCCGCACGCCCGTGCCGTTGGTGTCGGGGGCGTCGGTCAGCAGGGCCACCGGGAGGAAGACCACCGCGGTGGTGCCGCCGTACGGGCTGTGCTGGAGGGCGACCTTGACGCCGTGGCGCCGCGCGAGGCGGCTGACGACGAACAGGCCGAGGCGGTCGGTGTCGGAGAGCTCGAACTCGGGGTTCTCCGCGAGCCGCAGGTTCGCGTCGAGCAGCGCCTCGGGGGTCATGCCGAGGCCGCGGTCGTGGATCTCCAGGGTGAAGCCGTTGGCCACCCGTTCGCCGTGCACCTGGACCGCGGTGTGCGGCGGCGAGAACACGGTGGCGTTCTCCAGGAGTTCGGCGATCAGGTGGGTGATGTCGGCGACGGCGGGCCCGACGATGCCGAGGCGGGCCAGCCGGCGCACCTCGATGCGCTCGTAGTCCTCGACCTCGGCGACGGCGGCCCGTACGACGTCCATCAGCTGGACGGGCTTGCGCCACTGGCGGGAGGGCGCCGCGCCGGAGAGGATCACCAGGCCTTCGGCGTGGCGGCGCATGCGGGTGGTCATGTGGTCGAGGCGGAAGAGGTCGGCCAGCTCCTCGGTGTCCTCGGTACGGCGTTCCATGGTGTCGAGGAGGGTCAACTGCCGGTGCAGCAGGACCTGGTTGCGGCGGGCGAGGTTGACGAACACCTCGGAGACGCCGCGCCGCAGGTCGGCCTGTTTGACGGCGGCCTCGACGGCGGCGCGCTGGAGGGTGTTGAGGGCCTGGCCGACCTGGCCGACCTCGTCCTTCTCGTACTCCAGGTGGGGCGCCTCGGTCTCCACGTCCACGTGCTCGCCGGCGGCGAGGCGGCGCATCACGCCGGGCAGCCGGACGCCGGAGACCTCGTGGGCCTCCTTGCGCAGCCGGGACAGGTCGCGGACCAGGCCGCGGCCGATGCGTACGGACAGGACCACGGAGACGACCAGGGCGATGAAGCCGAGGACGCCGGCGACGGCGGCCTGGATCATGACGTCCGTGGCGACCGGCTCGATGCGCTCCTGGTAGCGGTCGCCGGCCTCGGTGTTCATGGCCGCGAGGTCTTCGAGGACCTTGACGGCGGCCTCGTCCCACTGGGCGGCGGTGACGCTGCGCGGCTTGTTGACCGCGCCGCCCGCGATGAACCGCTCCTCGGCGTCGCGCAGGGGCTTGCTCTCGGGGTCCTTCCAGTACTGCTCGAAGCGCTGGCGGTCGTCGGCGGGAAGGGTCACGAGGTTGAACTCGTAGAGCAGGGTGCGGTTGGCGGCGAAGTCGGAGACGCGGCGGACGTCGGGCGCGGTGACGTTGCGCGCCGCGAGGGCCGAGGCGACGACGGCGTCCTCGCGCGAGAGCAGTTCGCGGGCGCGGCTGATGCCGACGAGCGCGCGGCCCTCCTTGTCGACCTCCACGTTGTCCAGGCCGTGGAGGTTCATCAGGAAGTCGTAGCAGGGGTCGACGAGGCGGTTGTAGAGGTCCAGGGCCTGGCCGGGGTCGAGGGCGTTCTGGTCGACCGACTGGCGCATGGCGCCGATGCCGTGGAAGGCGGCGACGATCGAGCGCAGGCGCCGCACGCTCTGCGCGCTCATCTCGTCGAGGACCTTGGGGTCGCGGGCGCTCTCGCTGATCTCCTGGAGGGCCCGGTCGGTTTCGGTGCGCCGCTTGGCCAGGTCGGCGGTGGCGGTGGCGGCCCGGGGGTCGCCGAGGACGACGAGGGTCTGGCGGCGTTCCTTCTGGATGACGCGGACGACGTCCTCGACGGGGTAGCCGACCTTGTCGATGATGTAGGCGACGTCGAAGAGCTGGATGGCCTCGCGACCGGTGATGACGGTGGCGAAGCCCCAGAGCGCGGTCAGGGAGACGAGCGGCACAAGGAGCAACGCCACGATCTTCCGGCGGATGGACTTCCCGCGAAAGCGCATGGCCTCCCCAGCCTCCCCCAGGTCAACCCCGTTACCGGGGGTCGGTGTTCCGTCATTTAAACGGCGTGAGCCTACTACTGCCGTGGGAAAGGTTCGAAGGCGTGTCCGGACGTTTTCGGCCGGACAGTTGAACGAAGATCACGAGTTGTCCGTTACTTCCGGTCAAGAGCGGACCGATATGTGACTGATGACACTTGATGAGGCATCAGTTCCCGCATCCTGATGGATGGCTGGAATTATTCGTTCCGCGATCATCGGGGTCGTGGGGGCATTTCCCGGTTCGGGAATCTCTCGACGGCGCCGGACGTCTGTCTGTGTGACGGAACTGCCTGTGTGACGGGGCTGCCTGTTCGACGGGGCGCGTCTGGGTAGACGTGAAGGGTAGGCATGGCGGACCGCGCGGTGGGGAGTGAGCGGACCATGAGCACGTACGAGAACGGCGGCGCCGGTGGTTCCCGGCGGGGACTGTGGGTGGAGGAGCCCGCGCGGCGCCGCCGCATGCCCGATCCGGTGCGGACGGCCGCGGTCCGGGCGGTGTTGATCGTGTCCGTCACGCTGATCCAGGCGACGGTGGCGTTCTTCCTGACCCTGACCGGCTCCTGGCTGGCCTTTCCGATGGTGCTCGGCGCGGTCGCGGGGACGATCGTGGCCACGTGGGGCGTGCTCGACGTGTTGATCACCCGGCAGACGTGGAACCAGCGCTACGGGGTCCTGTCCGAGCCGAGCAGCACGGCGCGCGCCCGCCACCGGGAGGCCCGCCGGGCCGCCCGCTCCACCCGGTCGGCCCGGGCCGCGCGCGAGCCCGGCTCGGGCCGAATATCCCGGGAGGACGGCCCCCTGGCGGCCTTCGGCCGCCGGTGACCGCCCCCGTCAGGACGCGGGAGCGGTAGCGGGAGCCGAGGCGGTGGCGGTGGCGTTGCGGCGGAACATGCGGGTGGCCGTGATCTCGCCGTGGATGGTCTCCTCCTGCGGGGACTGCTGCGGCAGACCCGGGCGAAGGTGTTCCTCCACGCTGATGTACTTCAGCCCGGCGCGCAGGTCCGCGTCGTTGCGCAGGCGGATCACCAAGGGGAACTCGGCGAGGGCCGTCGTGTCGAACAGGCCGGTCGTGTAGAGCAGTTGGACGCCGAGCGCGTCGGAGACCGCCCGCTGGAGCTCCAGCAGGTAGGTGGCGTTCGCGCGGCCGATCGGATTGTCCAGGAACAGCGTGCCCGCGTGCCGGTGCTTGTCGCGGCCGCGGTCGTTGCTGCGCAGCGCCGCCATCGTGCAGTACAGCGCGATCGCGGCGGTCAGCAGCTGTCCGCCGGAGAACACGTCGCCCATCTGTCCCACCGGCACCCGCTCGGCGCGCAGCACGGCGTCGGGCTTGAGGATCTCCACGGAGATGCCCTTGGGTTCGAGCGCCGCCTGGACTCCACGGAGCAGCAGGGACATGCCGTCGCGGCGGCCCTCGCCGAAGGAGGCGGCGCTGTTCTTCTTCAGGGCGGTGCGGGTGGCCTCGTCGATGACCTCGCCGAGCCGCTCGGTGAGGGTCGCCTGGTCGGGCTCCTCGAAGCGGATCCGCAGGAACTCCTGGCCCGACCACTCCCCCAGGCCTTCCGGCAGCTGGGAGAGCCGCTGCGCGGAGCGGAGCGTGGCCAGGGCCGACTCGACGAGGCCGCGCAGCCGGTCGACGATGCTGTCGCGGTTGCGCTCCAGCTGGGCGAGCTCGTCGGTGAGGACGCGCAGCCGGGGGGCGAAGGCCGTGGCCCAGGCCGCCGCGTGCTCGGGCAGCGCGGAGGCGGGCAGTTCGCGGATCTGCTGGCGCGCGGGGGTGCGTACCTGCTCGTAGCGGCTCGCGTTGGCGTGCCGCACCAGGGTGTCGCCGGCCTCGCGCACCGCGGCCTCGGCGGCCGAGAGGTCGGCGGCGCAGGCGCGCAGGGAGCGGCGGGCCTCGGTGGCCGACTGGCGGGCCTCCTCCAGGGTGCCCGGGTGGGCCACCGGCTCCTGCTCGTCGTCGGCGTGGGCGTGGTCGCGCAGCAGGTCCCGCAACAGGGCCGCGGTCTCCTCGAAGCCGCCCGCCCCGTCCTCGGCGGTGCGGTGGGCGCGCAGCAGGTCCGCGTGGGCGGCCCGGGCGCTCTCCACGGCCGCGGTGTGGGCGGCGAGCTGGGCGGTGGCGGTACGCAGCAGGGCCTGCGCGTGGTCCACGTCCTCGGGGACCATCTCCTCGGGCAGCTCGGTGTGCGCCTCCCCCTCGGCGGGGGCGTGCCGTTCGGCCTCGCCGCGCAGCCGGCCGAGCTGCTCACTCGCGGCGGACGCGCGGGTCTCCAGCATCTGTACGAGGGACTCGGCGCGGGCGGCCGCGGCCTGCCGGGAGGGGCCGTCGGCGCCGTCGGTGCCTTCGAGGAGCTGGGCGGCGCGGGTGCGGACCTTGTTGGTCAGGCGGTCGAGCTCGGCGAGCGCGGCGCTCTCGTCGCTCTCGGCGCGGGCCTGTTCGGCGCGCAGGTCGGCGCCGACGCCGACCTTCTCGTAGAGCTGCGAGGCGGCGCGGTAGGCCTCGCGGAGGTCGGGCAGGGGCACGCGCGGGCCCCGGCCGTCGTCTTCGGGCAGCTGGTCGGGGGCCCCGGCGACCTCGGCGCGTTCGGCGCGCAGGGCGCGGGCCGTGCGGCGGGCGTCGTCGGCGGCGCGCTGGGCGGCGCGGCGGTCCTCGTCGGCGGCGCGGGCCCGGTCCAGGCAGGCCTCGGCGCGGGCCTCGGACTCGGCGGCCTCGTCGGCCAGTTCGCGCAGCCGGGCCTGCCAGCCGGCGCGCTCGCGCAGGCGGAAGGCGAGGCCGGCGAGGGCGTCGGCGACCCGGCGGGCACGCTGGGCGGTGTCCTGGCGCTCCTCGCGGACGCGGGCGGCGTCGGCGGCAGCCTCGTCGGCCTCGGCGCGCACGGTACGGGCCTCCGCGAGCTCGGCGTCGGCCTCCTCGGCGAACGTACGGGCCGCCGAGGCCTGCTGGGCGAGTTCGGTGAGGCGGCCGGGCGGGCAGCCGGTGCGCCACGAGCCGAGGCGGGCGGCGAGCTCACGGTCCCCCGCGAGGCGGGCGGCCAGGTCCCGGATCTCGGTGTCGCGGGCGCTCGCGCGGCTGCGCAGGGCCTGGCGCTCCTCGTCGGCGGCGTGCTCGTCGTGCATGGCCGGGTTCGGCGGTACGAGGAACACCGCGTCGTCGTCGGTCTGCGGGACGGGGGCCAGCAGGGCGGCGGCGGTGCCGACGGCGACGGTGGAGCGCGGCAGCAGGGCGGCGGCGCCGAGCACGTCGCGGGCCCGGCTGTGGGTGTCGGGGTCGGTGATGACGACGCCGTCGACGAGTTCGGGGCGGGCGGCGAGGACGGCGGCGTGGTCGGCGGGGTCCACGGACTGCGCGAGGTAGCGCCAGCCGGGCAGGGCGGGGATGCCGTGTTCGCCGAGGTACTCGACGGTGGCGAGGACGTCGGGGCCGGGCGGCAGCAGGCCGCCGTCGCCGAGCGCGCCCAGGATGCGGGCGTCGTCGGCGGCCGCGGTGCGCAGCTCGAACAGCTGCCGTTCGGCCGCGGCGACTCCGTCGGTCAGCAGCCGGTGGAGGTCCTCCGCGTTGCGGTCGAGGTCCTCGGCCGTGAGCCGTCCGCCGGTGGCGGGAGGTCCCGCCTGCGGGTCCGCGCCCGGCGCGGGACGGCCGCCGGGGGCTCCGGCGCGGGGGCCGGGGATCCGGGCGTCCGCGGCGTCCTGGGCGTCCGGCAGGCCCAGGAGCGCGGCGAGGCGGGGGGAGGCGGCGAGGGAGGCGGCGGCCCGGTGTTCCGCGTCGTGGGCGGCCTCGGCCGCGTCCGCGGCGTCGGCCGCGCGGGCGGCGGTCAGTTCGGCGCGGGATTCCGCGGCGGCGGCCTCGCGGGCGGCGTCGGCGGCGGCGCGGGCGGCCTCGCGGGACTCGTCCCAGGCGGCCACCGCGGTCTTCTCGGCGTCGGTGGCGGCGAGGGCGGCGCGGGCCGGGTCGGCGTCGGGCGCGGAGTCGTCGAGCCAGCCGGCGCGGACGGCCTCGGCGGTCTCCTGCTGGACCTCGGCGAGGCGCGAGCGCAGGTGTTCGGCCTCGCTGCGGGCCCGCTGGGCGGCCGTCGCGGCGGCGGTGGCGTCCCGGTGGGCGGCCTCGCCGGAGGCCTGGAGGGCGGCGGAACGCTCCTCCTCCTCGTTGGCGAGCCGCTCGCCGTGTTCGGCGGCGGTGTGCAGGGCCCGTACGAGCTCACCCGCGGCGGTGGCGCGCGCGGCCAGCGCCGGGGCGGCGTCCCGCTCGGCCTCCAGGATCGCGGCGGCGACGCGGGAGGAGCGGTCGGCGGCGGCGCGGTGGCGCAGCACGATCTCGGCGGCCTGCCACGCGGAGTGCAGGGTGCGGGCTTCGAGCAGTTCGCGGCGCTGCGCGGCGGCGGCCTTGTCCGCGACGGCCAGGGCCAGCGAGGCGTGCCGGTAGGCGAGTTCGGCGGAGACGGCGGCGCTGCGGGCCCGCGCGGACTCGGCGGCGGTGACCTCGTGGGCGGCGGCGGTGACCCGCTGGGCGAGGTCGGCGGCGCGGCCGCGGTCCTCGGTGGCGCGGGCGGACAGCCGGCGGGCGAGGGTGCGGGTACGGCGTTCCGCGCCCGCGTGGACGTCGCGCAGCCGCGAACGGGTCGCGGCGGCCTCGACGATGCGGGTGAGGAGGTCCACCGAGCCGGCGGTGAAGTCCCGTTCCGCCATGAGCTCGGCGCGGCGGCCGAGCTTGTTGCCGAAGCCGTGGACGAGGTCGGCGAGGCCGTCGGTGTCACGGGTGTCGGTGACGGCGCGCAGCAGGAGGTCGGTGAAGTCGGAGTCCTTCTTCACCGCGAAGAGCCCGGCGGCCTCGCCCTCGTCGGCGTTCATCTCGCGCTGGTAGCGGAAGAGTTCGGGGTCGAGGCCGAGCTCGGTGAGGTGCTCGTTCCACCGGTCGTGGATCTCCTCGAAGAAGACCTCCAGGTGCGGGTACGCCTTGCCGGCCTCGGTGAGGGCGTCGCGGAAGCCCTTCATCGTGCGGCGCCGGCCCCGCGCGCCGGAGGCGCCTTCGACGGGCGGGCGCACGGCGGTGGCCTCGGCCACGGGCAGGCTGTCGAGGCTCAGGCCCGGGCCGGGGCGGAAGGAGTACCAGGCCTCGGCGAACTTGCGCGGGTCGTTGGACACCTGGCGGCCGCGCCATTCGCTGACCTTGCCGACGACCACGCACTCGCCGGTCTGGGTGTGCTGCCACTCCAGCGCGACGTGGCCGCAGTCGTCGGCGAGCAGGAACTTGCGCAGCACGCCGGAGCTGGCGCCGCCGAGCGTGTTGCGGTGGCCCGGGAGCATCACCGAGAAGATCAGCTTGAGCAGGACGGACTTGCCGCCGCCGTTCTCCAGGAAGAGCACGCCCGCGGGCGCGGGGCGGCGCGGCGGGCCGGTGGGCTCGTCCTCGAAGAACTCCGCCTGGGCCGGCGCCGGATGGGGCACCGGCTCGCCGACTCCGCGCAGGTCGAGCACGGTGTCGGCGTAGCGCGCACCGGCGGGCCCGATGGAGTAGAGGCGGATCCGGGACAGCTCGTACATGGCGGCGGACTCTCGTGGGGTCTGGGAGCGGACGTGACGGCGTACGGAGGGGCGGCTGGCTCAGGCGTGGAACGGGAGACCCGCGTCGGCGGCCAGGTCCAGGTCGTCGCCCTCGGGCGGCGGCAGGAGGGTGGCGGAGCCGTCGCTGACGGGGACCACGCCGAGTTCCAGGAGCTCGGCCATGGCCGAGCTGCCCGCCATGTCGCGGACCTGGAGCTGGTAGCGGGGGGTGGTGCGGTAGGTGCCGCCGGCCTCGTCGCCGGTGCGCTGGAGGAAACCGGAGTCGGTGAGGAAGGCGGCGGCCTTGCCCACGATGCCGGTGGTGGATCCGGCGAGGCGGCGGGCGTCCTTGGTGGCGCCGGTCGCGCTGCGGCGGGCGTAGACGCGCCAGGCGGCCTCCAGGCCCGGGGTGTCGGAGGCCGGGTCGGTGTTCTCGCCGAGCTCCTCGGCGCGCTCCTCCAGGCGGCGGCAGGTCTGCCGGACGAAGGAGTCGACGCCGTTGACGGTGATGCGGCCGATGTAGCCGTCGTCGGCGAGGTCCTCGGGGCGCGGGAAGGCCAGGGCGGCGACGGCGAGGTGGGCCAGGCCGTGCAGGAACCGGTCGGCGGAGTCGGCGGCGGTGCGGCGGGCGTAGTCGCCCATCCGGACGGCGAAGACGGAGTCCTCGCCGGCGGCGACGGCCATGCCGGCCCGGGGGGACACCTCCAGGACGACGAGGCCGAGGCCGGTGGCGACGGCGTCGGCGAGGCGGCCGAAGGCGGGCTCCTCGCGGTAGCGGCGCAGCAGTTCGGCGTACTCGGCGTCACGGGCGGGGAGCAGCTTGGGCTGGAGCCCGAAGGCGACGAGCCGGGCCGCGTCGGCGGCGTCCGCGGGGGTCACCGCCCCGGCGGCGGCGGGCGCTGCGGGAGCCGACGGCGCGGGCTCGCTCCACGCGGGGTGCTCGGCGTGGTGGTCGCTCACGGGTGCGTCTCCTCGGCGGTACGGGTGGTGCGGGGGGTACGGGCAGTGCGGTTCAGCCTCGCCGGCGTGGCTGGGTTTGAGGAGGCTGGGTCTGACGGGGCTGAACTGGTGGTCACGAGGCCTCCGCCCGGTCGGCGGCCATGCCCGCCGCGTCGAGGAGGGCGGTGCCGACGATGAGGTCCGCGCCGCCGAACTCGTGGTCGTCGAGCTGCGTGCCGTCGTCCACGGCGAAGAGCAGGCGCTCCTCCCCCTGGCGGTAGGCCGTGCCGACGGCCGGGCTCGCCGCGTGGACGGCCAGCAGGGCCACCAGGTACGGCAGGTCCGGGTCGCTGCGGCGGGCCTCGGCGAGGAGTCCGGACAGCCGGCGGGGCGCGTCGTGCGGGAGGTCCAGGAGCTCCATCGCGGCCGCGAGCTGCTCCTCGCTGAAGCGGCTGTCGTCCGGGGTGGCGATCAGGTCCGGCTCGGGCATCTGCGCGCCGAGGTGCTCGCGTTCGACGGGCGGGGTGAGCAGGATCTCGACCAGGTCGGCCACCCGCACCGACACCGGCGTGCGCAGTCCCGCGCCGGAGGCGAAGAAGGCGTCGGTGACCCGGCTCGCCTGCTCCAGGGGAAGCGGCAGCACCGGGGCGACGAGCTGGCCGTACAGGTCGATGCCGGTGCGCTGCGCCGGAGCGGCGAAGGCCTGGCGGTCCTGCTCGGCGCGGAACAGCGGGCCCGCGTCCAGCAGCCGGGACTGGAGCTGGGTGTGCCGGCGGATGCAGTCCTTGACGATGTCGACGAGCTCGGCGGCGCGCCGCTTGTTCTCCGGCTCCTCCGCCTCGTCGCGCGCCTTGCGGATGTTGGTGAGGATCGCGTTCTCGTGCCGGTAGCGGTCGGCGACGTGGTCGAGGGCCTCGGCGATCATGTCCGGGACGGCCTGGAGCCAGTCCACCGCCCGCACGTTGCGCCGCGTGGCGTCCAGCGTGCGGCGCAGGGTCTCGGCGTACTGGACGGTCCGGTAGCGGGCCTGTTCGGCCGCGAGCTGGGCGTCGGCCAGCCGCCCGCGGCTGATCAGCACCTCCAGCTTGACCTCGGCGGCGATCTGGGCGCTGGTCACGTCGGTGTCGAGGGCGCCGACGAGGACGTTGACGGCCTCGTCGGTGGTGCGCAGGTAGACCGCGCCGCCGTAGCCGGGGACCTCTTCGATCAGCTTGAAGTCGTAGTCCCGGCGGACGTAGACCCCGTCCGGGCCGAAGGTGCCGTAGATCGCGCGGAAGCCGCGGTCGACGCTGCCGACGTTGATCAGGTTCTCCAGGACCCAGCGGGCCACCCGCTCGTGCTCGGCCGCCGGACGCGCGGGGGCCTGCGCGGCGACGCGCGGCAGCAGCCTGGCCACTATCTGCTCGTGGTCGGCGCCCGTGTCGAAGTCCATGTTGAGGGTGACCAGGTCGATCGCGGCCAGCGCGACCTCCGCCATCGCGTAGACCCCGTACTCGCCGGCCAGATTGGCCTTGCGGACGTCGAGGTCGTGCAGCGGGGCGGTGCAGGCGAGGGCGCGCAGCCGCCGGGCCAGGCCCTCGTCGGCGGCCGGGCCCGGCGCCGGGGACGGAAGGGTCTTCGCCGGGGCGGGGAGAGTCACGGACAAAGACTAGGCGCTGACCCTGACAACATCCCAAACGCGGGGGTTCGGCCGGATCGTCCCGGGCCCCCTGCTCTACGCTCGGCGCATGGATTCCATGATCGCATCCGCACCCGTGATCGACCTCAACGCCGACCTCGGCGAGGGCTTCGGGCGCTGGACGCTCACCGATGACGAGGCGCTGCTGTCGGTGGTGACGAGCGCCAATGTGGCCTGCGGCTTCCACGCCGGGGACCCGTCCATCATGCGCCGGGTCTGCGAGCTGGCCGCCGAGCGGGGCGTGCGGATCGGCGCCCAGGTGTCCTACCGCGACCTCGCCGGTTTCGGGCGGCGCTCCATGGACGTGCCGGCCGGTGAGCTGGCGGACGAGGTGGCCTACCAGATCGGGGCGCTGGAGGTGTTCGCGCGGGCCGCCGGCTCCCGGGTGTCGTACGTGAAGCCGCACGGCGCGCTGTACAACCGCACCGTGCACGACGCCGACCAGGCGGCCGCCGTGGTCGCGGGCGTCCGGATGGCGGCGGGCGCCGGGGCCACGGGCGGGCTGCCGGTGCTGGGGCTGCCCGGCTCCGTCCTGCTCGCCGCCGCCGGGGCGGCCGGGCTGGCCCCCGTACCGGAGGCCTTCGCCGACCGCGCCTACACCCCGGCCGGGACCCTGGTGCCGCGCGGCGAGCCGGGGGCCGTGCTGCACGAGCCCGACGCCGTGGTCGCGCGGGCCGTCGCGATGGCCGCCCAGGGCGTGGTGACGGCCTCCGACGGCTCGCGGGTGGAGGTGGCCGCGCGCTCGCTGTGCCTGCACGGGGACACCCCGGGGGCCGCCGGCCTCGCGCTGCGGGTCCGCGAGGCCCTGGGCGCCGCCGGGGTGCGGGTGGAGGCCTTCGCGTGAGGACCCTGGTGGTCGGCGACCGGGCGCTGCTCGTCGAGCTGGACTCAGCCGAGCAGGTGGCCGCGCTCCACGCGGAGCTGCTGCGCCGCCGGGAAGCGGGCGAACTGGGGCCCGTACGGGACCTGGTGCCGGCGGCCCGGACCGTACTGCTGGACGGCGTACGCGATCCGGCCGCGCTCGGCGACCGGATCGCGCGGTGGCAGGTGCCCCCGCTCCCGCCGACGCAGGGGCCGCTGGTCACCGTCCCGGTGCGCTACGACGGGCCGGACCTGGCGGAGGTCGCCCGGCTGTGGGGGGTGACCCCGCGGGAGGTGGCCGACATCGTCGGCGGCACGGACTTCCGGGTGGCCTTCTGCGGTTTCGCCCCCGGCTTCGGCTATCTGACGGGGCTCGCGGAGCGCTGGCACCTGCCCCGCCGGGCCACGCCCCGTACGGCCGTCCCGGCGGGCTCGCTGGCCCTGGCCGGGGAGTACGCGGGGGTGTACCCGCGCTCCTCCCCCGGCGGCTGGCAGCTGATCGGCTCCACGGACGCGGTGCTCTGGGACCCGGAGCGGGAACCGGCGGCGCTGTTCGCGCCCGGGGTACGGGTGCGGTTCACGCCGGAGGGCCGGTGAGCGCCCTGCTGGTGGTGCGGCCGGGGGCCCTGACCACCGTCCAGGACCCGGGGCGGCCCGGCCACGCGCACCTGGGCGTGCCGCGCTCGGGGGCGCTGGACACGGCGGCGTACGCACTGGCCAACCGGCTGCTCGGCAATCCGCCTGACGCCGCGGCGCTGGAGACGACCCTCGACGGGGTCGGGCTGCGGGCCCTGGCGGCCACGGTCGTGGCGGTCACGGGCGCGCCCTGTCCCGTACGGGTCTCCGGGCGCCCGGCGGCCTGGGGGGCGCCGGTGTGGCTGCCGGCCGGGGCGGAGCTGGAGGTGGGCCGGGCGGAGTCGGGGCTGCGCAGCTACGTCGCCGTGCGGGGAGGGCTGAGCGTCCCGCCCGTCCTCGGCAGTCGCGCGACGGACCTGCTGTCGGGCCTCGGGCCGCCCGTCCTGTCGGCCGGGACGCTGCTGCCGGTGGGGCCCCCGGGCCCGGATCCGGCGCGCGGGGCGGACGCCTGCGGCCTGCCCGGGCCGCCCGCGGAGCTGGCCCTGCCGCTACGGCTCGGGCCGCGGGCGGACTGGTTCACGCGCGCTTCGCTCGACGGCCTGTGGCGGGCGTCCTTCCGGGTGTCGGCCCTGTCCAACCGCATCGGCCTGCGCACGGAGGCCGGTGCCCCGCTGGTCCGCGGCCGCCGGGAGGAGCTGCCGAGCGAGGGCATGGTGCTGGGCGCGGTCCAGGTCCCGCCGGACGGGCTGCCGGTGGTGTTCCTGGCCGACCACCCGGTGACGGGCGGCTACCCGGTGGTCGGCGTGGTCCCGCCGGGCCCGGCCCTGGACGCGGCGGCCCAGGCCCGTCCCGGCACGCCGGTCAGGTTCCTGCGGGCCCGGTGAAACGTTCCGGGGCGCTGCGGCCAAGTACAGGGTGAGGGGGCCGACGGGGCCCCGACGCAGGGGAGGAACCGGGTGCGCAGCCCACGACAGGAGACCGGACCCCCGGATCTCACCACGCCCGAGGGATTCGGCGCGTTCTACGAGGAGCACATCGACGCGGTCCTCGGCTTCGTCACCCGCCGGGTCGCCGACCCGCACCTGGCGGCCGACCTGACGGCCGACATCTTTCTCGCGGCGATGGGATCGGCCGGGACCTACCGGGGCCACAGGGGAGCCCCGGTCGCCTGGCTGTTCGGCATAGCCCGCAACGTCCTGTCGGGTCATGCCCGGGGGCGGGCCCGCGAGAGCGGCGCGCTGGCGCGGCTCAGCGGACGCCGGCTGCTCGACGACGAGGACGTCGCGGCGCTGGAGGAACGGATCGACGCGCAGCGGGCCTTCAGGGCCCTGGCCGAGCGCCATGCGGCGCTGTCCGAGCCGCTGCGCGCCGCGCTCGACCTGGTCGTCGTCGACGAGCTCACCCCGGCCGAGGCCGCGCAGGCCCTCGGCGTCACCCAGGCGACCGTCCGGGTCCGCCTGCACCGGGCCCGGCGGGCGCTGAGCGCCCCGGGCGCCGTCACCGAACGCCAGTTGGAGGCAGCCCGATGAGCACCCGGCCCAGCGGCTTCGAGGACCGGCTGAAGGCCGCGCTCCTGGCCCGCCTCCCAGAGGCCCCGGCGCCGTCGCCCAGCCCCGCCCGCCGTTACGGCGTCCCGCTCGCGGTGGGCGTCGCCACGGCCGCCGTCGTCGCCGTCATGGCCCTGCCCGGGAGCGCCCGCAACGGCTCGCTGCCCGCCGGCGGTGCCACCGCCTCGCCGAGCCCCTCGGCCACGGAAGCTCCCGAGATCAAGAAGGATCCGGACGGCTCGCTCCGGTTCAAGCTGCCCGAGGCCGGCCAGATCCCGGCTCTGGTGGAACGGCTGAAGGCACTGGGGGTCCGGGTCGCACTGGTCCCGAAGCGGCCGCCGTCCCAGTGCTCCGAGCCGGGCGGCGGGGGACGGGGTCCGCAGGCCGACCGCGAGGCCGAGGTCTTGCAGCCCGCCGATGACGGCTTCATCCTCAAGGTCAACGCGAAGACGGTCCCCCCGGGCCACACGCTGATGTTCCCGTGGGCGGACTACTACCCGCTGGGTGAGCGGGGGGTCGGCTTCGGCGTGGTCGAGACCTCCAAGGTCCCGTCCTGCTCGATCGACTACTCCGAGGGCCTGGAGGAGGCGCTGAAAGCGGCTTCCGGCCCCCCGAAGGACCCCGGGAAGACGATCGAGGTCGAGGTACCCACGCCCGACGGGCTGCCCGAACTGGTGCGGAGGCTTCAGGCCGAGGGCGTCAGCGTCGCGGTGGTCGAGAAGAAGCCCGCGTCGGAGTGCTCGCATCCGGGGGGCGGGTATCGCGGTCCCCAGGCCGACCCCGAAGCCGAGCTGCGCCGCGGTGACGGCAGGCTGCAGATCAACTCGAAGACGGTCCCGCCGGGCTACACGCTCGTGTTTTCGAAGCCGGCCACGCCGTCGGGCCTTCACGCAACCACCGGGTTCGGCGTGAAGGAGACGTCGAAGGTCACGCCCTGCGAGATCGCCTTCTCGCCTCCTCCGTCACCGCCTGGCGCGTCGTCGCGCTGAGCCCGGCCTTCCGCCCCGGCCCCCTCAGGGCCGGGGCGCACGCGTGCCGACCGCCGGTACGCGCAAACGGCCCCGCCTTCAGGCCCGGTTCGATCCGGATGCCCGTCGGCCGGGGCCGTTCGCGTTCCCGAAAGCCGTTCGCGTTCCCGAAACGTGGAACCGCGGCGGCGCCAGAGGGGTCCCCCTACACGGCGGACTCCGGCGCGATGCGGCTGCGCACCGCCGACTGGACGTCCTCTTCCTCCGCGGGGTCCGCCGCGAGGCGGCGCAGCCGGGGCGCGACCCGCGCGTCGGCGGTTTCGGCGTGGCGGGCCGCCACCTCGCGGGTGGTCTCCTCGCAGTCCCAGAGGCATTCCACCGCGAAGCCCGCCGCGAAGGAGGGGTCCGTACTGGCCAGGGCGCGCGCGGCCCGGCCGCGCAGGTGGGAGGAGGCCGTCTCGCGGTAGATGTGGCGCAGGACGGGGGCGGCGCAGCTGATCGCGAGGCGGCCGGCTCCGTCGACCAGGGCGAACAGCCGCGGGGTGTCGGGGCCCGAGCCGCGGACGGTCGAGCGCAGGGCGCCCAGGACCAGGGCCGCGTCCTCGGCTCCGCCGCGGGCGGCCAGGGTGGCCGCGGCGGCGGCGCCCAGGGCGTCGGGGCGGTGGACCCAGCGCCGGGCCCGGTCGACGGCCTCGGGGCCGCACATGCGCTCGTAGGCGGCCACGGCGGGCTCGTCGGCGGCGGCTTCGATGAGGTCCAGCACGGCCGGGTTGTCCGGTTCGGCGAGGACCAGGTGGTGCAGGGCGGTGGCGCGGGCCGCCTCGCCGCAGGCCCCGGCGGCGGCGGCGAGGATGGCGGAGCGGTCCTCGGGCGAGGCCACGGCGGCCAGGCAGCGCGCGGCGGGCACGTGCAGCGGCGTGCCGCGGCGCAGCCCGTCGGCGGCCCAGTCGAAGACGGCCTGGACGCCCCAGCCGGGCCGGGGCCCGCTGGGGGTGAGCTGGCGCTGCCAGCGGTCGAAGGAGCCCTGCCGGCGGGCGGCGCGCAGGCGTTCCCCGTACTGGGGCGACTCCTCCCACAGCCACCACGGCCGGGGCTCGTACGCGTCGCGGATCGCGGCGGCCAGCCGCGCCTCGCCCTCCGCCGTGGCGGGGAAGCGGGCCAGGACGGGCGCGGCCAGTGACCGCAGCCCCTCGTCGTCGTCGCGCAGGGCGAGTTCGTCGAGGGCCCAGGCCCAGTTCGCTCCGCCGGCGGCGTAGCGGCGCAGCAGCATGAGGGCGTCGTCGCGGCCGTACGAGGCCAGGTGGCCCAGGACGGACAGGGCGAGGCCGGTGCGGTGGTCCTCCTCGTCCAGGAGGTCCTCGGCGCTGAAGAGGTGGGCCTCGATCTCGCCCAGGGGGCCGTCGAGGTCCAGGTAGAGCCTGGCGTAGTACAGCGAGCGGTTCTCGACCTGCCAGTCCTGGCGCGGGTCGCGGAGCACGCACTGGTCGAGGGCCTCCAGGGCCTCCGCCCTGGGTGCCGCGAGCGCGTGCAGCGTGCCGTCGCCGCGGCCCCTCTGGAGGAGCCCGAGGAGGGTGCCGCTCGGCGCTATGACTGGTTCGAACATGGGAATGGCCTCAAATCAAGCTGGGGACGCAACCGGGAATCGGGATTCACAGGGCCGCGTAACAGCATGTGAGGACGTCCGCCGTCATGTTCCGCTCGATGTAGACCATTGCCTTCTCACTCTCGTCGGTGCTTCGTGACCAGGGCGGCCGGTTCCGCAGGGCCGGACCCGGACACCCGTTGTGTCCTGCCCGCTCCTGCCCGTCCGCCGTGCTCACGAATCGAATCCGACGCCATGATGACCCAGCCGGTTTGTGCACCGCGACCACATTTACGGCCGCCGTGATCAACCTGTGAGCTCGGCGGCGTCCCCGGCCCGGCCAAAAGCGGACTACTTGGCTCCGAAGAGTTCCAGCAGGTCGGCCTTTGCGAACATGCGCGCCGTGTCCACCGCGGAGGGGGTTCCGGCGGTCGGATCGGCCCCGCCGGCGAGCAGGGCGCGGATGACGGCCTCCTCGCCCTTGAACACGGCGCCGGCGAGCGGGGTCTGGCCGCGGTCGTTGGCGCGGTCGGCCTCGGCGCCGCGGGCGAGCAGGGCCGTGACGGTGTCGGCGTGGCCGTGGTAGGCGGCGAGCATGACGAGGGTGTCGCCGCGGTCGTTGGTGAGGTTCGCCGGGACCCCCGCGTCGAGGTAGGCGGTGAGCGTCTGCGTCTCCCCCTGGCGGGCGAGGTCGAAGATCTTGGTGGCCAGTTCGATGACGTCCTCGTCGGGGACTTCGGGGGAGGCGCCTTCGGTGTGCTCGCTCATCGTGCGTACCGCCTTTCACTCGCTACTGCCATGAAGCTTCCCCGGGCCGTTCGGGCAGGGGGGTGCACGGCACTGCGTCCGTACGGGTGAATCGTCAGAGTAGCGCCCTGGCCTGCACATGTACGGCCCGGACCGAGGCAATGATCACCTGCGACCCGCTGTGCGGCGGACGCGCCAGCCGGGGTGAGCCGGTCAAGTGAAAAACTCGCCGATTCACCCGTATGCACCTTTTGTCGCATTGATACTTCCTGTGAGCCTGGAAGAACTGATGGTGACTGTCCCCACCAACCAGGAGAAGCTCTCATGGTTCTGTCCATCTCAGGCGTGGTCCTGCTCGGCATCATCTGCTTCCTCTTCTTCAAGAAGGACGGGATGAAGCTGTCGCACGCGTTCGTCTCCTCGCTCTTCGGCTTCTTCCTCGCCGGCTCGGCCATCGCCCCGAGCATCACGGCGAGCACGGCGAGCCTCGCGAGCCTGCTCGGCGGGATCAAGCTCTAGGCGGGCCCCGCGCAGCGCATCACCAGCAACACCCGAAAGACCCGTCACATCCACAACTCCAGGAGACGCCCGTGGCCCGGCGCCCACTTCCCCGCATTCTCAGCAGCGGCACCGTGTCGCTGTCCCGGGGCCGCGACCTCGCTCGCACGGCCGCCGACAGCGCCACGGACGTCCTCCATCCGCTCCTCACCATCGGACGCGGCCTGCGCATCCTGGCTTCGACCGGGCGGCGCAAATGGGCCGAGACCCCCAAGGACAAGCGTGGTCCCGCGCTGTTCCTGGGAGCAGCCTGCGTCCTGGTGGTCGCGCTCGTCCCCTACGGCCCGCTCCTCGCCCTGATCACCCTCATGGCGGCGGCGGCCTGGCAGGGACGCGACCGCAATCCGGTGAAGACCGGGCCCAGCGATGCCGAGACCGAACGGCTCGGCTCCCTCTACGAAGCCCTCGTGCCGTACTTCTCCATCCCGGAGGACCCCAGTCCGCTCTTCGCCCACGGCGGGGAGTGGGACAAGGCCTTCAGCGGCCACGAGTTCGACGAGGCGGGCCGCATCACCCGGCTCCACATCCGCTACCCGGCCTACTTCACCGATGGCGAGGCCGCCTCACGGGCCCGGATCGAGGCACTGCTGCACGCCAAGTCCGGGCGCGGACGGGAGTATCTCTTCGACTGGGACGAGGAGGGCAACCAGCTCGACCTGAGCGTGCTGGCGGCGCTGCCGACGGGCATCGCCGCCCAGCCGTTCGTCACCTCGCCCGGTGAGACCGTGCTCGGTTTCACCGACGCCGGCAGCGTCCAGCGCACCCTGCCCGTCCTGGTGGGCGACGAGCCCCGTGACGTGCCGCCGGTGATCTGGCGCACCGGGCCCCGCTCCACCGAGCCGCACCTGCTGGCCGTCGGCCAGCCCGGCAGCGGCACCTCCACCCTGCTCCGCTCCCTCGCCCTGCAGGCCCTGCGGCACGGGGGCGACGTGATGATCGTCGACGGCGGCGGCAGCGGCGACTACTCCTGCCTGACCGGCCGCAGCGGCGTCCTCGCCGTGGAATGCGGGCCGACCGGGGCGCAGGCCACCCTGGAATGGGCCGCGCAGGAGACCGAACGGCGTCTCATCGCCACCCACCGGGCCCGCGAGGGCGGCCGGCCGGCGCCCGAGGACACCCGGCGCCCGCTGTGGATCCTGCTGGACCAGCCGAGCGTGCTGGCCCACCTCGCCGTCGCCGAAGGGCGCCCCGACCCGCTGGCCGCGTTGCAGGTGCCGCTGCGGCACGGGCGGCCCGCGCACGTCACGGTGGTGGTGGCCGAGCAGTTCGACCACCTGGAGCTGCTGCACGACGCCATCTGGCAGCACACCCGCGCCCGGATCGTGCTCGGGCCCGCGACGATCCAGCAGATCGCCGACGTACTGGGGCTGCCGCCGCACACCACCCCGCCGGCCCACATGCCCCCGGGCCGCGGGTACGCCCGGCTCGGAACGGGTCCCGTGTACCGCTTGCAGGTGCCCGCCACCCCCGACCCGTACGACGAGGCCACGCACCCGCTGCACCGGCAGGCCGTACGGGAGCTGCTGCCGGAGCGCCCGTCGCCGGGCGCGGGCGGCGGCCAGGGCCACCCCGGGCCGGCCAAGTCGCTCCAGGCGCAGCCGCCCGCCCAGGCCCAGGGCCCGGCCATCGACTCCACGGACGTCCCGGACCTCCCGGAGGTCGCGGCGGAAACGCCGTAGCCCCGGCCGGCGCCCCGACTTCGGGGGCGGCTACGCCACGAAGGTGCGCGGCGGCTCCGCACCGCCGCCGCCCGCGCCGGTGCCGACCAGCCGGGCCGCCGCCGCCAGTCTCGACGCCGCCTCGTCGGCCACCGGCCCGCCCACGGTGAACGGCAGGCGGACGTAGCCCTCGAAGGCCCCGTCCACGCCGAACCGCGGCCCCGAGGGGACGCGTACGCCGACCCGCTCCCCCACCTCGGCCAGCCGGGACCCCGACAGTCCGCCGGCCCGGGCCCACAGGGTCAGCCCGCCCCGGGGGACCTCGAACTCCCAGTCCGGCAGCTCCCGGCGCACCGCCGCGACCAGCGCGTCGCGGTTGTCCCGGGCCTGGTCACGGCGGATCTGGACGGCCTCCTGCCAGCCCCCGGTGCGCATCAGCCAGTTCACCGCGAGCTGTTCCAGCACGGGCGTGCCCAGGTCGGCGTAGGCGCGGGCGGCGACCAGGCTGCGGATGACGTCGGGCGCGGCGCGGACCCAGCCGATCCGCATGCCCGCCCAGAAGGCCTTGCTGGCGGAGCCCACGGTGATGACCGTGCTGCCGGCGGGGTCGAAGGAGCAGACCGGGCGCGGCATCGGCATCTCGGGGTCCAGCTGGAGCTCCAGCATGGTCTCGTCGGCGACCAGGACGGTGCCGGCCGACCGGGCGGCCTCCACCATGGCGCGGCGCTGCTCCTCGGAGGCCAGTGCCCCGGTCGGGTTGTGGAAGTCGGCGACGACGTAGGCGAGGCGGGGGGCCGAGTCGCGCAGCACCTGCCGCCAGACGTCCATGTCCCAGCCGGCCAGCCCGTCGGCCATGGCGACGGGGACCAGGCGCACCCCGGCGGCGCGCATCAGCTGGAGGATGTTGGCGTAGGAAGGGGACTCGACGGCGATCCGCTCCCCCCGGCCCGCGAAGAGGCTGCAGATCGCGTCGATCGCGCCCATCGCACCGGTGGTGACCATGATCTGCTCGGGCATGGTGGGGATGCCCTGCTCGGTGTAGCGGTCCGCGAGCATCCGGCGCAGGGCGGGCAGGCCGGCCGGGTAGTCGCCGTGGGTGTGCGCGTACGGCGGCAGTTCCTCCAGCGCTCCCTGGACGGCCCTGGTCAGCCAGGGCTCGGGGGCGGGCAGGGCGGCGCAGCCGAGGTCGATCATCGAGCCGAGGGACTCGGGCGGCAGCGGCTCCAGGCCGCGGGCGGGCAGCGGGTTCCCGGCCGGTACGGAGGTCCAGCTGCCGGCGCCGCGGCGGGATTCCAGGAACCCCTCCCCGCGCAGGGCCTCGTACGCGGCGGCGACGGTGGTGCGGCTGAGGGAGAGGGCGACGGCCAGCTCGCGCTCGGCGGGCAGCCGGGCGGCGACCGGAACGCGGCCTTCGAGGACGAGGAGGCGGATCCCGTCGGCGAGGGTGCGGTAGGCGGGCAGTCTGCGGGCGCCGGAGACGGCGGGCCGCTCCTGTTGCGAGCCGATGAGACGGGCGAGCTGCGCGGCACCGACCGCTGAGGTCCATTCGGCCATGGCGTCCGGTCCACCTTCGTCGGATTGGCCTCGACGGCGCGCGCCGGAGGCCGGGATTGGATTGATAGCTGCGGCACAGACTGTCACGTGCCAGTCCACTCGCACCAGGGGGCCTCGGACCGGAGCTCGACGAAGGCGGCGCGCTCACGTCCGTCGTCCGCCTCGCGGCCCACCGGCCCCTCCCGCCACGGGGGATACTGCCGCCGTGACGCACGTACGCCTTCGCCATCCCTATCTGGACCACCCGGCTCCGATCGCCTTCGCGCACCGCGGAGGCGCCGCGGACGGGCTGGAGAACACCGCCGCCGCCTTCCGCCGGGCCGCCGACGCGGGCTACCGGTACTTCGAGACCGATGTGCACGCCACGGCCGACGGGAAGCTCGTCGCCTTCCACGACTCCACCCTGGACCGGGTCACCGACGGCCGGGGCCGGATCGCCGAGCTGCCCTGGGCCAGGGTCCGCGAGGCGCGCGTGGCGGGCACCGAGCCCCTGCCCCTGTTCGAGGAACTCCTGGAGGAGTTCCCGGACGCCCGCTGGAACATCGACGTCAAGGCCGAATCGGCGCTGCACCCGCTGATGAACCTGATCGCGCGGGCCGGGATCTGGGACCGGGTCTGCGTGGGCTCCTTCTCGGAGAGCCGGGTCGCCCGGGCCCAGCGGATCGCCGGCCCCCGGCTGGCGACCTCCTACGGGGTGCGCGGCGTGGTCGGCCTGCGGCTGCGCTCGTACGCCATCCCGGCGGCGCTGCGCGTGGGGGCGGTGGCGGCCCAGGTACCGGAGACCCAGGGGGGCGTCCGCGTGGTCGACCGGCGCTTCGTACGGACCGCGCACGAGCGGGGACTGCAGGTGCACGTGTGGACCGTGAACGAACCGGAACGCATGGAGGCTCTCCTGGACTTGGGAGTCGATGGCATCATGACCGACCGGATCGACATCTTGCGCACGGTGCTGGACCAGCGCGGGGCCTGGGCCTGACACGCTCTTCGGCTCCCGCGCGGGACCCGGCGGCCGCTGCCGTACGGGGACCAGCGAGGGGGACGCCGCATGACCGCGGAAGACAGCAGGAAGACGGAAGAAGCGGAACCGGGGGCGGAGGACGGCAGATCGGCCGCCTCGGCCGAGGCCGACACGTCCGCGGCCGCGACGGCCGCGCGCAAGCGGGAGCAGCGGGGCTGGTACTTCTACGACTTCGCCGTCTCGGTGTACTCGGCGAGCGTGCTGACCCTGTTCCTGGGGCCGTACCTGACCGAGATCGCCAAGGAGGCCGCGGACCCCGAGGGCTTCGTGTACCCCCTGGGCATCCCGGTGCGCTACGGGGCGTTCTTCGCCTATTCGGTCTCCGCGTCGGTGATCCTGGCCGTCCTGCTGATGCCGCTGGCCGGGGCGGTCGCGGACCGCACCGGCCGCAAGAAGCCGCTGCTCGCGGTGGCCGCGTACACGGGCGCCGCCGCGACGGCGGGCATGTTCTTCCTGAGCGGTGAGCGCTATCTGCTCGGCGGGGCGCTGCTGGTCGTGGCGAACGCCTCGCTGTCCGTCTCGATGGTGCTGTACAACGCCTATCTGCCGCAGATCTCCACGCCGGACGAGCGGGACGCCGTCTCCTCGCGGGGCTGGGCCTTCGGTTACACCGCGGGCTCCGTGATGCTGGTGGTGAACCTGGCGCTGTTCCAGGCCCACGACACCCTGGGGCTTTCCAAGAGCGAGGCCGTGCGCATCTGCCTGGCCTCGGCGGGCCTGTGGTGGGGCGCCTTCGCCCTGATCCCGCTGCGCAGGCTGCGGGACCGGGCCGTGGTGCGCGAGCCGGGGGCCGCACCGGCGCTCAGCGGCTGGAAGCAGCTCGTCGCCACGCTCAAGGACATGCGGCGCTACCCGCTGACCCTGTCGTTCCTGCTCGCGTACCTGATCTACAACGACGGCGTGCAGACGGTGATCTCCCAGGCGGCCATCTACGGCAAGCTGGAGCTGGAGCTGGAGGAGTCCACGCTGATCGGCGCGGTGCTCCTGGTGCAGGTGCTGGCGGTCGCCGGCGCGCTGGGGATGGGACGCCTCGCCCGCATCTACGGCGCGAAGCGGACGATCCTGGGTTCGCTGGCCGCGTGGGCGGTGACGCTGGCGGTCGGCTACTTCCTGCCCGCCCGGACACCGGTGTGGTTCTTCGCGCTCGCGGCGATGATCGGGCTGGTGCTGGGCGGCAGCCAGGCGCTGTCGCGCTCGCTGTTCTCGCACCTGGTGCCGGCGGGCAAGGAGGCGGAGTACTTCTCGGCGTACGAGATGAGCGACCGCGGCCTGAGCTGGGTGGGACCGCTCGTCTTCGGCCTGACCTACCAGCTCACGGGCAGCTACCGGGACGCGATCATCTCGCTGGTGGTCTTCTTCGCACTGGGATTCGTGCTGCTGGCGAGAGTGCCGGTGCGGCGCGCGGTGGAGGCGGCAGGCAATCCTGTACCGGAGCGGATCTGAGAACGGTCCGCGCGTGTGGGTCCGGTCCGCATCCACGAACGAATTCCGAACGAATTTAGACGTTGAAGCAAAGGGCCGGTAGTGTACGCCTTTGGCCTGCCAGGCGGACCGTTACTGCGCGCTTGAGAAGTGTAGACGTTGGGTGACATCTGCTGCCAGATGTGACAAAACGGGCATTGGTGGGTACAACAAGGGGCGGCACGACGGGCGACGCATGACCCGGAGCGGGAATCTATACCGCAGTCCGGACGTTGACCGGATGACGACGACAGCGACACCTGTCCTGTGGGCGACAAAGCCCGGGAGGCACGATTCATGAGTGAGCGAGCTCTCCGCGGTACGCGCCTCGTGGTTACCAGCTACGAGACGGACCGCGGCATCGATCTGGCCCCGCGCCAGGCGGTGGAGTACGCATGCCAGAACGGACATCGATTTGAGATGCCGTTCTCGGTTGAGGCAGAAATTCCGCCGGAGTGGGAGTGCAAGGCGTGCGGCGCCATGGCACTCCTGGTGGACGGGGATGGGCCCGAAGAGAAGAAGGGCAAGCCTGCGCGAACGCACTGGGACATGCTCATGGAGCGGCGCACCCGCGAGGAGCTGGAGGAAGTGCTGGCCGAAAGGCTCGCGGTCCTTCGTTCCGGCGCCATGAACATTGCCGTGCATCCGCGGGACAGCCGCAAGTCCGCCTGACAGCCGGACGGAACAGCACAGCCGAGGGGCCCCGCCACACACCGTGTGGCGGGGCCCCTCGGCTGTGTCACGGGGTCCGTGCGAGCGGGCCAGCAGCTCCTACGGGGCCAGGGGCGGGCGGTACGACGCGTCGTCCGGGCCATCGTGCCGCTGCCCCGGCCGGTCCTCGCGGATGACCTCGCCCGGCACGATCTTGCCGTCGGGGTAGTGGATGCGGGCCTGCTGGAAGGCGTCGCCGAAGGTGCCGGCCTGCGCCGTGGCCATCTTGCGCTCCAGCGAGCGGGCCGTCCGGCGGCCGAGCCAGGCCCGGACGGGCGGGAGCAGCAGGAACAGGGCCGCCACGTCGGAGAGCAGCCCCGGCAGTATCAGGAGCAGACCCGCCAGCATGGTGAGGCCGTTGCCCTGGCCGGGCTGCTGCGGGCTGGGCTGCCGGCCCTGCTGCGCCTGCTGGAAGGTGTCCGCCAGGTTCTTGAAGGCGCGCCGCCCGGCCCGCTTGATGACCACCGCACCGAGGACCAGCCCGCCCGCGAGCAGCGCGGCGACGCTCACCGCGCCGCCGGCGCCGGCGACCAGGCTGAGCAGCCAGATCTCCAGGATCAGCCAGGCGGCGATCGCCAGGGGGAGGAAGGTGCGGGCGGCCGAGCGCCGCCGGGGGGCGGTCGAGGTGCCCGACCGCAGGGAGCCAGTGCCGGTCGTCATACCGACAAGTGTGCCCGGGACGGCGTAAGAGCGGCCTCAGCCGGAGGTACCGGACACCCCCTAAGGGCCGTCCGGTCGTCCCCGGCGACCGGCGCGCGGCGGGTCAGACCGAGCGGTCCGGCTTGCCCAGCAGCTTGGCCGCCTGGGCCTTCAGGCCCCACTGGGTGACCCGCCACAGGGCCTCCACCACGATGTCCTTGCTCATCTTGCTGTCGCCGAACTCACGCTCGACGAAGGTGATCGGCACCTCCACCACGCGGAAACCCTTCTGCACGGCCCTGCGGGCCAGGTCGACCTGGAAGCAGTAGCCCGCGGAGGCCACCTCGTCCAGACCCAGGCCCTCCAGGGTCTCGCGGCGAAAGGCCCGGTAGCCGCCCGTCACGTCGCGGATCGGGACGTTCAGCATCAGCCGGGAGTACGTCGACCCGCCGCGCGAGAGGATCTCGCGGCTCTTGGGCCAGTTCACGACCCGGCCGCCCGGCACCCAGCGGGAGCCGAGGACCAGGTCGGCGCCGGCCAGCGCGGTGAGCAGCCGGGGCAGTTCCTCCGGCTGGTGGGAGCCGTCGGCGTCCATCTCGACGATCACCCCGTACCCGGCCTCCAGGGCCCAGACGAAGCCCGCCAGGTAGGCGGCGCCCAGCCCTTCCTTGCCCTTGCGGTGCAGGACGTGCACGTGGTCGTCGACGGCCGCCAGCTCGTCGGCGAGCTTGCCGGTGCCGTCGGGGCTGTTGTCGTCCGCGACCAGGATGTGGGCCTCGGGCACCGCCGCGCGGACGCGGCCGACGATCAGCCCGATGTTCTCCGCCTCGTTGTAGGTCGGAATGATCACCAAGGCTGTACCGAGCGGCCCGTAGGCCCGCTGTCCGCCGTCGCTCACTGAGTCCCCTTTGTGCTCTCGCACGTCCTGTACATCTGGTCGCAGAGGATGACTTTAGAACAGCGATCGGGGCCCGCGGTCCTTCGGGCCGGTCAGAAGGCCGCTGGATGCGGGCCGCCGTGACCGTTGTCTACTGGACCGCCGGGCCCCGACCGGGGGCCACCCTCTCCCGGCCGCAGCCGGGGGTGCCCCCACCGGCGAAACCTTCCCTCGCCCCCGAGGCGCGGGCGCGCTGAGCAGACGGATCCGTCCGGTACGGACGTCCTGTGGTGGACCCGGCCGAACTTATCCGGGTCCGACCGCCCGTACCGAACCCAGGCCCCCCGGATCACCCCTGTGGGCGTACGAATACCTCCCGCCCGCCGACGACGGTCGCCAGGCACACCGGCAGGTCGGAGCCGGGGCTCAGATCGGGCAGTCCGGGAGTGCCCGAGCGGGGGTCGGTGGACCAGCGGGCCACCCGGTCGTCGGGGGCCTGGACGACCAGCTCGCCGGTCCGCCAGAGCGCGTAGTCGGCCGGGGCGCCGGGCACCAGGATCCCCGCGTCGTCGCGGCCCAGCGCCCGCCAGCCGCCCCGCGTGTGGGCGGTGAACGCCGCGCGGACGGAGATGCGGTGCTCGGGGGTGCGGTGGAAGGCGGCCGCGCGGACGGTGCCCCAGGGGTCCAGCGGGGTGACGGGGGCGTCCGAGCCGAAGGCCAGCGGGACACCGGCCCTGAGCATGGCCGCGTACGGGTTGAGGGTGCGGGCGCGCTCGGCTCCGAGCCGGTCGGCGTACATGCCGTCCTCGCCGCCCCAGGCCGCGTCGAAGGCGGGCTGCACGGACGCGGTGAGCCCCAGCTCCGCGAAGGCGGCGATGGCGGCGGGGGTCATCATCTCGGCGTGCTCGACGCGGTGCCGCGCGGCGCGCACCCGGGCCAGGCCGACCCGCTCGGCCGCCGCGCGGACCCCCTGCACGACGGCGGTGATCGCGGCGTCGCCGATGGCGTGGAAACCGGCCTGCAGGCCCGCCTCGGTACAGGCGGCCACGTGCTCCGCGACGGCGTCCGCGTCCAGGTAGCCGGTGCCGGTGTGCGCGGCGTCGGCGTACGGGGCGTGCAGGCACGCCGTGTGCGAGCCGAGCGCGCCGTCCACGAAGAGGTCACCGGCGGCTCCGACGGCCCCCAGCGCCTTGGCCCGGTCCAGGTCCCGGTCGGCCCAGTACCCGAAGACGCGCGGCCCGGGCCGCTCGGCCGCCAGGTCGAGAAGGGCGGTGAAGTCCTCGGCCGAGGAGATGTCGGGCCCGCCGCACTCGTGCAGCGAGCCGATGCCGAGGGACGCGGCCCGGTCGAGGGCGGCCCGCTGCGCCTCGGCGCGCTGGGCGGGGGTGACCGCGGCCAGCGCGGCCCGCCGCACGGCGTGGTGGTCCTCCCGCGTCAGCGGCTCGTCCCCGTCGGGCCGCACCCCCGGGACCAGGTCGAGCAGGGCCGTGGTGACCACCGCCGAGTGCACGTCGATGCGGCTCAGGTAGAGCGGGCGGCCGCCCGCGGCCTCGTCGAGCTCCGCGCGCCTCGGTGCCCGCCGCTCGGGCCAGCGCGCGGCGTCCCAGCCGTGCCCGAGGAGCACCCGGTCGGCCGGACGGCTCGCGGCGTACGCCCGTACGAGGTCCAGCGCGGCGGACAGGGAGCGCGCCCCGGACAGGTCCAGCCCGGTCAGGGCCAGGCCCGCGGAGGTGGCGTGGACGTGGGCGTCGGTGAAGGCGGGCGTGACGAGCGCGCCGCCCAGGTCGACGACCTCGTCGACGCCCTGCGCGAAGGCGTCGGCGGCGCCCTCGGAGCCGACCCAGGCGATGTGGCCGCGCTCGACGACCATCGCGGTGGCGAAGGGGTCGGCGGGGCTGTGGACCTCGCCCCCGCGGAGGAGAACGGTCCTGGTCGGTGCTCCGGCGGCGTCGGCGGAGTGGGCGGTGCGGTCAGTCATGCCGACCAGTCTCCCGCGTCACCCTCCCCCGTCCGACCGCCGGGTCCCCTCAGGGGCCCGGACGCGCGCTAAACGCGCGGCGGGCGGGCCTCGTAGGGGGTGGAGAGGACCACCGTGGTGCGCGTGGAGACGTGGGCGAGGGCGCGCAGCCGGCCCAGCAGGTCCTCCAGCTCCAGGGGCGTGGCGACGCGCACCTTGAGGATGTAGTTCTCGTCGCCCGCGACGCTGTGGCACGCCTCGATCTCGGGAACACCGGCGAGCCGGTCGGCGATGTCGTCCGGGGCGCTCGGGTCGAAGGGCTTCACCGAGATGAACGCCGTCAACGGCAGCCCGACGGCCTCCGGGTCGACCACGGCCGCGTAGCCGCGGATCACCCCGCGCTGCTCCAGGCGGCGTACCCGCTGATGGACCGCCGACGTGGACAGTCCCGTGGCCTTGCCCAGATCCGTGTAGCTCATCCGCCCGTCCCGCACGAGCAGATCCACGATCTGGCGGTCCAGCTCCTCCATTGCGCTCATAGCCGCACAACTTAAGGCCCAAGGGGCCTCCAGGCACAGCGGTGTCCGCCCACTGGAGGCATCTGCGGCAGGCATGTGACCAAGCCCACAGGGGTAGGCAAATGGCAGGCCGGTCTGTTGTGGTTACTCGTGACGCTCGGCGGGAAGTGCTTGCTGTGGCCGAGGCCGCAGAACCTGCCCGCCCGGCCCACCCAAGGGGGAGTACATCCATGCAAAACACCAAGCGCGCCGGTCGCACCGAACCGGATCCTCTCGAACCGTTCGATTCCGGGGACGGCGAGGACTCCGAATACCTCGACGACGCCGAGGGGTTCGAGATCCACCACGCGATCTGCCCCGACTGCGACCAGGCCATCGCCCTCTTCGCGGACGAGGAGTTCCTGCCGCAGCACGCGCTCTGCCTGACCCCGTGGAACCCCTTCGGGCTCACGGTGTGCGCGGGCACCGGCCGGCCCGCGGCGGACGCGCTGCCCACGGTCGGCAGGATCCAGCCGGTGGAGCCGCAGGAGCGGGAGTCCGTCGCCCTGTCGGCCCTTCCCCAGGGCCTGGACTGGCGCACGCAGCCCTTCTCGCACGTCGGCGGCCCGGGCTCGCGTCCGGTCCGCGTGGTGAGCCCCGTACTGCCGCAGGCCCAGGCCCAGACGCGGCAGCAGCACGCGCAGGCGGCCTGACGGTCGCCCGGGCGCTCCGCTCACCTTTTTCCCCTCCCCTCCCTGCGGGCTACCAGTACGTGCCCTGCACCATGGCGGCCAGGCTGGCGTGGTGCAGGATCAGGCCGTCCGGATCCGCGGGGATCTCGACCTCGCCGAAGTGCGCCTGCCGGTAGGCGATGCGCAGCATCACGATCGCGTGGCGCAGGGCCGCGTACAGGGTGTGGAACTCCATGTCCCGGGGGGTGTGGCCGGTGAGTTCGGCGTACCGCCGCTCCAGGTCCTCGCGGCGCAGGAAGTCCGGCAGGCCGGGCTGGCCGAAGCTGACCGTGAGGTCCTGGAAGAACCGGTGCAGGTAGACCGTCCAGCCGAGGTCCACCTCGCGCGGGGCGTACGCCGCCATCTCCCAGTCCAGCACGGCGGCCGGCGTGAAGCCGTCGTAGATGACGTTGCCGATGCGGGCGTCGCCCCAGTTGAGGACGGACGGGCCCTCGTCCGCGGGCCACAGCTCCTCCAGGCGGGCGAACGCCCGCTCGATGAGCGGGGACGGGGCGAGGCCGCCCACCACCCAGTCGTAGTAGGCCCGTTGGGCCTCCACGTGCCGGCGCAGCGGGCTCCCCGCGCCGGCCGGCAGGAGGAACTCGGCCTCCTTGGGCGGGAACTGGTCGTGCAGCCGGGCCAGCAGCGCGATGCTGGCCTCCTGGAGAGCGGCACGCTCGGCGTCGGTCGCGTCGTACAGCCAGTTGCCCTCGTAGGTGTACGGCATGACGTCGGGCGGGACCCGGCCCTCGGCGCGGGCCATCACGAAGAACGGCGCGCCCAGCGGCCCCGGGTCCTCCTCCAGCCACTGCACGCGGGGGACGGGCACGTCCGTGTGCTCGGCGACCAGTCTCATCACGCGGTGCTGGCGGGGCATGTCGTACGTCGGGAAGACGGTGTAGGCGGCCGGGTCGGCGGCGAGCCGCAGCGCGCAGGCGCGCAGCGGGGTGTCGGGGTGCTCTATGTCGAAAAGCAGGGTTTCGCTGGACATGCCGTTGGAGCCGGGGACGGAGACGTTGACGACCTTCGCGCCGGGGAGCTTGGTGTCGAGCCAGCCGGCGAGGCGGCGGCCGAGCTCTTCGGGCTCTCGGGTGGAGGTGCGCGGACGCGGAGCGGTGGCCATGGAGGAGCTCCTTTCCTACGAGTTGCTGCGGGACTACGGGGCTACTGGGCTACTGGGCTACTGGGCGACGGACGAGTAGTCGGTGAAGCCGCTCGGGTCATGGCGCCCGAAGCTGCCGTGCTCGAAGATGCCGTGGCCCACCCGGCCGTCGAGGGTGAAGCGCGCCGCGTGGTCGGTGACTCCGAAGGCGGCCATCGGGTGGGCCGCCGGGTCGGACAGGTCGAAGACGCGACGGTCGGTCCAGCCCCGCCCCTGCCAGGTGCCGTGCTGCCAGTCGGCGGCGGGCGGGTAGCCGGCGCCGACGGCGAGCGGGGAGGAGCTGAGGATCTCCACGCCCATTTCGAGGGACTTGCGGGCCGGGTCGGTGAGGTGGACGACGGCGCTCTCGGGATGCCGACTGCCGGGCCGGTAACGGATCTCGGTGTGCGGCCAGCCGAGTTGGACGTCGTTGCGCCCGCTGCCTTCGGGGAAGACCTGCACGGCTTCGTTCAGGGTCCGGTGCCCGTCGGCGTCCTCCTGGGCGATGACCATCACGAAGCGGTCCTCGAAGCGGACCGGGATCCAGAGCCAGTGGAAGCCCTCGGGGCGGTACTCCTGCGCCGCCCGCCCGCCGTCCTCGCCGGGTATGGGGCGCACGCCCCAACTCCGGTCGCGCGTACCGGTCCACTCCCCCGGCGTGAGGGTCAGCTCCTCGCCCTTCGCACGGATGGTGCCGGTGACGTTGCCCGCCTGCACGAAGCGGCGCCCTTCGAGCATGAGGCGATCGCCGCGCCGCTGGATGTGGTGGGGCTCCCAGACGGCGGGGAACTCCGCGGTCCAGGTGACGTCGTACGAGAGCCCGTGCGGGTCGGCCGGGTCTGCGGCGCAGCGCAGCGTGAGCTGCTGGAGCGGGGCGTCGACGGTGATGGACAGGGGTCCCACCGAGAGGTTCATCCGCTCGTCGGTGAGGGCGTCGGAGGCGCGGACGGCGAGGAGCTCGTCACCGACGCGGAGGGTGGCGTAGGCGTCGATGACCCCGGCGTTGGGGTACACGCCGAGGCCGAGGATGAGAAGGGCGCGGCCGGCGTGGTCGAAGACGTGGAAGATGCACCGGTCGTAGGCGTTCCGGTCACCGCTGACGAGGTGCTTCATCGACAACGGAGCCTGGTGGATGGGGTATTCGTCGAGGGCGACGGGCCGGTCGGCGGGCATGGCGAACCTCCAGGACGGACGACGTCGGGGCGTGGGCGGGAGGGGGCGGGAGACGCGCAAGGAAAGAGAGGGCCAGGGCCAGCTCAAGCGAATATGACGGTACGTCAGAAACCCTGCGGGAGGCCACCCTTCTGGCACGTTCTGACAGCCGGGCACGGCACGCCGGGGGGCGGGGAGGCTTCGGGGGCGGAAGCCAGACCGGCGGCATCAGAAGCTTGCGGAGAGGCTACGCAGGCGGAAGCCCGGCGGGCGGCACGAGGCGATGTGGGGTGGCTTCGGGGGGGCGGGAGCCCCTTGGGCGGCATCAGAGTGGCGTATGGGGGTTTCCCGTCAGTCTCATCGTCTCTCCGTGTCGGGCCGGTCCCTCAAGGGCGCTCCCTGCGGTCGCGTCGCTGCGCGATGGCCTTCGGCCACCCTTGACCGACCGTCCCGCCCCGGACATACGAAGACTGCCGGGAAACCCCCAAAGGAACGGGCCGGCCATCTACATACAGGGGCGGGCAGCGTCGCGATGCACGGCCTGGACCCCGGCCGGACAGCCGGTGAGGCGGGCAGATCCGCATCGGATCCCGAGACCGGGGCGGGAAATCTCCCCACACGGCGGCCAGATGATGCTGGCGACGGATCAGACGGGAGGGACGCGTCAGATCGCTACGCGCTTCTCATCTCTCAGCGTCCGACGGCCGTCCGGGGCTGGACATAGGCCGCCCACGAGTCTTCGATGTCTGCGAAGACGGCGTCTGACGGCTGTCTAGGGAAGTCCAGGCACCAGAGCACGGCTATTCCGAGCTGTATCCGGGTCAGCGTGGGGGGACGACCGCAAAGACCGTCTCTTTGCCCTAATTGAGGCGTTCTGTCCGTCAGTTTGTGGGAGCGGGATCGCTCTGATGGGAGTACAGCTCGGCTGAGGCGAGGAATGGACGCCCACGACCCTCCACCACCCCCCGGCGGGCCCTCTCCACCACAAACGACCGGCTGCCGCCGTCGACGGAGACCGTGTAGCGATCCGTGGCGGCCTATGTCCAGCCCCGGACGGCCGTCGGACGCTGAGAGATGAGAAGCGCGTAGCGATCTGACGCGTCCACCGCCGATCCCGGGTCCCCGGGAGGTGGGGCCGCTCCTGGAGATCCGGCCACCGGCACCCGGGCCGTGCATCGCGACGCTGCCCGCCCCTGTATGTAGATGGCCGGCCCGTTCCTTTGGGGGTTTCCCGTCAGTCTTCGTATGTCCGGGGCGGGACGGTCGGTCAAGGGTGGCCGAAGGCCATCGCGCAGCGACGCGACCGCAGGGAGCGCCCTTGAGGGACCGGCCCGACACGGAGAGACGATGAGACTGACGGGAAACCCCCAAGTCCTCTCTGATGCCGCCCAAGGGGCTCCCGCCCCCCGAAGCCACCCCGCACCGCCCCACCCCGTGGGACCGCTCGAACGGATACCCGGGCTGTGCGGGTGATTACCCGGGCCTGCGGTCCGGCGTTGGCCTGGTATGACCATGCTTCAGTCGGCAACGGGCCGGCGGCGTCGTCCGACGCCGCCGGGTTGCGAAGAATCGGTTCAGCAGTCTCTTCAACATCAACATCAGCATCAACATCAGTACCCGCAGCCGCGTGAGCAGCAGCAGGTTCCCGATCCGCCGATCTACCGCGACCTGGTGGCCCGGTGGGCCGACGACGGCCGCACGCTGCCCGGGCGGCGTGATCCGGAGTGGTCCCGGCTCACGTCCTCCCCTATCTGGCCCACCGGCAGCAGCGGGCTGTACTAGGCGGCAGGGCGCCCAGGCCGTCAGCGCGTCTCCGGGCCCGCCAGGTGGCGGGCGATGACCATGCGCTGGATCTGGTTGGTGCCCTCCACGATCTGGAGCACCTTCGCCTCGCGCATGAGCCGCTCGACGGGGAAGTCCGCCGTGTAGCCGTAGCCGCCGAGGATCTGCACGGCGTCCGTCGTCACGGCCATCGCCGCGTCGGTGCAGAAGAGCTTGGCAATGGCCGCCTGACGGGAGAACGGCTTGCCCGCGTCCCGCAGCCGCGCCGCCGCGAGGTACAGCGCGCGGCCCGCCTCGATCTTGGTGGCCATGTCGGCCATCATGAAGCGCAGCCCCTGGAAGTCGGCGATCGGGTGCCCGAACTGCTTGCGGTCCAGGGCGTACACCAGGGCCTCGTCCAGGGCCGCCTGTGCGACGCCTATGGCGCAGGCGGCGATGCCCAGACGTCCCGCGTCCAGTGCGGCGAGGGCGATGGAGAAGCCCTGGCCCTCCTCGCCGATGCGGCGGGAGTCGGGCACCCGTACGCCGTCGAAGTGCAGCTGGGCGGTGGGCGAGCCCTTCATGCCCATCTTCTTCTCGGGCACGGCCGCGCTCAGGCCCTCGGCGTCGCCGGGGACCAGGAAGGCGGTGATGCCCTTGGGGCCCTCGACGCCGGTGCGGGCGAGGACGGTGTAGAAGTCGGCGACACCGCCGTGGGTGATCCAGGCCTTGGTGCCGGTGATGATCCAGTCGTCGCCGTCGCGCACCGCCTTGGTGGCGAGCGAGGCGGCGTCGGAGCCGGCGGCCGGCTCGGAGAGGCAGTAGGCGCCCAGGAGGCCGCCGCCGAGCATCGCGGGCAGGTGCGTGGCCTGCTGCTCCTTCGTGCCGTAACCGGCGAGGCCGTGGCAGGCCAGGGAGTGGACGCTGACGCCGAGGCCGACGGTGAGGCGGGCCGCGGCCAGCTCCTCCAGGACCTGGAGGTAGACCTCGTACGGCTGCTCGCCGCCGCCGTACTCGCCGTCGTACGGGAGGCCGAGGAGGCCGGCTTCGGAGAGAAGGGTGAAGATCTCGCGCGGGAAGCGTCCGGCGTCCTCTTCGTCGGCGGCCCGGGGGCGGATCTCCCGCTGGGCGATCTCGCGTACGAGTGCGAGGAGGTCCCGGGACTCCTCGGTGGGCAGCTGACGGTCCACCGGCTGCGGGGCGCGGTCGGTCATGGCGGCGCTCTCCTCCCTGGTCGGGCACGGCGGCGACGCGTGAGTGGTGGGACGCGGCGCCGGGTCTGGGTGCTCCTGCAGCCGATCGTGCCCGTCCCGGATCACGGGAGGGGCTGTTCAGCGGCTGCGGCGGCTTGAGTATGCCCGATCAGGGGCCTCCCGTCACCGGGGCAAGATCACCGGGTTGAGCGCACGGCCCTTCGGTCTCGGGAGGTGCCGGACACTCCGGGACGAACTCCTCGATCACGGTGCGGTCGCGCGCCGGCCGGCGTACCGGCGGGTCCACGAACCCGCGCGTTACAGCCAGCCGACCTGGGTGACGAACATGGCGACGACGACCACGAGGGTCCAGCCGAGGACGTGTTCCAGCCAGGAGGAGCCGTCCTGGGGGCCGCCGGTGCGGACGAGGCCGCGGGCGCGGACGCTGGGGGTCGCCGGGGTGGGGGTGGCGGTGTGAGCGGTCATGCCGTCCAATGTGCCACCGTTCGCGGCTTTCGTGGGAGAGACGATGGTCACGCCCGGCGTCACCGGAGGCGCAGGGATGGATGCGGAGTCGTACGACACACCCCGGCACCACGGGGCCCCGGGCGTCCTGGTCACCCAGGGCGGCCGGGGCCCGGTGGCCGGTACCGGTCCCTTCCGGCGTCCGCGTCAGATGCGGGTCTCGCGGGTACGGCCCGCCATGGTGTCGCGGGTGCGGCCTGCCATGGCCGCCATCGCGAGGCCGAGACACAGGGCGACGCCGCCGGCGATCACGTTGCTGACCACGGTGCGCGTCGTGTCCATCTCACCGGCGATGACCCACGGGGCGACGATCGTCCACGCACCGAGGCCGACCGCCGTCCACGCCATCGCGTGCGTGCGCTCGTAGGCGGAACCCAGACCGCCCATGCACAGGCAGTACGCCAGGCCGGCGATCAGGTTGTTGATGGCCAGCGGGGTCAGGGTGCTGAATCCCGCGATCCACGGGGAGGCCGCCAGGTAGAGGCCTGTGAGGAGGGCCAGTGCTTCTACGGCCTGCGCTGCGGGGGTGCTGGTCACCCGCTCGAACCGAGTGCGCATCTCGGCGAGGTCGGGGTGGTGCTCGATGCTCGTATGGGTGGTCATGGCGGACTGCCTCCTCTTACGACGAAGCGCTTATGTGCCATTTACCCCATTATGTTCCACTTATCCACGCTGGTCGGTCTCACGGAGACTCCGCCGCATCACAGCACTCCGACCAGCCGCAGCGCCGCGATCTGCGCCGGGCCCGGGAGCGCCGGGACGTAGAGGTAGCAGACTCCCCCCGTGCCGCTCCTGACCTTGCCGTTGGCGTCGTACCGCTTCGTCCGGAGCCAGATGTTCTCCCACTCGG
This sequence comes from Streptomyces sp. NPDC016562, assembly GCF_043076955.1. Lineage (NCBI taxonomy): Bacteria > Bacillati > Actinomycetota > Actinomycetes > Kitasatosporales > Streptomycetaceae > Streptomyces > Streptomyces sp. NPDC016562. The sequence goes on along the minus strand of NZ_JBIBRZ010000005.1, from coordinate 370,663 downwards.
CGCGCCGGTAGACGCGGCGGACCGCGGGGTTGTCGGGCGCGTTGGGATCGTTGGCGATCACGTCCCCGGCGGCGGTGAAGCCGATGACGGTCATCAGGTGGCCGCTGGTCCCGTAGCCCGCGCCGGTGAGCTCCTCGGCGCGGAAGGACTGCGAGGTGATGACCGGGATGCCGGCCCCGACCAAGGTCTCCAGGTCGGTCAGGGAGGCGAGGCGGGTGATGACGCCGGCGAGCCCCCGGTAGGTGGCGGCGTAGGCGGCGTTGAAGGGCCAGTTCCCGCAGCCCCGGTAGGCGGCGTCGTAGGTGGAGCGGGCGGCGTGGCAGATCTGCGGGTCGGCGTACTGCGGGTTCACCCAGCTCAGGGCGGTGGCGCTGACCCTTCGTCCCCAGTACTCGATGACCATCTGGGAGGAGGCGGGGCTGCACCAGGCTTCGCCGCCGTTGTCGTATTCGGGGTACTGGCCGGCGTGGGTCTCCTGCGAGTAGCGCGGGACCTTGAGCTCGTGGGCCGTGCCCGAGGGGGTGGAGGCGGGGACGGTGAAGCGGTCGGGGACGTCGCAGGCCATGGCGCCGGCCAGCCATACGGTGGGGCCGCGGTCGGCGCCCGGCTTGCGGTGGAGGGTCAGGCGCAGCTGCCAGTGCGTGATCCGCAGCCCGGCGGCCGCGGCTGGGGCGTCGACGGCGAGGGTGTCGGTCCAGACGGTGGACGTGCCGTCGCTCTGGCCGTCCAGGGAGGTGCGGCGGATGTCGCGGTCGCCGGAGGCCCAGCGGCCCATGACGTACCAGGGGGTGGCCGCGCCGTCGGTGTAGGTGCCGCGCAGTTCGATCTGGATCCAGGTGCCGGCGGGGGTGCGGGCGTTCCAGGAGGCGATGACCTCGGTGGCGGGCACGGTCGAGCGGTGCGGCGGGGAGGTCCAGGTGGCGTACTCCCAGGTGCCCTTCTTTCCGGTGTGCGGGTCTGCGTACTCGGTGCGCCCGGCCGCCGCGGCGATCTCCAGGCCGGGGCGGGTGCCGGCGACGGCGGTGGTGCCCTGGTGGGTGCCGGCCAGCCAGTGGGCGTAGGAGAACCAGAACCGGTTGTCGACGGTACGGCCCGGCGCCTCCGGGGCGGGCGGGACGGCGGCCGGGGCACCGGCGCCGTCGCCCGGGACGGGGCCCGGCGCACCCTCGCCCGGGACGGTGGCGGCCGCGGCCCCCGGGACGGTGGCCGCGGTGGCGGTGGCGGCGACCGCCAGGGCCGCGGCGAGCAGGGCCCTGCGGGGCGTGGGTGTGGTCATCGCGAGGTTCCCCTGGGGTGGTCGGCGCTGGGTGGCTCTTCACCCTTCCAGTTCCCGGCGGCCGTACGTCGAAGCCCGGGGCCGTGTCGGGCTTGTCTACGCTGGTCGGGTGGAGCCACACCCGTCACTTGAGTCACTCGCCCGCGAGCTCGCCGCGTCACCTCCCTCCCTCGGCCCGGTGCGGCTCATCGGCGTCGACGGGCACGCCGGATCCGGGAAGAGCACCTTCGCCGGGCGGCTCGCGGAGCTGATGGGCGCTCCGGTGCTGCACCTGGACGACGTGGCCAGCCACGAGGAGCTCTTCGGCTGGCAGGAGCGGCTGCGCGCGCAGGTGCTGGAGCCGCTGGGCGAGGGACGGCCCGCGCACTGGGCCCCGTACGACTGGGTGGAGCGCCGCTTCGGGCCCCCGCGGGTGCTGGAGCCGGCGCCGGTGGTGCTCGTGGAGGGGGTCGGGGCGGGGCGGCGGGCGCTGCGCCCGCATCTGGCGCGCCTGCTGTGGATGGAGACGCCGCGCGCGCAGTCCTGGGGGCGGGGGCGAAACCGGGACGGAGTCGAACTCTCCGACTTCTGGGACGGATGGGAGCGCGCGGAGCGCGCGCACTTCTCCAGCGACCCTTCACGCCCCTTCGCCGACTTCCTGGTACGCCAGAGCGGTACGGGATACGAGTGGTCTTCCGGGGCGGGTGCGACAGCTGGATCCCGCTCTTCTGTCACCGAGGGTGACGAACTCCCCCGGGCCTGAGCGGCCCGGAGATCCGCTCCGCCCGGGCCCTCCGGGACCCGCTTGACCTCGGCCCCGCGGCGGCCTTACGTTCTCAATGTGCGGCTTTTACGGCCGCCGCGGACACGAAGCCCCCGATTGTTCCCCCGTGATCGGGGGCTTCGTTCTGCCCGGCGCCGCCGCCCGCGCCCGCGTCGGCACCCCCTGCGCACCCTCCGCACCCCTCCGCGCCGCCGTCGCGCGGCCCGCACACCCGCCCGTTCTTCACCCTGCGTCACGATGAGCCAGGGGGGCGCAGGCCCGAACCGGCCCCGTCGCGCCCTACGTAAGGTGCCGTACCGCAGGTACGATGCACCCCTGATTTCATCGGCGCAGTGGGCAACTCGCGCGCTCGAAGCGGGGGTTACCGCGCACCACGGGGGCAGGCTTGTGGGGGACGTGATGGATTTCGGCACGCCGGGCAGCATGCACTCCCCGGCCGAGCTCGCCTGGCTGCGAGGCGTCGACGCCTGCACGATGGGCGCCTACCCGCAGGCCGAGGAGGAGTTCCGGGCGGCCGTACGGCTCGATCCCTCGATGGCCGACGGCTGGCTGGGCCTGCACGCGTTACGGGTCGACACCGGCAACGCCCTGCTGCGCATGTACGCGCACCGCGACCGCTTCGGCGAGCAGCGGGCCCGGCACCGCCGCACGCTGAATTCCTGGTACTGGCTGGGCTGGTGGGTGCAGCCGGTGCTGGAGAGCCGGCGGGACCTGCTGCTCGCCCACGCCTCGCACTGGCTGGACGGCCGCCACGTGCCCGAGCTGGACCAGGCCCTCGCCGCGCTGCCGCCGGTGGACGCCGATCCGCAGGTCCGCTTCCTGCACGCCTGCCGGGCCTATCTGGTCAAGGACTGGGACCAGTTGGTGCGTCACACCGAGCCGCTGGTCAACGATCCGCTGCTCGGGATCGAGGCCGGACTGTTCGGCGGCATGGCGCGGGTCCGGCTGGAGATGTACGGGCAGGCGGAGCCGATGCTGTCGGCGGCCCTGATGCGGTGCCGCAGCGAGCAGCCGCAGCGCAAGGAGCTGCGCTACTGGCTGGCGCGGGCGCACGAGGGCACCGGGCGCAGTGCGGCGGCGCTGCCGCTGTACCGGGCGGTGCACCGGGTGGACCCCTCGTTCATGGACACGGCGGCGCGGCTGACGGCCATCGAGGACGGCGACGACACCGACGGCATGGCCGATCTGGCGGGCCTGGCGGGCTACGCCGGGTACGGGGCCCACGCCGGGCACGGCCCGTTCCCGGCCGGCGGGGACTTCGCTGCGGTCGCGCTGGGCGGCGGGCCCGTCCAGGACGTCGCGGCGGACGGCCAGGCCGACCCGGACCCGCTGGCTCCGCCCCCGCCTCCGGGCGGCCGGGTGGAGGGCGTACGGCGCAAGGTGTCCGTCCCGCCCCAGGGCGCGCCCGAGGACCTGCCGGCCGCGCCCGCCGACCCGGCGGCGCTCGCCGAGGCGCTGGCGGAGCTGGAGCGCATGGTGGGTCTGGAGCCGGTCAAGCGGCAGGTGAAAGCGCTCTCCGCGCAGCTGCACATGGCGCGGCTGCGGGCAGGGCAGGGGCTGCCGGTGCAGCCTCCCAAGCGCCACTTCGTGTTCTCCGGGCCCTCGGGCACCGGCAAGACGACGGTGGCCCGGATCCTGGGCCGGGTCTTCTACGCGCTGGGTCTGCTCGGCGGCGACCACCTGGTGGAGGCGCAACGGGCGGACCTCGTCGGGGAGTTCCTGGGCCAGACGGCGGTGAAGGCGAACGAGCTGATCGATTCCGCGATCGGCGGGGTGCTGTTCGTGGACGAGGCGTACTCGCTGTCCAACTCGGGCTACAGCAAGGGCGACGCGTACGGCGACGAGGCCCTGCAGGTGCTGCTCAAGCGGGCCGAGGACAACCGCGACCACCTGGTGGTGATCCTGGCCGGGTATCCGGCGGGGATGGACCGGCTGCTGGCCGCGAATCCGGGGCTGTCCTCGCGGTTCACCACCCGGGTGGACTTCCCCAGCTACCGGCCGCTGGAACTGACGGCGATCGGCGGGGTGCTGGCGGACTCCAACGGGGACCACTGGGACGAGGAGGCGCTGGAGGAGCTGCGCAGCATCAGCGCGCACGTGGTCGAGCAGGGGTGGATCGACGAGCTCGGCAACGGCCGCTTCCTGCGGACGCTGTACGAGAAGAGCTGCGCTTACCGGGACCTGCGGCTGGCGGGCTTCGCGGGCGAGCCGTCGCGGGACGACCTGGCCACGCTGCGACTGCCGGACCTGATGCAGGCGTACGGGGAGGTCCTGTCGGGCCGGGGGCCGCGGGAGCGGCCGGAGCCGCCACCGCCGCTGTGACCCGGGCGGGCCGCGGCGACGGCGACGGCGGTGACGGCGCCGGAGGCGGGGCTGCTACGTCCGGCCTGCCGGGACGCGGTGTGCGGGGTCGCGGACCTCGCCCACCAGCATTTCCAGGACGTCCTCCAGGGCCACCAGGCCCAGCACCCCGCCCGCCGGGTCGGCGACCTGGGCCAGGTGCGTGGCCTCCCTGCGCATGACGCTGAGCGCGTCGTCCAGCGGGAGCGTCGCGGACAGCGTGGTCATCCGGCGCCAGACCCGCTGGGGTACGGCCCGCTCCCGGTCCTCCAGGTCCAGTACGTCCTTGACGTGCAGGTAGCCCATGAAGGCGCCGCTGTCGGCGCGGACGGGGAAGCGGGAGTAGCCGGTCCGCACGGTCAGCTGCTCGATCTGGCGCGGGGTGACGGCGGGCCCGACCGTGACGAGGCGGTCCCGGTCCAGGAGGACGTCGGTGACGGGGCGGCTGCCCAGTTCCAGCGCGTCCTCCAGCCGTTCCTGTTCGACCGGCTCCAGGAGCCCGGCCTGCCGGGAGTCCTTGAGGAGCCGGCCCAGCTGGGCGGAGGTGTAGACGGCCTCGACCTCGTCCTTGGGCTCGACCTTGAAGAGCCTGAGGACGAGCTTGGCGCAGGCCCCGAGGCCGGTGGTGACGGGCCCGCACACGCGGGCGAAGGCCACCAGGCCGGGGCTGAACCACAGGGCGGTCTTCTCGGGGGCGGCCATGGCGAGGTTCTTGGGGACCATCTCGCCGATGACCAGGTGCAGGAAGACCACGGCGGCGAGCGCGACGGCGTAGCCGAGCGGGTGGACCAGGCCGTGCGGTACGTGGACGGCGTGGAAGACCGGTTCCAGGAGCCGGGCCACGGTGGGTTCGGCGACCGCTCCGAGGGTGAGCGAGCACACGGTGATGCCGAACTGCGCGGCGGCCATCATGCGGGGCAGGTTCTCCAGGCCGTGCAGGACCTGGCGCGCCCGCTTGGACTCGGCCGCGAGGGGCTCGATCTGGCTGCGGCGTACGGAGACGAGGGCGAACTCGGCTCCGACGAAGAAGCCGTTGGCCAGGACCAGGAGCAGGGCGAAGAGCAGCTGGAGCGCGTTCATCGGGCGGCTCCTTCCAGCTCGGCCCGCTGCGGGACCGGGTCGCCGTGGCGGCCGGAGCCGAGGACGGCGGCGTGGCCGCTCTGGTGGGGCTGCTGGTACGGGCCGGCCGCGGGCACCGTGGTCAGCCGTACGAGGCGCACCCGCTCGGCGCGGTTGCGGCCGACGCGGCGGACGGACAGCCTCCAGCCGGGGAGCTCCGCGCGGTCCCCGGGGGCGGGGATCCGGCCGAGCAGGTCGGCGACGAGGCCGGCGACGGTCTCGTACGGGCCTTCGGGGACCTCCAGGCCTATCCGGCGCAGGGTCTGGACCCGGCAGCTGCCGTCGGCCTCCCAGGAGGGGCGGCCGTCCTCGGCCGCGACGGCGGCCAGTTCGGGGATGTCGTCCTCGGCGAGGTCGTGCTCGTCGCGGACCTCGCCGACGAGTTCCTCCACGATGTCCTCCAGCGTGACGACGCCGGCGGTGCCGCCGTACTCGTCGACGACGACGGCCATGGGCTGTTCGCTGCGCAGCCGCTCCAGCAGCGGCTGCACGGGCAGGGAGCCGGGCACCAGCAGCGGGGCGACGCAGATCCGGCTGACGCTGGTGCGGTCGCGTTCGGCCTCGGGCACGGCGAGGGCGTCCTTGAGGTGGACGACGCCTGTGATCTCGTCGATGCGCTCGCGGTAGACCGGGAAGCGGGACAGGCCCGTGGCGCGGGTCAGGTTGAGCACGTCGGCCGCGGTGGCCGTGTGCATCAGGGCGCTGACCTTCACCCGGGGCGTCATGACGTGCTGGGCGGTGAGGTCGCCCAGCGACAGGGTCCGTACGAAGAGGTCGGCGGTGTCCTGTTCGAGGGCGCCGGCCTGGGCCGAGTGGCGGACCAGGGAGACCAGTTCGCCGGGGGTGCGGGCCGAGGCCATCTCGTCGGTGGGTTCCACGCCGAGCGCCCGGACGAGCCGGTTGGCCACGGCGTTGAGGCCGGCGATGACCGGCCGGAAGACGCGGGAGAAGGCGTTTTGCGGTCCGGCGACGAAGCGGGCCACCTGGAGCGGCCGGGAGACCGCCCAGTTCTTCGGGACGAGCTCGCCGACGACCATCTGGACGGCGGAGGCGAGCAGCATGCCGATGACGACGGCGACGCCGGCGACGGCTCCCCGGGGCAGGCCCGCCGCGGCCAGCGGCCCGGCCAGCAAGGCGGCGAGCGCGGGCTGGGCGAGCATGCCGACGACGAGGGAGGTGATGGTGATGCCGAGCTGGGTGCCGGAGAGCTGGAAGGACAGCTCCCCGAGGGCCTTGACCACCGTACGGGCACGGCGGTCTCCGTCGGCTGCGGCGCGCTCGGCCTCGGGTCGCTCCACGGTGACGAGGCCGAATTCGGCCGCCACGAAGAAACCGTTGGCGAGGATCAGGGCGAAGGCCGCCAGGAGAAGAAGGAACGGGGTGCTCATGCCGCCGCCTCCGGGGGGAGGGCGGCGCGGGTATTACCGGACGATCCGTCCATTGCTGGAGGGAGTCACTCCTCAAGTCGCAGGTGCCCGCGGGCCACGGGGTCCCGGGGCCGGTGGGGGGGCGCACAGCTGCGCCCCGCCACCAGGGTAGTCACTGAGATCGTGGCCGCAACGGTACGCAGCGGCGGGGATCGGGGCGATCAGTGGGCGTTCGTGCCGGTTCCCCGGGATTCGACGAGGCCGCGCAGGGCGCGGGCGTCGCCGATCGCCTGCTGCTTGGCGACACCCGGCTGGATGCCGAGGGCGGGCAGGCTGGTGCCGTCGCTGAGGTCGAGGAACACCCACGGGTCGCCGGGGCGTAGGTTGACGCGCAGGATCTGCGCCCACTCCAGGCGGCGGGTGGTGGTCAGGTTCACGACGGTGACCCCGCCCTCGTCCGCGACCACCTTGGGGCGGCTGAGCAGGACGAGTACGGAGGTCAGCAGGACGGCGGTGAAGACGAAGCTGATCCGCTCCCCCGGGCCGAGGTTCTCCAGCAGCAGGGCGATCGCCGTGATGGTGGTGAACATGGCGAGCCCGACGCCCAGCAGGACGACCCGGGTGCGGGTCGGCCGGAAGGTGACCGGCAGGGTGGGTACGGGCTGGGCGGCGGACTCGGCCATGGTGCTTCGGGTGCCTTCTGCAGTGGTGTCGCGGGCCGGACGGGTCAGAGACGGCAGGCGTGGATGGAGGTGGTGAGGATCGCGCGCGCGCCGAGCTCGTACAGGTCGTCCATGATCCGCTGGGCTTCCTTGGCCGGGACCATGGCGCGGACGGCCACCCAGCCCTCGTTGTGCAGCGGGGAGATGGTCGGCGACTCCAGGCCCGGGGTGAGGGCGACCGCGCGCTCCAGGTGCTCGGCGCGGCAGTCGTAGTCCATCATCACGTAGCTGCGGGCGACCAGGACGCCCTGGAGGCGGCGCAGGAACTGCTGGGCCTGCGGGTCCTCGGGGTCGGCGCCGTTGCGGCGGATGACGACGGCCTCGGAGCGCAGGATCGGCTCGCCGATGACCTCCAGGCCCGCGTTGCGCAGGCTGGTGCCGGTCTCGACGACGTCCGCGATGATCTGGGCGACGCCGAGCTGGATGGCGGTCTCGACCGCGCCGTCCAGGTGGACGACGGAGGCGTCGATGCCCTGGTCGGCGAGGTGCTTGGCGACGATTCCCTCGTACGAGGTCGCGATCGTCATGCCGTGGAAGTCCTCGGGGCCCTTCGCCGTGCCGGGCTTGGTGGCGTAGCGGAAGGTGGAACGCCCGAAGTTCAGCGGCAGGATCTCCTCGGCGCTGGCGCCGGAGTCGAGCAGCAGGTCGCGGCCGGTGATGCCGATGTCGAGCTTGCCCGAGGAGACGTAGATCGCGATGTCCTTGGGGCGGAGGTAGAAGAACTCCACCTCGTTCTCGGGGTCGACGACCACGAGCTCCTTGGACTCCTTGCGCTGGCGGTAGCCGGCCTCATGGAGCATCGCCGACGCCGGTCCGGAGAGTGAACCCTTGTTGGGGACGGCGATGCGCAGCATGGGGCTTCCTTTGGTGCGTGGTGGCGTGATCGGGCGGGGTGTGTGCGTGCCTGGCTCAGAGGTGCGCGTAGACGTCGTCGAGGGAGATCCCGCGCGCGACCATCATCACCTGGACGTGGTACAGCAGCTGCGAGATCTCCTCGGCGGCGGCGTCCTTGCTCTCGTATTCGGCGGCCATCCAGACCTCGGCGGCCTCCTCGACGACCTTCTTGCCGATGGCATGGACGCCCTTGTGGACGAGCTCGGCGGTGCGGGAGGTGCTGGGGTCGCCGTCGGCGGCCTTGAGCTGGAGCTCGGTGAAGAGCTCTTCGAAGCTCTTGGAGGGTTTGTTCGCCATGATGGTCCTCAGAATACGGGGTTTCCCCACGCCACTCAGCGCCAGGGTTCGCTGACGGTCCGCAGGGTCATGGCGGTGGAGACGGCGGCGGTGACCGCTTCGTGTCCCTTGTCCTCGTTCGACCCCTCAAGCCCGGCGCGGTCCAGCGCCTGCTCGTCGTTGTCGCAGGTCAGCACACCGAAGCCGACGGGGACTCCGGTGTCGATCGACACCTGTACCAGGCCCTGGGTGACGCCCTGGCAGACGTAGTCGAAGTGCGGGGTGCCGCCGCGGATGACCACTCCGAGGGCGACGATGGCATCGTAACCGCGACCGGCCAGTACCTTCGCCACGACCGGGAGCTCGAAGCTGCCGGGGACGCGGAGCACGGTGGGCTCGTCGATGCCGAGCTCGTGCAGGGCCCGCAGGGCGCCGTCGACCAGTCCGTCCATGACCTTCTCGTGCCACTGGGCCGCGATCACGGCGACTCGGAGGTCTCCGCAGTTCTTCACGCTCAGTTCGGGTGCGCCCTTGCCGCTCACAGCTCTGCTCCTCGGTGGTTCGTAGGGTTCGTAGGGGATGTGGTGCGTTCGTTCTACTGGTTGCCGCAGGCGGACGTGGTCGCGGCCGCGTCCAGCCAGGGCAGGTCGTGCCCCATCCGGTCCCGCTTGGTGCGCAGGTACCGCAGGTTGTGCTCGCCCGCCTCCACCGGCATGGACTCCCGGCTGGTGACCGTGATCCCGTGCCGGACGAGGGCGTCGGACTTCTCCGGGTTGTTGGTCAGCAGCCGGACGCTGCGCACGCCGAGGTCGCCGAGGATCTGCGCGCCGGCCGCGTAGTCGCGGGCGTCGGCGGGCAGGCCCAGCTCCAGGTTGGCGTCGAGGGTGTCGCGGCCGCGCTCCTGGAGCTCGTAGGCGCGCAGCTTGGACAGCAGTCCGATGCCGCGGCCCTCGTGGCCGCGCAGGTAGACGACGACCCCGCGGCCCTCCGCCTTGATGCGCTCCATGGAGGCGTGCAGCTGGGGGCCGCAGTCGCAGCGCTGCGAGGCGAAGATGTCGCCGGTCAGGCATTCGGAGTGCATGCGGACCAGCACGTCCTCGCCGCCGTCGGCGCGGACGTCGCCGTGGACGAGGGCGACGTGCTCGACGCCGTCGACGGTGGAGCGGTAGCCGTACGCCGTGAAGGGGCCGAAGGCGGTGGGCAGGCTGACCTCGGCCTCGCGGCGCACGGTGGGCTCGGCGGAGCGGCGGTAGGCGATCAGGTCCTCGATGGAGATGATCGTCAGGCCGTGCTTGCGGGCGAAGGGGATCAGCTCGGGCAGGCGCAGCATGACGCCGTCCTCACCGGCGATCTCCACGATCGCGCCGACCGGGCGCAGGCCCGCGAGGCGGGCGAGGTCGACGGCCGCCTCGGTGTGGCCGTTGCGGACCAGCACGCCGCCGGGCTTGGCGCGCAGCGGGAAGACGTGGCCGGGGCGGACGAAGTCGGTGGGCTGGGCGATCCCGCCGGCGAGCAGGCGCAGGGTGGTGGCCCGGTCGGAGGCGGAGATGCCGGTGGTGACGCCGTGGACGGCGCTCGCGTCGACGGAGACGGTGAAGGCGGTCTGCATCGACTCGGTGTTGTGCTGGACCATCTGCGGGAGTTCGAGCCGGTCCAGCTCGGGGCCCTCCATGGGGGCGCAGATCAGGCCGCGGCACTCGCTCATCATGAAGGCGATGATCTCGGGGGTGGCCTTCTCGGCGGCGATGACGAGGTCGCCCTCGTTCTCGCGGTCCTCGTCGTCGACGACGACGATCGGACGGCCCGCCGCGATGTCGCGGACGGCCTGCTCGACGGGGTCGAGGCGGAAGGTCTCTTCGGGGACGTCGGGCACGGGCTTGAGGCTGGTCATGCCGTTGCTCCTTCCAGGGCCGGGGCGGGGGTGGTGCGCGAGCGGAGCCACCAGTCGCGCAGGCCCCACAGGACGAGCGCGCCGTAGATGACGTAGACGAAGCCGGAGAAGGCGTAGCCGTTGGCGAAGTTCAGGGGCACGCCGACGAGGTCGACGAGGAGCCAGGCGAACCAGAACTCGACCATGCCGCGCGACTGGGCGTACATGGCGACGATCGTGCCGACGAAGATGTAGGCGTCGGGCCAGGGGTCCCAGGACAGCGCCGGGTAGGCGGTGAAGAGCAGGGCGACGGCGACGGTGCCGAGGGCGGCGGCGCCGACGAGGACTCCGCGCTCGCGCCAGCTGGCGAAGCGGACGGCGATCGTGCCGTCCTGGGCCTTGTGGCGGCCGCGGCTCCACTGCGCCCAGCCCCAGGCCGCGACGAGCATGACCACGACCTGCTTGCCGGCGCTGCCGGACAGGTGGCCGGCGGCGAAGGCCACGAAGAGGATGACGCCCGAGAGGAACTGGGCGGGCCAGGTCCATATGGAGCGCCGCCAGCCGAGGGCGAGGGCGAGCAGACCGATCGTGTTGCCGATCATGTCGGACCACTTGATGTGCTGGTCGAAGGCGGTGAACGCCTCGGAGTTCAGCCAGTTCAGGGCGCTCACTGGCCGGCCTCCCGGCCCGCGAGCAGGCGCTCGACGTACTTGGCGAGGACGTCGACCTCCAGGTTGACCGGGTCGCCGCTCTGCTTGATGCCGAGCGTGGTCAGCGCGAGGGTGGTGGGGATGAGGCTGACGGTGAACCAGTCGGCGGCGGCCTCGACCACGGTGAGGCTGACGCCGTCGACCGTGATGGAGCCCTTCTCGACGACGTAGCGCGAGAGGTTCGCGGGGAGGGCGATCTTGACGATCTCCCAGTGTTCGGAGGGGGTTCGGGAGAGGATCTCGCCGGTTCCGTCCACGTGTCCCTGGACCAGGTGGCCGCCGAGCCGTCCGCCGAGGGCCATCGGGCGCTCCAGGTTGACCCGGGAGCCCTTGGTCAGGGCGCCGAGGCTGGAGCGGTTGAGGGTCTCCTGCATGACGTCGGCGGTGAACTCGCCGTCGGCGCTCTCCACGACGGTCAGGCAGACGCCGTTGACGGCGATGGAGTCGCCGTGCTTGGCGCCCTCGGTGACGAGGGGGCCGCGCAGCCGGAAGCGGGAGGCTTCCTCGAGCTGCTCGACGGCGGTGACCTCGCCCAGTTCTTCGACGATTCCGGTGAACACTTCAGTGCTCCTTGGGGGGCGTGTGGACGGTGGGGACGGCGGTGATGCGCAGGTCGGGGCCGATGCGGACGGCCTCGGTGATGTCGAGGCGCACCGCATGCGAGATGTTCGTGACGCCGGCGTCGGCGAGGGCGGCGGGGCCCGCGCCGAGGAGGGCGGGGGCGAGGTAGCCGACGACCCGGTCGACGGCTCCGCCTTCGAGGAAGGCGCCCGCCAGCGTGGGTCCGCCTTCCAGGAACAGGGAGCGCACGCCGCGGGCGTACAGGTGGGTGAGCAGGTCGTGGACGCCGATGCGGCCGCCGTGCAGGGGCAGTCGGAGGACCTCGACGCCGGGCAGGTGCCGGGTGTCGGCGTCCTCGCCGACGACGATCAGGGTCGGTGCGGCGTCGTCGAGGATGCGGGCGGTCGGCAGGATCGTGGCGTGGGTGTCGAGCGCGATCCGCAGCGGCTGGGTCGCGCCCTCGACGTCCCGGACGGCGAGGTGCGGGTCGTCCTGGCGCAGCGTCCCGCCGCCGACGAGGACGGCGTCGGCCTCGGCGCGCAGCCGGTGGACGTCGGCCCGGGACTCGGCGGAGGTGATCCAGCGGCTGCTGCCGTCGGCGGCGGCGCTGCGGCCGTCGAGGGTGGCGGCGTACTTCCAGGTGACGTACGGGCGGCCGAGGCGTACGGAGGTCAGCCAGGCGGCGTTGCCCGCCTCGGCCTCGTCCGCGAGCAGCCCGGCCTCCGTGGTGATCCCGGCGGCCCGCAGGGTGGCGGCGCCGCCGCCGGCCCGCGGGTCGGGGTCGCTGACGGCATAGACCACGCGGGTGATCCCGGCCGCGATCAGGGCTTGGGCGCAGGGTCCCGTACGGCCGGTGTGGTTGCAGGGTTCGAGGGTGACGTAGGCGGTGCCGCCGCGGGCGGCCTCACCGGCCGCCCGCAGGGCGTGGACCTCGGCGTGCGGTCCGCCGGCCCGCTCGTGCCAGCCCTCGCCGACGACCGCGCCCGTGGCGTCGGTGATGACGCAGCCGACGACCGGGTTGGGGCTGGTGGAGCCGAGTCCGCGGGCGGCGAGCTCGACGGCTCGGCCCATGGCGCGGGTGTCCGCGTCGGGTGCTGCGTGCGCGGCGTGGGTCGCCACCGGGTCCTCCTGCCTCATCGGGCACGGACTCCGGGGCCTGTCGGGATACGACAGATGAAGCGGTACAGCTCACACGGGGACGCCGAGGCCGGAAAAGCGGTCCGCTCGGAGACATCCACAGGGATGTGCCGATGAACCGCCGACGGCGGCGTACCGGTGACTGGCCCGCCGCGCACTGCCTCCCATCCGGACTTTAACCGTCGGTCCAGGAATCTCACCTGGTCAACCGGCCGCTGGCTGCGGACGGGTCGCGGACTATAACCGCCGGTTCGGAATTACACCGACCCCGGAGTGCGCTGCTACTGGTACTGAAGCCAGTCTGCCACGGGGGATCGGCAGCCACGCGAGTGATGTGGTGTGGCCTGGCTCACAGGAGGACCGGACCGGAGCGGGTTTTGTCAAGTGGACCGCGGTTGGTCCAGACCTATTGACGGGGTGGTCTAGTCCTCTTAACGTTCCCTTCAACTTCCCGGCAACAGCCCGTCAGATGTGCGCTGTGCGCCCTGTCATGCCCCTGCCATCCTCCCCTCCCCAGGAGGCACCATGCCGTCCCCCACACGTTCGAGAGCGATGCTCCTGGCATCCGGCGCCGCAATCGCCGGACTGCTGCTGGGCGGGCTCTCGGCGGGCGTCTCGCACGCCGCCGACCACGAGAGCTGTCGCCCCGACGGGCTCTACAAGACGGCCGGCGTCGACGTCCCGTACTGCTCGGTCTACGACGCCGAGGGCCGCGAGAAGATGGGCGCCGACCACCAGCGTCGCGTCATCGGATACTTCACCGGCTGGCGCACCGGCAAGGACGGCGCCCCCGCCTACCTCGCCCACGACATCCCGTGGCCCAAGGTCACCCACCTGAACTACGCCTTCGCCCACGTGGGCGCCGACAACAAGATCTCGGTCGGCTCCGACAACGCGAACAACGCCGCCACCGGGATGACCTGGCCGGGCGTCGCGGGCGCCGAGATGGACCCGGCCCTCCCGTACAAGGGCCACTTCAACCAGCTGACGAAGTTCAAGAAGCAGCACCCGAACGTCAAGACCCTCATCTCGGTCGGCGGCTGGGCGGAGACCGGCGGCTACTTCGGCGACGACGGCAAGCGGGTCGCCTCCGGCGGCTTCTACTCCATGGCCACCAACGCCGACGGCTCCGTCAACCAGGCCGGCATCGACACCTTCGCCGACTCCTCCGTCGCGTTCATCCGCACGTACGGGTTCAACGGCGTCGACATCGACTACGAGTACCCGACCACCATGAAGGACGCGGGCAACCCCCTGGACTGGCAGCTGTCCAACGCCCGCCGCGCCGGCCTGGTCCAGGGCTACGCGGCCCTGATGAAGTCCCTGCGCGAGAAGCTCGACCGCGCGGGCGCCGCCGACGGCAAGCACTACCTGCTCTCCGTCGCCGCCCCCTCCTCCGGCTACCTGCTGCGCGGCATGGAGACGTTCCAGGTGCAGAAGTACCTGGACTACGTCAACATCATGTCCTACGACCTGCACGGCGCCTGGAACGAGCACGTCGGCCCCAACGCCTCGCTGTTCGACGACGGCAAGGACGGGGAACTGGCCGCCGCGGGCGTCTACTCCACCTCCCAGTACGGCGGCATCGGCTACCTGAACACCGACTGGGCGTACCACTACTTCCGCGGCTCGATGCCGGGAGGCCGCATCAACATCGGCCTGCCGTACTACACCCGCGGCTTCAAGAACGTGCAGGGCGGCACGGACGGTCTGTGGGGCAAGGCCCCCGCGACCACCTGCCCGGCCGGGGCGGGCCTGACCAAGTGCGGTGACGGCGCGGTCGGCATCGACAACCTGTGGCACGACAAGGACACCAACGGGGCCGAGTCCCCGGCCGGCTCCAACCCGATGTGGCACGCCAAGAACCTGGAGAAGGGGGTCGTCGGCGACTACGTCACCAAGTACGGCTTCCCGGCGAACACCACGCTGACCGGCACCTACGTCCGCAAGTACGACTCCACCCTGGCGGCGCCGTGGCTGTGGAACGCCGAGAAGAAGGTCTTCCTCTCGACCGAGGACGAGCAGTCGGTGGCCGCCAAGGCCGACTACGTGGTCAACAAGGGCATCGGCGGCACGATGGTCTGGGAGCTGGCGGGCGACTACGCGTACAACGCGGCCAAGGGCCAGTACGAGAGCGGCGCCACGCTCACCTCCCTGATGTACGACAAGTTCAAGGCGGCCACCCCGTACGGCGCGAAGAAGGCCGGCGCGGCCCTGCCCGCCCAGGCCGTGGACGTCAAGACGGAGTTCACCGAGTTCAAGCTGGGCGACTCCAACTACCCGCTCACCCCGAAGCTGCGGATCACCAACAACACGCGCACCACGCTGCCCGGCGGCACCGAGTTCCAGTTCGACTACGGCACCTCCGCCCCGAACAACGCCTCGGACCAGTCCGGCTTCGGCACGAAGGTGATCAGCAGCGGCCACACCGGCCCCAACGTCGGCGGCCTCAAGGGCGACTTCCAGCGGGTCTCCCTGAAGCTCCCGGCCTGGCAGACGCTGGCCCCGGGTGCCTCGGTCGACCTGGCGTTCAACTACTACCTGCCGGTGTCCACGCCCTCCAACTGGACGGTGACCATCTCCGGCACCACCTACGCCCTGGCCGGCGACCTGGCACGGGGCACCACCCTGGTGGAACCGGGCGGCCAGACCACGACCCCGCCGACCACCCCTCCCCCCACGGGCGGAACCTGCACCACCCCGGCCTACGTGGCGGGCACCGTCTACAACACCGGCAGCCTCGTCTCCCACAAGGGCCACACCTGGAAGGCCCAGTGGTGGACGCAGAACGAGGAGCCCGGCACCACGGGCGAGTGGGGCGTCTGGAAGGACCAGGGCACCTGCTGACCACCTGAGTCCCCGGTGGCCAATCGGCCACCGGGCCCCGGCCGCACGCCCCTCCCCGACGGGGTCGGGCGTGTGCCGACGTACCCCCGGGGGCCCTGGAGGAAAACGCAGGCCGCACCGGACACCACCGCCGGTCGCGACGGGGCCGGGTGTGTGGCGGGGTGTCCCCGCAGGGCGTCGAACGCGCCACCGCCGCACCTCCCGACCCCCCGAACCGTTCGGCGCCCGAGGAGACACCCCGGCGCGCACCCGGCCCCGTCGCGACCGGCCCCGCAGCCGGGCCCGCAGCCCGGCCCCGGCCCCGGCCCCGGCCCCCCCCGCGCCGCCAGGCCCCCTCACACAACAGCCGAAGCCGCCGGAGCGAACAGCACCGCCTGCGCCGCCTCCCGCGCAGCCAACCGCCCACCCGCCAGAACCGCCGGGTCACCGAGCTCCGTGGCCCGGACCTCCGTCGGAACGGGCGTCAGCCCGGCCAGCCGATGCGCGACCCGGGCCGCCAACGCCGCCCCGCCCGCGCGGCCCAGCTCGCCCGCCAGGACCACGCAGCCCGGGTCCAGGATCGCCGCGGCCGCCGCGGCCCCCAACGCGAGCCGCTCGGCCAGGGCTTCGAGGAACGCCTCCCCCGCGCCCCCGGCCGCGGCCTCCTCCGCCGAGCCCGCGAAGCCGTACTCGCGTGCCAGCGCCGTCACGGCCTCCCGGCCCACCAGCGCGTGGAACCCGCCCCCGCAGTCGGCCGCCGAGGGCAGTCCGCCGGTGCCCGGCACGGGCAGGAAGCCGATCTCGCCCGCCCCGCCGGAGGCGCCCCGCCGCAGCCGGCCGTCCAGGACCACCCCCGCGCCCACACCCGCGCCGAGCCACAGCAGGACGAAGGAGTCCAGGTCGCGGGCCACGCCCAGGCGCTGCTCGGCGAGGGCCGCCAGGTTGGTCTCGTTCTCGACGACCACCACGGCGGACAGGCCGCGCTGGAGGGCGCCCACCAGGTCGCGGTGCCAGCCGGGCAGACCGGTGGTGTCGCGCAGTTCGCCGGTGGCGGGCGACACCAGGCCCGGCGCGCCGACGACCACGGTGTGCAGGGCGCCGGCCCCGGCCCGGCGGGCGGTGTCCAGCAGGACCGCCACCGCGTCCTGCGGCGCGCCGACGGGCAGGGCGGCCTCGGCCAGGGGGTGGCCGAGCAGGTCGGTGACGACGGCGGTGACCCGGTCGGTCCGTACGTCCAGGGCGGCCAGGTGGGCGCGCCCGGCGACGATCCCGTACAGCTTGGCGTTGGGGCCGCGCCTCTGCGCGCCGGACTCCCCGGCGACCTCGATCAGCCCGGCCCCGGTGAGCCGGTCGACGAGGTCGGCCACGGAGGGCCGCGAGAGGCCGGTCAAGGCCTTCAGCTGGGTGGCCGTCAGGGGGCCGTGTTCCTGGAGGAGTTCCAGGGCGAGCCGGTCGTTCAGCGCCCGAGCCGTGCTCGGCGAGGCGGGCGAGGGCAAGGCGGACGACGGCGAGGCGGACAACGGCGCGACCGGCAACGACGGCGGCAACGACGGAGAGGTCACCGGATTCGTCACCGGGGTGGAGGCTGGAGTCACAGCGCCCATCCTAGGGAGTCAGGACATCATCTATCAGGCAGGCTCCCTGATAGTTTATCGGCATGACCGGGGAACCCGACCTCAGCCCGGCGCGCCTGCGCCACGCCCGCTTCGCCATCGCCGCCGTCTTCTGCGCCCACGGCGCCGTCACCGGCTCCTTCGCCACCCGCATCCCCTGGATCCAGGACCACGCCCAGCTCGGCGCGGGCACCCTGGGCCTCGCCCTCGCCTTCCCCGCCCTGGGCGCGGCGCTCGCGATGCCGCTGGCGGGGCGGGTCAACCACCGGTTCGGCGCGCGCCCGGCGCTGCGGGTGCTGCTGTCGATGTGGACGCTCTCCCTCATCCTCCCGAGCCTCGCCCCGAACCTGCCCACCCTCTGTCTGGCGCTCTTCGTCTACGGGGCCACCTCCGGGATGTCGGACGTGGCGATGAACGCGCTCGGCGTGGAGACCGAGAACCGTCTGGGCCGCTCGGTCATGTCCTCGCTGCACGGCATGTGGAGCGTGGGCGCCCTGCTCGGCTCGGCCGCCGGCACGGTCGCCGCGCACCTGGGGGCCGATGCCCGGCTGCACCACCTGATCGCCGCGCTGTCCCTCACCGCGGCCGGGCTGGTCGCCGTACGGGGGGTGCTGGACCTCCGGAGCGACCAGGAGGCGCCGGCTCCGCCGCACTTCGCGCTGCCCCCGAAATCGGCCCTGTTCATCGGCGCCATCGGGTTCTGCGCGGTCTTCGCCGAGGGCGCGAGCCTGGACTGGTCGGCGGTCTACCTGCGGGACGTCCTGGACACGGACGCCGGCCTGGCGGCCGCCTCCACCACCGCCTTCGCGCTCACCATGGCCGTGGCGCGGCTGGCCGGTGACCGGGTGGTGGACCGGTTCGGGGCGGTGCGCACGGTCCGCGCGGGCGGCGTACTGGCCACCGCGGGTGGGGTGCTCGTGGTGACGGCCGCTCATCCGGCGGCGGCGCTGGCCGGCTTCGGGATGATCGGGCTGGGCATCGCCGTGGTGGTCCCGCTGGCCTTCGCGGCGGCGGCGCGCAGCGGGCCGTCCCCGGCGCAGGCCATCGCCGGTGTCGCGACGATCACGTACACCTCGGGTCTGATCGCGCCGTCGGCGATCGGCGCGGTGGCCGACGCGACCTCGCTGGTGGTGTCGTTCGGCCTGGTCACCCTGCTGGCCTTCGCGCTGACCGCGGGCGCGGCCGTGCTGCGACCGCGGCCGCCGGTGGGGCAGGCTACGGGGAAGGCAGGCCCGCCCCACCGGGACGAACCTGCCGATACGCCTGATACCACCGATACTGCCGATACTCGGCCGTAACCTGTCGACTGGCCGCAGCCGCACCCCTGGCGCTGCGGCTTCGATGTGTGATCCGCCGGAGCATGGTCCTCCGGAGAAGTGGAGTGGAAGATGCGCCTCGGCGTGGGCTGGACCCTGCACGGAGACGGGCGGACCCCCGCCCCCGGGGCGGTGGTGCGGCCGGACGAGCGGCTGTCGTGGCCGCGGACCGCGGGGCTGGGGGCCCAGCACGTCGTGGCGATGTTCGGCGCCAGTTTCGTCGCGCCGGTCCTGATGGGCCTGGACCCGAACCTGGCCATCATGATGTCCGGTGTCGCCACGGTGATCTTCCTCCTCGCGACGCGCGGCCGGGTCCCGTCCTACCTCGGCTGTTCGCTGTCCTTCGTCGGCGTCGCGGCGGCCATCCGGGCGTCGGGCGGGGACAGCGCGGTCGTCACCGGCGCCGTCTTCGTCGTCGGCGCGGCGCTGTTCCTGTCGGGGCTGGCCGTCCGGCGATTCGGCGCCCGCATCATCCACGCGGCCATGCCGCCGGTGGTGACGGGCGCGGTGGTGATGCTGATCGGCTTCAACCTGGCGCCGGTGACGGCGAGCACGTACTTCCCGCAGGACCAGTGGACGGCGCTGCTGGTCATGCTGTTCACGGGGCTGGCCGTGGTCTGTCTGCGCGGGTTCTGGTCGCGCATCGCGATCTTCCTCGGGCTGCTCTTCGGGTACGGGCTGTCCTGGGTGCTCGACCGGGTCTTCGGCCGGATCCACTCCTCCATGGGCGGGGCCGAGGCCGTCGACCACTGGCGCCTCGACCTGTCCGCGGTCTCCCGGGCGGACTGGATCGGGCTGCCGTCCTTCCATGCGCCGCAGTTCGAGTGGTCGGCGATCCTGATCGCGCTGCCCGTGGTGATCGCGCTGATCGCCGAGAACGCCGGGCACATCAAGGCCGTCGGCGAGATGACCGGCGACCCCCTCGACGACCAGCTGGGGACGGCCATCGCGGCCGACGGCGCCGCGTCCATGCTGTCCACGGCGGTCGGCGGCCCGCCCAACACCACGTACTCCGAGAACATCGGCGTCATGGCGGCCACCCGGGTCTACTCCACGGCGGCCTACTGGGCGGCGGCCGGCTTCGCCCTGCTCTTCGGGCTCTGCCCCAAGTTCGGCGCGGTCGTCGCCGCGATCCCGGGCGGGGTCCTCGGCGGCATCACCGTCATCCTGTACGGGATGATCGGCCTGCTCGGCGCCCAGATCTGGATCAACGGCCGGGTGGACCTGCGCAATCCGCTCAACCTGGTGCCGGCCGCGGCGGGCATCATCATCGGCGTCGGCGGCGTCACGCTGCGGATCACGGACAGCTTCGAGCTCGGCGGCATCGCCCTGGGCACGATCGTGGTGATCACCGGCTACCACGCGCTGCGGTTCTTCGCCCCCGCGCACCTCAAGCGGCGGGAGCCCCCGCTCGACGCGGGGGCCAGCTCCTACGACGACACGGCCACCGGGGACAAGCGCGGTTGACGCCGCTTCGCCCGAACCGGGGAAGCGTACGGCCAAGTTCCCCGGATCGGCGGCGGCGCCTGCGACCCTGCCCCCATGGAAGCGGTGCTGGCGCGGATGCGCGCCCTGGACGAGCGGCTCCCCGCGCAGGACGGTGTCGCCGTCTTCAACCGGGTCTACCTGACGGTGACGCAGGCGCTGTACGAGCGCATCTCCCACGGGGGTTTCCCCGCGCCCCGCAGGGCGTCGGTGCTGAGCGCCCGCTTCGCGGAGCGCTACCTGGCGGCGGTGGAGGCGGACCGGCCGCCGGCCTGCTGGCGCCCGCTGCTGCAGTACCGCCGCCATCCGGGGGTGCGTCCGCTCCAGCACGCGCTGGCCGGGATCAACGCGCACATCGGCCATGACCTGGCGCTGGCGGTGGTGGCCACCTGCCACGCCCTGGACTGTGAACCGCGGGCCCTTGAGGCGGACTTCGAGCGGGTCGGCGACACCCTGGTCGCCTTGGAGGAGCACATCCGCGAGGACCTGATGCCGGGTCCGGACCTGCTGGAGATCGCCGACCCGCTGACCCACCTGCTCGGCTCGTGGAGCCTGGACCGCGCCCATTCGGGTGCCTGGGCCGCGGCCCGCCTGCTGTGGAGCCTGCGCCGCTCCCCCGACCTGGCGCAGGAGTTCACGCGGTCCCTCGACTCGGGCGTCGGCCTGGTCGGCCGCTGCCTACTGACCCCCGTCCGGGCCGCGTCCGCGGCCCGCCTGCTGTGATCCGGCGGCGCCGAGCATGAGAACGGGCCGCCTCCGCGCTGCTCGCGCGGGGGCGGCCCGTGATCTTGGGCCCGGGGAGGGGGCAGAGGAGGGGTCAGTCCTCGGGGAGTTCGACCGGGGCGATGTCGTCGTAGACGTCGCCCGGGCCCGGGTTGGTGGCGTCGGTGGAGCCGCCGAGGTGGTGCATGACGCCCCAGACGGCGTTCAGGGCGGTCTGGACCGCGCCCTCGGCCCAGCCGGCCGTCCAGGAGATGTCGTCACCGGCGAGGAAGATGCCGCGCTTGTCCTCGGGGAGGCGGTCCTGCATGAAGTGGGTGAACAGGCGCCGCTGGTAGCGGTAGTGACCCGGGAGGTTGGCCTTGAACGCGCCCATGAAGTAGGGCTCGTTCTCCCAGGACACGGTCACCGGATTGCCGATGATGTGGCGGCGGATGTCGACCTTCGGGTAGATCTCGCCGAGGGACTTCAGCATGACCTCCATCCGCTCGTTCGCGGACAGCGGCAGCCACTTCAGGCTGTCGTCGCACCACGTGTACGAGAGGCAGATGACGGCGGGCTTGTCCGGGCCGTTGTCCAGCAGGTACGTGCCGCGGGTCATGCGGTCCGTGAGGGTCATCGACATGACGTCGCGGCCCGTCTCCTCGTCCTTGTCGAGCCAGAACGGCCGGTCGACGGGGATGAAGAGCTTGCTGGACTCCATGTAGTGGGTGCGCTCGATCGCCGTCCAGTGGTCGATCGGGAACAGCGTGTCGTCGCACTCGATCTTGGACAGGAGCATCCAGGACTGGGCGGTGAAGATCGCGGCACGGTAGGTACGGATGTCGCCGGAGGCGTCGGTGACCGTGATGCGGTTGCCGGCCGTGCGGTGCAGGCGGGTCACCGCGGGGCGCGGGGTGCCGTCGTGGAGCGAGGACAGGGACGTGCCCTGGGCCCAGTGGACGATCTTCTCGGGCTCGCGCTCCCACAGGCGCAGCGGGAGCTGCTGGGAGCCGCCCACGATGCCGCGGTGGTGGTCGTCGGCCTCGGTGTAGACGACGCGCAGGATCTCCAGGATGGAGTTCGGGAAGTCGGTGTCCCAGCCGCCCGTGCCGAAGCCGACCTGGCCGAAGATCTCGCGCTTGCGGAAGGACTGGAAGGCCTCGGACTTGCAGAGGAAGCCGTAGAAGGTCTCGTCGTCGAGCTTCTCGACGAGCTTGGCCCAGATCTCGCGGATGCGCGGGACGTCCCGCTCGCGCATCGCGGTGTTCATGTCGGAGAAGTCGGCGCCCTCGTCCAGGCAGGCGTTCCACGCGGCGGCCACGTCGCGGTAGACCTGCGGGAGGTCGGCGATGGTCTCGGCGTAGTGCGTCTCGCCCTTGAGGTCCACGACGGTCGAGGGGGTGGCCTCGGCCAGCGGGTTCGGGAAGGGCTCCGTGACCAGGCCGACGAGGTCGATGTAGTGCTGCAGGGCCGTGGAGGACGGCGGGAAGCGCATCGCGCCCATCTCCGCGGTGAGCTCCTCGGTGCCGGCGCCCTCGAAGCCGACGGTGCGCAGGCGGCCGCCGATCTGGTCGGCCTCGTAGACGACGGGCTTCAGGCCCATCTTCATCAGCTCGTACGCCGAGATGATGCCCGACAGACCGCCGCCGATGACGGCGACCTCGGTGCCGAGCTCGGTCGCGGGTATCTGGCCCAGGCCCGCCGGGTGGGCGAGGAAGTCGTCGTAGGCGTACGGGAAGTCCGGGCCGAACATGGTGATCGGCGGCTGTCCGTCACTGTGCGGAACGGCGGTGGTGGGCACCGTGGACGTCATGGGGGTACGTCTCCTTGCGGCCTTGCGGCTGAGCTGGGGAAAGAGGGGGGCTTAGACGAGGGAGGCGTAGAGCCCGGGGCGGCGATCGCGCAGGTAGGGATTGGTCTCGCGGGATGCCGCCAGCAGCTCGGGGTCGGCCTCGCCGAACACCAGCTCCTCGCCGCGGCCGGCCCGGGTCCGGGTGACCCCGTCGGGGCTCGCCAGGCAGCTGAGTCCGATGAACTCGAACTCGCCTTCCGGGCCGGTGCGGTTGACGTACGCGATGTACATCTGGTTCTCGAAGGCCCGTACGGGGACGAGCTGTTCGGCCACGAACTGGAACGGGTGCATCTGCGCGGTCGGCACCAGGAGGAGGTCGGTGCCGGCGAGCGCGTGCGCCCGGACGTTCTCGGGGAACTCCACGTCGTAGCAGATCATGATGCCGATGCGGAGGCCGTCGAGGTCCGCCTGGACGACGGGGGTGTCGCCGGGGGTGAAGGCGTCCTGTTCGAAGCAGCCGAAGAGGTGGGTCTTGCGGTAGTTCGCGAGCCGGACCCCGTCGGGGCCGATCAGCTGCGCCGCGTTGAACACCGCGCCGCCCGTCTCGCCCGCCTCGTCCGCTGTGCCCGCCCGTTCGGGGTAGCCGTACAGGACGGCGACGCCGTGGCGCCGGGCGATCTCGCCGATGGCGACGGCGGACGGGCCGTCGGCCGGTTCGGCGAGCCCGGGGATGTCCTGGAGGTCCAGCGCGTAGCCGGTCAGGAACATCTCCGAGGTCACGAGGAGCCTGGCCCCGCTCTGTGCGGCGCGCGCTGCGGCCTCGTCGAGCGCCTTGAGGTTCTCGGCGGTGTCGCCGAGCACTCCCGAGCTCTGGAGGAGGGCGGTGCGCAGCGGGGGCATGGGCGGTCCTCTGTGACGGATGGGGTGGGGTCGTAAAACGGTACGTTTACGCGTTCGACCCGGACAAGCCGTGACCGTTGCGCTGCGCGCATCGATTCGTTGCGTGTTCTGCGGCGGGGACGGTGATTCGTTGCGCGGGGACCGCTACGGGCCCTCCGCGGCCCCTCGGGGCCCCTCCTGGGAAGCCGTGCGGAAGGCCGGGTGGGCGCCCAGGAATCGCAGGTCGTCGAGGATGTCGGGGGTGTGATCGGAGACCACGCGGCCGCTCCAGGTGTCGACGAGCGCCGGGACGGTCAGCGTGCCGTCGAAGTGGTGGCCGGCGGCCTCGTAGGCCCGGCGCAGGGCGCCGTACCCGTCCGCTGCGGCGTCCGCGTCGAGGAGGGTGGCGCGGACGGAGTCCTCCAGGCCCAGCAGGGCGAGGGCGGCGCGCACGCGCAGGGAGCGCGGACAGCCGGCGCGGAGGTAGAGGTGGTAGCGGTGCGGGACCGGGGAGAACCCGGCCCCGATGCGGCCGCGCGGGGCGGGGGCCGGGCCGGTGCGGGGCAGGACGGTGTGCGACATGACTCTCCTGGGGCGGCGCGGAGGGGCCTGGGCAGGGCGGTGCCCCCGGGCGGCGCGGTGCGCGCCCGTCGGGGGCAATCGTCGGTGCGAGGAGTCAGCCGCGGCGGCCGAAGGCGCTGCACACGCGCAGGAGGTCGATGTGCAGGCGCCGGGTGAGCCACCAGCGCCGTGGGGTGGGGGTGGGCCGGGGGCTCCGTAGGGGCTGGGGGCTCCATAGGGGCTGGGGGGTCACGGCGGCTGCGTCCGCCGTCCACGCCGGATTCACCGGTGCCTCGCCCCCGTCCTGTCCCGTACGCGTCCACCGCAGTCTCCTGGCGGGGTCGGGGGCCGTCAAGAAGGCGGGCGCGTCCGGCCTCGGCAGGAGTCTCGCGGGCCGAAGGGTGGTCCGCATCACGAGACCGTCGGCCGTGATGGGGTTTCACGGGACGTCCAGCGGTCAGACGCGGTGCAACCCACGGAAAGGAACTGCCATGACCGACGTCTCCCATCTGCCCGGCGCCGCGCACCACTTCTGGCAGTGGCAGTCCCGGGCGGCCTGCCGGAACCTGGGGTCCGGCCGGTTCTTCCATCCCGCCGGCGAGCGCAGCGAGGACCGCAAGGAGCGGGACGCCGCCGCCAAGCGGGTGTGCGCGGGCTGCCCGGTCCGGGCGGCCTGCCTGGAGCACGCGCTGCGCACCCGCGAGCGCTTCGGCGTCTGGGGCGGCCTGACGGAGGAGGAGCGCCAGGAGCTCCTCGCCCCGGCGCGCGTCGCGGCCCGGACCGGCGGCTGAGCCGGCCCTCCCCGGCAGGACTAGGCCGGGGCTCCCGAGGTGAAGCGGCGGAGCAGCGGGGAGAGCACGAGGACCGACTTGGTGCGTTCCACGAAGGGCTCGCCCGCGATGCGCTCCAGGACCCGCTCGAAGTGCCGCATGTCCGAGGCGAAGATCTGGACGAGGGCGTCCGCGTCGCCGGTGACGGTCGACGCGGACACCACCTCGGGGTAGCGCTCCAGTCCTCGCCGGATGTCGTCCGGCGAGGTGTTGTGCCGACAGTAGATCTCGATGAAACCCTCGGTCTCCCAGCCCATGGCCGCGGGATCCACGCGCACGGTGAAGCCGGTGATGGCGCCTTCGGCGCGCAGCCGGTCCACGCGCCGCTTCACGGCGGGGGCGGAGAGCCCGACCTCGGAGCCGATGTCCGCGTAGGAGCGGCGGGCGTCCTCGGCGAGGGCGTGCACGATGCGTTCGTCGAGATCGTTCAGTCGCACGGGGGGTGGATCACTTCTGTTCAGCGGCCTCCGCGACCGGGTCGGTCACGGCGGCCACAGTGGCCAGGCTGGAGCGGCGCATGCCGTAGAAGAAGTAGATCACGAGCCCGACCGCCATCCAGCCACCGAAGACCAGCCAGGTGATTCCCGGCAGCGTCAGCATCAGGT
This sequence comes from Streptomyces sp. NPDC016562, assembly GCF_043076955.1. Taxonomy (NCBI): domain Bacteria; kingdom Bacillati; phylum Actinomycetota; class Actinomycetes; order Kitasatosporales; family Streptomycetaceae; genus Streptomyces; species Streptomyces sp. NPDC016562. The sequence goes on along the minus strand of NZ_JBIBRZ010000005.1, from coordinate 345,019 downwards.
ACGCGCAGAGGATGAAGCCCACGATCGGGGTGACCGGGAAGAGGGCGACCTTGAAGGTGCGGTTCATCTCCGGGCGGGTGTAGCGCAGGATGACGACGGCCACGTTGACCAGGCCGAAGGCGAAGAGCGTGCCGATGCTGGTGGCGTTGGCCAGTTCACCCAGCGGGATGAACGCGGCGAGCAGACCGCAGAAGAGGCAGACGATGATCGTGTTGGCCTTCGGCGTGCCGGTCTTCTCGTCGACCTTGGCGAAGGCCTTCGGCATCAGACCGTCACGGGCCATCGCGAACAGGATGCGGGTCTGGCCGTAGAGCACGGCGAAGACGACGCTGGCGATGGCGACGACCGCGCCGGCGGCGAGGACGACGCTCCAGAAGGCGTTCCCGGTGACGTTCTCCATGATCTGGGCCAGGGCGGCCTCGCTGCCCTCGAAGTCCTGCCACGGCATGGCGCCGACGGCGACGACGGCGACCAGGCAGTACAGCGCGGTGACGATCAGCAGCGAGAGCATGATCGCGCGGGGCAGGTCCCTCTTCGGGTTCTTGGCTTCCTCACCGGCGGTGGAGGCGGCGTCGAAACCGATGTACGAGAAGAACAGCATCGAGGCGGCCGTACCGATGGCGGTGACGCCGAGCGGGGCCAGCGGGGTGTAGTTGCCGGCCTTGATGCCCATGAAGCCGATGACGATGAAGAGCACCAGCGTGACGATCTTGACCGCGACCATGATCGAGTTGATCCGCGCGCTCTCCTTCGTCCCGCGCAGCAGGAAGACCATGCAGAGCAGCACGACGACCAGGGCGGGCATGTTGATGTAGCCGCCCTCGCCCAGCGGGGCGGAGAAGCCCTCGGGGATGGTGATGCCGAGCGTGCCGTCGAGCAGCTCGTTGAGGTACTGGCCCCAGCCGACTGCGACCGCCGCGACCGAGACGCCGTACTCCAGGACCAGGCACCAGCCGCAGACCCAGGCTATGAGCTCGCCCATGGTGGCGTAGGCGTACGAGTACGAGGAGCCCGAGACGGGGATCGAGCCCGCCAGCTCGGCGTAGGAGAGCGCCGAGAACAGGGCGGTCAGGCCCGCGAGGATGAAGGCGATCCAGACGGCCGGGCCGGCGATCGGGGTGGCCTCGCCGAGGACGACGAAGATGCCGGTGCCCAGGGTCGCGCCGATGCTGATCATGGTCAGCTGCCACATGGTGAGCGAGCGCTTGAGCGCCCCGCCCTCACCCTGGCCGCCCTCGGACACCAGCTGCTCCACCGGCTTGCGGCGCAGCAGCGGGTTGAGGGGCCGGGGGGACTCGGAAGCGAGCGGCGGCGCCTGGCCGTGGTCGAGCACGAGGGGACTCCTTGTCACTGCGGATCGGGGAGGTCGGGGATGAGGCGTCGACCGCGACGGTCCGGAGCAGGACAGGGCCCGACGAAGGAAGGGCCTGAGCATGGCGGACCGCCGAGCAGGCGATCCGCGCCACTCCACGTACAGCGAGTGAGCCTACGAGCTGAGTGATACCGCCCGTAATGCACCATCCTTGCACATTGGCGCACGATCGTTGCGCGGATCTGTCCTAGATGGTCCTTTGTTGCGTACGGATGATCGATCGCTGCGCAGACCGCCGAAAACCATCGTTCTTGACAGAGCGTCAGAACTGCCGCAGCGTGCCGTGAGGGATCCGGACAGGTGAAACGCTGCCCGCGTGCGTGACGGGGCAGACGCGGGTGATCGACGACGGGCGTCGGCGTGACGTTCCCGTATCCGACGAGCGGAGGCGAAGAGTGAGGGCCGACAGCACGGACGGCGCCGAGGGCACCGACACCACCGAAGGCGGCACCGAGGGCGGCACCGAGGGCGGCACCGAGGGCGGCACCGGCGCACGGTGGCAGGATCCGCTGCCCTTCCTGCGCGGGGTCGCCTGGCTGCACGAGGGGCGCCCGGTGCGGGCCGACCCGGCGGACACCATGCGGCTGCCCTGGGACACCGGCGAGCGCTCCACGCTGCCCATCGGGGTCCGCCTGGAGTTCACCACCGAGACCGCGCGGGCCGTGGAGGTCCGCTACCGGGCGGCCGTGCCCGGCCCCACCGACGCCCTGCGCGACCTCGCCCACGCCTTCGCGCTGTGGGACCGGCACGGGCTGGTCACCGAGGTGCTCACCGACCCGGCCGCCGAGGCCGTGGTGCGGATCGGCCTGGGCGGCGGCCACGGCCCGTTCACCCTCCACCTGCCCGAGACCCAGTCCCCGCTGGTCCTCGCGGTGCGCGGGATCGGCGGCACCCTCACACCGGCGCCGCCCGCCCCGCGGTGGGTCGTGCACGGCGACTCCATCACCGAGGGCTGGTGGTCCACCCGCCCCGCGCACGGCTGGCCCGCGGTCACCGGCCGCGCGCTCGGCTGGGACACCGTCAACCTCGGCTACGCGGGCGCCGCGCGCGGCGAACTCGCCACGGCCGAACAGCTCGCGGGCCTGCCCGCCGACGTCCTCACCCTCGCCTTCGGCACCAACTGCTGGTCCCGGGTGCCCTTTTCGGCGCCCCTGCTGTACGAGACCACGCGCGCGTTCCTCGAACTGGTGCGGCAGGGGCACCCGCGGACACCCCTCCTGCTGCTCTCCCCCGTCCTGCGGCCCGACGCCGAGCGCGCGCCGAACAAGCTCGGTGCCACCCTGGGCGCCCTGCGCGACGCGATGGAGCGGGCCGTCCGGGAGCGGATCGCCGCCGGGGACGACCGGCTGGCCCTCCTCCCGGGCAGGGACCTGCTCGCTCCCGAGCACCTCGCGGACGGGCTGCACCCCAACGACGAGGGACACCGGGTCCTCGGCCTCGCTGTGGCCACGGCTCTGCGGCGGGCCGGGTTCGATGCGGACTGAGTGAAACAGCCCACACCGTCCCATGTGAACAGGTGTCTCCCCTCGCGGCGTGTCCTGGGCAGAGTCGGCGCCGCCAGGACGGCGGGTGCGACGGGACACCACACGTGGGAGAGATCAAGATGGGCATCAAGCGCGGGACCACCCTTGCCGCGGCCGCGATCACCGTCGTCCTCGCGGCGACGGCCTGCGGCTCGTCGGACGGCAAGACCGGCTACACGACCACACCGGCCGCAGCCGCCTCCCAGGCCCCGGCGGCCGCCGACGGCGGACCGGCGGCGGGCGAGCCCGCGGGGCAGCTGGCGGTCGCCGCCAGTGAGCAGCTCGGCCAGGTCCTCACCGACAGCGCCGGTCTGACCCTCTACCGCTTCGACAAGGACACGGCCCAGCCGTCGAAGTCGACCTGCGAGGGGGACTGCGCGCGGACCTGGCCGGTGGTCGCCGCGGGCGACGTCACCGCGACGGCGGGCATGGACCCGGCGCTGCTGGGCGAGGTGGTGCGCGGTGACGGCACGAAGCAGCTGACGGTGGCCGGCTGGCCCGCGTACCGCTTCGCCAAGGACGCCAAGGCGGGCGACTTCAACGGTCAGGGCGTCGGCGGGGTGTGGTTCGCGTTCGCGCCGGACGGCAAGAAGGCGGCGAAGCCGGCCGCGGCCGCCGGCGGTACTGCTCCGGGCGGTGCGGCCCCCGGTGGTGCGGCCCCGGGCGGTGCGGCCCCGGGTGGTGCGGCCCCGGGTGGTGCGGCCGGGGCGGGTGCGGCGCTGTCCGTGGCGAAGGACCCCAAGCTGGGTGAGCACATCGTCGACGGCGCGGGCATGACCGTCTACCGGTTCAAGCCGGACACCGCGTGGCCGATGGTCTCCAAGTGCGTCGGGGACTGCCTGGCCAAGTGGCCGGTCGTCCCCCCGGTGGACAAGGCCGACGCCAAGGGCATCACCGAGCGCAACTACCTGGTCCTGGACCGCCCGGACGGCAAGAAGCAGCAGACCGTCGACTGCTGGCCCGTCTACACCTTCACCGGCGACAAGAAGCCCGGTGACGTCAACGGCCAGGGCGTGGGCGGCACCTGGTACGCCGTCGCCCCCGACGGCAAGCTCATCACCGTCCAGTAGCCACCCCCGCCCTCCCGACCCGCCCCTCCCGCCCCCCACCACGGCCGCGCGGCCCCTGCCCTACCTCCCCCGGGGCGGGGGCCGCGCCCGTGCTGCCCGTACCGCCCGGGGTAAGGGATATCTAGACTCGGGCGCATGCTGCGCGTACTGGCCGTCGACGACGAGAAGCCGCTCCTGGAGGAACTCCTCTACCTGCTGCGCTCGGACCCCCGGGTGCGCAGCGCGGAGGGGGCCTCGGACGCCACGGAGGCCCTGCGCCGGATCACCCGGGCTCTGGAGTCGGGCCCGGACGGCTCCGACGGCATCGACGTGGTCTTCCTCGACATCCACATGGCCGGGCTGACCGGGCTGGACATCGCCCGGCTGCTGGCCGGGTTCGCGCGGCCGCCGCTGATCGTGTTCGTGACCGCCCACGAGGGTTTCGCCGTACAGGCCTTCGACCTGAAGGCCGTGGACTACGTGCTCAAGCCCGTGCGTCCGGAGCGGCTGGCCGAGGCGGTCCGGCGGGCCTGCGTCCAGCTGGACCGGGCCGAGGAGCCCCCGGCCACGGGCGCGGCGGGCCCGCTCGCCACGACGGCGCCGCGGCGCCCGGCCGGCGCCGTCGCCGACCGGGTCCCGGACCAGATCGCCGTCGAACTGGGCGGGGTGACCCGCTTCGTGGCGATCGCCGACATCACCTACGTCGAGGCGCAGGGCGACTACGCCCGCCTGCACACCGACGAGGGCAGCCATCTGGTCCGCATCCCCGTGTCCACGCTGGAGGAACGCTGGGCCGCGCGCGGGTTCGTACGGATCCACCGCCGCCATCTGGTGGCGCTGTCCCGGATCGACGAGCTGCGGATGGACGCCGGCACCACCACGGTCCGGGTGGGGGCGGCGGAGCTCCCGGTCAGCCGCAGGCACGCGCGGGAGCTGCGGGACCTGCTGATGCGTCAGGCCACGGGCTGAGACGAAGACCCTTCGGGTCGTCAGCTCCCTCAGGTCCCAGCTCCGACCGTCCGGCGCGCCCGGGCGCCGTTCGTCGTGCCGCGCGGGGCGTACGGCGATCCGCCGGAGCCGTCGGCCGCACCGGGGCCGTGCACGGCGGCCCGCGCCCCCGCCGCCGCCTATCGTGGATCTTCCGGCGCGGGAGGAGCGCGATGTCCGAGATCCAGGCGCTGGTCGACGCCCTGAGCGGCCTGCCGCGTGCCGCGCCCGCCGGCCCCGTCGAGGCCGAGGCGTTGCTGGCCCGGCTGCGCAGCGCGGCCGCCCGCTGGGCGGACGTCCTGTACGAGGCCCGCGAGGGCGTCCGCGAGCAGCTGCCGCCGCGCGCGGAGGCGGCCCTGACGCTGGCCTTCCGGCGCGCGGAGGAGTCGTACGTGGAGCTGGAGATCGCCCTGCGCGACTGCGCGGAGCGCCGCGACCCGGTGACCTGACCCACCCGGACCCCCGGGGTCCGAATCGAGCCTGTTGCCCGGTCAGCGCTCATGCATAGACTCCGGTCGCCCCTGCCCTCCTCCGAAGGACCGACCGGTGAACCAGACGTACGCGCTGACCGCGGTCGCCGTCGTCGTCCTGGTCACGATGCTGGTCGGAGCGCTGGGGCTGCGGATATCCCGGACCACCTCCGACTTCTACGTGGCCTCGCGCACGGTGGGGCCCCGCCTGAACGCGGCGGCCATCAGCGGGGAGTACCTCTCCGCCGCGTCCTTCCTCGGGGTGGCCGGGCTGGTCCTGCTCCAGGGACCCGAGATGCTCTGGTACCCGGTGGGCTACACCGCCGGATACGTGGTGCTGCTCGTGCTGGTGGCGGCCCCGCTGCGCCGCTCCGGCGCCTACACCCTGCCCGACTTCGCCGAGGCCCGGCTGGAGTCCCAGGCGGTGCGCCGGATCGCCGTCCTGTTCGTGATCGGGGTCGGCTGGCTGTACCTGCTGCCGCAGTTGCAGGGCGCGGGGCTCACGCTGGAGATCCTCACCGGGGCCCCGCACTGGGCCGGCGGGCTGGTCGTGGCCCTGGTGGTGAGCGCGGCGGTGGCCGCGGGCGGGATGCGCAGCATCACCTTCGTGCAGGCCTTCCAGTACTGGCTCAAGCTCACCGCACTGCTGGTCCCGGCCTTCTTCCTGCTCGCGGCCTGGGCGGGGGACGGCGCGCCGCGGGCCGGCTTCGACGCCCCGGCCGTCTTCCGGGAGCGCACCTCGGTGACGCTGGCGCAGGACGTGCGGCTCCAGGTGGAGGAGCCGCTCACGGTGACGGTGACCGGGCAGGTGGACGGGCGCGGCTACGCGTCGGTGCCGGTGACCCTGGCCGCCGGGCAGCATGCCGTACGGGCCCACGCGCGGCTGGAGTTCGCCGCGGGCACCCCCGTCCCCGAGCCCCGGCGGGAGGCGGGGCTCGGCGTGTCCAGCTGGTCGGAGCCGTTGTCGGGCGACCGCCCGGAGCACCGCCTGTACGCGACGTACGGGCTGATCCTCGCCACCTTCCTCGGCACGATGGGCCTGCCGCACGTCGCGGTGCGCTTCTACACCAGCCCCAACGGGCGGGCCGCGCGGCGCACGACGCTGGTCGTGCTCGCCCTGGTCGGCGTCTTCTACCTGCTTCCGCCCGTGTACGGGGCCCTGGGGCGGATCTACACGCCCGAGCTCGCCCTCACCGGCGACGCGGACGCCGCGGTGCTGGTGCTGCCCGAGCGGCTCCTCGGCGGGCTGCTCGGTGATCTGCTGGGGGCGCTGCTGGCGGCGGGCGCCTTCGCGGCGTTCCTGTCGACGGCTTCCGGGCTGACGATGGCGGTGGCCGGGGTGCTGCACCAGGACGTGCTGCGGGCGCGCGGGGTGCGCAGTTTCCGTACGGCGGCGCTGGTGGCGATCCTGGTGCCGCTCGGCGGCAGCGTGGCGGTCACGGCCGTGCCGGTGGCGGACGCGGTGGGGCTGGCCTTCGCGGTGTCGGCCTCGTCGTTCTGCCCGTTGCTGGTCCTGGGCATCTGGTGGCGCGGGCTGACCCCGCCCGGGGCGGTGGCCGGGCTGGTCACGGGCGGCGGGGCGGCGCTGAGCGCGGTGCTGGCGACCCGGGCCGGGCTGCCCCCGGCGGGCTGGACGCACACCTTGCTGGCGTGGCCGGCGGTGTGGTCGGTGCCGCTCGGGTTCCTGACGATGGTGGCGGTGTCCCTGGCCACGCGGTCGCGGATCCCCGCCGGGACCGCGGCCACGCTGGCCCGGCTGCACCTCCCGGAGAACGTGGCCGGGGACCGGGTGGGAGGCCTCCGGTGAGCGCGGTGGACCCGGCCGTGCTGGCGGTACTGGCCGCGGCGTGCCCCCTCCTGCTGGGCGCGGGCTGGGCGGCGGGCCTGTGGCACGCCCGGCGCGGTGAACGGGCGGCCGGGCTGGACCTGGGGACCCCGGTGGAGCGGGCCACCTTCCACACCCTGCACACGGCTTCGCTGGCCGCGCCTCCGCTGCGCGCCGGGCTGACCGAGGACGCCGCCCGCAAGGCCGCCCGGCGGCTGCGGTCGCTGCTGGGGACGGAGGCGCTGTGCCTGACCGACCGCAGGTCAGTGCTGGCGTGGGACGGCCCGGGCGCCGACCACCACCAGCGGGGGGCGATGGCCCGGGTGGCGATGATGCTGGCGTCGGGGCGCAGTCAGAGCGTGCGGACCGAGTGCCAGCGGCCCGACTGTCCGCTGAAGTGGGCGGTGGTGGCGCCGCTGACCGGCGAGGACGGGATGCTGGGCGCGCTGGTCGCGTTCGGGTCGCGGGAGTCGGCGGTGCTGGTGCGGGCCGCGACGGAGGTGGCCCGGTGGGTGTCCGTACAGCTGGAGCTCTCCGAGCTGGACCGCTCGCGGACCCGGCTGATGGAGGCGGAGATCAGGGCCCTACGGGCGCAGATATCCCCGCACTTCATCTTCAACTCCCTGGCCGCGATCGCCTCGTTCGTGCGGACCGATCCGGAGCGGGCCCGGGAACTGCTGCTGGAGTTCGCGGACTTCACCCGGTACTCCTTCCGGCGGCACGGGGACTTCACCACGCTCGCCGACGAGCTGCGCTCGATCCAGCAGTACCTGGCACTGGCCGGGGCCCGTTTCGGGGACCGGCTGAAGGTGACCTTGCAGGTCGCTCCGGAGGTGCTGCCGGTGGCGCTGCCGTTCCTGTGCCTGCAGCCCCTGGTGGAGAACGCCGTCAAACACGGCCTGGAGGACTCCACCGAGGAGTGCCGGATCACCATCACGGCGCAGGACGCGGGCTCGGAGGCGGTGATCACCGTGGAGGACAACGGGGTCGGAATGGATCCCGCCCTGCTGCGCCGGATACTGGCCGGGGAACGCGCGGGCTCCTCCTCCGGCATCGGGCTGCCCAATGTCGACGAGCGGATCCGGCAGGTGTACGGGGACGAGTACGGGCCGGTGATGGAGACGGGCGTCGGCGCCGGCATGAAGGTGACCCTGCGGATCCCCAAATACCGTGCGGGCGTACATAGTTCACCCTCCGGGCAGCCTCCCCCCGGCCCCTGAGCGGGGGGCAGCGCGGGCCTGTGGAGGCGGGTCCGGCAGGTCCGGCGGCGCATGCGAGAACGCCGGCGGGGCCGGGACATCCGACCTCGCCGGCGTTCGAGACGCAGCGGCCCGGGGGGCGGGCCCCCGGCCTGGACCTGGGCCTAGCTCCAGCTGGCGTGCAGCGGCTTGCCCTCGGCGTAACCGGCCGCGGACTGGATGCCGACGACGGCCTTCTCCTCGAACTCCGCCAGGGAGCCGGCACCGGCGTAGGTGCAGGAGGAGCGCACGCCCGCGATGATCGAGTCGATCAGGTCCTCGACGCCCGGGCGGGACGGGTCGAGGAACATCCGCGAGGTGGAGATGCCCTCCTCGAACAGACCCTTGCGGGCGCGGTCGTAGGCCGACTCCTCGCTCGTGCGGTTCTGGACCGCGCGGGCGGAGGCCATGCCGAAGGACTCCTTGTAGAGGCGGCCCTCGGCGGACTGCTGGAGGTCGCCCGGGGACTCGTACGTACCGGCGAACCAGGAGCCGATCATGACGTTGGAGGCGCCGGCGGCCAGCGCCATCGCCACGTCGCGCGGGTGACGGACGCCGCCGTCGGCCCACACGTGCTTCCCGTACTTCTTCGCCTCGGCCGCGCACTCCAGCACCGCGGAGAACTGCGGGCGGCCCACGCCGGTCATCATGCGGGTGGTGCACATGGCGCCGGGGCCCACACCGACCTTGATGATGTCGGCGCCGGCGTCGATGAGGTCCTTGACGCCCTCGGCGGCGACGATGTTGCCCGCCACGATCGGGACCTGCGGGTCCAGCGCGCGGACGGCCTTGATCGCGTTGATCATCGATTCCTGGTGGCCGTGCGCCGTGTCGATGACGAGCGTGTCCACGCCCGCGTCGAGCAGCTGCTTGGCCTTCTGCACGAAGTCGCCGTTGATGCCGACGGCCGCCGCGATGCGCAGCTTGCCGTTGGCGTCGGTGGCGGGGGTGTAGAGGGTCGCGCGCAGGGCGGCCTTACGGGTGAGGATGCCGACGAGCTTGCCGTCCCGGTCGACGGCCGGGGCCAGCTTGCGGTGACCGGCGTCGAGCCGGTTGAAGGCCTCGCGGGGGTCGATGTCGGCGTCGATGAGCAGCAGCTCCTTCGACATGACCTCGGAGAGCTGGGTGAAGCGGTCGACACCGGTCAGGTCGTGCTCGGTGACGACGCCGACCGGGCGGCCCGCGTCGTCGACGACGACGCCCGCGCCGTGCGCCCGCTTGAACAGCAGGGACAGCGCGTCGGCGACCGTCTGGGTGGGCGCCAGCGTGATCGGCGTGTCGAGCACGAGGTGGCGGGTCTTCACCCAGGAGATGACGTCGGTGACGACCTCGATCGGGATGTCCTGCGGGATGACGACGAGGCCACCGCGGCGGGCGACGGTCTCGGCCATCCGGCGGCCCGCGATGGCGGTCATGTTCGCCACGACCAGAGGAATGGTGGTGCCGGTGCCGTCGGGCGAGGCGAGGTCGACGGCCTGGCGGGAACCGACCGCGGAGCGGCTCGGCACCATGAACACATCGTCGTACGTCAGGTCGTACGGCGGCTTCAGGTCATTGAGGAAACGCACGTGCTGAACATCCCAGTCGATCGAAGGATCCGTCTATGGCCTCGACCGGATCAGCCGAGGAAACGCACGTACTTCATTCTCCCACGACCTGGGGTTTACACAGCCCGGGCCGATCGTCCAGGACATACCGGGCCGCCTGGTTCTTTCCTACGGGACCTCGGTCCCCAGACCTTGTGATCAAGGGCCCACCGGATGCAACGTTGATTACATGATTACAGCCGAGCAACGCGAACAGCTCCGCGCGTGGTTCGCCGAGCGGCTGCCGGAGGACGTCTACGAGTCCCTGCTGTCGGTCACGGCCGACCGCGAGGAGATCACCGTGATCGGCACCATCCCGGCGACCGAGTCCGTCAAGGACTTCCGCGAACGCACCCGCGAACAGCGCATCGAGGTGGCCCGCGAGGCAGAGGCCCTCTACCGCCGCAAGGTCGCCTGGGGCGTGCGGGCGGGTGAGGAGACGACGCTCTTCACCCACCTCGCCGTCCCGGTGATGACCCGCCTGCGCCAGTCCGAGCGCCAGGTCCTCGACACCCTCGTCGCGGGCGGCGTCGCCCGCAGCCGGGCGGACGCCCTGGCCTGGTGCGTCCGCCTCGTGGGACAGCACACCGACACCTGGCTGACCGACCTGCGCGACTCCCTGGACCAGGTCCACCGGATCCGCGCCCAGGGCCCGGACGTCCAGGGCGCCACCGACACCGAACCCCCGGGAGGACCCAGACAATGACCCCGAAGACGACAGTGGAGTACATCCGCTACCGGATCGCGTTAGCGGACCAGGAGGCCTTCGAGGCCGCGTACGCCCGGGCGGCCGCCTCCCTGGCCGCCTCACCCGAGTGCATCGACTACGAACTGTCCCACTGCGAGGAGGAGCGGGAGCGCTACGTCCTGCGCATCCGCTGGACCTCGGTCGACGCCCACCTGGGCGGCTTCCGCAAGGGCGAGCACTTCCCGGCCTTCTTCAGCGCGATCCGGCCGTACGTGTCGGCGATCGAGGAGATGCAGCACTACACGGTGACCGGCGTCGCGGGCACCGGAAAGGGCGCCGGAGAACGATGAGCACGACACCCACGATCTACGAGTGGATGGGCGGCGCGGAAGCGATGAAGCGCCTCACCGACGCCTTCTACGCCCATGTCATGCGGGACGAGATTCTCTCCCCGGTCTTCGCCGGCATGGACGCGGAGCACCCGCAGCACGTCGCGGTCTGGCTCTCGGAGGTCTTCGGCGGCCCCGCGGACTACACCGCCCACCACGGCGGCCACGCGCACATGGCCTCCAGGCACCTGGGCCGCGCGATCACCGAACAGCAGCGCCGCCGCTGGGTGGACCTGCTCATGGACACGGCCGACGAGGTCGGCCTCCCGACGGACCCCGAGTTCCGCGGCGTGTTCGCGTACTACATCGAGTGGGGCACCCGCATGGCCCTGATCTACTCGGGCCCCACCCCACCCCCACTCGACGCGGCCCCGATCCCCCACTGGTCCTGGGGCCAGACCCCACCCTGGACCTAACCCCCAGCCCCGCCGCCACATCTAGCCTCGCCGGCGTTTGAGGCGCGGGGTCCGGGGCGGAGCCCCGGCAGCCGGACCGGGCCCGGGCTCCGAATCGGCCTCGCCCTCGGCCAGCAGCACCGCCAGCCCCGGCTCCCCGTCCTCCCCCTCACGCTCCCGCCAGAAAGCAACGGCCTCCTCCAGGATCTCCACCAGGATCTCCCAGTCCCCCGGCCGCGCCTCGGCGAACCGACGCCACGAGGTCACCACCACCAACCGCCCGGCAGCACCCCCACCCTCCGCGCCCCCCGGGACGGGGACCGGCAGCCACGACAGATCCCGCACCGCATCCGCCAACGCGTCCCAGTTCCCCCCGACCCAGTCCGGCAGCCGCAAGGCATCCCCGCAGCGCGCCATCAGCCCGGCCTTGTCGCGTACGCCGTCCAGGTCCAGCCGTAGGGTCGTCCAGCCGGCGGCCTCCGCCGCGGCGAGCGCCGGCGCGAGCGGCTGCGGGTCCAAGGTCATCGGAGAACCGCCTTGAAGGTCTCGTAGTGGTCGTCCGTGTAGAAGAACTCCCCACCCTCACCCGTCACGATCCGCCGGGCCCCACGGTCCCGCTCCCCGGGCGTCCGCACCGTGAACTCGTGGTAGTAGCCGCGCTTCTGCCGCGGCAGGACCTTCTCGAAGTTCCCGAAGACGGTGCCGTCCTGCCGGTAGGGGTACGGCCCGCCCTTGTCGATCAGCGCGAGCACGTCCCGGGCCTGCTGCGACAGCGCATCGGCGCGTACGGTCGCGAACCCCTTCGCCCACCCCGGGGCGGCACTGGGCTCAGCCCGAACACGCCCACTGGCGCTAACACTGGCACTAACACCGGGACCGGCACTGGCGGCGGCAGGCGCGGGATCCGTCCCGCCACAGCCCGCCGCACCGACCAGCGCGACGCAGAGGAACAGGGGCCCCAGTAAACGCAGCAACGATCGGGGCACGTTCCGAAAGATCATGCACCGATCGTGCCAAATATCCGATTCGCTCGCGAATCGCCCACTGGCCTCAGAGCGCGGCCATCTTGGTGTAGGGACTCAGGATGCGCTTCTGGACCGAACCGAAGTCGACGAGAACAGCGATCCCCTCCTCGATTCCGACGACACGGCCGAGGCCGTGCTCATCGTGAGTAACCCGGTCACCCACGGAGAACTGCCGGATGGGCTGTTCCACGGGAGCCTTGAACGGGCTGGACGGCAAATGGCGGCGAGGTACTGCGGACTTTGTCATTGGAACCAGTATGCGCCCAGTGGGCCGCCTCGCGGTCCGCCGTTCGGATCTCAATTCCGGCACCATCCGCACCGGGACCGGCGGACGAGCACGCCCGAACCCCGCACGCCCGGTCAGAACGGCGGGTACGGGACTGCGCCAGGCGGCTGGGCTAGTCGTCCGGGTCGGCCCGGTCCAGCGCGGGCCGCAGCCCCGGCGCCGATTCGGTCAGCAGGTAGTCGGCGACGGCCGTGTCCGTGACCAGGCTGGTCACCAGCCCCGACCGGAGCACCGCACCGATCGCGGAGGCCTTGCGCAGCCCGCCCGCGATCGCCACGACCTCGGGGATCCGCCGCAGCCGGTCGGCCTCGACGGTGATGCACCGCTCGCCGAGGTCCCGGCCGACCCGCCGGCCCTCGGAGTCGAAGAGGTGGGCGGACATCTCGGCCGCGACGCCGAGCGAGGCGTAGTGGGCCCGCTCCTCGTCGGTCAGCATGTCGTGGACGGTCGAGATGCCCGGCTCCCACGACCCGATGGAGACGGCCGCGACCGTCACCTTGTCGAAGTACTCGAAGGCGCGTGCGATCCCGGTCTGGCTCCGCAGCGCGGCGGCGGTCGCCGGATCGGGCAGCAGCATCGGCGCGTAAATGGGGTGCGCGTCGCCGCCCGAGACCTGGGCGGCCCTGCGTACGGCCTCGACCGAGCCGCGCTCGGCGGTCCCCGCGTCGTACACGCCGGTCAGTTGCACGACGGTGCAGGGCGGCAGTCTGTGCAGGGAGGCGGCCATGTGGATGGTCGACCGCCCCCAGGCCAGGCCCAGGACGTCGCCCTCGTTGACGAGTTCGCCCAGCAGGTCCGCGGCGACCGCCCCCAGGTTCTCGGGGTCGGGCGCGTCCTCGGTGGCGTCGGCGGGCGACTCCACGACGACGGCGTGCCGCAGCCCGTACCGGGCGCGCAGCGCGTCCGAGCGCTCCGCGTCCAGTTCGGCCGGGACCCGGATCTCGATGCGTACGAGGTCACGTTCGAGCGCGGTCTCCAGGACCCGGGCCACCTTGAAGCGGCTCACGCCGAACTCCTCGGCGATCTGGATCTTGGACTTCCCCTCCAGGTAGAAGCGGCGCGCCATGGCCGCCGCCTGCACCAGCTCCGCGGGTCCCATCCGCAGGGCTGACCGTCCCGCCGACATTGCAGACACCGCGTTCTCCTCACTGCTGTTCACACTGTCGTGTTCACACTCTCGACTCGCCGTTCATCCTGTCAGATCCGACGGCCGTTGATCAGCCTGGACGGCTACCGTTCACCGAGCCGTTCATCAGCGCTCGATTCAGTGGTCGCAAGCCCACGGCGCGGCGGCGATGGCCGCGCCCGCCTGCTCACGGAGCGTGCGGACGGCGGCGGCCGGATCGACCGCCCCGTAGACCGCGCTGCCCGCCACGAACACGTCGGCGCCGGCCTCGGCGCAGCGTTCGATGGTCGAGGCCGAGACGCCGCCGTCGACCTGGAGCCAGATCTCCAGACCGTGCTTGGAGATCAGTTCCCGGGTCCGGCGGATCTTGGGCAGCATGATGTCGAGGAAGGCCTGGCCGCCGAAGCCGGGCTCGACCGTCATGATCAGCAGCATGTCGAGCTCGGGGAGGATGTCCTCGTACTGCTCGATCGGCGTCGCGGGCTTCAGCGCCATGGACGCGCGCGCACCCTTGGCCCGGATCTCCCGCGCGAGGCGCACGGGCGCGGCGGCGGCCTCGGCGTGGAAGGTGACCGAACCCGCGCCGGCCTCCACGTACTGCGGGGCCCACCGGTCGGGGTTCTCGATCATCAGGTGGAGGTCCAGCGGGATGTCCGTGGCCCTGCTGAGGGATTCCACGATCGGCATGCCGAGGGTGAGGTTCGGGACGAAGTGGTTGTCCATGACGTCGACATGCAGCCAGTCGGCCCCCTCGACGGCCTTGGCCTCCTCGGCGAGGCGGGCGAAGTCGGCGGACAGGATGCTGGGATAAATCTGCGCGGCCATGCCCCAAGCCTGCCATGCCCCCGGCCGGTTCCGGCCACGACCCCGCAAGTCGGGACGGGCGCAGCAGCGCCTGCCCGACCCCGTAGAACGCTTCATCCTCCCTGAACCCCCGACGGCCGGTTCAGCACCTTGCCCGGCGGGCGGAAGCAGGGCGAGACCACCTGAGGTCGGGGAGTCCAGGGCCGGTGCTACGCCGTGCGCCGGAGCAGGGCCAGGTACATCGCGTCCGTTCCGTGCAGGTGCGGCCACAGCTGGACGTCCGGGCCGTCGCCCAGGCCGGGTACGCCCGGCATGTACGGGCGGGCGTCGATCAGTTCGGCGGACACCGGCGAGGCGCCCGCGCCGCGGCCCTTCAGGACGTCGTCCACGACGACCCGGGTCTCCGCCAGGTGCGGGGAGCAGGTCGCGTAGCCGACGATGCCACCCACCCGCACCGCCGACAGCGCCTCCCGCAGCAGCCCGCGCTGGAGCGGGGCGAAGCCCTCCAGGTCCTCCGGGCGGCGGCGCCAGCGGGCCTCGGGGCGGCGGCGCAGCGCGCCCAGGCCCGTGCAGGGCACGTCCATCAGGACGCGGTCGAAGGAGCCCGGGAGCCACGGCGCGCGGGTGCCGTCGGCCGCGATGACCTGGTAGGGGCCCGGGTTGCCCACGAGCGCCCGTTCCACGAGCCGCGCCCGGTGCGGCTGCTTCTCCGAGGCCAGCAGGAACGCCCCGCGCTGCGCCGCGAGCGCCGCGAGCAGCGCCGCCTTGCCGCCGGGACCCGCGCACCCGTCGAGCCAGCGCTCGTCGCGGCCCTCGACCGGCGCCGCCGCGAGGGCCATCGCGACCAGCTGGCTGCCTTCGTCCTGGACTCCGGCGCGACCCTCCCGTACGGCCTCCAGCGCGCCCGGTTCGCCGCCCTCGGCCATCCGGACCGCGTACGGGGACCAGCGGCCCGGGAGCGCGGAGTCCTCGCCGACCGCCTCCAGCAGTTCCTCGGGCGTGGAGCGCCCGGGGCGCGCGACGAGCGTCACCTCGGGCCGTTCGTTGTCGGCCTCCAGCAGGTCCTCGATGCCGGCGCGCCCGCCGCCCAGCGCGTCCCACAGGGCGCTGACGACCCACCTGGGGTGTGAGTGGTAGACGGCGAGGTGTTCCTCGGCGTCGTCCTCGTAGGGGGGTGCGACCCGCTCCAGCCAGCCGTCGAGGTCGTGCGCGGCGATCTTGCGCAGGACGGCGTTGACGAACTTGGCGCGCCCGTCGCCGAGCACCACCCGGGCCAGCTCCACGCTCGCCGACACCGCGGCGTGCGTCGGGATCCGGGTGCCGAGCAGCTGGTGGGCTCCGAGCGAGAGCACGTCCAGCACCGGCGGGTCCACCTCCCGCAGCGGCCGGTCGATGCACGCCTTGATCACGGCGTCGTACGTGCCCTGCCTGCGCAGCGTCCCGTAGACCAGCTCCGTGGCGAGGGCCGCGTCGCGCGCCTGGAAGCTCTCGTCCTGCCGGGCCTTCTTCAGAAGCGGCGGCAGCACGAGGTTGGCGTACGCGTCGCGCTCGTCCACCGCCCGCAGCACCTCGAAGGCCAGCATCCGCACGGGGTCCTTCTGCGGCCGGCGGTAGGGCTTGGCCTGCCGGTTGCCTGCGGGGTTGCGACGGGGACGGGGCTGTTCGCTCACGTGAAAGGTGCTCCGGGGTTACGAGGTACTGGTGGTGATGACGTGGAGGAGGGGCCGGCCGTCCCGGGCGGGGGCGGCGCTACGGTGCTGCGCCCGCGCCGCAGCGCGCGGCGCGGCTGGATTCAGCCTACGTCGGCTCCGCCGAGCCGCTCGCCGGGAGCGATCCGCACCCCGCGGGCCCAGTCGGCGCCCCGCATCGGCTTCTTGCCCTGCGGCTGCACCCACAGCAGTTCCACGGCGTGCGAGCCGGTGCCGACGTAGACGTTGTTCTTGGCCGGGGCCAGCACGCCGGGCGCCAGGTCGGTGCGGTCGGGCACCAGGCCCACCGAGATCAGCTTGAGCCGCTCGCCGCGGAAGACGGTCCACGCCCCCGGCGCCGGCGTGCAGCCGCGCACCACGCGGTCGGCGCGCATCGCCGGGGCGTTCCAGTCGACCCGCGCGTCCTCGACGGTGATCTTGGGCGCGAGGGAGATCCCGTCGTGGGGCTGCTCGACGGCGCGCAGCGTGCCGTCCTCGATGCCGTCCATGGTGGCGGCCAGCAGCCCGGAGCCGGCGAAGGCGAGCCGGGTGAGCAGGTCGCCGCTGGTGTCGGTGGGGCGGATCTCCTCGGTGAGGATCCCGTAGACCGGGCCGGAGTCCAGGCCCTCCTCGATCAGGAAGGTGGAGGCGCCGGTGACCTGGTCCCCCGCCATGATCGAGTGCTGCACGGGCGCGGCTCCGCGCCAGGCCGGCAGCAGCGAGAAGTGCAGGTTGACCCAGCCGTGCTTCGGGATCTCCAGGGCGCTCTTGGGCAGCAGCGCGCCGTACGCGACGACCGGGCAGCAGTCCGGGGCGATCTCGCGCAGGCGGGCCTGGAAGTCGGGGTCCCGCGGCCGGACCGGCTTGAGGACCTCGATGCCGGCCTCCTCGGCACGTTCGGCGACCGGGCTGGCGACGAGCCTGCGGCCCCGGCCGGCCGGGGCGTCGGGCCGGGTGACGACGGCGGCGACCTCGTGCCGCCCGGAGGCGATGAGGGCGTCCAGGGCGGGCACGGCGACCTCGGGGGTGCCTGCGAAGACGAGCTTCACTGGGTCCTACCTCGCTTTTTCGGCTGACAGCAGCGCACCAGTCTATGGGGGCGTGCGCCCGGCGGCCCACCTGCGGTGGGGAGGGGGCGTACACGGACGCGCGCGCCTCTCGCATATGCCGACACGCCCCCACAGCGTGACCTGGGCGACGGGTGGCGCGTTGGTCAAGAGAGATTGACCAAAACGGGCCGCGCGCGCACGGTTTCCGCGGCCCGATCCGCCCTTCAGCACCGGTTCGAGAGGCTTCTTCATGGCCGACCACGCCACCCACGACGCCCAAGCCCGGGCGAGCCTGCACCTGCTGGTGCGGGACATCGAGCGGGTTCGCCGCCAGGTGGATGCTCTGCGTACGCTCACCGCCCAGCTCGGCAATGTGTACCGCCCGCGCCGCTCGGGTCCCTCCACGGGCTTCGTCGTCTACGGCCGGGCCCCCGCGCCCACCGTCCGGCTCGCGCAGGAGCTGCGCGACAGCGTGGAGACGCTGGTCACCGCCGCGGTGGACTTCGACCGCTCGCTCGGCTTCTCGTGGGACGCGGTCGGCTCGGCCCTCGGCGTCACCAAGCAGGCCGTGCACCGCCGTTACGGTGCCCGCCGGGCGCAGTCCGCCGAGTCCGCGGAGCCGCTAGCCGAGGGCGCGACCACCCGCACCCTGGGTCCGCTCCCCACCATCCCGGCCGCCCGCTCGGTCCCGCCGCAGCCCCTGCGCGAGGAGTCCCAGCCCGCCACGGCGGGCGCGTCCCGCTCCACGGCGTTCCCGAGCCCCCGCAACGGCTGACCGGCCGCACGCCCCTCGCCGCCGGGACGCCGACCCCCGACGGCCACAGGCGGCCGCAGCCGGCCACACGCCGGGTGGCCCGCAACCGGGCTCCGCCCCCCACCTCGCGCCTCGGACGCCGACGAGGCTGAATCCCAGCCCGCCCCGGCGTTCGAGGGCCGGGTCCGGGCCCGGAGGCCTCAGCCGATGTCCGGCGGATCGATCCGGATCCGGACCGCGTCCGCCGCCGGTACCCCTTTCACCAGCCGGGCCGCCTGCGCCGACTTCAGCGCCGCCGCCAGCGCGGCCCCGCTGCCCGGCGGCACGCGGACCAGCGCCCGCTCCCCGGGCGAGCGCTCCCCCCGCCGCCCCGGTATCGGCACCGGCCCGAGGATCTCCGCGTCCGGGGGGAGCCCGGCTCCCGCCAGGAAGGCCTCCACGGCCTCGCCCCGCCCGGCCACCGCCGCCATCCGGGACACCGGCGGGAAGCCCAGCTGGGCCCGCTCCGCCAGTTCCCGTACGGCATGGCCCACGGGGTCCCAGCGCACGAGCGCCTGCACCGGCCGCAGCGTCGGCTCGGCGACCACCACGACCTGCCCGGTCCCACGGACCAGCGACGCGGCGGCGATCCACCGCCGCAGCGCCTCCTCTCCGGCCCGCAGATCGGGCCGGCTCAGCATCGCCCAGCCGTCGAGCAGCAGCGCGGCCGCGTACCCCTCGCCCGCCGCCACCGGCTCGGCCCCCGGCGTGCACACCACCAGCGCCGGCCGGTCCGGCACCTCGTCCAGGACGTGGTCGCGCCCCGAGGTCCGCACGGGCACGGCCGGGAAGGCCCGCCCGAGCTCCTCGGCGGTGCGCCGGGCGCCCACGACCTGGGCCCGCAGCCGGAACGACCCGCACTCCTCGCAGTGCCACGACGGCTCGCCGCGCCCGCACCAGCCGCAGTGCAGCTCCCGTTCGTCGGGGGCCTCCAGCGGCCCGGCGCAGACCGTGCAGCGGGCCGGGGTCCGGCACCGCTCGCACGCCAGCCGGGGCACGTAGCCCCGCCGGGGCACCTGGACGAGCACGGGCCCGGTCTTCAGCCCTTCCCGTACGGTCTCCCAGGCCAGGCTCGGCAGTCGCGCGGCGCGGGCCGCCTCGTCGCGCGCCAGCAGCTCGTCGCCCACGGTCCGGATCCGGGGGGCGCAGGCCCGTACGGTCTCGCGGCTGGCGACCAGCGGCCGGGCCCAGCCGGACTCGACGAGCTGGGCGGCCTCGACGGTGCAGCTGGTGGAGCCGGCCAGGAAGCCGCAGCCGTCGCTGACCGCGCGCAGCTCCAGCACCTCGCGGACGTGCGGGAAGGGGGCGTGGTCGTCGCTGTGGCTGGAGTCGCCGTCGTCCCAGATGGCGACGAGCCCGAGGTCGCGCACGGGGGCGAACATCGCGGCGCGGGTGCCGACGACGGCCCGCACCGATCCGCGGCTGACGGAGAGCCACTGGCGGTAGCGCTTCTCGGGGCCGGACTCGGCGGTCAGCAGCGCGTGCCGGCCCTCGCCGAGCAGGGCCGTGAGGGCCGCGTCCACGCGGGCGGCGCTGCGTCCGTCGGGGACGACGGCGAGGGCCCCGCGCCCGGAGGCCAGGGTGGCGGCCATGGCCCGGGCGAGTTCGTCGGCCCAGCCCGGACCGGGCAGGGCGGTCCACACAGCGCGCGGGGTCCCGCCGGTGGCCAGCGCCCGCAGGAACGCCGGCCCGGCCCCGTACCGCTCCCAGCCGCCGGGCTCCGGCGCGGGCGGCGCGGGCAGCGGCGGCGGCGAGGGTTTGGCCTCGGCGCGGGCGCTGCGCGCGGGCAGGGCGAGCTGGAGCACGTCGGCCAGGCTGCCGGCGTACCGGTCGGCGACGGCCCGGGCGAGGGCGAGCATGCCGGGGCCGAGCACCACCTCGGGCGAGACCACGTGGGCGAGCGCGGCGAGGGCCCCGTTGTAGTCGGACTCGGCGCGGCGCTCCACGATGAAGCCGTCGATGAGGCCGCCGCCCTCGCGGCGGCCGCCGTGCACCTGGTGGGAGCCGGCCCCGAAGCGGACCCGGACGCGGACGCCCGGCTGCGCGGCCTCGGAGAGCTCCTCGGGGACGGCGTAGTCCCAGAGCTGGTCGAGGTGGAGCACGCCCTTGTTGACGAGGACGCGGGCGACCGGCAGCTCCGCGGCCAGGGCGGCCCCCCGCCAGGTACGCGGCTTCGCCTTGGGCACCTTGGCCTTCGCCTCGGCGACCATCTCCCGGATCAGTGCGAGCTGCTCCGGCGGGGAATCATTCGCGCTGCTCACATCAGCATTCTTACCAAACCCCGCTGACAGCCAGGGCATGCGAACGGCCCCGGACCAGCAGGTCCGGGGCCGTTCGGCGGCTGTTCCTAGAGGCCGGCGGCCGCGCGCAGCGCGTCCACGCGGTCGGTGCGCTCCCAGGTGAAGTCCGGCAGCTCGCGGCCGAAGTGGCCGTAGGCGGCGGTCTGGGCGTAGATCGGGCGCAGCAGGTCCAGGTCGCGGATGATCGCGGCCGGGCGCAGGTCGAAGACCTCGCCGATCGCGTCCTCGATCTTCTGGACCTCCACCTTGGCGGTTCCGAAGGTCTCGACGAAGAGACCGACGGGCTCGGCCTTGCCGATCGCGTAGGCGACCTGGACCTCGCAGCGCGAGGCCAGACCGGCGGCGACGACGTTCTTGGCGACCCAGCGCATCGCGTACGCCGCGGAACGGTCGACCTTCGACGGGTCCTTGCCGGAGAAGGCGCCGCCACCGTGGCGGGCCATGCCGCCGTAGGTGTCGATGATGATCTTGCGGCCGGTCAGGCCGGCGTCGCCCATCGGGCCGCCGATCTCGAAGCGGCCGGTCGGGTTCACCAGGAGGCGGTAGCCCTCGGTGTCGAGCTTGATGCCGTCCTCGACGAGCTGGGCCAGCACGTGCTCGACGACGAACTCGCGGATGTCCGGGGCGAGCAGCGAGTCCAGGTCGATGTCCGAGGCGTGCTGCGAGGAGACCACGACGGTGTCCAGGCGCACGGCCTTGTCACCGTCGTACTCGATGGTGACCTGGGTCTTGCCGTCGGGACGCAGGTACGGGATGGTCCCGTTCTTGCGGACCTCGGACAGCCGGCGCGAGAGCCGGTGCGCGATGTGGATCGGGAGCGGCATGAGCTCGGGGGTCTCGTCGCAGGCGTACCCGAACATCAGGCCCTGGTCGCCGGCACCCTGCTTGTCGAGCTCGTCCTCGTCGCCCTCGACGCGCTTCTCGTAGGCGGTGTCGACGCCCTGCGCGATGTCCGGGGACTGGGCGCCGATGGACACCGACACGCCGCAGGAGGCGCCGTCGAAGCCCTTCTTCGAGGAGTCGTAGCCGATTTCGAGGATCTTCTCGCGCACGAGCTGCGCGATCGGCGCGTAGGCCTTCGTCGTCACCTCGCCCGCGATGTGCACGAGGCCCGTGGTGATGAGGGTCTCCACGGCCACGCGCGAGGTCGGGTCCTCGGAGAGGAGGGCGTCGAGGATCGTGTCGCTGATCTGGTCAGCGATCTTGTCGGGGTGGCCCTCGGTCACGGACTCCGAGGTAAACAGACGACGGGACACAACGCTCCCTGGGGGTTGCAGCGGCTGCTGGCTGATCATTTGGCGGAACCACACCGGGGGCTGCGCCCGATCACGTTCCGAATGCAGTTTATCGGTCGCCACCGTTTGCCGGACCACCCGTCTCGCCTTATGGGAGCCGTGTGACCTGCGGCACCGACATTCTTACCCACGGACCTGACCAGGAGAAGGGGAATCGGCTCAGGCGCGTCGCGGCGGCAGCAGGGCCGCCACCTGGTCCCAGATCTCCTCTGCCAGGGCTTCCTTGGGTCCGTAGGGGACGTGGCGGTCCGATCCGTTGGAGGAAAGGATCACCGCTTCGTTCTCCTCGGAACCGAAGGTCTTGGCCTCGCCGACCTCGTTCACGACGAGAAGATCACATCCCTTGCGCCGGAGCTTGGCCCGCCCGTTGGCGAGGACGTCGTCGGTCTCGGCGGCGAATCCCACGACGACCTGCCCCTCCCGCGCCCGGTCGGCGGAGATCTCCGCGAGGACGTCCGGGTTGCGCACCAGCGCGACCGGCGCCGGGTCCTCCCCGTCCTTCTTCTTGATCTTTCCGCCCGCGTAATGGGCCGGCCGGAAGTCGGCCACGGCCGCGGCCATCACCACCGCGTCGGCGTCGGCCGCCGCCTTGATCACGGCCTCCCGCAGCTGCACGGCCGTCCCCACGCGGACGAGGTCCACCCCGGCCGGGTCGGCCAGCGCCGTGTTGGCCGCGACCAGGGTGACCCGGGCCCCGCGGGCGACGGCGGTGCGGGCCAGCGCGTAGCCCTGCTTGCCGGAGGAGCGGTTGCCGAGGAAGCGGACCGGGTCCAGCGGTTCGCGCGTACCGCCCGCGCTGATCACCACGTGCCGGCCGGTGAGGTCGGGCTCGGCCACCCCGCGCGCCAGGACCCTCTTGCACACCTCGAAGATCTCGTCCGGGTCGGGCAGCCGTCCCTTGCCGGTGTCCTTGCCGGTGAGCCGGCCGACCGCGGGCTCGATGACGAGGGCGCCGCGCCGGCGCAGCGTGGCCACGTTCTCCTGGGTGGCGGGGTGCTCCCACATCTCCGTGTGCATGGCGGGGGCGAAGACCACCGGACAGCGGGCGGTGAGCAGGGTGTTCGTGAGCAGGTCGTCCGCGAGCCCGTGGGCGGCCTTGGCCAGCATGTCGGCGGTGGCCGGGGCGACGACCACCAGGTCGGCGGACTGCCCGATGCGCACGTGGGGCACCTCGTGGACGGTCTCCCACACCTCGGTGGAGGCCGGGTTCCCCGAGAGGGCGGCCCAGGTGGCCTCGCCGACGAAGTTCAGGGACGCGGCCGTGGGCACCACCCGCACGTCGTGGCCGGACTCGGTCAGCCGACGGAGCAGCTCGCACGCCTTGTAGGCGGCGATCCCGCCACTGACCCCCAGTACGACCTTCGGCTTACCCACCGCGCACTCCCCTTCGAGCTCCGTCGACGTGTCTCGTCCCTACCCATGACACACCACAGGCCCGGCAGATGTTCTGCCGGGCCTGTGGTGAAAGGATTCTCGTGCCTTACTGAGCCGGGGCCTCGATGGCCTCGGAGGTCAGCAGACCCGCGTTGATCTCGCGCAGCGCGATCGAAAGCGGCTTCTCGTGGACGTGGGTGTCCACCAGCGGGCCGACGTACTCCAGCAGGCCCTCACCGAGCTGCGAGTAGTACGCGTTGATCTGACGCGCGCGCTTGGCCGCGTAGATCACGAGGCTGTACTTCGAGTCCGTGGCCTCGAGCAGCTCGTCGATCGGCGGGTTGATGATGCCCTCGGGCGTGGTGATGGAAGAGGACACGCTCTACCTTCCGAAGAATGTGGGGAAAGATCGGATCGATCAAGCCCTGTCGATCATGGAAAATCGACCAACGATCAGACAACTTCCATCAAGGCTAGCAGCTCACGCGCCACGTCCTCGACGGAGGTGTTGACCAGGGTCGTATCGAATTCGGACTCGGCAGCGAGTTCGATCTTGGCGGTGGCCAGTCGGCGCTCGATGACCTCGGGCGATTCGGTCCCCCGCCCGGTGAGGCGGCGGACCAGCTCGTCCCAGCTCGGCGGGGCCAGGAAGACCAGCTGGGCCTCGGGCATGGACGCTCGGACGAGCCGTGCGCCCTGGAGGTCGATCTCCAGCAGTACCGGCTCGCCGTTGTCCAGGCGTTCCAGCACCGCGCCGCGCGGTGTGCCGTAGCGGTTGCCCGCGAACTCGGCCCACTCCAGCAGCTCGCCATTGGCGATCAGCTTGTCGAACTCGTCGTCATTGACGAAGAAGTAGTGGACTCCGTGTCGCTCACCGGGCCGCGGCTTGCGGGTGGTGGCCGACACCGAGAGCCATACCTCGGGGTGAACCTTGCGCATATGCGCGACGACCGTGCTCTTGCCGACCCCTGAAGGGCCGGAGAGCACGGTCAGCCGCGGACGAACCTCTGCTGCCATAGAGCGATTATCCAGGTTCCCAGGACTGCCTGGGAACGCCGGGAGAACTTCAGGCGACGCCTCAGGCGCCGGTGCTGCCGAACTCGCGCTCCAGAGAGGCGATCTGGTTGGAACCGAGACCTCGGACACGTCGGGACTCGGAGATGCCGAGACGCTCCATGATCTGCTTGGCGCGCACCTTGCCCACGCCAGGCAGAGACTCCAGCAGGGCGGAGACCTTCATCTTGCCGATGACGTCGTTCTCCTGGCCCGTCTTGATGACCTCTTGGAGCGAGGCGCCGGAGTGCTTGAGTCGATTCTTCACCTCGGCCCGCTCCCGGCGAGCCGCGGCGGCCTTTTCGAGCGCGGCTGCGCGCTGTTCAGGGGTAAGGGGCGGAAGAGCCACGCCTACGTCACCTCGGATGTCGAACTGTCGGATACGGACCGGTGGGTAACCCAAAGGCAACACACCAGGCGAGCTCCCGAACAGCAGTGGAACTGGTTCGCTGCTCGTTCACTCTGCTCGGAGACTAGCGGCCATCACCGCTCCAGTCAGCGAGAACGGACGAAAAGTCCTGGTCAGCCTCCACTGAACCGTACATCACGGACAAACTACCCCTGTTTTGTCCGATGAAGGACGTTCGATTCTCGTCAAGAGGTGCGAGACGGCACGCCGCGCGGGCCGCAGCGGGGCCCGCGGGCGGCCGGCTAGGCGGAGACGGCCTCGCTGACCTCGTCGGCGAACCGCCGCGCCGCGTCGCGCAGGGCCCGGGCGTCCGGTCCGTGCTTCAGGACGCCGCGCGAGACGTTCGGGACGACGTTGCGCACGGCCTTGCCGAACACGGCCGGCAGGTCCGCCGCCGTCGCGCCCTGCGCTCCGATGCCGGGAGCCAGCAGCGGCCCGTTGATGTCCAGGTCGAAGGAGGACAGGTCGCCCAGGGTGGCGCCGACCACCGCGCCGAAGGACCCCATGGGGGCGGCGTCCGCGTTCTCGGCCGCCAGGTGCGCCAGCATGGTCGCGCCGATGCTCCGGCCGTCCTCGCGGACCGCCCGCTGGACCTCCGCGCCCTCCGGGTTCGAGGTCAGGGCGAGGACGAAGAGCCCCGCGCCCGACTCCCGGGCCAGGTCCACCGCGGGCTTCAGCGAGCCGTAGCCCAGGTACGGGGACACCGTCAGGGCGTCCGAGAACAGCGGCGAGGCCGGGTCCAGGAAGGCCGAGGCGTACGCGGCCATCGTCGAGCCGATGTCGCCGCGCTTGGCGTCCATGACGACCAGGGTCCCGGCGGCCCGGGCGTCCGCCACGGTCCGCTCCAGGACGGCCACGCCCCGGGAGCCGAACCGCTCGAAGAAGGCGGCCTGCGGCTTGAACACCGCGACCGACTCGGCGAGCGCCTCCACGACGGTGCGGGAGAAGCGCTCCAGGCCCGCGATGTCGTCCTGCAGGCCCCACTGCGCCAGCAGGGCGGCGTGCGGGTCGATGCCCACGCACAGCGGGCCGCGGGAGTCCATCGCCTCGCGGAGGCGGGTGCCGAACGGGGTCAGCTTCACTGTGCGGCCTTTCGGGTCTCGGCGCCCACCGCGTCGGCGAGCGTCGCGTACGGGCTGGCGGCCAGGCGCGCGGCCAGGCCCTTGTGGATGGCGCGGGCGTAGCAGGGGCCCTCGTAGATGAAGGCGCTGTAGCCCTGGATCAGCGTGGCGCCGGCCAGGATCCGCTGCCAGGCGTCCTCGGCGTTCTCGATGCCGCCGACCCCCACCAGGACGAGCCGGTCGCCCACGCGGGCGTACAGGCGGCGCAGGACCTCCAGCGAGCGTTCCTTGACCGGGGCGCCGGACAGGCCGCCGGTCTCCTTGACCAG
The DNA here is from genome assembly GCF_043076955.1 of Streptomyces sp. NPDC016562. Classification (NCBI taxonomy): domain Bacteria; kingdom Bacillati; phylum Actinomycetota; class Actinomycetes; order Kitasatosporales; family Streptomycetaceae; genus Streptomyces; species Streptomyces sp. NPDC016562. The sequence continues at coordinate 318,905 of NZ_JBIBRZ010000005.1, read as the reverse complement.
CTCGGGCGAGGACTTCAGGCCCAGACCCTCGCGGGCGATCGTGGTGTTGGTCGCGATGATGCCGTCGAGGCCCAGCTCCAGGGCCAGGTCGGCGACGGCGTCGACGTCCTCGTCGGCCAGGTCGGGGGCGATCTTGACCATCAGCGGTACCCGGCGGTCGGTGACCACGCGGTCCGCGGCCTCCCGTACGGCCGAGAGCAGCGGGCGCAGGGACTCGGCCGCCTGGAGGTTGCGCAGGCCCGGGGTGTTCGGCGAGGAGACGTTGACCACGAGGTAGTCGGCGTGGCGGGCGAGGCGCTCGGTGGAGGCGACGTAGTCCGCCACGGCCTCCTCCTCGGGCACGACCTTCGTCTTGCCGATGTTGACGCCCACGACCGTCTTAAAGACGGGCCTGCGGTGCGCCAGGCGCTCGGCGACGGCCGCGGAGCCCTCGTTGTTGAAGCCCATGCGGTTGATCAGCGCGCGGTCCGGCACGAGCCGGAAGAGGCGCTTCTTGGGGTTGCCGGGCTGCGGCTCGGCCGTGACCGTGCCGATCTCGATGTGGTCGAAGCCGAGCATCGACATGCCGTCGATGGCGACGGCGTTCTTGTCGAAGCCCGCCGCGAGGCCGAAGGGGCCGTGCATGCGCAGGCCGAGGGCCTCGGTGCGCAGCTCCTCGTACCGGGGGGCGAGGTAGGCCGCGACGAAGGTGCGCAGCACGGGGGTGCGGGCCGCGAGGCGGATCCAGCGGAAGGCCGTGTAGTGGGCCTTCTCCGGGTCCATCCGCTTGAAGACCAGGTTGAAGAAGAGTTCGTACATCGTCGAGAAGGATCCCTCTGCGCTCATGGAAAGGGGGACACCCGTCGTGAAACCGGTGTCCCCCTCCCCGTGTCCGGGCTGTTCGGGCTACTTAGTCGCGGGCCGCGGTCAGGTGCTCCGCGTGCTCCTGGAGGGAGCGGACGCCCACGTCGCCGTGGTTGAGCGCGTCGATGCCCTGGACGGCCGCGGCGAGTGCCTGGACCGTGGTCAGGCACGGGACGCCGCGCGCCACGGCCGCCGTACGGATCTCGTAGCCGTCGAGACGGCCGCCGGTGCCGTACGGGGTGTTGACGATCAGGTCGACCTGGCCGTCGTGGATCAGCTGGACGATGGTCTTCTCGCCGCCCGGGCCCTCGCCCTCGCTGAGCTTGCGCACGACGGTGGCGTTGATGCCGTTGCGGCGCAGCACCTCGGCGGTGCCGGAGGTGGCCATGAGCTCGAAGCCGTGGGCGACGAGTTCGCGCGCCGGGAAGATCATCGTGCGCTTGTCGCGGTTGGCGACCGAGATGAAGGCGCGGCCCTTGGTGGGCAGCGGGCCGTAGGCGCCGGCCTGCGACTTGGCGTACGCCGTGCCGAAGACCGAGTCGATGCCCATGACCTCGCCGGTGGAGCGCATCTCCGGGCCGAGGACGGTGTCGACGCCGCGGCCGTGGATGTCGCGGAAGCGCGACCACGGCATGACGGCCTCCTTGACGGAGATCGGCGCGTCGATCGGCAGGGTGCCGCCGTCGCCGTTCCTGGGCAGCAGGCCCTCGGCGCGCAGCTCGGCGATGGTGGTGCCGAGCGAGATGCGGGCGGCGGCCTTCGCGAGCGGGACGGCGGTGGCCTTCGAGGTGAAGGGCACGGTGCGGGAGGCGCGCGGGTTGGCCTCCAGGACGTAGAGGATGTCACCCGCCATCGCGAACTGGATGTTGATCAGGCCGCGGACGCCGACGCCCTTGGCGATGGCCTCGGTGGAGGCGCGCAGGCGCTTGATGTCGTGGCCGCCGAGGGTGATCGGGGGCAGGGCGCAGGCCGAGTCGCCGGAGTGGATGCCGGCTTCCTCGATGTGCTCCATGACGCCGCCGAGGTAGAGCTCGGTGCCGTCGTAGAGGGCGTCGACGTCGATCTCGATCGCGTCGTCGAGGAAGCGGTCGACCAGCACGGGGCGGGTCGGGGAGATCTCGGTGGACTCGGCGATGTACGACTCCAGCCGGGTCTCGTCGTAGACGATCTCCATGCCGCGGCCGCCGAGCACGTAGGACGGGCGGACCAGGACCGGGTAGCCGATCTCGTCGGCGATGGCCTTCGCACCCGTGAAGGTGGTGGCGGTGCCGTGCTTGGGGGCCGGCAGGCCGGCGTCGGCGAGGACCTGGCCGAAGGCGCCGCGGTCCTCGGCGGCGTGGATGGCCTCGGGCGAGGTGCCGACGACGGGGACGCCGTTGTCCTTGAGCGCCTGGGCGAGACCGAGGGGGGTCTGGCCGCCGAGCTGGACGATGACGCCCGCGATGGGGCCGGCCAGCGTCTCGGCGTGGACGATCTCCAGCACGTCTTCGAGCGTCAGCGGCTCGAAGTACAGGCGGTCGGAGGTGTCGTAGTCGGTGGAGACGGTCTCCGGGTTGCAGTTGACCATCACGGTCTCGTAGCCGGCGTCGCTAAGCGCGAAGGAGGCGTGGACGCAGGAGTAGTCGAACTCGATGCCCTGGCCGATGCGGTTCGGGCCGGAGCCCAGGATGATGACCGCGGGCTTCTCGCGCGGGGCGACCTCGCTCTCCTCGTCGTAGGAGGAGTAGAAGTACGGGGTCTTCGCGGCGAACTCGGCGGCGCAGGTGTCGACCGTCTTGTAGACCGGGCGGACGCCCAGCGCGTGGCGGACCTCGCGGACGACGTCCTCGCGCAGGCCGCGGATCTCGGCGATCTGGGCGTCGGAGAAGCCGTGGCGCTTGGCCTCGGCGAGCAGCTCGGGGTGGAGCTTCTCGGCGGCGGCGAGGTCGTCCGCGATCTCCTTGATGAGGAAGAGCTGGTCGACGAACCAGGGGTCGATCTTCGTGGACTCGAAGACCTCCTCCTGGGTGGCGCCGGCGCGGATGGCCTGCATGACGGTGTTGATGCGGCCGTCGGTGGGGCGGACCGCGGTGGCCAGCAGCTCGTCCTTGTCGCCGGGCTCGCCGACGAAGGTGAACTGCGAGCCCTTCTTCTCCAGGGAGCGCAGGGCCTTCTGGAGCGCCTCGGTGAAGTTGCGGCCGATGGCCATGGCCTCGCCCACCGACTTCATGGTGGTGGTGAGGGTGGCGTCGGCGAGCGGGAACTTCTCGAAGGCGAAGCGCGGGGCCTTGACGACGACGTAGTCGAGGGTCGGCTCGAAGGAGGCCGGGGTCTTCTCGGTGATGTCGTTGGGGACCTCGTCGAGCGTGTAGCCGATGGCCAGCTTGGCGGCGATCTTGGCGATCGGGAAGCCGGTGGCCTTCGACGCGAGCGCCGAGGAGCGCGAGACGCGCGGGTTCATCTCGATGACGATGACGCGGCCGTCGACCGGGTCGATCGCGAACTGGATGTTGCAGCCGCCGGTGTCGACGCCGACCTCGCGGATGATCGCGATGCCGATGTCGCGCAGCCGCTGGTACTCGCGGTCGGTGAGCGTCATCGCCGGGGCGACGGTGATCGAGTCACCGGTGTGCACGCCCATCGGGTCGAAGTTCTCGATGGAGCAGACGACGACCACGTTGTCCTTGGTGTCGCGCATCAGCTCCAGCTCGTACTCCTTCCAGCCGAGGATGGACTCCTCCAGGAGCACCTCGGTGGTCGGGGAGAGCGTCAGGCCCTGGCCGGCGATGCGGCGCAGCTCCTCCTCGTCGTGGGCGAAGCCGGAGCCGGCGCCGCCCATGGTGAAGGAGGGGCGCACGACGACGGGGTAGCCGCCGAGGGTCTCGACGCCCGCGATGACGTCGTCCATCGAGTGGCAGATGACCGAGCGGGCGGACTCGCCGTAGCCGATCTTCGCCTTGACCGCTTCGACGACGCCCTTGAAGAGGTCGCGGTCCTCGCCCTTGTTGATGGCCTCGACGTTGGCGCCGATGAGCTCGACGCCGTACTTCTCCAGTACGCCCTGCTCGTGCATGGAGATCGCGGTGTTGAGCGCGGTCTGGCCGCCGAGGGTGGGGAGCAGCGCGTCGGGGCGCTCCTTGGCGATGATCTTCTCGACGAACTCGGGGGTGATCGGCTCGACGTACGTGGCGTCGGCGATCTCCGGGTCGGTCATGATCGTCGCGGGGTTGGAGTTGACCAGGATGACCCGCAGGCCCTCGGCCTTGAGGATGCGGCAGGCCTGGGTCCCGGAGTAGTCGAACTCGGCGGCCTGGCCGATGACGATCGGGCCGGAGCCGATGACCAGGACGGACTGGATATCGGAGCGCTTAGGCACGATCGGCCTCCATCTGGGCGGTGCTCATCAAAGACGTGAAGCGGTCGAAGAGGTACGCGGCGTCGTGCGGGCCGGCAGCCGCCTCGGGGTGGTACTGGACGCTGAAGGCCGGCTGGTCCAGCAGCTGGAGGCCTTCGACGACCTGGTCGTTCAGGCAGACGTGCGAGACCTCGGCGCGGCCGTAGGGGGTCTCGGAGACCTTGTCGAGGGGCGCGTCGACGGCGAAGCCGTGGTTGTGCGCGGTGACCTCGACCTTGCCGGTGGTGCGGTCCTGCACCGGCTGGTTGATGCCGCGGTGGCCGTACTTCAGCTTGTAGGTGCCGAAGCCGAGCGCGCGGCCCAGGATCTGGTTGCCGAAGCAGATGCCGAACAGCGGGGTCTTGCGCTCCAGGACGCCGCGCATGACGGCGACGGGGCCGTCGGCGGTGGCCGGGTCGCCCGGGCCGTTGGAGAAGAAAACGCCGTCGGGGTTGACCGCGTACACGTCCTCGACGGTGGCGGTGGCGGGCAGCACGTGGACCTCGATGCCGCGCTCTGCCATCCGGTGCGGGGTCATGCCCTTGATGCCGAGGTCGACGGCGGCGACGGTGAAGCGCTTCTCGCCGATCGCGGGGACGACGTACGCCTCCTTGGTGGCGACCTCGGCGGCGAGGTCGGCGCCCTTCATCTGCGGCTGGGCCTGGACCTTCGCGAGCAGGGCCGCGTCGTCGGCGATGGCCGCGCCCGAGAAGATGCCGACGCGCATGGCGCCGCGCTCGCGCAGGTGGCGGGTCAGGGCGCGGGTGTCGATGCCGCTGATCCCCACGACGCCCTGCCGGACGAGCTCCTCGTCCAGCGTGCGCCGGGAGCGCCAGTTGGAGGGGATGCGGGCGGGGTCGCGCACGACGTACCCGGCCACCCAGATGCGGGAGGACTCGGGGTCCTCGTCGTTGACGCCGGTGTTGCCCACGTGCGGGGCGGTCATCACGACGACCTGCCGGTGGTACGACGGGTCGGTGAGCGTCTCCTGGTAGCCGGTCATGCCGGTGGAGAACACGGCCTCGCCGAAGGTCTCCCCCACAGCGCCGTAGGCACGGCCGCGGAAGATCCGACCGTCCTCCAGTACGAGTACGGCGGGAGCTTTGGCTGCTCCCCTGGTGGAGGTCGTCATCGTTCGGCGCCTTCCGTCGTGATGGATGAGTGGATGTGGTTGACGGCTTCGACCCAGGCGGCGTGTTCGGCCGCGCGGTCGGAGCGGAATCCGGAGTCGATCAGCTTGTCGCCGTGCGCCCAGGTGACGACGAGCAGACCGCCCTCGGTGAGTACCTTGCCCGCGATTCCCTTGTCGAGGCGGGCGCCGCGCAGCTGCGCGGCCGGTACGAAGAAGTCGGTGGCCCCCGGACGGACCACGTCGAGGCCCGCGTCGGTGAGCGTGAGCTCGACCCGGCTGCGGACGCCCAGACCGTGGGCGACGATCCGGTCGAGCCACTGTCCGGCGGTGGTGGACCCGTGGTACCGGCCGGTCAGGGCGAGGCGGTGGGCGGGCAGACCGTCGGGGGCGGCGGGGAGCTCCGGCAGGTCGTTCTGCAGGGCGCCGCGCCATTTCCAGCCCTGCCGCATCAGCCAGTACACGAACGCGATGAAGACGACCAGGCCGATCACCCACGCCATGCGGGCGCCGAAGCTGGTCACCTCCGCCGACTGTCGTTCGGCGGCCTCGGCGGCCAGTTGGATCACTGCAGGTGTCACGCCAGTTTCCCGTCCACGACCGTTGCCCGGCCCCGCAGGAAAGTGTGAGTGACGCGCCCCGGCAGCTCACGGCCCTCGTAAGGCGTGTTGCGGCTGCGGGAGGCGAAGTGTGCGGGGTCCACGACACCACGGTACGAGGTGTCGACCAAGGTCAGGTTCGCGGGTTCACCTGCCGAGACGGCGCGGCCGTGGTTCTCCAGGCCGCCGATGCGCGCCGGGGCGAAGGACATCCGCTCGGCGACGCCCGCCCAGTCGAGCAGTCCGGTCTCCACCATCGTCTGCTGGACGACGGACAGCGCGGTCTCCAGGCCGACCATGCCCATGGCGGCGGCGGCCCACTCGCAGTCCTTGTCCTCGTGGGGGTGCGGGGCGTGGTCGGTGGCGACGATGTCGATCGTGCCGTCGGCGAGCGCCTCGCGCAGGGCCATCACGTCGCGCTCGGTGCGCAGCGGCGGGTTGACCTTGTAGACCGCGTTGTAGGAGCGGACGAGCTCGTCGGTGAGGAGCAGGTGGTGCGGGGTGACCTCGGCGGTGACGTCGATGCCGCGGGACTTGGCCCAGCGGACGATCTCGACGGAGCCGGCGGTGGAGAGGTGGCAGATGTGGACGCGGGAGCCGACGTGCTCGGCGAGCAGGACGTCGCGGGCGATGATCGACTCCTCGGCGACGGCCGGCCAGCCGCCCAGTCCCAGCTCGGCGGAGACGACGCCCTCGTTCATCTGGGCGCCCTCGGTGAGGCGGGGCTCCTGGGCGTGCTGGGCGACGACGCCGCCGAAGGCCTTCACGTACTCCAGGGCGCGGCGCATGATCACGGCGTCGTCGACGCACTTGCCGTCGTCGGAGAAGACGGTGACGCGGGCGGCGGAGTCGTGCATGGCGCCCAGCTCCGCGAGCTGCTTGCCCTCCAGGCCGACGGTGACGGCGCCGATGGGCTGCACGTCGCAGTAGCCGGACTCCTTGCCCAGGCGCCAGACCTGCTCGACGACGCCGGCAGTGTCGGCGACGGGGAAGGTGTTCGCCATGGCGAAGACGGCGGTGTAGCCGCCGGAGGCGGCGGCGCGGGTGCCGGTGAGGACGGTCTCGCTGTCCTCACGGCCGGGCTCGCGCAGGTGGGTGTGCAGGTCGACGAGGCCGGGCAGGAGGACCTGGCCCGCGGCCTCGATGACGGTCGCGCCTTCGGCGGACAGGCCGGTCCCGACCTCGGAGATGGTCTCGCCGTCGATCAGGACGTCCTGCGCCTCGCCGCCGAGTACCTTCGCGCCACGGATAAGGATCTTGCTCATGGTTACTTGTTCTCCTCGGTGCGCGTGGCGGCGGGGGTGGTGGTGACGGCGGGCTCGGAGCCTCCGAGCAGCAGGTACAGGACGGCCATCCGGGTGGAGACGCCGTTGGCGACCTGCTCGACGGCCGTGCAGCGCTCGGAGTCGGCGACCGCGGCGGTGATCTCCATGCCGCGGTTCATCGGGCCGGGGTGCATCACGATGGCGTGTTCGGGCATCTTCGCCATGCGGTCGCCGTCGAGACCGTAGCGGCGGGAGTACTCGCGCTCGGTGGGGAAGAAGGCGGCGTTCATGCGTTCGCGCTGCACACGCAGCATCATCACCGCATCGGACTTCGGCAGCACGTCGTCCAGGCTGTACGAGACCTCGCAGGGCCAGGTCTCGACGCCGATCGGGACCAGCGTGGGCGGGGCCACCAGGGTGACCTCGGCGCCGAGGGTGTGCAGCAGGTGGACGTTGGAGCGGGCCACGCGGCTGTGCAGGACGTCGCCGACGATGGTGATGCGGCGGCCGGCGAGGTCCTTGCCGAGGCCGGCGTCGCGGCCGACCAGGCGGCGGCGCATGGTGAAGGCGTCCAGCAGGGCCTGGGTGGGGTGCTCGTGGGTGCCGTCGCCGGCGTTGACGACGGCGGAGTCGATCCAGCCGGAGGTCGCGAGCCGGTAGGGGGCGCCGGAGGCGTGGTGCCGGATGACGACCGCGTCGGCGCCCATGGCCTCCAGGGTCAGCGCGGTGTCCTTCAGGGATTCGCCTTTGGAAACCGAGGAGCCCTTGGCTGAGAAGTTGATGACGTCGGCGGAGAGCCGCTTGGCGGCCGCCTCGAAGGAGATCCGGGTGCGGGTCGAGTCCTCGAAGAAGAGGTTGACGACGGTGAGGCCGCGCAGCGTGGGCAGCTTCTTGATCGGCCGGTCCGCGACGCGGGCCATCTCCTCGGCGGTGTCGAGGATCAGGACGGCGTCGTCGCGCGTGAGATCGGCGGCCGAGATGAGGTGGCGCTTCATCTGGATGGCTCCGGGGTTCGGGAGGGCAGGCGGGCGGACTGACGGGCAGGGGTGCGGGCGGGCAGGGCAGGGCGGAGCCCGGCGCGGACCCGGGAGGCGGGTCCGCACGGGGAGGGGCTACTGCCCTGCTGCCGGGGCGGTCCGCTGGCCGAGCAGTACGGCGTCACGGCCGTCCTCCTCCTGGAGCTGGACCTTGACGGTCTCCCGCAGCGACGTGGGGAGGTTCTTGCCGACGTAGTCCGCGCGGATCGGCAGCTCGCGGTGACCGCGGTCGACGAGGACGGCGAGCTGCACGGCGCGGGGGCGGCCGAGGTCGCCGAGGGCGTCGAGGGCGGCGCGGATCGTGCGGCCGGAGAAGAGCACGTCGTCGACGAGGACGACGAGGCGTCCGTCGATGTCGTCGCCGGGGATCTCGGTGCGGCCGATCGCGCGGGCGGGCTTCATCCGCAGGTCGTCGCGGTACATGGTGATGTCGAGGGAGCCGACCGGGATCTTCGTACCGGTGATCTCTTCGAGCTTGGCGGCCAGCCGGCGGGCGAGGTAGACACCGCGGGTGGGGATGCCGAGGAGCACCACGTCGTCGGCGCCCTTGGCGCGTTCGACGATCTCGTGGGCGATGCGGGTCAGGACCCGCGCGATGTCCTGCGCTTCGAGCACGGGGCGCATGGCATCGGTGTGCTGCTGGGTGTCCATGAAAAGGACCTCCTTCTCCGCCTCACGGGACGGACCTTAAAGGACGTCTGATGTACGTCTCACACCGTACCAGGGGGCGGCCGGTGACCGGGCACCGGGCCGGTGCGCGGGGTCCCTGGCGGGGCTGCTGGGGCTCCCTCCGAAGGGGCGGGAGAGGTCATTCGGCTTGACGCATCCAAGTAACGCTGCGTAACCTCACAGTGAGTTACCAGCCGCGCGGCAGAGCCGCACGTGGTCATGTCGTCACAGCGTCCGGGAGCGTTATGTCCAGCGAATACGCCAAACAGCTCGGGGCCAAGCTCCGCGCCATCCGCACCCAGCAGGGCCTCTCCCTCCACGGTGTCGAGGAGAAGTCCCAGGGCCGGTGGAAGGCCGTGGTGGTCGGTTCCTACGAGCGCGGGGACCGCGCCGTGACCGTCCAGCGCCTTGCCGAACTGGCGGACTTCTACGGGGTGCCGGTGCAGGAACTGCTGCCGGGCACGACTCCCGGCGGGGCGGCCGAGCCGCCGCCGAAGCTGCGCCTGGACCTGGAGCGCCTGGCGGGCGTCCCCGCCGAGAAGGCGGGCCCGCTGCAGCGTTACGCGGCGACCATCCAGAGCCAGCGCGGCGACTACAACGGCAAGGTGCTGTCGATCCGCCAGGACGACCTGCGCACCCTGGCCGTCATCTACGACCAGTCCCCCTCGGTCCTGACCGAACAGCTGATCAACTGGGGCGTGCTGGACGCGGACGCCCGTCGTGCGGTGGCTCACGAGGACGTCTAGTCCCGTAGGCCCCGGCCGTCACAGCAGAAACGTTTACCGGCGGGTGCCGGCTCCTTCCCGGGGTCCGGCACCCGCCGGTTTTCGCATGCCCGGGCAGCATGCCCGCGCCCTCACCAACTCATACGGAAGGGCCCGCAACGCGTACGCTGCGGGCCCTTCCGTAGGGCGGTGCCGGTCCGTGCCGGGGTGCCGTGCGCGGTCAGCTCTCGCTGCGGCGCAGGCTCGGCTTCAGGTCCTTGAAACGGGCGAGCAGCCCGTTCACGAACGAGGGGGACTCGTCCGTGGAGAACTCCTTGGCCAGCTGGACGGCCTCGTCGATGGCCACGGCGTCCGGGGTGTCGTCCACCCAGATCAGCTCGTAGGCACCGAGCCGCAGGATGTTGCGGTCCACGACCGGCATGCGGTCGAGGTCCCAGTCCACGGCGTAGGTGACGATCAGGTCGTCGATGCGGTTCACCTTGTCGGCGTAACCCTCGACGAGATCCATCGTGAAGGCGCTGACCGGCGGCTGCCGGTCGTCCGACCGCGCGTGGCGGATCCAGTCCGCGAGGACCTCGCGTACGGACACCCCCCGCTGGTCCGCCTCGAAGAGGATCTGGAAGGCGCGCTTGCGCGCATTGCTCCGAGCAGCCACGGGTTAGTTGCTCTTCCGGCCGAGGTAGTCGCTGGTGCGGGTGTCGACCTTGACCGTCTCGCCGGTGGTGACGAAGAGCGGGACCTGGATCTCGTAGCCGGTCTCCAGGGTGGCGGGCTTGGTGCCACCGGTGGAGCGGTCGCCCTGGACGCCCGGGTCGGTGTGCTCGATCTTGAGCTCGACCGCGGCCGGGAGCTCGACGTAGAGCACCTCGCCCTCGTGCTGGGCGACGGAGGCCGTGAAGCCCTCGATCAGGAAGTTGGCGGCGTCGCCGACAGCCTTCTTGTCGACCATCAGCTGGTCGAAGGTGGTCATGTCCATGAAGACGAAGTACTCGCCGTCCATGTAAGAGAACTGCATGTCACGGCGGTCGATGGTGGCCGTCTCGACCTTCGTGCCGGCGTTGAACGTCTTGTCGACGACCTTGCCGGAGAGCACGTGCTTGAGCTTGGTGCGCACGAAGGCCGGGCCCTTGCCGGGCTTGACGTGCTGGAACTCGACGACGGACCAGAGCTGGTCACCGTCGAGCTTGAGCACCATGCCGTTCTTGAGGTCGTTCGTGGAAGCCACGGTTGCGGAATCTCCTGCACTGGAAGACCACGGAGGCGCGCACGGCCCGCCGCGGCGGGCTAGAGCGCGAGCAGCTCCTTGGTCGTAATGGTGAGTAGCTCGGGACCGCCGTCCGCCTCGGGGCGTACGACGAGCGTGTCATCGATCCGGACACCTCCCCGGCCCGGGAGGTGAACCCCCGGTTCGACGGTGACCGGCACGCAAGCGTCCAGTTTACCCATGGCCGTAGGTGCAAGCTGCGGGTCCTCGTCGATTTCGAGGCCGACGCCGTGTCCGGTCGACGCGGCGAGGGCCTCCCCGTGGCCCGCGGAGTCCAGTACGGAGCGTGCCGCGTGGTCCACGTCGCGGTACGCGGCCCCGGGCAGCAGCGCCTCGCGCCCGGCCCGCTGCGCGGTGAAGACGAGGTCGTACAGCTGGATCTGCCAGTCCGCCGGGGTGGTGCCGATCACGAAGGTCCGGCCGATCTCGCACCGGTAGCCGCGGTAGTTGGCGCCGAGGCACACGGAGAGGAAGTCGCCCTCCTCCACCCTGCGGTCGGAGGGCCGGTGCCGGGAGCGGCCGGAGTGCGGGCCGGTGCCGACGGAGGTCGGGAAGGCGGGCCCGTCCGCCCCGTGGTCGACGAGCCGGCGCTCCAGCTCCAGCGCGAGGTGGCGCTCGGTGCGTCCGACGAGGATGGACTCCAGCAGCTCGCCGAGGGCCTGGTCGGCGATCTCCGCGGCGATCCGCAGGCAGGCGATCTCCTCCTCGTCCTTGACGAGGCGCTGCTGCTCCACGGCGTTGGCGAGGTCGGCGAGCCGCAGCTTGGGCGCCACGGAGCGCAGGGCGCGGTGCCGGGCGACGGTGAGGTGGTGCTCCTCCACCGCGAGCGAGTCCGCGCGTACGGCGGCGGCCATGTCGGCGGCCGCGACGGCCGGGTCCCCGCCGGGGCCCGACAGTACGGACACTCTGAGCCGGTCGTCGAGGCGGCCCTCGTCGGCCTCTCCGGTGGGCGGGCCCGCGCAGAACATCACGTCCTCGGACGGTCCGACGAGCAGGACGGCGCCTTGCGGGGAAGCCCCGGAGAGGTAGCGGACGTTGGCCGGACGCGTGATCAGTGCGGCGGCGTTCCCCGCAGCGGCGCAGCGGTCGCGAAGCAGGCCCCGGCGGGCGGCGTACACGTCTGACATGTCTTCGAGCGTACGAGCGCTCGCGCCTCCCGGCCTGGTGAGCGCGTCCGGACGGGCAGCCCCCTGCTGGGGCTCCGCCCTAACCGGTCGTGCGCCAGCCGGGCAAATTCAGCCCCGCCGGCGTTTGAGGCGCGGGGGTTCGGGGGCGGCGCCCCCGAGAGCGGCGGGCCCGACAGGGCGCCGCCTCCTCACCCGCTAAGCCAGCGCACGCGCCAGGGCCTCGTCGAGGGCGCGGGCCGTGCCCTCCACGTCGAGCTGGGAGTTGTCGATGATCGGCAGGCCCGAGCCGTACCAGCCGGCCATCCGGCCGTGGATCCGCGCGACCTCCTCGTCGGAGAGGCGGCGGTTGCCGGAGCGGGCCGCGTTCCGCTCCAGGACGATCTCCAGGCCGGGCAGCAGCACCACCGGCAGCAGCGCGGGGCCGACGTGCCGCCGCCAGCCGCCGAGACCCACCACGGGCCGGTCGGGGAAGACGGCGTCGTCGAGGATGCAGGAGATCCCGTTGGCCAGGTAGTTGCGGGCGGCGAAGCCGCAGGTGCGGCGAGCGAGGCGGTACTGGGCCTCGGAGTGCTCGTTCCAGCCGGCCTGCGGGTCCGCGAAGCCGGCGCAGACCCACTCCCGTACGTCGTCCAGGCTGATGTGGGCGGTCGCCACCTGCCGGGTGCTGGCCCAGTGCCGGGCGACGGTGGTCTTCCCGGCGCCGGCCGGGCCGATGAGCAGCACGGCCAACACGGCCCCGCCGGTTCCCGCCACCGCGGGCGGCAGCGGGATGTGCCCGGTGGCCTCCGGCCCCGCGGGCACGGGGGGCACCGGGTGCGCGGGGTACGCGTGCGGACCCTGCGGCGGCTGGGGCTGGGCCGGCGGCTGCGCGCCCGGCCAGCCCTGCGCCGGGGGTATCGGCGGCTGCGGGGGCGCCGCCGGGTGCTGTCCCGCCGGACCCCAGCCCCCCACTCCGTGCTGCATCCGCGCCACTCCGTCTCGTTCCGGCGACTGATGCGAGAACGTTATATGACCGCGGAGGTCAGAGCGTCCACCGGCACCGACACGCAGGGTGTCAGGCGGTGATCTCGTCCGCCAGTGCCCGCAGCGCCAGCCTGTACGAACCGATGCCGAATCCCGCCACCGTCCCGGTCGCCACGGCCGCGATGACCGAGGTGTGCCGGAACTCCTCGCGGGCGTACGGGTTCGAGATGTGCACCTCGATCAGCGGCGCGGTGCGCTGCGCCGCCGCGTCCCGCATGGCGTACGAGTAGTGGGTGAAGGCCCCCGGGTTGATGACCACGGGGATCTTCCCGTCGGCCGCCTCGTGCAGCCAGCGCACGAGCTCGCCCTCGTCGTTGGTCTCGCGGACCTCGACGTCGAAGCCGAGCTCCCCGCCCAGCGAGCGGCAGCTCTCCACCAGTCCCGCGTACGAGGTGGCCCCGTACACGTCGGGCTCGCGCGAGCCGAGCCGTCCCAGGTTGGGGCCGTTCAGGACGAGGACGCGACGGCTCACGCCGACACCTCGCCGTACGCGGCCACCAGGTGCGCCGGGTCGGGGCCCTCCAGGACCGTCGGCTTGGCCAGCCCGTCGAGGACGATGAAGCGCAGCAGGTTGCCGCGGGACTTCTTGTCGACCTGCATGGTCTGGAGCAGCTTGGGCCACTGGTCGCCGCGGTAGGTCAGGGGCAGTCCCACCGAGGCGAGCACCGCCTTGTGCCGGTCGGCCGTCGCGTCGTCCAGGCGGCCCGCGAGGCGGCCGAGCTCGGCCGCGAAGACCATGCCGACGGACACGGCGGCGCCGTGGCGCCACTTGTAGCGCTCGTTCTTCTCGATGGCGTGCGCGAGGGTGTGCCCGTAGTTGAGGACCTCGCGCAGTCCCGACTCCTTCAGGTCGCTGGAGACCACGTCGGCCTTGACCTGGATGGAGCGCACGATGAGCTCGGCCGTGTGGGGGCCGGCGGGCGTACGGGCCGCCTGCGGGTCCTCCTCGATCAGGTCGAGGATCACGGGGTCGGAGATGAATCCGGCCTTGATGATCTCGGCGAGGCCGCTGACGTAGTCGTTGACCGGCAGTGAGTCCAGCGCCGCCAGGTCGCACAGCACCCCGGCCGGCGGGTGGAAGGCGCCCACCAGGTTCTTGCCCTCGGCGGTGTTGATGCCGGTCTTGCCGCCGACCGCGGCGTCCACCATCGCGAGGACGGTGGTCGGTACGGCGACCCAGCGCACCCCGCGCAGCCAGGTGGCCGCCACGAAGCCCGCGAGGTCGGTGGTGGCTCCCCCGCCGACGCCGACGATCACGTCGGTGCGGGTGAAGCCGGACTGGCCGAGCGCCTTCCAGCAGTACGCCGCCACCTCGACGGTCTTGGCCTCCTCGGCGTTCGGCACCTGGATGGCGACCGCCTCGTAGCCCTGCTCGGCGAGGTCGTCGCGCAGTGCCTCACCGGTCGAGGCCAGCGCCTCGGGGTGGATCACGGCGACCCGCTGGGCCTTCGTGCCGATCAGGGTGCCGAGCTCGCCGAGCAGCTGGTGTCCGACCAGCACCTCGTACGCGTCGTGCCCGGCGCTCGCGCCGACCTGGATCCGCGTCACCTGGTCCGTCATACGTCCTTCAACTCCAGAGCGTCGAGGACCGCCTGGGCGACCTCTTCGGGGGTGCGGTCGTCGGTTGCCACGACGACGCGCGCGACTTCGGTGTACAGGGGGCGCCGGGCGTCCATCAGCTCGCGCCACTGGCGGCGCGGGTTGACGGCGAGCAGCGGGCGCGCGGCGCCGAGGCCCACGCGCCGTACGGCCTCCTCGACGTCCATCGACAGATAGGCGACGGGCAGGCCGGTCAGCAGCTTGCGCGTGCCCTCGTCGAGGACGGCGCCGCCGCCGAGGGCGAGCACTCCGGTGTGCTCGGCGACGGCGGCGGCCACCGCGCGGCGCTCCAGCTCACGGAAGTACGGCTCGCCCTCGTCGACGAAGAGGTCGGAGATCTCGCGGCCCTCGGCCGCGACGATGTCGGCGTCGGTGTCCCGGTAGGGCACGCCGAGCCGTTCGGCGAGCAGCGCGCCCACGGTGGACTTGCCGGAGCCCATGGGGCCGACGAGGACGACCCGCGGTCCGCCGGTCACCGGATCTGCAGGTGGTCGAGGTACGACTGGACGTTGCGGCGGGTCTCGGGGACCGAGTCGCCGCCGAACTTCTCGACGACGGCGTCGGCCAGCACCAGGGCGACCATGGCCTCGGCGACGATGCCGGCGGCCGGCACGGCGCACACGTCGGAGCGCTGGTGGTGGGCCACCGTCGCCTCACCGGTGGCGACGTCGACGGTCGCCAGCGCGCGCGGAACGGTCGCGATGGGCTTCATCGCGGCCCGTACGCGCAGCAGTTCGCCGGTGGTCAGGCCGCCCTCGGTGCCGCCGGAGCGGCCGGAGGTGCGCTTGAGGCCCTCGGGGGTGGAGACGATCTCGTCGTGCGCCTTGGAGCCGGGCACGCGGGCGAGCTCGAAGCCGTCGCCGACCTCGACGCCCTTGATGGCCTGGATGCCCATGAGCGCGGCCGCCAGACGGGCGTCCAGGCGCCGGTCCCAGTGGACGTGCGAGCCGAGGCCGACGGGGACGCCGTAGGCCAGCACCTCGACGACGCCGCCGAGGGTGTCGCCGTCCTTGTGGGCCTGGTCGATCTCGGCGACCATCGCCTTGCTGGCGTCGGCGTCGAGGCAGCGCACCGGGTCGGCGTCGAGCCGGTCGACGTCGGCGGGGGTCGGGTAGACGCCGTACGGGGCCTTGGCCGCGGCCAGTTCCACCACGTGCGAGACGATCTCGATGCCGGCGACCTCCTTGAGGAAGGACCGGGCGATCGCGCCGAGCGCGACGCGGGCGGCGGTCTCACGGGCGCTGGCGCGCTCCAGGATCGGCCGGGCCTCGTCGAAGCCGTACTTCTGCATCCCCGCGAGGTCGGCGTGGCCGGGCCGCGGACGGGTCAGCGGCGCGTTGCGGCCGGTGTCCTTGAGCAGCGAGGGGTCGACCGGGTCGGCCGACATGACGGTCTCCCACTTGGGCCATTCGCTGTTGCCGACCATGACCGCCACCGGGGAACCCAGCGACAGCCCGTGGCGGACGCCGCCCAGGAAGGTGATCTCGTCCTGCTCGAACTTCATCCGGGCCCCGCGGCCATAGCCGAGCCGGCGCCGGGCCAAGTGGTCGGCCACCAGCTCGGTGGTGACCGGGACGCCGGCGGGAAGCCCCTCCAGCGTCGCCACCAGTGCCGGTCCGTGCGACTCCCCGGCGGTCAGCCAACGCAACCTGCTCAACGATGCTCCTCATGCTCGCGCCTGGTTCGGCTACGGCGCATCCGGGGGCACCTGCCAGCGGTAGCTGGAGGGTGCGCGGCCCGAACCCGCCTCACCCGATCCTCCCATGTTCACGGGGGTCTACCGGGCCCCGGTCCAGCTATCGGACGCCCTGTCCATCAGGTGACCCTCCGGCCGCGGTCGCGCAGCCAGGTGAACGCCGTCCACGCGCCGAGGCAGCCGACCAGTCCGATGAGGACCGCCTTGACCCAGAACGGCAGCCCGCCGAAGGCCACTCTGAGCAGGGAGAAGGCGAGGAAGGGGAGGTCCCACTTCGACGCGAGGATATGTTCCGTGCCCGACTCGTTCATGCCACCCCCGTGGGAAAGACGCAGGTGGAAAGCCTAGCGGGCGGCGAGCGCCCGTTCACCGGCGGCCCTCATGGCGGCCAGCGGACCGGGCATGCGGCCCGTCATCCGCTCCACCTGGAGCACCGCCTGGTGGACCAGGAGGTCCAGCCCGCCGACGACCTTGCCGCCCTGGCGCGACCAGGCCGCGGCCAGCGGCGTCGGCCAGGGGTCGTAGAGGACGTCGAACAGGGTCCCGGCCCCGGCCGGGACGGACGCGGCCAGGGAGTCGGTCGCACCCGCCGGGGTGGTCGCGATGACGAGCGGCGCGGCCAGCGCCTCGGCCGCCCGGGACCAGTCGGCCGTGCGGACGGGGACGCCGAGCCGCTCGCCCCACTGGCGCATCTCGTCGCCGCGGGCGCGCGAGCGGACGTACGCGGTGACCTCGCCGGAGCAGATCCGCGAGAGCGCGGCGAGCGCCGAGGAGGCGGTGGCTCCGGCGCCGAGGACGGCGGCGGACGGCACCTTCTCGACGCCGCGCTCGTGGAGCGCGGCGACGATGCCCGGGATGTCGGTGTTGTCGCCGAGGCGGCGGCCGTCCTCGGTGAGGACGACCGTGTTGACGGCCTCGACGGCGGCGGCCGTGTCACTGACCGCGTCCAGCAGCGGGATGACCGCCCGCTTCAGCGGCATGGTCAGCGACAGCCCGGCCCACTCGGGGCCGAGTCCGGCGACGAACCCCGGGAGCGCGGCCTCGTCGATCTCGAAGCGGTCGTAGGACCAGTCGTCGAGGCCGAGCTCCTGGTAGGCGGCGCGGTGCAGCACCGGCGAGAGGGAGTGCTCGATGGGCGAACCCAGCACCGCGGCCCGTATTGGTGACATGTCCTGCTACCCGCCGTTCTTCTGCTTCTGCCGCGCGAGGAACTCGTCGGCCAGCTTCTGGTGCTCCTCGTAGGTCTTGGTGAAGGTCGTCTTGTCGCCGTCGACCGACACGAAGAACATCCAGCCACCATGATCGGGGTTGAGCGTAGCGTTCAGCGCGTCCGCGCCCGGGTTCCCGATCGGGCCGGGCGGCAGCCCCTTGACGTTGTGCGTGTTGTAGGGGTGCTCGAACGCCCGTGCTTCCTTGAGCGAGAAGTTGATGTCGCTCTTGCCCTTGATGTAGTTGTACGTCGAGTCGAATTCCAGCTTCTGGTTGGTGACGTCGTTCGTCTTCTTGAGGCGGTTGTAGACCACCTCCGCCATCTTCCGGAAGTCGTCGTGGTTCTTGCCCTCGGCGTTGACGAGGCTGGCCACGGTGACGACCTGGAGCGGGTTCTCCAGACCGAGTTCCTTCGCCTTGGCCTCGATGCCCATCTCGCCGTACTTGTCGGTCGCGTTCTTGACCATCTGCTTGAGCAGGGACTCCGGGGTGGTGTCGCTGCTGAGGTCGTAGCGCGCCGGGTACAGGAAACCTTCCAGCGGGTCGATCGCCTTCGGGTTGGCGGCCCACGCCGGCAGGCCCATGTTCTTGGCCTCGCGCCGGGCGATCTCGTTGGTGGTGCCCTCGGGCTTGCCCAGCTTCGCGTCGATCAGCTTGTAGACCTCGGCGTTGCGCTTGCCCTCCGCGACCGTGACCACGTTCAGCTTCGAGGGGTCGCTCATCACCTCGACGACGGACGCGGCGGACATCTTCTTCTTCAGCGGGTAGACGCCCGCCTGGATGGCCTTGCCCGGGGGGAGCTTGGCGGCCGCGTCGGCGAACGCCTGGGCGCTGGCGACGACGCCGGCCTTCTTGAGGATGACGCCCATCTGGAGGAGACCCGAACCCTTGGGGATCTCGACGTCGATGGACTCGCCGGTGCCTTCGCCCGCGTAGTCCTCGGGCGCGCCGAACCGGGCCTTGATGTAGGTGTAGCCGTAGTAACCGCCACCGCCGAGCACGCCCACGATCACGAGCGCGGCGATCAGGCACGCGGCGCCGCTGCGCTGCTTGGGCTTGCCGCCCTTCGAACGGCCGCCCCGGCGGCCGCCGCCGGCCGGGTCGTCACCGTCGTCGTCGCCGTCGCGGCCGCCGCCGCCGGCGAGGAAGCCGCTCTCGGCCTCCTCTTCCTCCTGCTCGACCGGTTCCGGTTCCAGGTGGCGCTGGCCGGGGGGCCGCGGCGGCGGGTAGGCCTCGGCCGTGGCGTAGAGGTCGGGGGCCTCGCCCGGGTAGCCCGGCACGGGCTGCTGGGCGTAGGGCTCCGCGCCCACGTAGGGGTCGGCCTGCACCGCGGCCATGTACGGGACCTGGCCGGTGTCCCAGCCCTCGGTGTCGTACACCGGCTGCTGGTGCTGCGGGTGCTGCTGCGGGGCGTAGGCCGGCTGCTGCTCGGCGTACTGCTGCGGCTGCTGGTACTCGGGGTACTGCTGCTGCTGGGGGTACGGCTGCTGCGGGTACTCCGCGTACTGCTGCTGCGGGTACTGCTGCTGGTACTGCTGCTGCGGCTCCTGCGGGTACTCCTGCTGCGGGGCACCGCCGTAGGGCGCCTGGCCCTGCTGGGTCTGGTGCCCGGTCCACCCCTGGTCCCCGTACAGGGGGTCCTCGGGGTGCCACGGTTCGGGGCCACGGCCCCGGCCATACTCAGTCATCGGTCCCCTAGAGCCGCGAGACGGAGGCCACGGATTCCGTCATCCGTGGCACCCGGGTCCGCCTCATTGACGGTGGGCGACGGCTGTTCGAATGCCGTCTCATCGCGCGGAACGTTACCGTATCGCGATCAGACAACCACTTCGACGCACTCACCGGGCGGATTACCTGATACCCGTTCGGTCTCAAGAGCGTTCTGAAGGATCACCACAGCGGCCGCCTGGTCGATGACCGCACGGCCCTTCTTGGCGTTCCTTCCCGAGGCCCGCAGGCCCTGGGCGGCGGTGACCGTGGTCATCCGCTCGTCCACCAGACGGACCGTCACCGGCTTGATGCCCTTCGCGAGTTCGTTCGCGAAGGCGCGCACCTTGGCCGCGGCCGGCCCCTCCCGCCCGCTGAGCGAACGGGGCAGGCCGACCACGACTTCCAGGGGCTCGTACTCCGCGACGAGCTGCCGCAGCCGCCGGTGGGCGAAGGGGATGTCCCGGCCCGGGACGGTCTCCACCGGTGTGGCCAACACCCCATCGGGGTCGCACGAGGCGACCCCGATCCGGGCGTCACCGACATCGATGGCCAGCCGGCGGCCACGGCGCAGCGTCATCGTCAGGCCGTCTCGACGACGAGACGCTCGACCGCGGCGATGGCCTCGGGGACGGCGGCCGGGTTCTGGCCACCCCCCTGGGCGACGTCCGGCTTGCCGCCACCGCCGCCGCCGAGGGTCTTGGCGGCCGTACGGACCAGGTCGCCGGCCTTGAGACCGCGCTCGCGGGCGGCCTCGTTGGTGGCGATGACGGTCAGCGGACGGTCGTTCGCCACGGCGAACAGGGCGACGACGGCCGGGCGGTCGCCCTGGATGCGGCCGCGGACGTCGAGGACCAGCTTGCGCAGGTCGTCGGCGCCGGTGCCGTCCGGCACCTGGCCGACGACGAGGGCGACGCCGTGGATGTCCTGGGCGCCCGCGGCGAGACCGGCGGCGGCCTGGAGGACCTTCTCCGCGCGGAACTTCTCGATCTCCTTCTCGGCGTCCTTCAGCTTGCCGAGCATGGAGGCGATCTTCTCCGGCAGCTCCTCGGGACGGCCCTTGACCAGCTCCTGGAGCTGGGCGACGACCGTGTGCTCCTTGGCGAGGAAGTTGTACGCGTCCACGCCGACGAGGGCCTCGACGCGGCGCACGCCGGAGCCGATGGAGGACTCGCCGAGCAGCTTCACCAGGCCCAGCTGGGCGGTGTTGCCGACGTGCGTGCCGCCGCACAGCTCCTTGGAGAAGTCGCCGATGGTCACGACGCGCACGCGCTCGCCGTACTTCTCGCCGAATTCGGCGATGGCGCCCTGCTTCTTCGCCTCGTCGATGCTCATGATCTCGGCGGTGACGTCGAGCTCACGCGAGAGCACGTCGTTGATCTTCTGCTCGACGTCGGTCAGGACCGAGCCGGGGACGGCGTTCGGAGAGCCGAAGTCGAAGCGGAAGCGGCCGGGGCTGTTCTCGGAGCCGGCCTGGGCGGCCGTCGGGCCGAGGGCGTCGCGCAGCGCCTGGTGGGTCAGGTGCGTGGCCGAGTGGGCGCGGGCGATGGCCCGGCGGCGGTGGACGTCGATGGCGGCGTACGCGGAGGCGCCCACCGTCACCTCGCCGACCTGGACGGAGCCCTTGTGCACGGAGACGCCCGGAACCGGCTGCTGCACGTCGCGGACGACGATGACGGCGCCGGAGTCGAGCTTGATGCGGCCCTGGTCGGCGAGCTGGCCGCCGCCCTCGGCGTAGAACGGGGTGCGGTCGAGGACGACCTCGACCTCGTCGCCCTCGGAGGCGGCGGGCGCGGAGACGCCGTTGACCAGCAGGCCGACGATGGTGGACTCGCCCTGGGTCGTGGCGTAGCCGGTGAACTCGGTGGCGCCGGAGCCGTCGGCGATCTCCCGGTAAGCGGACATGTCCGCGTGGCCGGTCTTCTTGGCCTTGGCGTCGGCCTTGGCGCGGTCGCGCTGCTCCTGCATCAGGCGGCGGAAGCCGGACTCGTCCACGGAGAGGCCCTGCTCGGCGGCCATCTCCAGGGTGAGGTCGATCGGGAAGCCCCAGGTGTCGTGGAGCAGGAAGGCCTTGTCGCCGGAGAGGACCGTGCCGCCGGCGGCCTTGGTCTCGGTCACGGCGGTGTCGAGGATGTTCGTTCCGCCCTTGACGGCCTTGAGGAAGGCGGCCTCTTCGGCGAGCGCGACGGTCTCGATGCGCTTGCGGTCGGTGACCAGCTCCGGGTACTGCTGCCCCATCGTGTTGATCACGACGTCGACGAGCTCCTGGACGACCGGACCCGTGGCACCCATGAGGCGCATGTTGCGGATGGCGCGGCGCATGATGCGGCGCAGCACGTAGCCGCGGCCCTCGTTGCCGGGGGTGACGCCGTCGCCGATGAGCATGACGGAGGTGCGGATGTGGTCGGCGACCACGCGCATCGACACGTCGGTCGACTGGGCGGCGCCGTACTGCACGCCGGTCAGCTCGGTGGCCTTGTCCATGACCACGCGCAGGGTGTCGGTCTCGTACATGTTCTGCACGCCCTGCAGGATCATCGCGAGGCGTTCGAGGCCGAGGCCGGTGTCGATGTTCTTCGACGGCAGGTCACCGAGGATCGGGAAGTCTTCCTTCCCGTCGCCGGCGCCGCGCTCGTACTGCATGAAGACCAGGTTCCAGATCTCCACGTAGCGCTCGTCGTTGACGGCCGGGCCGCCCTCGACGCCGAACTCGGGACCGCGGTCGTAGTTGATCTCCGAGCAGGGGCCGCAGGGTCCCGGGACGCCCATGGACCAGAAGTTGTCCTTCTTGCCCAGGCGCTGGATGCGCTCGGCGGGGACGCCGATCTTCTCGCGCCAGATCTGCTCGGCCTCGTCGTCGTCGAGGTAGACCGTGATCCACAGCTTCTCGGGCTCAAGGCCGTAGCCACCGTCCGCCACGGAGCTGGTCAGCAGCTCCCAGGCGTACGAGATGGCGCCTTCCTTGAAGTAGTCGCCGAAGGAGAAGTTGCCGCACATCTGGAAGAACGTGCCGTGGCGGGTGGTCTTGCCGACCTCTTCGATGTCCGGCGTACGGACGCACTTCTGCACGCTGGTGGCCCGGGGGGCCGGGGGCTTGGTCTCGCCGAGGAAGTACGGCTTGAACGGGACCATGCCCGCGTTGACCAGCAGCAGAGTCGGGTCGTCCGCGATGAGCGACGCCGAAGGGACGACGGTGTGACCGCGCTCCTCGAAGAAGCTCAGCCAGCGGCGGCGAATTTCAGCCGACTCCATCAGTGGTCCTCATTCCGGTCGTACGAAAACTTGGGTCGGTAGGTCGTCTTGTCGTTCTCGATGGCCCGCAGCCGCCGCGGCCCGGGGAGGGCGGTGACGTTGTCGGGCCGGTCGGGGTCCTGGTGCAGCCCCAGTGCATCGTTCAGCTCGTCCTCGCGCTGCGTCATTCCCGCCTTGACGTCGAGGGCGAAGTCCTTGAGACGGTGGCCCGCCTCCACGGCCTTGTCGGCCGCCTGGGCCGCCAGGCTCTCCGGCGTCAGCTTCTTGAGCTGGCGGTTGACCTTGGTGGTGGCCCACACGCCGGCGGCTGCGCCTGCGGTGAACCAGAAGGCTCGGCGGAACATGGAGGTCTCAGCCCTTCTGCTTCCGGCGCCGGGCAGCCGGCACCGTACGGCCGACGATCACGGTACGTCGGGTCTTCTTCGCGGGCGCGTCGTCCGTCCGGCCCAGCGCCTTGCGGACGCCGTAGCCGAAGGCCGCGACCTTCACCAGGGGGCCGCCGAAGGCGGAGGCCACGGTGGAGGACAGCGCGGAGGCGTTGGACGTGACCTCCTGGACGTCGCTCGCGATGGCGTCGACCCGGTCGAGCTGGGTGCGCGCGGAGCGGACGGTGGTGGAGGCGTCGGCCAGCAGCGGCACCGCCTGGTCGGTCACGTCGGCGACCAGCTTGGTGGTCGCCCTGAGTACCTGGGCCAGCCTCGCCAGCACCACGGCGAGGAAGGAGATCAGGATGGCCCAGAAGACGGCCACGATGATCCCGGCCACCTCTACTCCGGACACGTCACACCGCTCTCTGTCTGTACCTGAACTTCTGACTGTACTGATGCCTGTACCGATGCCTGCGCATGGCCCTTCGACCCTATCGCGCCGGGGATCCCCGGCCGTACCGGAATTCCGGCACGGCCGGGGATACAGGAAACCCGCCGCCCCCCGGAGGGGACGGCGGGCTGACCAGTCGGTGAGACCAGGCCTGCGTCAGCGGGCGTAGTACTCGACGACGAGCTGCTCGTCGCAGATGACCGGGATTTCCTTGCGGTTCGGGTCGCGGTCCAGGCGGAAGGCCAGGGCCTTCAGGTTGACCTGCAGGTAGCGCGGGGTCTCGCCCTCGCCTGCGTAGCCACCCTCACGGGCAACCTGGAACGGAACCTTCTCGCGGCTGCGCTCGCGAACGGTGATGACGTCGTCCGGGCGGACACGGAACGACGGCTTGTCGACCTTGTCACCGTTGACCTCGATGTGGCCGTGAACGACCATCTGGCGCGCCTGGTAGATGGTGCGGGCGATGCCCGAACGCAGGACCAGCGCGTCGAGGCGACGCTCGAGCTCGACGACGAGCGCCTCGCCCGTCTTGCCTTCGGCCTTCTTCGCGCGGTCGTAGGCGCGAGCCATCTGGCGCTCAGAGATGTCGTACTGGGCGCGCAGACGCTGCTTCTCGAGCAGACGAACCTTGTAGTCCGAGTTCTGCTTGCGGCCACGGCCGTGCTCGCCCGGCGGGTAGGGGCGGGCCTCGAAGTACTTGACGGCCTTCGGGGTCAGCGCAATGCCGAGGGCACGCGACTTCTTGACCTTGGGTCGCTTCTGGTTCACGTGGAACCTACCTCCATGTAAGTTAGGTGAGGCTTACCTTAGCGAGGAGGACGTAATGTCTCGACCACATGGGATCCCCCTGCCCAGTGCGCGTCGAAGTTCAGATTCCAACGAAACGGAATCTGCTTTCGACGACGATAAGCAAGGTCAGCCGCGTCCCAGGGAAGGCGTTCGGCAGCTCACCGGAGCCGAACGCGTACGAACCCTCGTAGAGTCCAACGCCTCAGTATCCCTCACGCTGCTCGGTGCTCATGACCAGGCGGAGTTCGGGACGGGGATGCCGGCCGCTCGGACCGTCACCCCGGACGGGGACGTGATTCTCCTTGTTTCCGGGGAATCCGCGGCTGCCAGGGCAGCCGCTCACGCCCAGGACGACGACCTCACCGCCGTGATCGAGATCACGGATGTGGCGCCGGTGTCCGTGCCCCATCGTATCCGAGGCCGCGCCTGGCTCGCCGGGTGGCTGACACCGGTGCGCGGGACCGACCGGGCGGCCTGCGCGGCCCTGCTCGCCGAGCGCCACCCGGTGGGTGAGCTGCTGGCGATGTCCGACTTCCCCGAGGACCCCGGCGCCGCCCGCTACTCCGGCCGTCCGGCCTGGATGCTGCTGCGCCTGGAGGTCGGCGAGATCTCGGTGGACGACCTGTGGGGCGCCGAGCACGTCACCCCGGAGGACCTGGCTGCGGCGCAGCCGGACCCGATGGTCGCGCACGAGACGGAGCTGCTCCAGCACCTGCACTCCGCCCACGGCGACCGCATCGGCGAACTGTGCGGCCTGCTCGGCAACCGCGAGGCGGGGGGCCCGACCGCCGTCCCCCTCGCCCTGGACCGGCTCGGCCTGCGCGTGCGCTTCTCCGGCGGCGCCGCCGGCACCTTCGACGCCCGCTTCGACTTCCCGGAACCGGTCACCGACATCTGCGGCCTACGCCGCGCGATGCACACCCTCTTCTCGGCCGCGGGCCACTGAGGGGCGCGCGTCACCTACGGCCCGCCGGCGCGGCCTCACGCGCCGCGCAGGCGGTCGCGGACCTTTTCCACCACGTCCGCGTACCGGGCTTCCGCGCCGTAGCGGGTGGGTTCGTAGTAGCGCTTGCCGTGGATCTCGTCCGGGGCGTACTGCTGTGCGGCGATGGCGCCGGGCACGTCGTGCGGGTAGACGTATCCCTGTGCGTGTCCCAGCTTCGCCGCGCCCTTGTAGTGGCCGTCGCGCAGGTGCGGGGGGACCGGGCCCGACAGGCCGGCCCGTACGTCGGCCAGCGCGGCGCCGATCGCGGTCGTGGCGGTGTTCGACTTCGGGGCCAGCGCGAGCGCGATCGTCACGTGCGAGAGGGTCAGGGCGGCTTCCGGGAAGCCGATCATCGCGACCGCCTGGGCCGCGGCCACCGCGAGCGGCAGGGCCGCCGGGTCGGCCAGCCCGATGTCCTCGCTCGCCGAGATCATCAGGCGGCGCGCGATGAACCGGGGGTCCTCCCCCGCTTCGATCATCCGGGCCAGATAGTGCAGCGCTGCGTCCACGTCGGAGCCGCGGATCGACTTGATCAGCGCGCTCGCCACGTCGTAGTGCTGGTCGCCGTCCCGGTCGTAGCGGACGGCGGCGCGGTCGACCGCCTCCTCCACGGTCTGGAGGCTGATCTCCGCCTCGCCCTTGGCGATGGCCGCCCCGGCGCCGGCCTCCAGCGCCGTGAGCGCCCGCCGGGCGTCGCCTCCGGCGATCCGCAGCAGGTGGGCCTCGGCGTCGGCCGGCAGGGACACGGCGCCGCCCAGGCCCCGCTCCTCCGTGAGCGCGCGCCGCATCAGGGCGCTCAGGTCCTCGTCCGTCAGCGGTTCCAGCGTGAGCAGCAGCGAGCGCGACAGCAGCGGGGAGATGATCGAGAAGTACGGGTTCTCCGTGGTCGCCGCGATCAGCGTCACCCAGCGGTTCTCGACGGCGGGGAGCAGGGAGTCCTGCTGCGCCTTGCTGAAGCGGTGGATCTCGTCCAGGAACAGGACGGTCTCCTTGCCGTACCCGCCGGCCGCGCGCCGCGCGCCCTCGATGACGGCCCGTACCTCCTTGACGCCCGCCGTGATCGCGGAGAGCTCCACGAAACGCTTCTGCGTGGCCTGGCTGACCACATAGGCCAGCGTGGTCTTCCCGGTGCCGGGCGGGCCCCACAGGATCACCGACGAGGCACCGGCCGGGCCTCCGGCCCCTTCCCCGACCAGCCGCCGCAGCGGTGAGCCGGGCTTCAGCAGGTGCTGCTGGCCGACGACCTCGTCCAGGGTGCGCGGGCGCATCCGGACGGCGAGGGGCGAGCTCGCGGGGTCCTTCTCCTGGCGGTCCTCGGCAGCGGCGGTGAACAGGTCTGGTTCCACACCGGAAGCCTATGCGAGCCCACTGACAGGGCGGCCGCCGTCAGGAGGTCCAGAAGTCCCACCAGCGCGTCAGGATGAGCATCCCGATGATCCCGACGTGCAGCACCGGCAGCACCCAGGTGAACTCGTCGACGAAGCCCTTGAGCCAGCCGGGAGCCGGCAGCAGCCCCTGGCGCAGGTTGTGGGCGGTGACGTACCAGAACATGAAGATCGTGGCGACCCAGGCCAGGCAGCACCACAGGCACAGGGAGTTGATGGTGTAGAGCGACTGGTACATGAGCCAGGTGCAGAAGGCGACGCCGAAGAGCATGCCGGCGTTGAGCATCAGCCAGTACCAGGGGCGGAACCGGGCCCCGGCCAGCAGGCTCATGCCGACGCAGATCACGATCCCGTAGGAGACCAGTCCGAGCATCGGGTTCGGGAAGCCGAAGACGGCCGCCTGGTCGCTCTTCATGATGTTGCCGCAGGAGACGATCGGGTTCAGGCTGCAGCCCGGCGTGAAGTTCGGGTCCTCCAGCAGCTTGAACTTGTCGATCGTGATGACCCAGGCGGCGAGCAGTCCCGCGGCTCCCGTGATCACCAGGAGCAGGGCCAGGGCCCGGCTGCCCCCGGCGACCGTCCTCGGGGCGGTGTCCGTGTCCGTGGCTCGTGTCGTCATACCGCCCGCTCCGCATCTGCAAGGTCAACAAGCACCGGCCATTGTGCCGCATGTACCTGTGAAAGGGCGGGGCCGGGGAAACATCCCCGGCCCCGCCCCGTCCATGCCGTACCGGGTCCTGCCGTACCGGGCCCCGCCGTGCCGGGCCCGCCCGCGTCAGGCCAGGCGCGCCCGGACCGTGTCGACCAGCTCGGCGACCGGCACGGCCGCCTGGTCGCCGGACTCCATGTCCTTCAGCTGCACGACGCCCTCGGCGAGGTCGCGCTCACCGGCGACCACCGTGAACCGCGCGCCCGAGCGGTTGGCGTCCTTCATCGCACCCTTGAGGCCCTTGCCCCCGTAGCTGAAGTCCGCGGCCACTCCGGCCCTGCGCAGCTCGGTGACCGCGCCGAACAGCAGGCGGCGCGCCTCGGCGCCGATCGCCACGGCGAACACGTCCGTCGTGGCCGGGATGTCCAGGGCCACGCCCTCGGCCTCCAGCGCCAGGACCGTGCGGTCGACGCCCAGCGCCCAGCCGACCGACGGCAGCGCCGGTCCGCCGATCATCTCGGACAGGCCGTCGTAGCGGCCGCCGCCGCCCACCGCGGACTGCGAGCCCAGACCGTCGTGGACGAACTCGAAGGTGGTGCGGGTGTAGTAGTCCAGGCCGCGCACCAGCTTCTCGTCGTCCTCGAAGGCCACCCCGGCGGCCGTGATCAGCTCGCGGACCTCCTCGTGGTACGCCTTGCAGGCGTCGCACAGGTAGTCGCGGAGCATGGGCGCGCCCACGAGCTGCTTCTGGACGTCGGCCCGCTTGTCGTCGAGGACGCGCAGCGGGTTGATCTCGGCCCGGCGGACGGTCTCCTCGTCCAGGTCGAGCCCGCCCAGGAAGGCCTGCAGCGCCTCCCGGTAGACCGGACGGCACTCCTTGTCGCCCAGCGAGTTCAGCAGGATCCGGAAGTTGCGCAGGCCGAGCGTGCGGTACGCCTGGTCGGCCAGGATGATCAGCTCGGCGTCCAGGGCCGGGTCCTCGGCGCCGATCGCCTCGGCGCCGACCTGCGAGAAGTGGCGGTAGCGGCCCTTCTGCGGGCGCTCGTAGCGGTAGTACGAGCCGGAGTACCAGAGCTTGACCGGCAGGCCGCCGGCCTTGTGGAGGTTGGCCTCCAGCGCCGCGCGCAGCACGGAGGCGGTGCCCTCCGGGCGCAGGGCGAGGTTGGCGCCGCCCTTGGTGGTGAGGGTGTACATCTCCTTCGTCACGATGTCGGTGGACTCACCGACACCGCGCGCGAAGAGGTCCACGTCCTCAAAGCCCGGCGTCTCGACGTACCCGTAGCCGGACGTGCGCAGCGGGCCGGAGATCGCCTCGCGCACGGCCAGGTACTTGGCCGAGTAGGGCGGGATCAGGTCGTACGTGCCCTTGGGGGCCTTGAAGGTGCTCACGGGTCTCTCGTCACATTCCTCGTCGTGGAGCGGGCGCGGCACCACTGGGGTTCGCTCCCAGGCCGGCGGCGACCTCCCGCAGGAACGGGTTGGTCGCGCGCTCGCGGCCGATGGTGGTCTGGGGACCGTGGCCGGACAGCACCACGGTGGAGTCGTCGAGCGGCAGGCACACGCGGCCCAGCGATGCGAGCATCTCGGCGTGGGAGCCGCCGGGCAGGTCGGTGCGGCCGATGGAGCCGGCGAAGAGCAGGTCACCCGAGAAAAGGACCGGCGGGACGTCGGCCAGCTCGGGCATCCGGAAGGTCACCGACCCCTTGGTATGCCCGGGCGCGTGCGCCACGGAGAAGTCCATTCCGGCCAGCTTCAGGGCGGCGCCGTCGGCCAGCTCGCGGACGTCGTCCGGCTCTCCCACGGTCAGCTCGCCCATGAGGGGCATCCCGATGGAGCGGCCGAGGGCCTTCTCCGGGTCGCTCATCATGTAGCGGTCCTCGGGGTGGATCCAGGCCGGTACGTCGTGTGCTCCGCACACCGGGACCACCGAGGCCACATGATCGATGTGGCCGTGGGTCAGCACGACCGCGACGGGCTTGAGCCGGTGCTTCTTCAGCGTCTCCTCGACACCCTGGGCGGCCTGGTGGCCCGGGTCGACGATGACGCACTCCTCACCGGCGGCGGGGGCGACCACGTAACAGTTGGTCCCCCAAGCTCCTGCGGGGAACCCGGCAATCAGCACGTTCGTCCTCAATCGTCGTCCGGCGGGAGGCTGCAGATCGGAATGCTGCTGCTCAGAGCCTACCGGCGCCCCTCATTACACAGCGAACCCATATACGGTACGGCCTATCCCAGCCCGGACAGCAGTACCAACCACGCACAAGGAGACGACCCGGTGGTCACGAGCGATCAGCGGCGGCGACAGCTCGCCAAGGAGAAGTACGAGCGCCAGCAGAAGCGGCGGGCCGAGGCCCGGCAGAAGGCCCGCCGGCGCGCGGCCGTGATCGGCGCGGCGGTGGCCGTGGTGGTCGCGACGCTGGTCGGCCTGATCGTGGGCGGTGTCTTCGACAAGGACAAGAAGGACCAGGCGGCGGACCCGTCGGCCAACCCGTCGGCCTCGGCGTCGCCCACCCCCAAGAAGTCCCCCTCGCCGGAGATGGCGATCGACCAGAAGGCGAAGTACACCTTCGCCCTGAAGACGAGCGCGGGCGACATCACCTTCGCGATGGACGCGGCGAAGACCCCGCAGACCGTGAACTCCTTCAAGTCCCTCGCGGACAAGGGCTACTTCGACAACACGAAGTGCCACCGGCTGACGGCCGGCGGGATCTTCGTGCTCCAGTGCGGTGACCCCGAGGGCACCGGCATGGGCGGCCCCGGCTACACCATCCCCGACGAGAACCTCGACTCGCTCGGCAAGGCGAACGAGCAGGGCCAGGTCGTCTACCCGGCGGGCACGGTCGCGATGGCCAACACCGGCCAGCCCGGCTCGGGCGGCAGCCAGTTCTTCCTCGTCTACAAGGACAGCCCGCTGGCGCCGTCCTACACCCCCTTCGGCAAGATCGACGCGGCGGGCCTGAAGGTCCTGGAGGACATCGCCAAGGCCGGTACGGCCGACGGCGGCCAGGACGGTCCCCCGAAGAACGAGGTGAAGATCGAGAAGGGCACCGTCACCCAGAGCTGACGGGCCCGCGCGGCCCCGGACCGGCCGGCCCGCCGTCCGTACGTCGAATTCCGTCGTGCGGGATGCGGACAGCCGGCCCGGCGGTCGCCTATGTTGGCGTTGTGCAGGGCGGGCGCTGCCCGCCCCAGGAAACTGTGGACGATGCCCAGGGGGTGAACCCCTCGCAGGCATCAGGTGGAGGAGGCGCTGTGAGCAGCGACCCGTGGGGCCGAGTCGACGAGACGGGCACCGTGTACGTGCGTACTGCCGATGGCGAGAAGGTCGTCGGATCGTGGCAGGCGGGCACCCCTGAGGAGGCCCTGGCCTATTTCGAGCGCAAGTACGAGGGCCTGGTGGTCGAGATCGGCCTCCTCGAAAAGCGGGTGCGGACCACCGATCTGTCCGCGAAGGACGCGCAGACGGCGATCGACCACCTGCGGACGCAGGTCGACGAGCACCATGCCGTGGGCGACCTCGACGCGCTGCGGGTGCGACTGGACAAGCTGGTCGCGACCGTGGAGTCGCGCCGCGAGGAGCGCAAGATCCAGAAGGCCAAGCAGACGGACGAGGCCCGTGCGGCCA
This sequence comes from Streptomyces sp. NPDC016562, assembly GCF_043076955.1. NCBI lineage: Bacteria > Bacillati > Actinomycetota > Actinomycetes > Kitasatosporales > Streptomycetaceae > Streptomyces > Streptomyces sp. NPDC016562. The sequence goes on along the minus strand of NZ_JBIBRZ010000005.1, from coordinate 288,136 downwards.
AGGACGCGCTGGTCGTGGAGGCCGAGCAGCTCGCGCAGAGCGACCAGTGGCGCAGCGCCGGTGAGCGCCTGCGCGCCCTGGTGGACATCTGGAAGGGTCTGCCGCGCCTGGACCGCAAGTCGGACGACGAGCTGTGGCACCGCTTCTCGCACGCCCGTTCCGCCTTCTCCAAGCGCCGCAAGGCGCACTTCGCCTCGCTGGACGCGCAGCGCGAGGACGCCCGCAGGGTCAAGGAGAAGCTGGTCGCGGAGGCGGAGGCGCTGTCGAAGTCGACCGACTGGGGTCCGACGGCCGCCCGCTACCGCGAGCTGATGGCGGACTGGAAGGCGGCGGGCCGGGCGCAGCGCGAGTCCGAGGACGACCTGTGGAACCGTTTCCGCGGTGCGCAGGACGTCTTCTTCGCGGCCCGCAGCGAGGTCTTCGCCGAGCGCGACGCCGAGCAGACGGAGAACCTGAAGCTCAAGGAGGAGCTGGCCGAAGAGGCCGAGAAGCTCGTACCCGTCACGGACCTGAAGGCGGCCCGCGCCGCGTTCCGCTCGCTGAACGAGCGCTGGGAGGCCATCGGCCACGTGCCGCGGGACGCCCGGCCGAAGGTCGAGGGCCGGATGCAGGCGGTGGAGCGTGCGATCCAGGAGGCCGAGGAGGGCGAGTGGCGCCGTACGAACCCGGAGGCGCGGGCGCGTGCGGCCGGTCTGACGGGTCAGCTCCAGGCGGCCGTCGACAAGCTGCGTGAGCAGATCGACGCGGCGCGCGCGGCGGGCAACAACGCGAAGGCCGACAAGCTGTCCCGGGAGCTGGAGGGCCGCCAGGCCCTGCTGGACCAGGCGCTGAAGGGCCTGGAGGAGTTCGGCGGCTGATCGCCGGCTCCCCCGGTCACGCGAAGGGCCCCGGTACGGATCTCCGTACCGGGGCCCCTGCGCGTACCGCTACGGCCGTCGGGCCGAGGTCACGCGGTAGACGTCGTAGACGCCCTCCACGCCCCGCACGGCCTTCAGGACGTGGCCGAGGTGCTTGGGGTCGCCCATCTCGAAGGTGAACCGGGAGGTGGCGACCCGGTCGCGGGAGGTCTGGACGGCCGCGGACAGGATGTTGACGTGCTGGTCCGACAGGACGCGGGTGACGTCGGAGAGCAGCCGGGACCGGTCCAGCGCCTCGACCTGGATGGCGACCAGGAAGACCGAGGACTGGGTGGGCGCCCACTCGACCTCCAGCATCCGTTCGGGCTGCTGCGAGAGGGAGTCGACGTTGACGCAGTCCGCGCGGTGAACCGATACGCCACTGCCCCGCGTGACGAACCCGATGATCGGGTCGCCCGGCACCGGGGTGCAGCAGCGGGCCAGCTTGACCCACACGTCGTCGACGCCCTTGACGACGACGCCCGGGTCGGCGTTGCTGCGGCGCTTGCGGCCGCGCGCGGGCGGGATCGACTCCTCGATGTCCTCGCCGGCCGCCTCCTCGCCGCCGAGGGCCGACACCAGCTTCTGGACGACCCCCTGCGCGGCCACGTGACCCTCGCCGATCGCCGCGTACAGCGAGGAGATGTCGGGGTAGCGCATCTCGTGGGCGAGGGTGACGAGGGAGTCGCCGGTCAGGATGCGCTGGATCGGCAGGTTCTGCTTGCGCATGGCCCGCGCGATGGCGTCCTTGCCGTGCTCGATGGCCTCGTCGCGGCGCTCCTTGGAGAACCAGCCGCGGATCTTGTTGCGGGCCCGGGGGGACTTGACGAAGCCCAGCCAGTCGCGGGACGGGCCGGCGCCCTCGGCCTTGGAGGTGAAGACCTCGACCAGGTCGCCGTTGTCGAGCGTGGACTCCAGCGGGACCAGGCGGCCGTTGACCCTGGCCCCTATGGTGCGGTGGCCGACCTCGGTGTGGACGGCGTACGCGAAGTCCACGGGGGTGGCGCCGGCGGGCAGCGCGATGACGTCGCCCTTGGGCGTGAAGACGAAGACCTCGTTGCGGGAGAGGTCGAAGCGCAGCGAGTCGAGGAACTCGCCCGGGTCCTCGGTCTCCTTCTGCCAGTCCAGCAGCTGGCGCAGCCAGGCCATGTCGTTGACCGTGTCGTGGCCGGCGCTGCCCTTGGCGGCCTGGGGGACGTCGGTGCGCACCTTGGAGGTGCCGGCGACGGTCTGCTGCTTGTACTTCCAGTGCGCGGCGATGCCGTATTCGGCGCGGCGGTGCATGTCGAACGTGCGGATCTGTAGTTCGACGGGCTTGCCGCTGGGCCCGATGACCGTCGTGTGGAGCGACTGGTACATGTTGAACTTGGGCATCGCGATGTAGTCCTTGAACCGGCCGGGGACCGGGTTCCATCGCGCGTGCACGGTGCCGAGGGCGGCGTAGCAGTCCCGGACGGTGTCCACCAGCACCCGGATGCCGACCAGGTCGTAGATCTCCGCGAAGTCGCGGCCGCGCACGATCATCTTCTGGTAGACGCTGTAGTAGTGCTTCGGGCGGCCCGTCACGGTGGCCTTGATGCGGGCGGCCCTGAGGTCGGCCTGCACCTCGTCGGTGACGACGGCGAGGTACTCGTCCCGCTTGGGCGCGCGCTCGGCGACCAGACGCACGATCTCGTCGTACATCTTCGGGTAGAGGATCGCGAAGGAGAGGTCTTCGAGCTCCCACTTGATGGTGTTCATGCCCAGCCGGTGTGCCAGCGGGGCGTAGATCTCCAGGGTCTCGCGGGCCTTCTTCTCCTGCTTCTCCCGCTTGAGGTAGCGCATGGTGCGCATGTTGTGCAGCCGGTCGGCGAGCTTGATGACCAGGACGCGCGGGTCCTTGGCCATCGCGACGACCATCTTGCGGACGGTCTCGGCCTGGGCGGCCTCGCCGAACTTGACCCGGTCGAGCTTGGTGACGCCGTCGACGAGCAGGGCCACGGCGTCGCCGAAGTCGCGGCGCAGGTCCTCCAGTCCGTACTCGGTGTCCTCGACGGTGTCGTGCAGCAGGCCGGCCATCAGCGTGGCGGGGTCCATGCCGAGCTCGGCGAGGATCGTGGTCACCGCGAGCGGGTGGGTGATGTAGGGGTCGCCGCTCTTGCGCTTCTGGCCGCGGTGCCAGCGCTCGGCCACCTGGTAGGCCTGTTCGAGCTGGCGCAGCGTCGCCGTCTCGATCTTCGGGTCGTTGCTGCGGACTATGCGGAGCAGGGGCTCCAGTACCGGGTTGTACAGGGTCGAGCGCTGTACGCCGAGACGGGCGAGACGGGCGCGCACCCGGTTGGAGGACCCGGCCGACTTCGCGGACGCGGGCTTGACCGGCGGCGCGGGCCGCGCGGGCGGGGCCGGCGGGGGCGTGGCGGCGGCCGCCGTGGCCTGCTCGGCCTGCGGGTCGGGCTGCGCGGCGGAGAGTGGCTGGACCTCGTCTGGCAAGAGCGCTCCTCACGGGGGTCCCCCGGGACGGTGTCCGGGGGAGGATCCGGTGCCCGTGTCCGGTCCGGATAACCCATCGTAGCGAGGGTTCGGCCCCGTCGTTGTAGCGAGGGTTCGGCCCCCTCGTTCCCCGGCCCCGCCCTTCCCTCCGGGGTCCGCCGCCGGGGCTCGGAGGGCCCCGCACGCAGAAGCGGCGGGCACCCGGAGAACCGGATGCCCGCCGCTCGGCGCGGGAGGGGTCAGACCACGATCAGCGCGTCCAGCGGGGCTTCCCCGAGGGCGCTTGCCAGCTTGGCCCGGCCCGGCAGGAACGACAGCTCCATCAGGACGGCCACGCCGGCGACCTCGGCCCCGGCCCGCCGGATGAGCATGAGCGAGGCCTCGGCCGTGCCGCCGGTGGCCAGGACGTCGTCGATGACCATGACCCGGTCACCGATCGCCAGGTCCTCGGCGTGGACCTCGATCTCCGCGGTGCCGTACTCCAGGTCGTACGCCTGGGCCAGCGTCGCGCCCGGCAGCTTGCCGGCCTTGCGCACCGGGACGAAGCCGATGCCCGCCTGGACGGCCACCGGAGCCGCCAGGATGAACCCCCGCGCCTCCAGCCCGACGATCTTCGTCGCGCCGTACCGCACGGCCAGCTCCGCCAGGGCCCCGGTGAGCGCGGTGAACGCCTCGGGGTCCGCCAGCAGCGGGGTGATGTCCTTGAACATCACGCCCGGCTTCGGGTAGTCCGGCACGTCCTTGATCCGCCGGAGCAGCAGGGCCCGTACGTCCTCGGACAGGACTTCGGTCACCGCCGCCGCCCCGACCGGCCCTGGGCCACGACCTGGGGCTCGTCCTCGGCCTCGTAGGCCTCGTCCGGGGACTCGCCCTTGGCCGCCGCGGCCGCCCGCTTGGCGAGCACCCGCTTCTTCAGGGCCTTCATCGCCGGCTCGCGCTCCTTGAGGTCGACGACCAGCGGGGTCGCGATGAAGATCGAGGAGTACGCACCGGCCGCGAGGCCGACGAACAGCGACAGCGAGATGTCGTTCAGCATGCCGGCGTCCAGGAAGCCGCCGCCGATGAACAGCAGGGCCGCGACCGGGAGCAGCGCCACGACCGTGGTGTTGATCGAGCGGACCAGCGTGCCGTTGATGCTGCGGTTGGCGATCTCGCTGTACGTCCAGCGGGTCTGCTTGGTGATGTCCTTCGACCCCTCCTTGAGACCGTCGAAGACGACGACGGTGTCGTAGAGCGAGTAACCGAGGATCGTCAGCAGACCGATGACCGTACCCGGGGTGACCTCGAAGCCGACCAGCGCGTAGATGCCGACGGTGATGGTGAGGTCGTGGATCAGGGCGATCAGCGCCGCGACCGCCATCCGCCACTCGAAGGCGATGGCCAGGTAGATCACCACGAGGACCATGAAGATCCCGAGGCCCGTCCAGGCCTTGTTGGCGATCTGCTCACCCCAGCTGGGGCCGACGAGGTCCGCGTTGATGTCCTTCTCGGTCACCTTGAGGTCGGTGGCGAGCTGCTTCTTCACGTCGGTCGCGGCGTCGGTGTCCAGACCGGAGATCTGGATCCGCAGGCCGCCGGTGCCGAGCTCCTGGACGATCGCGTCGTGGCCGGAGGCCTTCTCCGCGTCCTCCGTCGCCTTGGCGACCGAGACGGCCGTCTTCGGGGTGGTGAAGACGGCACCGCCCTTGAACTCGATGCCCATGTTGAGGCCCTGAACGGCCAGGGCCACGATCGCCGTGATGGTGATCAGGATGGAAACGCCGTACCAGAGAAAGCGCTTGCCGACGAAGTCGTAGCCGACATCACCGCGGTACAGCTTGGCGCCGAGATCTCCCAGCTTCGACATCTCTCACGCCTCCTTTGCGTCGACGGGGGCGGGGGCGGTACGGCGCGACCGGCGCAGCGGGGGCTTGGCGCCGAGCCGCTTGGGGTCGAGCCCGGACCACGGGTGACCGCTGGCGAAGAAGTTCGTACGCGCCAGCAGCGTCATGATCGGCTTGGTGAAGAGGAACACCACGACCACGTCGAGCACCGTGGTCAGACCCAGCGTGAAGGCGAAGCCCTGCACCTTGCCGACGGTGACGATGAACAGCACCGCGGCCGCCAGGAACGACACGAAGTCGGAGACCAGGATGGTGCGGCGGGCACGGGGCCAGGCGCGCTCGACGGCCGGACGCAGGGTGCGGCCCTCGCGGATCTCGTCGCGGATGCGTTCGAAGTACACGATGAACGAGTCCGCCGTGATGCCGATCGCCACGATCGCACCGCAGACGGCGGGCAGGTTCAGCGCGAAGCCGATGCCCTTTCCGAGCAGCGCCATGATCGTGTAGGTCAGGATCGCGGAGACCATGAGGCTGACGATCGCGACGAACGCCAGGCCGCGGTAGTAGACCAGCAGGTAGATCACCACGAGGAGCAGGCCGATCGCGCCCGCGATCAGGCCGGCCTTCAGCTGCTCGCCGCCGAGCGCGGCGGTGACGGTGGTGACGCTGTCCTCCTGGAAGGACAGCGGCAGGGCGCCGTACGAGAGCATGTTGCCCAGGTCCTGCGCGGACTGCTGGTTGAAGCCGCCGGAGATCTCGGCGTTGCCGCCGGTCAGCGCCTGGCTCACGGACGGGTCGGAGATGACCTCGCCGTCGAGCACGATCGCGAACTGGTTCTGCGGCATCTGCTTGGTGGCGAGCTCACCGGTGATCTTGGCGAACTTGTCGGCGCCCTTGTCGGTGAACTGCATCGTGACGATCCACTGACCGCGCTGCGGGTCGATGACGCCCTTGGCGTCCTTCACGTCCTGGCCGTTGACCTGCGCCGGGCCGAGGACCCACTTGCCCCAGGCGTTGCCGCGCTTGCCACAGGCGAGCATCGGCTCCTCGGGCTTGGCGCCCTTGCCGGCGGCGGCGCGCTGCGCCTCGTCGGTGCAGTCCAGCGCCGCGAACTTCGCCTGCAGGGCGGCCGCCGCCGCTTCGTCGCCGGTGGGCGGCGTGGAGGCGGAGGGGGACGGAGCCTTGTCGTCTGCCTTCTTCGACTCGCTCGCCGAGGGCGAGGGAGTGGGCGCGGCCGGGGCCTTGAGGGCCTCGCTGAGGGCGCGGCCCTGGGAAGTGGCGCTGGACGACGGGGTGGCCGAGGGGGTGGTCTTGCCGTCCCCGGCCTTGGGGGCGCCGGAGCCGCTCGCGGAGGGGCTCGGGCTCGGGGTGCCCTCGGGGGCGACGGGGGCGCCGTCCGCGTAGGCGAGGACCGGGCGGAAGTAGAGCTGGGCGGTGGTACCGACCTGCTCGCGCGCCTGCTCCTCGTTGGTCCCCTTGGGGATGTTCACGATGATGTGGTCGCGGCCCTGTGTCTGGACCTCGGCCTCCGACACGCCGAGCCCGTTGACGCGGCGCTCGATGATGCCGACCGCCGTGTTCATGTTGGTCTCGTTGACGGCGTTCTCTTTACCGGGCTCGCTCTTGGCCTTGAGCGTGATGCTCGTGCCGCCAGCGAGGTCGATGCCGAGCCGGGGAGTCGTCTGCTTCGAGAGGAACATCCCCGCGGTGAGCGCCACCATCGCGATCAGGATGACCGCCAGGGCGCGCCCCGGCCTCCCCTGAGCCCCCGTGGGCCGCCGGCCCTTCTTCGGTGCTGCCACCTTGTCGTTTCTCCCTGTCCAACCGCCCCGCGCCGGGTCAGCGCGCGGACGGCCACGAAATGTGTGGTGGGGACCCCTGCCCCCCGCAGAAATGGGTCACTGACCGGGACCGCGAGGTCGCCGGTCCGGCGCCCGCGGTCCCCGGCCGAACGCTACTTCGCGCCGGCTTCGCCGTCTGCCTTGCCGTCCTTGGGCTCGTCGTCGCCCTCGGGGGCGTCCTTCTTGCCCAGGTCGAGCTTGGGCGCCTCGTCCCCGCCCTTGGTGAGGGAGGAGGCGTCGTCCGGGACGACCGGCGTGTCGGTCGTCCCGTCCTCGTCGATGCCGTGGACGATGCGGTTGTACTCCGCGTCCTCCAGGACGGCGCCGATGGCGTTCTTCGCGTAGACCGCGTGGACGCCGGGAGCCACCTCAAGGGTGACCGTGTCGTCACCGACCTCCTTCACCGTGGCGTACATGCCGCCGATGGTGCGGACGCCGGTGCCGGCCGTCATGTGGTCGCGCATCTGCGCGGCTGCCTGCTGCTTCTTCTTGGCAGAGCGGGTCATCAGGATCATCGCGCCGATGAGCACGATGAACGGGAGGAATGTCATGAGACTCACGGGACGGAGATCCTTCGCACGACCGCACGCGGACGGCGGCCTTTTCTACGGGGGGTGGGCACACCGACCCGAAGGGTCGGCATCGGCGGAGTCTAGGCGAGTCCGCACCGATGGAACAACGCCCAGCATGGCACCGCAGTTCCTGAGGGCGCGAACCTCCGCGCCGTCAGGCCCCGAACAAGCCCTGTTGCCCGCTTGATCCGATCGCGCCGTGCTGCGGCGGAACAAGCCCCAGGTGGGCCCATGCGGCGGGCGTCGCGACCCGCCCGCGGGGGGTGCGCGCGAGCAGCCCCTCCCGTACCAGGAAGGGCTCGGCGACCTCCTCCACGGTCTCCCGCTCCTCGCCGACGGCCACGGCGAGGGTGGACAGGCCGACGGGACCGCCGCCGAACAGCTTGAGCAGCGCCTCCAGCACGGCCCGGTCGAGCCGGTCGAGCCCGCGCGCGTCCACCTCGTACACCTGGAGGGCGCTGGCGGCCACCTCGCGGGTGATCGCCCCGTCGGCGCGGACCTGGGCGTAGTCGCGGACGCGGCGCAGCAGGCGGTTGGCGATGCGGGGGGTCCCGCGGGAGCGCCCGGCGATCTCGGCGGCGCCGGCGGTGTCGATCGCGACGTCGAGGAGACGGGCGGAGCGGTGGATGACGCGCTCCAGCTCCTCGGGCGCGTAGAACTCCATGTGGCCCGTGAAGCCGAAACGGTCCCGCAGCGGGGGCGGCAGGAGCCCGGCGCGGGTGGTCGCCCCGACCAGGGTGAAGGGCGGCAGCTCCAGGGGGATGGCGGTGGCGCCCGGTCCCTTGCCGACGATCACGTCGACGCGGAAGTCCTCCATGGCCATGTAGAGCATCTCCTCGGCCGGCCGGGACATGCGGTGGATCTCGTCGAGGAAGAGGACCTCGCCCTCCTGGAGGGAGGACAGGATCGCGGCGAGGTCGCCGGCGTGCTGGATGGCGGGGCCGGAGGTGATCCGGATGGGCGCACCCATCTCCGCGGCGATGATCATGGAGAGGGTGGTCTTGCCGAGGCCGGGCGCGCCGGAGAGCAGGACGTGATCGGCGGTGGCCCCGCGCTGGCGGGCCGCCTTCAGGACGAGGTCCAGCTGCTGGCGGACCTTCTCCTGCCCGACGAACTCCCCGAGGTCCTTGGGCCGCAGCGCCGCCTCGACGGCGGTGTCCTCCCCGTCGGCTGCGGCGGCGACCAGCCGGTCCGGCTCGGGGATGGTGCTCTCGTCGTCCCAGTTCACGGTGTCAGTCTGCCTTCTGCGTCTCTGTGGTGATCGGTGCGGGTGGCGGTGGCTGCACGTGGGCCGCTGCGCGAAGCTGCTCCCCGCCCCGCCCTTTCACCGTTTCGCGGGGCTCCGCCCCGGCCCCGACCGGGCGAGGCTGGATGTGCGCAGCACATCTCAGCCTCGCCGGCGTTTGAGACGCGGGGGTCTGGGGGCGGAGCCCCCGGGGAACGGTGGAAGGGCGGGTAGGGGACGGCCCCGCGCAGCGGCACGACGGTCAGCGCGCACGGTTCAGGGACTGGAGGGCGGCCCGGAGGAGCTGCGGGACGGGGGCGGAGCCACCGGCGGCGATGGCCGCCTCGGCCTGCGGCGTCACGGCCGAAACCGCTTCCTCCGCCTCCCGCGCCGCATAGCCGAGGCCGATCAGCGCGGCGGACAGCTGCTCCGTCCACGGCGCCGGCCCCGACGCGGCGGCCCGCTGCGCCCCCACCAGGCCACTGGAGCCCAGCGGAGCGCCCAGCTTGTCCTTCAGCTCCAGCAGCAGCTTCTGCGCGCCCTTCTTGCCGATGCCGGGCACCGCCGTCAGCGCCTTCTCGTCCCCCGTGGAGACGGCCAGCCGCAGGGCGTCCGGGCTGTGCACCCCGAGCATCGCCTGGGCCAGCCTCGGGCCGACCCCGCTCGCGGTCTGGAGCAGCTCGAAGACCTGCCGCTCGTCGTCGTCGGCGAAGCCGTACAGCGTGAGCGAGTCCTCCCGTACGACCAGGGAGGTGGCCAGCCGGGCCTGCTCGCCCATCCGCAGGCCGGCGATGGTGTTCGGCGTGCACTGCACGGCCATGCCCACGCCCCCGACCTCGATCACGGCCAGGGTGGGGGCGAGCGCGGCGACCGGGCCGCTAACGAAGGCGATCATCGGGTACGGCCTTTCGAGCCAGAGGCGTGCAGGGCTACCGCCTGCTGGAGGCGGTTGTGGGCGGGGGCCCGCCAGATGTGGCAGATGGCGAGGGCGAGCGCGTCGGCGGCGTCCGCGGGCCTGGGCGGTTCGGCCAGCCGCAGCAGGCGGGTGACCATCGCGCCGACCTGGGCCTTGTCGGCCCGGCCGCTGCCCGTGACGGCGGCCTTGACCTCGCTCGGCGTGTGCAGGGCGACCGGTATGCCGCGGCGCGCCGCGCACAGCATGGCGACGGCGCTCGCCTGGGCGGTGCCCATCACGGTGCTGACGTTGTGCTGGCTGAACACCCGCTCCACGGCGACGACTTCGGGCCGGTGCTCGTCGAGCCATTCCTCGATGCCCTGCTCGACGGCGACCAGCCGGTGGCCCAGCTCCGCGTCCGCGGGCGTCCGTACGACCCCCACCCCGAGCATGGTCAGGGGCCGGCCCGCGACGCCCTCGACGACGCCGACACCACACCGCGTCAGTCCCGGGTCCACCCCCAGTACGCGCACCGCCGCCCCCTCGTTCGATCGCTCCCGGCCGGCGCCGCGAGGTACCCGCATGTCTGCCGTGCAGGCTATCGGGCACCACTGACAAAGCGACGGGCCGACAGGGTGTGTCCTGTCGGCCCGTCGGATGCGGCACCCTGCTCAGGCGTCGACCTTCTCCATGACCTCGTCGGAGACGTCGAAGTTGGCGAAGACGTTCTGCACGTCGTCGCTGTCCTCCAGCGCGTCGATCAGCTTGAAGATCTTGCGGGCGCCCTCTTCGTCGAGCTCGACCTGCATGGAGGGCACGAAGCTGGCCTCGGCGGAGTCGTAGTCGATGCCGGCCTCCTGGAGCGCGGTACGGACCGCGACCAGGTCGGTGGCCTCGCTGATGACCTCGAAGGACTCACCGATGTCGTTGACCTCTTCGGCGCCGGCCTCCAGCACCGACTCCAGGACGTCGTCCTCGGACAGTTCGCCCTTGGGGAGCACGATGACGCCCTTGCGGTTGAACAGGTACGAGACCGAGCCCGGGTCGGCCATCGAACCGCCGTTGCGGGTCATGGCGACGCGCACGTCGGAGGCGGCGCGGTTGCGGTTGTCGGTGAGGCACTCGATGAGCACCGCGACACCGTTCGGACCGTAGCCCTCGTACATGATCGTCTCGTAGTCGGCGCCGCCGGCCTCGAGACCACCGCCGCGCTTGACCGCGGAGTCGATGTTCTTGTTCGGGACCGAGCTCTTCTTGGCCTTCTGAATGGCGTCGAAGAGCGTCGGGTTGCCGTCGATGTCGGCGCCGCCCATGCGGGCCGCGACCTCGATGTTCTTGATCAGCTTCGCGAAGAGCTTGCCGCGCTTGGCATCGATCACGGCCTTCTTGTGCTTCGTCGTAGCCCATTTAGAGTGGCCGGACATCCGCCTGTCTCCTTCGCGTCACCAACAGTGTTCGTCTCCGATCCTACCGGGACCCGATTACAGTCCCGCGCGCACCATGTCGACGAAGTACGCGTGGACCCGGTCGTCGCCGGTCAGTTCCGGGTGGAACGAGGTGGCGAGGACGTTGCCCTGGCGCACGGCGACCGTGTGGCCGTCGTACGTGGCGAGCACCTCGACGGCGCCGCCGACGGACTCGACCCACGGGGCGCGGATGAAGACGCCCTCGACCGGGCCGTCCGCGATGCCCGCGAAATCGATCTTCGCTTCGAAGGACTCGTTCTGACGGCCGAAGGCGTTGCGGCGGACGATCATGTCGATGCCGCCCAGGGTCTCCTGGTCCTCACGGCCGTCCAGGAGCTTGTCCGCCAGCATGATCATGCCGGCGCAGGTGCCGTAGACGGGCATGCCGGCGGCCACGCGCTCGCGCAGCGGCTCCAGCATGCCGAAGAGCACGGCGAGCTTCGACATGGTCGTGGACTCGCCGCCGGGGATGACCAGGGCGTCGACCTCGGCGAGCTCCTCGGGGCGCCGGACCGGCCTGGCCACGGCGTCCGCCGCGGCCAGGGCGATCAGGTGCTCCCGTACGTCGCCCTGGAGCGCCAGGACACCGATGACGGGGGTGTGGGTCATGGCTCGACTACCAGCCGCGGTTGGCGTAGCGCTCGGCCTCGGGCAGGGTGTCGCAGTTGATGCCGACCATGGCCTCGCCCAGGTTGCGGGAGGCGTCCGCGATGATCTTCGGGTCGTCGTAGAAGGTGGTGGCCTTCACGATGGCGGCGGCGCGCTTGGCCGGGTCGCCCGACTTGAAGATGCCGGAGCCGACGAAGACGCCCTCGGCGCCGAGCTGGCGCATCAGCGCGGCGTCGGCCGGGGTGGCGACGCCACCGGCGGAGAACAGCACGACGGGGAGCTTGCCGAGCTCGGCGACCTCCTTGACGAGCTCGTACGGGGCGCGCAGCTCCTTGGCGGCGGCGTACAGCTCGTTGTTGTCGAAGCCGCGCAGCTTGGCGATCTCGTTCTTGATCTGGCGCAGGTGGCGGACGGCCTCGACGACGTTGCCCGTGCCGGCCTCGCCCTTGGAGCGGATCATGGCCGCGCCCTCGGCGATGCGGCGCAGGGCCTCGCCCAGGTTGGTGGCGCCACAGACGAAGGGGGTGGTGAACGCCCACTTGTCGGAGTGGTTGACCTCGTCGGCCGGGGTCAGGACCTCGGACTCGTCGATGTAGTCGACGCCGAGGGACTGCAGGACCTGGGCCTCGACGAAGTGGCCGATGCGGGACTTGGCCATGACGGGGATCGAGACGGCCTCGATGATCTCTTCGATCATGTTGGGGTCCGACATGCGCGCCACGCCGCCGTCCTTGCGGATGTCGGCGGGGACCCGCTCCAGGGCCATGACGGCCACGGCGCCGGCGTCCTCGGCGATCTTCGCCTGCTCGGCGTTGACCACGTCCATGATCACGCCGCCCTTGAGCTGCTCGGCCATGCCGCGCTTGACGCGCGAGGTGCCGATGGCCGACTCGGCGGACTGGGGGGAGGTGGGAAGCGTGCTCACGGATTGACCTCACTCGAAGGGAACTCGAAAGGGACGGGTACTACTGGCAGAGCAAACCTCACGGTTCAGGCCACTACAAGGGCCAATGTGGAGCCAGTGGCTCTTCCATTTGTCCCCGGCGGCCCTGGCCCGTCCCCCGCGGACCTATGCGGGCCGCTCGGCCAGGTCCACCGGAGGCTCGTCGTCCATTTCGAAGGCGAGCGGGAAGGGCGCGTGCCCCGCGAGGCGGAACCAGCGGACCTTGCGGTGCCGACGCAGGGCGCGTGCGGCCCGTACGGAGTCATTGTGGAACCTGCGCGCCATCGGCACCCGGCGAACCGCCGCGGCCAGCTCCTCCGTGGCCTGCGCCCCGCCCGGGGCCGCCTTGAGCAGGTCGACCTGGTCGGCGTCGGCGAAGACCGCCCGCAGCGCCTGGCTCAGCTCGCTCTCGGCGACCTCGCGGTGCTCCTCCTCGGCCTGCCGGGCGCCGTGCGCGGCCTCGTACAGCACCAGGGAGGAGGCGGGGTCGAGCACCCCGGAGGTGGCGACCTCCAGCACGACGGAGGCCCGTCGCACGAGCTGCGCGTCGAGCGCGGCCTTCGCGGCGTCCATCCGCGAGTGCAGACGGTCCAGCCGGCCGGCGGTCCAGCTGAGGTAGACGCCGATGACACCGAGGGCCAGGGCGATCCAGACAAGGGTTTCGATCACGCTGCGCGACCCTACCGCTCCGCGCGTCCCGGGGACCCATCGCCCCTCGCCGGACGGCAGCCGGACCCGTAGGGTGCGTGATCGACATCTACACCGGGGGATCAGGCGAATGGCGCCGTACCGCAGACCACTGGCATACGCCCTGCTGGCGGGGGCCGTCGCCCTCGTGACCACCGCCCTGGCCGCGCACCGCTGGGGCGGTCCGCAGGGCGGCCTCGTCCTGCTGAGCCAGGTGAAGGCCCACTTCACCGCCATGGGCTGGCTGACGCTGGTCGCCCTGGGCGCGGCGGTCCTCCTGGGCGTGCGGACGCCGGCGATGCGCGTCGCCCTCGGCGTCCCGGTGCTCGTCCTCGGCGTCCCGGTCATGTTCCTCGCCACCGTCCTGGCCCAGCTGGGCGGCGGCCAGGAGCAGACGCGGAGCGTGGCGGCCCCCGGCCGGGACGATCGGCGGCTGGTCGTCGAAGAGGGCTCAGCCATGATCGACCCGCTGTGGTACGTCTACGTCCACGAGGGCAGCTGGCCCCGGGAGCGGCGCTGGGCCGTCGGCTACTTCAACGGCGACGCCACCCACAACGAGCTCCGCGAGGCCGTCTGGACGGGCCCCGACCGGATCCGCATGACCACGGCCGGTGGCGTGGTCCACGAGGTGACCGTCGCCCCCGGCGGGCGGCCCGACCGGATCGTCTCCGCCGGCTGGTGAGCCGCCGGGACGGGCCTACGCCTCCCGCGAGAAGCCCAGGCGGGTGCGCAGCGGCACCCGCTCGTCCGTGTCGACCGCCGCCGCGCCGTCCGTCACCGTCTCGTAGACGGCCAGGATGTCCGCGCCGACGGTGGACCAGTCGAAGCGGCGCACGTGCGCCGAGCCGCGGGCGCTGAGCTGCGCGCGGCGGGCCGGGTCGCGCAGCAGGGTGACGGCCGCCGTCGCGAGGGCGTCGGCGTTCTCGTTGGCGAAGAGGTCGCCCGCGCCGCCCTGGTCCAGGACCTGCGCGAAGGCGTCCAGGTCGGAGGCGAGGACCGCCGCGCCCGCCGACAGGGCCTCGACCAGGATGATGCCGAAGCTCTCGCCGCCGGTGTTCGGGGCGACGTACACGTCGACGCTGCGCAGCAGCCGCGCCTTGTCCTCGTCCGAGACCATGCCGAGGAACTCCACCCGCGAGCGCAGTTCGGCGGGCAGCGAGGCCACCGCCTCCTCCTCGTCGCCGCGGCCGGCGACCAGCAGCCGTACGTCCGGACAGGCCTCCACGATCTTCGGGAAGGCGGCCATCAGCACCGGCAGGCCCTTGCGCGGTTCGTCGATGCGGCCGATGAAACCGAGGGTCTGCCCGGTCCACTCGGCCTTGGGCTCGGCCTGGGCGAAGAAGTCCACGTCCACGCCGTTCGGGATCACGACCGCGTCGCCGCCCAGGTGCTCCACCAGCGTCCGGCGCGCGTACTCGCTCACCGCGATCCGCGCGCTGATCTTCTCCAGCGCCGGCTGGAGGATCGGGTAGGCGGCGATCATCGCCCGGGACCGGGGGTTCGAGGTGTGGAAGGTCGCCACGATCGGCCCCTGCGCCGCCCAGCAGGCCAGCAGGCCCAGCGAGGGCGAGGTCGGCTCGTGGATGTGGATCACGTCGTAGGCGCCCTCCTGGAGCCAGCGCCGCACCCGGGCCGCCGACAGGAAGCCGAAGTTCAGCCGGGCCACCGACCCGTTGTACGGAACCGGCACCGCGCGCCCGGCCGAGACGACGTACGGCGGCAGCGGGGTGTCCTCGTCCGCCGGGGCCAGGACCGAGACCTCGTGGCCGAGACGGATCAGGTGCTCCGCCAGGTCTCGGATGTGGAACTGCACCCCGCCCGGCACGTCCCAGGAGTACGGGCACACGATGCCGATCTTCACTGGGCGCGCTCCTGGCGGTCGGTCAGGTCGTCCAGCCACAGGCGCTGCAGCATGTGCCAGTCCTCCGGGTGCTCGGCGATGCCCCACGCGAAGACGTCCGCCACCGCCTGGGTCATGGCGGCGGTCTTCTCGGCGCGGGTGCCGGTCGTGGGCACCTCCACCTCCGGGTGGATCCGGCCGTACATCTTCGGGGTCTCGCCGTAGTGCAGGGTGGCCGCGAGCAGCACCGCGCCGGTCTGCTGGGCCAGCAGGGCGGGGCCGGCCGGCATGCGGGCCTTGGAGCCGAAGAAGTCCACCTCGACCCCGGAGGCCGACAGGTCCCGGTCGGCGACCAGGCAGACCAGGCCGCCGGAGCGCAGCCGACGGGCGAGGGTGCCGAAGGCGGCGCCGCCGCTGTGCGGCAGGACCTCCATGCCCAGGCTCTCCCGGTAGGCCACGAAGCGGTCGTAGAGCGTCTCGGGCTTGAGCCGCTCGGCGACCGTGGTGAAGGGCACGCCGATGTGGCCGATGGCCCAGGCCCCCGCGAGGTCCCAGTTGGCGAGGTGGGGCAGGGCGACGATCACCCCGCGGCCGGAGGCGAGGGCCTCGCGCAGCAGGTTCTCGTCCTGGAACTCGACGTCCGCGGCGAACCGTTTCGGATCCATCGTGGGCAGCCGGAAGGACTCCATCCAGTACCGCATGTACGAGCGCATGCCGGCCTTGGACAGTTCGCGCAGCCGCTCGGGCCCGGCCTCGGGCACCACCCGCGCCAGGTTCGACTCCAGGCGCAGCACGCTCTTGCCGCGCCGCTTCCACGCGAAGTCCGCGATCCGCCGGCCCAGGGCCACCGCGGCCGGTTCGGGCAGCTTCTTGACCGCGGCCCAGCCGAGCCCGTACACCCCGTCGACCAGTTTGTCCTGTGCGGCGCCCATCAGGCCGCGCCGCCTTCGGCGGGCGGGGCCTGGGCGGCCGCCTCGGCGTCGGCCTCGGCCGATTCGCGGCGTACGGTGACGACCCGCTGGATCAGCGTGACGAACGAGCCCACCGCGACCACCCACAGGGCGATCGGCAGCAGCACCCCGAGCCAGGACGGCGCCCCGAAAGTCTCCAGTCCCGCCAGGCCGGCCGCGACCAGGGAGATCACCAGGCGCTCGGCCCGCTCGATGAGCCCGTTGACGGCCACCGGCAGCCCGATCGACTCGCCGCGCGCCTTCGTGTACGAGACCACCTGGCCGCTGGCCAGGCAGAAGATCGCCACTGCGCACAACACGTTGTCGTGGCCGGAGCCCGCGTACCAGAGCGCGAGACCGCCGAAGATCGCCGAGTCGGCCACCCGGTCGAGGGTGGAGTCGAGGAACGCCCCCCAGCGGCTGGAGATCCCGGCCTGGCGGGCCATGTTCCCGTCCACCAGGTCGGAGAAGACGAAGAGGGTGATGGTGATGGTGCCCCAGAAGAACTCCCCGCGGGGGAAGAAGACCAGCGCTCCGGCCACCACTCCGGCCGTGCCGATCAGGGTGACCGCGTCCGGGCTCACCCCCCGCCGGAGCAGAAATGCGGCGAATGGCGTGAGAACACGCGTGAAGAATGCACGCGCGTACTTGTTCAGCATGGCCTTCCCGGAGGGTCGCTGGGCCGCACGGCCACCACGGCCACCGGCGGGCCCATCGTAGCCAGCGCGCCGCCGCCCGGATGCCGCGCACCCACCGGTTCGCGCCACGGAAGACCCACTTCTCCTCGCGGACCGGCTCCCGGGGGCCCGCGGGGCCGTCCCCGGCGCGACGTATGGACGCGGTGTGACAGCAGTGCAAAGCTCGAAGAACCGCGTATTCCTCCGTCACCACCGGGAGGCACGAGCACCATGGGAGCCACATCACACCAATCCGGAGCCGCCGGCAGGGCACTGACGGCCGACCGCCCCTCCGCCATCCGGAACGTCGTGCTGGTCGGCCACAGTGGATCCGGCAAGACCACGCTGGTCGAAGCCCTCGCCCTGACCGCCGGAGCGGTCAACCGGGCCGGCCGGGTCGAGGACGGTGCCACCGTCTCGGACCACGACGAGATCGAACACCGCCGGCAACGCTCGATCCAGCTCTCCCTCGTCCCGGTCGAATGGGGCGGAATCAAGATCAATATCCTGGACACCCCCGGATACGCCGACTTCGTCGGAGAGCTCAGGGCCGGTCTGCGCGCAGCGGACGCGGCCCTTTTCGTCGTCTCGGCCTCCGACGGGATCGACGGGGCCACCCGCATGGTCTGGGACGAGTGCGAGGCCGTCGGCATGCCCCGCGCCATCGTCGTGACGCACCTGGAGGCCGCCCGCTCCGACTACACGCAGATGACCACCGTCTGCGGCGAGATCTTCGGCGCCGACGACCCCGACGCGGTCATCCCGCTCTACCTGCCCCTGCACGGCCCCGCCGGCCCCGACGGGCACGCCCCCGTCACCGGCCTCCTGGGCCTGCTCTCCCAGCGCGTCTACGAGTACACCTCCGGCGAGCGCGTGGAGCGCGACCCGGACCCCGCCGAGCTCGCCCTCATCACCGACGCCCGCTCCCGCCTCATCGAGGGGATCATCGCGGAGAGCGAGGACGAGGGCCTCATGGACCGCTACCTCGGCGGCGAGGACGTCGACGTCAAGACCCTCGTGGACGACCTGGAGCGCGCCGTCGCCCGCGGCACCTTCCACCCCGTCCTGATGGCCGCCCCCGCCGCCGACGGCGCCAGGCAGGGCCTGGGCACCGTGGAACTCCTCGAACTGATCACGGGCGGCTTCCCCACCCCGCCGGAACGCGCCCCGGTCCCCGTCAGCGCCCCCGACGGCTCCCCCCGCCCCGCCGTCACCTGCGATCCCGACGGCCCGCTCGTCGCCGAGGTCGTCAAGACCTCCTCCGACCCCTACGTCGGCCGCATCTCCCTCGTGCGCGTCTTCTCCGGCACCCTGAAACCCGAGGAGACGGTGCACGTCAGCGGGCACGGCCTGGCCGACCGCGGTCACGAGGACCACGACGTCGACGAACGGATCGGCGCCCTGAGCTCCCCCTTCGGCAAACAGCAGCGCACCCTGACCCGGTGCATCGCCGGGGACCTGGCCTGCGTGGCCAAGCTCTCCCGCGCCGAGACCGGGGACACCCTCTCCGCCAAGGACGATCCGCTCCTCATGGAGCCCTGGACGATGCCGGACCCGCTGCTGCCCCTGGCCATCGAGGCCCACAGCAAGGCCGACGAGGACAAGCTCTCCCAGGGCCTGGCCCGGCTCGTCGCCGAGGACCCCACCATGCGTCTGGAGCAGAACCCGGACACCCACCAGCTCGTCCTGTGGTGCCTCGGCGAGGCCCACCAGGACGTCGCGCTGGAGCGGCTGCGCACCCGCTACGGCGTCCAGGTCGACCCCGTCCCGCACAAGGTGAGCCTGCGCGAGACCTTCGGGGCCAAGTCCGCCGGGCGCGGCCGGCACGTCAAACAGTCCGGCGGCCACGGCCAGTTCGCGATCTGCGAGATCGAGGTGGAGCCGCTCCCGCCGGGCAGCGGCGTCGAGTTCGTCGACAAGGTCGTCGGCGGTGCGGTGCCCCGGCAGTTCATCCCCTCCGTGGAGAAGGGCGTACGCACCCAGGCCGCCCGCGGGGTCGCGGCCGGGTACCCGCTGGTCGACGTGCGGATCACCCTCCTCGACGGCAAGGCGCACTCGGTGGACTCCTCCGACGCCGCCTTCCAGACCGCCGGGGCCCTGGCCCTGCGCGAGGCGGCCGCCGAGGCCCGCATCGACCTGCTCGAACCGGTCGCCGAGCTCGCCGTACTGGTCCCCGACGAGTACGTCGGCCCGGTCATGAGCGACCTCGCGGGCCGGCGCGGCCGCGTCGTCGGCACCGACCAGGCGGGCCCCGGCCGCACCCGGGTCCGCGCCGAGATCCCCGAGATCGAGATCGGTCGCTACGCCGTCGAGCTGCGCTCCGTCTCGCACGGAACCGGCCGTTTCGCCCGGGCCTACGCCCGGCACGAGCCGATGCCCCCTCAGATCGCGGACAAGGTTCGCGAACAGGCCGAGAAGGGAAGCTGACTGACATAGCGTCGGAGGAGTAGCCGGGAGAGTCGCCCACCCAACCCGCTTGCGGTGGGCGGCATTTCCCTGTCCCATGACCATGGGCGGAGATCCGCCGATAGGCTCGTCGGCGCACCAAAAGAGCACGAACGCACAGCGATGGGGGCAGCGGTGGCGGACGACGGATTCGACTTCAGGCCCGGGGCGCAGATTCCTCTCCAGGGCGGGGGTGGGCAGACGGCGGCGACCAACGCCCTGGCCTCGGCCGCGTACCGCGACGGCGGCAACGACAGCAAGCTGGAGAAGATCCTCACCGCCAACAGCGAGAACCACCCGGCGACGGTCAAGCCCCCGAAGATCTCCCTGTTCGAGCCCAGCCTCGGCGAGGCCTTCTGCCGGGCCGTCGAGGCCCGCACCCTGACCCCGGGGCGCAAACCGCTCATCCAGTCCTTCGGCGCCGACCCCCAGTCCGTCGTGGAACACTGCCTGGCCGCCTCCCACATCCGCAAGCAGCGCGACCGCAGGCTCCGCCTGATCACGCTGGTGTGCGGGGTGCTGTTCCTGCCCGGGCTGCTGCTGTGGCTGGGCCTGTTCCAGCTTCGCAAGAGCCTGTCGTCCCAGGACGGCAAGCGCGGCTCCGCGATCAGCACCGCCGTGCTGGTCGTCATCGGCGTCGTGGTGGCCGCCCTGATGTTCAAGCTGCCGCTCACCGGCTTCCTCGGGCTCTACCTCCGCGGCATGGTCCTCGCCCCGGTCCTGGGCTGGATGCTCGCCCGCCGGACCTGCGAGGCCACCGCCCGCGACCTGCGGTCCCGCTGGGACGCGCTGCTGTCCGGCGGCGGGATCGGCGCCAAGATCCCGGAGGCCGTGCCGGGCAACCCGGACGAGAAGGCGCGCGAGGACCTGCGCCACCAGCTGGCCAAGCTCACCGCGGAGGACCGCAGCAACCAGGTCTTCTACGCGGGCCCCAAGGGCATACTCGGCATGGGCACCCGGTGGGGCAGCTGGCAGATGGCCGAGGAGCTCGACCCCAAGACCGAGGGCATGGAGATCCACCCCTTCCGCAGCTGGGACGTCATACGCGCGATCGACACCCAGCTGCGCAAGCTGGAGCGCGGCCCCCTGCACACGGGCGGTTTCCCGACCGCCGCGATCCAGCACTGGATCGTCACCCCGGTCGGCGAGGGCGCCGCGGAGGTGGCCCGGCCCACCGGCGAGAACGTCGAGGCGTTCCTCATCAAGCCTCACGAGATCACCCGGATCTGCAACGAGCAGCAGTTCAGCGCCGGGAACCGGCACTACCTGGGCATCCAGTACCCGCTCTGGGACGGCCAGTTGGTCATCAACATGCTGGTCACGGTCACCGTGCTCTACAAGACCCTGCGCGTGGACGTCACGGCGCACGCCCTGGGGCCCGTACACGGCCTGTTCACGACGAAGCCCGCCGCGCCGGTCGTGGAGGTGCCCAAGAGCATCCGCTTCTGGGAGACCGTCGAGCGCCCGCTGCCGCTGGTGAACGCCCAGGAGGTGGTGCGCCTGGCCGTGCGCGCCCCCCTGACCTGGTACCCGCCCGTCCTCGACTTCCTCGGCGGCAAGCTGGTCCTGCCCGAGCCCTTCGGCCTGCGCCACGTCTGGGCCAGCTCCATGTGGCGCCACCGCTTCATGGCGGACGACGCGCTGCGCACCGTGGCCCCGGTCCTGCGGTCGATCCACGCGGCGACCTTCAAGGTCCTGGAGGAGAACGGCGTCGACACCGACAAGTTCACCAACCGCTCCTCGATCATGAGCGGCCTCATCCAGGAACCGGCACCCCGCAAGGCGGACGTCTACGACGCCTAGCCGGGCCGACGCCGCGACGCGCATCCCCTGGCCAGGGGGTGCGCGTCGCGGTCACTTCGGGTCGGTGTCGAAGAAGCAGCGTGAGTACACGGCGAAGCTGATCAGCGGCTCGCCCCCGCCGGCACCCTTGAGCCAGGTGGCCTCGAGCTGGGTGTGCGTCGTCTCGTGCGCGGCGAAGACCTCGATGCGCTTGCTCTCCGTGTTGGCGTTCGGGCCGTTCTTCACGACCTTCCAGCCGTTCTCGGGCAGCTGTGCGCCCAGGTTCTTCATGCCCTGGTCGAGGGTGCCGTTGTCCACGCCGTACACGGACCAGACGTGCCGCACGTAGCGCAGGCCCTTCTTCTTCTCCTCGCCCGTCCCGCAGGGGTAGGTCACCGGTCCCACGTCCGTCACCTTGCCCTTGACCTGGGTCAGGTCGAGGGCCCTGCTCGACAGATCACCGACTTCCCTCTCGACCTCCTGGTGGCTGCGGGTCGCGGGCTCGTACGCGCGCTTGGTCTCGTCGTCCATGGAAGAGCATCCTGCTGTCAGGGTCAGGGCGCCCAGGAGCGCCATCGCGGTGACGCCACGCCTGTTCCTTCGGTCCATTAGCGGAGGCAGGGGTCAGCCGACGGGCCAGGCGTCCGCGAGCATCTGGCGGGTGTCCGCGAGGAGCTGGGGCAGGACCTTGGTGTGGCCGACGACCGGCATGAAGTTCGTGTCGCCGCCCCAGCGGGGCACGATGTGCTGGTGCAGGTGCGCGGCGATGCCGGCGCCGGCGGCCGCGCCCTGGTTCATGCCGATGTTGAAACCGTGCGCGCCCGACGCCTTGCGCAGCGCCACCATCGCCCGCTTGGTCAGATCGGCGAGCTCGGCCGTCTCCAGGGTGTCGAGCTCGGTGTAGTCGGCCACGTGCCGGTACGGGACGACCATGAGGTGTCCGCCGTTGTACGGGTAGAGGTTCAGGACGGCGTAGACGTGCCGGCCGCGGGCCACGACCAGGCCCTCCTCGTCCGTCATCTCCGGAATCCCGCAGAAGGGACAGCCGTCTCCGGCCTCCGGGCCGGTCGGCTTGTTCTCCCCCTGGATGTAGGCCATCCGGTGGGGCGTCCACAGACGCTGGAACGCGTCCTGCGTGCCCACACCGATCTGCTGCTCCGGCTCAGTCGTCATGGCGGCAAGCATATGACCTTGCCTTCGGGTACGAGGAAGGCCCCCGGGAAGTGATCACTTCCCGGGGGCCTCCCCCGATGCGTCAGACCTGGACCCGGTCCGCGACGACCTTGGCCAGCTTGGCCAGCGCCTCGTCCTTCGGGACGCCGTTCTCCTGCGAACCGTCGCGGTAGCGGAAGGAGACGGTGCCCGCGGCCATGTCCTCGTCACCGACGATGATCATGAACGGGACCTTGAGCTTCTGGTGGTTGCGGATCTTCTTCTGCATGCGGTCGGAGGAGGCGTCCACCTCGACCCGCAGACCCTGCTTCTTCGCCGCCGCGGCGAACTCCTGGAGGTACTCGACGTGGCCGTCGCCGATCGGGATGCCGACCGCCTGGACGGGGGCGAGCCACGGCGGCATGGCGCCCGCGTAGTGCTCCAGCAGCACCGCGAAGAACCGCTCGATCGAGCCGAACAGCGCACGGTGGATCATGACCGGCCGCTGGCGCGAGCCGTCCGGCGCGGTGTACTCCAGGTTGAAGCGCTCCGGCAGGTTGAAGTCGAGCTGCACGGTCGACATCTGCCAGGTGCGGCCGATGGCGTCGCGCGCCTGCACCGAGATCTTCGGGCCGTAGAAGGCCGCGCCGCCCGGGTCGGGGGTCAGCGGCAGGCCCTGCTTCTCGGCGACCTGCTGGAGGACGGCGGTGGCCTCCTCCCAGACCTCGTCCGAGCCGACGAACTTCTCCGGGTCCTTGGTGGACAGCTCCAGGTAGAAGTCGGTCAGACCGTAGTCGCGCAGCAGGTTCAGCACGAAGGTGAGCGTGCGGTCGAGCTCCTCGGCCATCTGCTCACGGGTGCAGTAGATGTGCGCGTCGTCCTGGGTGAAGCCCCGGGCGCGGGTCAGGCCGTGGACCACGCCCGACTTCTCGTACCGGTACACGGTGCCGAACTCGAACAGGCGCAGCGGCAGCTCGCGGTAGGAGCGGCCGCGCGCGTCGAAGATCAGGTTGTGCATCGGGCAGTTCATGGGCTTGAGGTAGTAGTCGGTACCACCGTCGAGCTGCATGGGGGGGTACATGCCCTCCGCGTACCAGTCCAGGTGCCCGCTCTTCTCGAACAGGGCGCCCTTGGTGGCGTGCGGGGAGTAGACGAACTCGTAGCCCTCCTCCTCGTGCCGGCGGCGCGAGTAGTCCTCCATCACCCGGCGGATGATGCCGCCGCGCGGGTGGAAGACGGCGAGGCCGGAGCCGATCTCGTCCGGGATGGAGAAGAGGTCCAGCTCGTTGCCGAGCTTGCGGTGGTCGCGCTTCTCGGCCTCGGCGAGGAAGTCGAGGTGGGCCTTCAGCTCCTCCTTCGACGGCCACGCGGTGCCGTAGATGCGCTGGAGCATCGGGTTCTTCTCGCTGCCGCGCCAGTAGGCGGCCGCGTTGCGCATGAGCTTGAAGGCCGGGATGTTGCGGGTGGTGGGCAGGTGGGGGCCTCGGCAGAGGTCCTTCCAGCACAGGTCGCCGGTCTTCGCGTCCAGGTTGTCGTAGATGGTCAGCTCGCCGCCGCCCACCTCGACGTTCGCGCCGTCGTCGGTCGAGGCCGAACCCTTGATCCCGATGAGTTCGAGCTTGTACGGCTCGTCGGCGAGCTCCTCGCGGGCCGCCTCGTCGGAGACCACGCGGCGGGAGAACCTCTGTCCCCGCTTCTGGATCTCCTGCATCTTCTTCTCGATGGTCTTCAGGTCATCGGGGGTGAAGGGCTTCGCGACGTCGAAGTCGTAGTAGAAGCCGTCCCGGACCGGCGGGCCGATGCCCAGCTTGGCCTCGGGGAAGAGCTCCTGCACGGCCTGCGCCATGACGTGCGCGGTCGAGTGGCGCAGGATGTTCAGGCCGTCCTCGGAGGAGATCTCCACCGGTTCGACGGTCTCGCCGTCCTGCACCTCGTACGCGAGGTCCTTCAGTTCCCCGGCGATGCGCGCGGCGACGATGGTGCGCTCGCCGGCGAAGAGCTCCGCCGCCGTAGTGCCCGTGGCCACCACGCGCTCGTCCCGCTCGGAATCGCGTTGGATGATCACACGGACGTCTGACACCGGTCTCTCCTGACTCAGGGGGTGCGCGAGTGGACACTGCGCGCCTGAATCGTACCGAGCGCAGTGGCCGGGCCGCTAAACGGTTACTTCGCCCACCGCTCTCCCGGCCGGGAGCCGCCCCCGCGGTCCGCGCCTCATACACGGGCGGGCCGCGCGGGCCGGGCCGGTAGCGTGGCCGCATGCCGAGCCCTCAGATACGCCCCCTGGACCTGACCGACGACGCCACCGCGAGGGCCGTGCACCGGATCGGGCTGGCCGCGTACGCGGTGGAGGCGGAGCTGATCGGCTTCCCCGGCATCCCCGCGCTGGGCGAGAGCCTCGCGCAGATGCGGGCGCAGGACCTGAACTGGGTCGGCGCCGTCGGCGAGGACGGGAAGGGCGGGGAGCTCGCCGGATTCCTCGCCTGGGAGGAGCGGGCCGACGGCGGCGTCTGCATCGACCGGCTCTGCGTGGCTCCGGCCTGGTTCCGCCGGGGCGTCGCCTCCCTGCTGCTGCGCCACGCGCTGACCGAGCTGTTCCCGGACCGCCCGGTCGAGGTCACCACGGGCGCCGCCAACACCCCCGCGGTCACCCTCTACGCACGCCTGGGCTTCACCCGCGGCGACGACTTCTCCCCCGCCCCGGGCCTGACCATGGCGTCCTTCACCTCCGGGCCGTCCGTCGCCTGAGGAGCGAGCGGGGGTACGCGACCAGGCCCCCGGCGGCTCCGGCGCGCACCCTACTCGTCGGCCGGCAGCACTTCCTCGGGGTCGAACGCCGAGTCCAGCGACTTCATCAGCCGGTCCCGCTCGACCTCGTCCAGCGGGACCGGCGACACCTCCGCCGCATCCGTCAGCCGGCGGAACCCGCCCCGCCGCTGCAACCGGCCGCTGACCCGGATCGGCAGTCCCACCAGGTGCGCGTGACCCGCCACCCGGTACGCCTCCTCGTCGAGCGCGGCCCGTACGTACGGCACCTCCGCCCCGGCCAGGACCCGCAGCCTGACCGTGCCCCCGCCCCCCGGCGCCGAGCGCCGCATGCGGACCACCGCCCCCGCGATCCGGACCTGCACGGCCGGCTCGTCCCGGGTGTAGCGCGCGGCTGCCTCCCGCAGCACCGGCAGGTCGCCCGGCGAGAACTCCACCGGCTCGGGCCGGGCCGCGCAGCCGGCCGGGACCCCGGCCGCCGGCGCCCAGGCCAGCGCGATCCGGGCCCCCTCCGAGCCCCGGACCAGCGCGATCAGCGCGTCGGCGAGCTCGCGGCTGACCCCGGCCTGCACGGCGGCGTCGAAGGCCTCCATGCCGCCGGTGGCCCGCCGGTAGTCCACGGCCTCGCGGGCGGCGTGCAGCGCGTGGTGGAGCCGGGTCAGGGTGCCCCGCCCGCCGTGCACGGGCAGGTACGCCGTCAGGTGCCGGCCGCCGGGATGCGGGCCCACCAGGACCCCGTCCAGGGCCCGCTCGGCCTGGGCCCGGTGCCGGGCGCCGTAGTAGCCGGCCCTCGCCCGCGCGGCGAGGGCTCCGGCCAGCAGCAGCTGCCGGGCGGCCGAGCGCAGCTGCTCCTGCGCCGTCCACGCGGCCTCGCCCTGGAGCCCGTACGCCCCCGGCGGGATCTCCCGGTCCCAGTGGATCTCGTCGCTCGGCACGCTCAGCCCGTAGAGCACCTCCCGCGCGGAGGGCAGCGCGCTGCGCGAGAGCGCGGTGAGCGCCTCCTGGAGCAGGTCGGCGCAGTCGGGGAAGGCCCGGCTCTCGGGGACGAGCAGGCTGGTCCCCGCGTACCCGGGCGGGGTCCAGCGGCCGTAGCGCCCGGCGGCGCCGCCCCGGCGCAGCCAGCCGTGCCGGTGCAGCAGCGCGCCGAGCACCGCGGGGTCGACCTGGGCGGGGTCGGGCGCCCCCGGGCCGAGGTCCGGGCCGAACTGCGGGGACGGCGGCGGCGGTTCCAGGTTCGGTGAGTGCGAGTGCCAGTGCGCGTGCGACGGCGAGTGCATCAGGGTGTCCCTCCCGACCCGACCCGGGTCATGATCTCGCACAGCGCCCGGTCGTCGAAGATCCGCGCGGTGGGGATCCGTACGGTGGTCCGGCGCCGGCCGGTCACGGGGTGTCCGGCGAGATTGGTCCAGTAGCAGCAGTGCCTCAGGTCGAGCCGGTCGTGCCCGGCGGCGAGCCACTGCTCGCGCTCCCGCGGGACGAGCATCACGACGAGGATCTTGTGTACGGCGACCGGGGTGCGGGCCAGTTTGACCAGGTGCTCGTTGTCGAGGGTGAAGGCGAAGGTGGGCCCGGCCGGCCTGGGCGGTACCTGGTAGGTCGCCTTCAACTGCACCTTGATGGTGACCTCGTCGTCGACGACGTGCTCGGGGGCGCCGTGGCTGACGTGCCAGTCGATGCCGTTGTCCGGGAAGGGCTGGGAGAGCGAGCAGCCGGCCGCGGCGGCGACGGCGTGCAGGTATCCCACCTGAAGGGTCTCCATACAAGCGGTGGTGGCGAGTGTGCCGCGCAGCGGTGCGGTCGGCGCGTCGTCCGGTGGACCGGTGCGCGGACCGATCTGCCCCGCCAGCACCCCGCCCTGTTCGGGCTGCGCGAGCGCCATGGCCGGCTCCCCCATGCCTGACGGCCCTCAGGTCGTGTCCGGTCGGTGGTGGGTGGGGTGACGGCCGGTCATGTGTGCGGCCCCCCAAGGGTGTTGTCTCCGCACGCGGGTCGCCGCAAACGGCGTACGGGGCAAAGAGCCCGGGTATCACCGATTCGGGCATGGGTGGCACGTTCCGAGGCGGCGGCGCCCGGATGTGCCCATCTGCCGATCGGGGACGAGGAGTTCGCCATGACACGCTGGTACGAGGGCCCGCTGGCCGCATTCGACACCGAGACGACCGGGGTGGACGTCGAGCAGGACCGGATCGTGTCCGCCGCGCTCATCGTGCAGGAATGCGCGGGCGGCCGGATCCGCACCACGCGCTGGCTGGTCAATCCGGGCATCCCGGTGCCGGCGGGCGCGACGGAGGTGCACGGGCTCACCGACGAGCACGTGCAGCGCCACGGGCGCTGGCCGGCGCCGGTGGTGGAGGAGATAGCCCGGGCGCTCGGGGAGCAGCAGTTGGCCGGGCGGCCGGTGGTGGTGATGAACGCGCCGTTCGATCTGACGCTGCTGGACCGGGAGTTGCGCCGGCACCGGGCGTCCTCGCTGTCGCGGTACCTGGAGAACCGGCCGCTGACGGTGCTGGACCCGCGGGTGCTGGACAAGCACCTGGACCGCTACCGCAAGGGCCGCCGGACGCTGACGGACCTGTGCGCGCACTACGGGATCGAGCTGGAGGGCGCGCACGACGCCGCGGCGGACGCGCTGGCCTCGCTGGAGCTCGTACGGGCGGTGGGCCGGCGGTTCGCGTCGCGGCTGGAGCGGCTGACCCCGGCCGAACTGCACACGCTCCAGGCGGTGTGGCACGCGGCGCAGGCGCGCGGACTGCAGGCGTGGTTCGCGCGCCAGGGGACGCCGGAGCCGGTGGATCCGCACTGGCCGCTGCGGCCGGACCTGTCGACGGCGGCGTAACGGCGGTTCGCTGCCGCAGGGCCCCGTACATGCGGAAGGCCGGTCCGTCGTGTGACGGACCGGCCTGTCCCGGTGGGCGATACTGGGATCGAACCAGTGACCCCTTCGGTGTGAACGAAGTGCTCTCCCGCTGAGCTAATCGCCCGGGAACGCACTGAACAATACAGAAGGCCCGGGGCTGGTTCAAACCGCTTCCCCGCCCGGGGCGTACTCAGGCGCATATGAGTACGCACGCCCATGTCCTGACGGCGTGACCGGCGCCACACTGCGGACCATGAACATGTCTGTGCCGCCGCACGAGGAGCTGACGCTCATCGACCGTGAGCTGGCTCAACTCGATGCCCGCCGGCTGTATTTGCTGACCCGCCGGGACTGGCTGCTGCGCTTCCTCCAGCAGTCCGGGCCCGCCGCTCCCGTCGTCGGCTGGGGGCCCGTCGCGGCCGCCGCGCCGTCGAAGGAGGCCTCCGCTCCGAGCGCGCAGAACGTGCTGCTGACCTTGGGTGCGGTGCTGCTGGCCGTGGCCGCGCTGGCGTTCACGCTGGTCAGCTGGGGGTCCATGGGGATCGCCGGGCGTTCGGCGGTGCTGGCCGCGGTGACGGCGGGGGCGCTGGGCGCACCGGTCCTGCTGCTGCGCCGCGGGCTGCGGTCGACGGCCGAGGCGGTCGCCGCGGTGGGGCTGCTGCTGACGGTGCTGGACGCGTACGCGCTGTACGCGGTCGGCATGCCGGACGCCGACGGCACCGGGTACGCGGCGGGGGCGGCCGCGGCGCTCGCGGCGGCGTGGGCCGGGTACGGGCGGGCCCTGTCCGCGCGCCCGCTGCGGATCCCGCTGCCCGCGGCGGTGCTGGCGGCGCAGTTCCCGCTGCCGTTGGCGGCGCTGGCGGCGGAGGGGGGCCCGCTGGAGCTCGGCTGGGCGCTGCTGGCGACGGCGGGGCTGGACGCGGCGCTCGCGCTGCGGGTCCGGGCGGCGGCCGTGCCGGCGGCGGTCCTGGGCGCGGGGGCGCTGCTGTGCGGGGCGGCCCAGTCCTGGTCGGCGGCTTCGGCGGCGCAGGCGCTGGCTCCGGCGGCGCTGCTGCTGGCGGCCGCGGCCTTGGGGACGGCGGCGGCCTGGCGGGAGCCGCGCGCCTCGGGGGCGGCGCTGGCGGGCGCCGTGGCCGCGGTCGTGGCGCTGGGCGGCGTGGCCCGGCCGCACCTGGAGCCGGGCTGGGCGGTGGTGGTGCACCTGCTGGTGGCCGTGCCGCTGCTGGCGGCCGTACGGGTCCGCGCGCTGCCGGGGGCGGTACGGGCCGGGCTGGCCCGGGCGGGGGCGCTGGTGGCCGCTCTGGCGGCCCTGTGGGCGCTTTCCGGAGCGGCGGTGGCCTTGCTGGTGCCCCTGCGGGTGCTGGACGAGGTCTGGGCGGCCACGACCCCGGCGTCCGAGACGCCCGGGGCGGGAGGAGCGGCGGCCGCCCTGGCCCTGCTGGTGACGGCGGGCGCCGCCTGGTGGCTGTCGCGGGCGCTGGCCCGGCCGGAGCCCGGTGTGGTGGCGGTGGTCCTGGCCTGGTCGGGGCTGTTCACGGCCCCGGTGCTGCTCGGCTTCCCGGTGGCGGCGGTGTTCGCCGCCCAGCTGGCGGTGACGGGTGCGGCCGGGTTCCTCGCGCTGCGCTCCCCCGCCCGTGCGGCCGGGACCGCCGGGGTGGTGTGCGCGCTGACGGGCGCCGCGCACGTGTCCCTGGGCGCGCTGGACGGCCGGGCGGCGACCTTCGCGGTGTGGGGGCTGCTGGGCGCGGCCTGCGCGGCGGGGGCGGCGTACGGGCGCGCCCCGCTGTGGGCCCGCTCCCTCGCCGCCGTGTGCGCCGTCGGGTACGCCACGGGCGTGCTGGTGGCGGTGGCCGCGGTGACGGACCTGGCCGTGGTCTGGTGGGCGCTGCCGGTGCTCGCGGTCCCGGCGCTGGTCGCGGCGCTCGGGCCGCTGCTGGGCGGCGTAAGGCTCCCCGCCGAGATCGCGGCGGCCGTGGCCGGCGTCTCCGCGGTGGGCCTGTCGGCCGGGCGGGCCGGGACGCTGGCCCTGGTCCTGGCGCTGGCCGGGGTGATCTGCGCGGGGGCGGCCGTGCGGCCGGAGCGGCGCGTGCTGGGC
This sequence comes from Streptomyces sp. NPDC016562, assembly GCF_043076955.1. Classification (NCBI taxonomy): domain Bacteria; kingdom Bacillati; phylum Actinomycetota; class Actinomycetes; order Kitasatosporales; family Streptomycetaceae; genus Streptomyces; species Streptomyces sp. NPDC016562. Next base: position 258,146 of record NZ_JBIBRZ010000005.1, on the reverse strand, counting down.
TGGGCCTCGGGGGCGCTGTTCGTGGCGGCGACCTGGGTCCGGCTGGCCGAGGCCGGGGTCGCGGCGCCGGAGGCGTACACCCTGCCGGTGACGCTGCCCGCCCTGGCGGTGGGCCTGCTGCGCCGGCGCGCGGCCCGCGGCGGGCCCGGCCCGGACGGGGAGGCGCCCGCCGTGGTCTCGTCCTGGACGGCCTACGGCCCCGGTCTCGCGGCGACCCTGCTGCCGAGCCTGCTCGCGGCGTGGGGGGACCCGGACTGGAAGCGTCCGCTGCTGCTGGGCACGGCCGCGCTGGCGGTGACCCTGACGGGCGCCCACCGCAGGCTCCAGGCCCCGCTGCTGCTGGGCGGCGCGACGCTCGCGGCGGTGGCGCTGCACGAGCTGGCCCCGTACGTGGCGCAGGTGGCGGGGGCGCTCCCCCGCTGGGTGCCGCCGGCGCTGGCGGGTGTGCTGCTGCTGGTGGTGGGGGCGACGTACGAGAGGCGGCTGCGCGACGCGCGCCGGCTGCGGGACGCCATCGGCAGGCTGGGCTGAGGCGGGGGGAACGCGGAAGCCTCGGGGCCGCGAGAGGCCGCGGGAACGCCAGAGGCCCGGAGACGGTGAAAGTCTCCGGGCCTCTGGTCCGGGTGGGCGATACTGGGTTCGAACCAGTGACCCCTTCGGTGTGAACGAAGTGCTCTCCCACTGAGCTAATCGCCCGGACGCACCGCAAACATTACCGCATGTCAGCGGCGTCCCGTGACCATCACTGGTCCTTGAGGTTCCAGGGCAGGACGAGCCCGTACTTCCACAGGTAGAAGCCGATCAGGGCGCCCGCGATGACGAGGCCCGTGCTGGTCAGGATGAGGTTGCGGCGGCGGACCTTCGGGTCGAGCGCCTTCTGCGCGGCCTCGGTGACCTTGCGCTTGGTCCAGCGCAGCACGAGGTGCGCCCAGGCGAACTCGGTGGCCCAGATCGCCAGGCCCGCGAAGATCGCGACCCAGCCCGGGCCGGGCAGGACGAGCATGGCGACACCGGCGGCGATGACGGCGAGGCCGACGACGAAGACGCCGACCTGCCAGCTCAGGTGCAGGCCCCTGCGGGCCTTGATGAAGGCGGGTGCCTTCGACACGTGCGTCGCTTCCGTCTCGTCGTGCGTACGGGACGCGTCGGAGGCGGATGCGGCGGTGGAATCGTCTGATGCGGAATCGTTGGTTCCGCGGTCACTCCCCGTATTCATGGAGTCGAATCTACCGGAGCTTCGACCCGAGCTCGAAGCACACCGGAATGGTGCTTTGGATCCGCCGTCCGAGGGACCCAGAGGTCCGCAAAACGGTCAGAGGGGTTTACAACGGCACCGTAGGTGGCATGTCGATTTCGCCGACGTGCGAATCCCCGAGCGCACACTGAGCGAAAGGCCCTGGCGCTTATGAACACCACGGTCAGCTGCGAGCTGCACCTGCGCCTCGTTGTGTCGAGCGAGTCCTCACTGCCTGTTCCCGCGGGCCTGCGGTATGACACGGCCGACCCCTACGCCGTGCACGCCACCTTCCACACCGGCGCCGAGGAGACGGTCGAATGGGTATTCGCCCGCGACCTCCTCGCGGAGGGCCTCCACCGGCCCACTGGTACCGGCGACGTCCGCGTCTGGCCCTCCCGCAGCCACGGTCAGGGCGTCGTCTGCATCGCCCTGAGCTCACCGGAGGGAGAAGCACTGCTCGAAGCACCCGCCCGAGCACTCGAGTCGTTCCTCAAGCGGACGGACGCCGCGGTCCCCCCAGGGACCGAGCACCGGCACTTCGACCTCGACAAGGAGCTCTCCCACATCCTGGCCGAAAGCTGAGCCAGGCCCCCCACCGCCCGACACCGTCCGACTCGGGGCGACGGTGCCGTGCGGACAACCACATACGGCAGTGCCGGCGCTGTCCTCGCGGAAGCCACCCGCGAGGACGGCGCCGGTGTGCTGTGCGAGACCCGCTAGAGTCGGGCGGCAGTGGCGGCAGCGGTCCGTCGCCGCAGGCCCGGCCCCTGAGGGAGACCCCGTGCAGATCCCCCACGACACCCGACGCGCACTCGACGTCGTCGTCGCGCTGGTGAACACCGCGGCCGAGGCGGACCAGCCCGACGGGCTCTCGGACATCGGCGACCTGCGCTCCTTCGTCCAGGAATACGCGATCAGCGACGTCGGCGAGCTCGGCGCCCGCGATCTGGCCGGCGTCCGGACCGTGCGCGGCAAGTTCGCCCAGGTCTTCGCGGCACCGAACCCCCGCGCCGCGGCCGTACTGATCAACGAGCTCGTGGCGACGGCCGGCACGACCCCGCAGCTGACCGACCACGACGGCTACGACTGGCACGTGCACTACTTCGCGCCGGGCGCGTCGGTGGGCGACCACCTGGCGGCCGACGGCGGCATGGCGCTGGCCTTCATCGTGGTGTCCGGCGAACAGGAACGGCTCCGCCGCTGCGAGGCCCCCGACTGCCGGCGGGCCTTCGTCGACCTCTCCCGCAACCGCTCCCGGCGCTACTGCGACAGCCGGACCTGCGGGAACCGGCTGCACGTGGCCGCGTACCGGGCCCGGCGCAAGGAGGCCGACGCGGAGGCGTCAGAGCATGAAGAGGTCGTGTACGGCGCCGAGCAGCAGCAGGACGCCGATCACCGCTAGGAAGATCATCAGGGGTGGCTGGGAGAGCGCGAAGAGACAGCCTCGCGGCTCCTCGGCCACAGGGGCGGGTACCGGCGCGGGAACCGAGGGGTCGGTCGGTGAGGTCTTGACCATGTCGGGGCGATGATGACGCAGCCGGCCACCGTCCGGCCGTCAACACGCCACCGTCCGCGCGGTACTTCGCCCGATCTTGTGGACCTGCCCCGAAGGGCTGGACGGGCGGCCCCGGGTCAGATTCCGTGCTTCTTGAGGATGGCCTCGATGTCGGAGAAGTCGTCGCCGGGAGCGTCTGCGGGCGCCTTCCCGCGCGCCGCCGGACCGGGGCGTGCGTCGGCGGCGCCCAGCGACGGCGCTGAGGCACCCGGCGCGACGGCCTCCCTCCCGGACTCCCCCGCCTTGCCGAGGCGTCGGCGCTCGACGGCCCGGGTGGTGAGAAGGAGCAGCCAGGCCAGGGCCAGCAGTCCGAAGCCGGCCCAGACGGTCGGCTTGAACACGATCCCGGACACCCACTCCACCAGGCCCGTCATCACGAGGGCCACCGGCACGAGCGCGTACGCGGCGATCCGCGCGGCGGACAGGAAGCGCTTGCGGTAGGCGGTGAGCGCGGCGATGCCCAGGCCCGCCGCGGACACCGCGGAGCAGATGGTCTCGGCGAGCATGCGGTCCTCCGGGCTTTCGGCGGCTGGGCGGTCTCTCCCCCTCCATCCTGCACCGCCCGGCGCCGCACGGGCCAGGTCCGCGCGCCCCGCCGCGGGGATCTCCGGGACATCTGGGGGTCCGCCTCCTCCCCAGGTGCCGGTCGGCCGGAGCGGGCGGGGGCTGGGAGACTGTCCGCATGACCGATTCCGTGATCCTCGACGTCTGGTGCGAACTCCAGTGCCCGGACTGCCACAGCGCTCTGGACGACGTACGCGCCCTACGCGCCCGCTACGGCGACCGGCTGGACATCCGGCTGCGCCACTTCCCGCTGGAGAAGCACAAGCACTCCTTCGCCGCGGCGCAGGCCGCCGAGGAGGCCGTCGAGCAGGGGCAGGGCTGGCCGTACGCGGAGGCGGTGCTGGCGCGCACCGCGGAGCTGGGTGAGCGCGGCGAGCCGGTGCTGCTGGACGTGGCGCGCGAACTGGGCCTGGACGTGGAGGAGTTCGACACCGCCCTGATCGACGGACGGCACATCCTGATCGTCGACGCCGACCAGGCCGAGGGCAAGGCCATCGGCGTGAGCGGTACCCCGACCTACGTGATCGGAGGCGAACGCCTCGACGGCGGCAAGAGCCAGGAGGGCCTGCGCGCCCGCATCGAGGAGATCGCCGACCGCCTCCTCGCCTCTTAGCCGTCGGCCTGACGGCCTAGATCAGCTCCTTGACGGCGTTCACCGTGGTGTCCCGGTATCCGAGCGACGCGTAGAGCCGCTGGGCCGGGGTGTTGCCCTCGACCACGTACAGGCCCAGGTGGCGGCCGCCGGCGGCCAGCGCGGCGCGCTCGGCCAGCAGCATGAGGGACCGGCCGTGGCCGCGCCCGCGGTGTTCGGGCGCGACCCGGACGTCGTACACGTACGGGACGCCGCCGAGGCCGGGCAGGTCGCGTTGCCCGACCCAGACGCTGCCCGCGATCGCGTCCTGCGGCGTCCGGACCACGAGGAGGGCGGTGCCGGGCGTGTCCCGGCCGGCCGGCAGCATCCGGGCGTGCTCCGCGCGGGAGGCGGCCAGGCCCTCTTCGGCGCTCATGCCCGGGGCGACGAGGCGGGGGGCGTACTCCACCACGGCGAGCTCCAGCCAGGCGTCGAACTCGGCCTGGGTCATCGGGCGGCCGGTGGTGCCCTCGGGCAGTGCGGGCGGCTCGGCCGCCAGCTCCTTGAGCATGACGCGCCCGGTCTCCCGGTAGCCGAGGGCCGTGGCCATGCGCAGGGCGGGCGTCGCGTCGGCGGGTACCGACACGGCGACGCCGGTGCAGCGCCAGGAGCGCAGCACTTCCTCTGCGGCGAGCGCGGCGACCGTGCCGCGCCCCCGCCGGCGGTCCGGTTCGTCGATCCACAGGTTCCGGATCACGCCGGTCCGGGGCTCGGCGGCGGAGCGGGTGGCCAGTTCGAGGGCGCCGACGGGCCGGCTGTTGACCCGGACCTCATAGGCCCGGGAGCGGGTGCCGTCGCCGTGGTGCTGGAGCGGCTGTGCGGGCCGCAGGGTGGTGGTCATCACTTGGTGTTCTACCTGCCCCGCGGCCCCGCGTCACGGGTGTTCACGGATCCAGGTCCGCACCGGCCCTCGCTTCGAAGATCCGCATGACCTCGGCCGTGACCGGTCCGGGCGCCGTTCCCAGCTCGCGGGAGTCCACCCGCAGCACGGCCTGGGCGTCGCGCAGCGAGGAGGTCAGGAAGACCTCCTCCGCCTCGGCCAGCGCCTCGAAGGGCAGGTCGGTCTCCTTGGCGCCGGCCCATTCGACGACGAGCGCCCGGGTGATGCCGGCCAGGCAGCCGGAGGTCAGCGGCGGGGTGTGCAGTTCCCCGTCGAGCACGACGAAGACGTTGGAGCCGGTGCCCTCGCAGAGCCGCCCGACGGTGTTGGCCAGCAGCGCCTCGGAGGCCCCGGCCCGGTGGGCGGCGGCGAGCGCGACCACGTTCTCGGCGTAGGAGGTGGTCTTCAGGCCGGCCACGCCGGAGCGCTCGTTGCGGACCCAGTCGACCGTGACGACCTCGGTGGTGTCGGGGCGGCGGGGGGACGGCGCGGCGGCGACGACGAGGGTGGGCGCGGCGTCGCCGCGGTCGGAGCCGAGCGGGGAGACTCCCCCGGTGTAGGTGACGCGCAGCCGCCCGTGCTCCATCGGGTTGGCCTCCAGGACGGCCGCGCAGGCCCGGCGCACCTCGTCGTGGTCGGGATCCGGCAGGCCCAGGCCCCGGGAGGAGCGGGTCAGCCGCTCCAGGTGACGGGTGAGCGCGAAGGCCCGGCCGCGCTGAGCCTTCAGCGTCTCGAAGACGCCGTCGCCCACGGTCAGCCCGTGGTCCAGGACGGACACCTTGGCGTCGGACACGTCTCTCAGCGTTCCGTCGAGCCAGATTCTCATCGTGCGCCTCTCCTGTGGTGCCGTCGGCCGGTGGGGCCGGGGCCGGCGTCCTATGGTGCCGTGCGTCCTATGGTGCCGTTCGCCGCGCCGGAGGCGGTCGTCTCCCGGCCGGAGGCCACGCACAGCAGGCGGGCCGCCTTCAGCTCGGTCTCCGCCCACTCGCGGTCGGGGTCGGAGCCCCAGGTGATCCCGGCTCCGGTGCCGAAGAGCAGGCTGGGGCCGCCGGGTGCCTCGCGGTCGATCCAGAAGGTACGGATGCCCACGGCGAGCTCGGCGGTTCCCCGGTCGGCGTCGACCCAGCCGATCGCGCCGCAGTAGGGGCCGCGCGGGACGGTCTCCAGGGCCTCGATGATCCGCAGGGCGGAGGATTTGGGGGCGCCGGTGACGGAGCCGGGCGGGAAGGTGGCGTCGAGCAGCTCGGGCCAGCCGGCGCCGTCGGCGAGCTCGCCGCTGACGGTGGAGACGAGGTGGACCAGCCCGGGGTGCTCCTCGACGGCGCACAGCTCGGGGACGGTGACGGAGCCGGTGGCGCAGACCCGGCCGAGGTCGTTGCGTACGAGGTCCACGATCATCACGTTCTCGGCGTGGTCCTTGGGGAGCAGGTCGGCGACGGTGCGGCCGGTGCCCTTGATGGGGCCGGACTCGACGTGCCGGCCGGCCCGGCGCAGGTAGAGCTCCGGGGAGGCGGTGGCGATCTCCACGCCGTGCGCGGCCAGCCGAATCGTTCCTGCATAGGGCGCGGGGTTGCCGCGCGCCAGCAGCGCCGTGAGGGCGTCGACGTCGGCGCGGTCCGGGTGGGGCAGCGGCGCGGACATCACGCGGCACAGGTTGGCCTGGTAGACCTCACCGGCGGCGATGTGCTCGCGGATGCGGCGCACGCCCTCGACGTACGCGGTGCGGTCGAGCGAGGAGGTCCACTGGTCGGCATCGGGTCCGGTCCAGGCGCCGGGGACGGGCGTGGGGACGGGGTCGGGGCGCACGTCACCGAAGCGCGCGCAGACGAGCCGCCCTTCGAAGTCGGCGGACACCGCCCAGAAGCCGGTGGAGTCGAGGGCGCCGGGGTCGCCGGTGACGTCTCGGAGGTCGGTCGCGAGGAGGCCGCCGAAGCGGGCCATGGGGGGCAGGTCGTGCACGGCTGCGAGTCTATGACCGGTGACGCGGCGCCGCCGGTGCGGTGACGGCCGGGTGACCTGTGGTGATCGAGCGGCAGCACGCTGCGGAAACGCGTTTTTGAGCTGGCCCCGGAATCCGCTAGAGTTCAACACGTCGCCAGGGAGCGAAGGGGGAGAACCCCGGAGTGAACACGGTGACCTGCGGACGTAGCTCAGTTGGTAGAGCACCACCTTGCCAAGGTGGATGTCGCGAGTTCGAGTCTCGTCGTCCGCTCGAAGTGGGGGATTTCTTCCCGAGAACCCCTGCAGCTCCATGGTGGAGTGGCCGAGAGGCGAGGCAACGGCCTGCAAAGCCGTCTACACGGGTTCAAATCCCGTCTCCACCTCCAAGGACGATTAGCTCAGCGGGAGAGCGCTTCCCTGACACGGAAGAGGTCACTGGTTCAATCCCAGTATCGTCCACTGATCCGCAAGGATCCCCGCGCGATTAGCTCAGCGGGAGAGCGCTTCCCTGACACGGAAGAGGTCACTGGTTCAATCCCAGTATCGCGCACGCAGCACCTGCACCATCTGCACCACTTGTTCGACCTGCGGCTCCAGAGCCGTGGTTCCCGCGCGATTAGCTCAGCGGGAGAGCGCTTCCCTGACACGGAAGAGGTCACTGGTTCAATCCCAGTATCGCGCACAGCCCGAAGCCCCGGCCGTCTCCACGGCCGGGGCTTTCGCGTTCCCCCGTCCGGGCCAGCGGGCACGGGGACGACCATGGGGACGGGCCGGTGAGGAGTTCGAAAAGGGTGCTGCCCGTCCGACTCCCCAGTCGTACGGGCAGCACCCTTCACCTGCCGTCCGTCCGTCACGCCCCCGTCCCCACGGGGTGCGACGCGATGATGTCCGAACCCGGGCCGCTCTCCCGGGCCTGGGACGCCGCTCAGCGCCCCAGCATCACGCCTACGGACGACGCCTGTGCCGCCAGCTGATCGAAGCCTCCGAAGAGGAAGAGCAGTACGGCGGCCAGGGGGAGCACCATGGCCGCGGCCACCAGTGGGTGACGCGTGCCGGACTCGTGGCCGTTGAACGCGAAAGCCTTGCGTCCGTGCCGTGCGATGTCCGCCATGATCCTCTCCCTGTCGTCTGGAAGCGGCGGGCTGTTGACCTCGGGGGAGGGGCACGTCACCCGCCGCTTGTCCTCAACACTAGGCGGGCGCAACCGTCCTGGCCTCATGCCTTCGTACCCCTTGCCGGGCCTCCGGGAGGATGAGGGGACCTGCCCCGCGTACTCCCCTGGGTGGAGATCGCTCACCCGCTGTCGGGGTCTTCCCGGAGGGGATGACCGGAGGGTAGTGACTTCCCTCACTTTCGTCACTCCCTGTTGATGCGTGTCCGTCCACGGGAACGCGGGAAGATCGACTCGGGCCTGACCTGCGCACCGGCGCGCTTTCGCGCGGCCGGGGGCGCCTTCAGGCCCCAATCCCCTTGCGCCAAAGGCGGCTTGGGCCTGCGGCCCGACTGCCGGACGCCACCGGGGACTTTCGCTGAGGCTCCCTCAAGTGTGCTGTGCCGCACTGACGATCGAATCCCACGGCGAGGGCGCGGCCTCTGAGCGCGCATGCCGGATGGTCCGTAAGCTGTGCCAGGTCAACAGGACGACCGGTCAGCGGGGTGGACATGGCGATGATGCGGCTCCGGCGCGAGGACCCGCGTGTCGTCGGCTCGTTCAGGCTGCACCGCCGCCTCGGCGCCGGCGGCATGGGCGTGGTCTACCTGGGCTCGGACCGGCGCGGACAGCGCGTCGCGCTCAAGGTCATCCGGCCGGACCTCGCCGAGGACCAGGAGTTCCGCTCGCGGTTCGCCCGCGAGGTCTCGGCCGCCCGTCGGATCCGCGGCGGGTGCACCGCGCGGCTGGTGGCGGCGGACCTGGAGGCCGAGCGGCCGTGGTTCGCCACCCAGTACGTGCCCGGGCCCTCGCTGCACGACAAGGTGGCCGAGGAAGGCCCCCTGACGGCCGCGCAGATCGCCGCGATCGGCGCCGCCCTCTCCGAGGGCCTGGTCGCCGTGCACGAGGCGGGCGTCGTCCACCGGGACCTCAAGCCCTCGAACATCCTCCTGTCCCCCAAGGGCCCGCGGATCATCGACTTCGGGATCGCCTGGGCCACCGGGGCGAGCACCCTCACCCACGTGGGCACCGCCGTCGGCTCCCCCGGCTTCCTCGCCCCCGAGCAGGTGCGCGGCGCCGCCGTCACCCCGGCCACCGACGTCTTCGCCCTGGGCGCCACCCTGGCCTACGCGGCGACCGCCGACTCCCCCTTCGGGCACGGCAGTTCCGAGGTCATGCTGTACCGCGTGGTGCACGAGGAGCCCCATCTCCAGGGGGTCCCGGACGCGCTGGCGCCCCTCGTACAGGCCTGCCTGGCCAAGGACCCCGAGGAGCGCCCCAGCACGCTCCAGCTGTCGATGCGGCTCAAGGAGATCGCGGCCCGCGAGGCGCAGGGGCTGTCCGACGGGCGTCCGCCGGCGCAGCGGGCCCGGACCGAGCGGCCGACGGGGCGGCTGGCCGAGCCGTACGGGGAGCAGCGCGCGGAGCGCCGTACGGGAGCAGGCTCCGTGCCCCGGCCGCAGGGACAGGGCCAGGGCCAGGCGTCGCAGAGCGGGCCGCACTCGCGGCCCTCGTCCTCGCGCAACCCGCGGGTCCCCGGGGGGCCGTCCTCGCGCCCGACGGCGGGGCGTACGGGCGGCCGCCCGGCACCCCGTACGACGGGGACGGGGCGGCGGCCCTCGCGGCCCGACCCGAAGCTGATGCGGCAGCGGCTGATCGTGTTCGTCGTGGTGACGCTGATCGTGGCGCTGGGCATCGCGGCGGCGCAGAAGCTCTGACGCCCGTCGCCTGCGGGCCGCGCCCGGCTACTGGACGACTACTGAACGCCTACTGGCCGGCTGCGCGGCCCTGGGCCACCGCGTAGAAGGCCACCGCCGCCGCGGCGCCCACGTTCAGCGAGTCCACGCCGTGCGCCATGGGGATCCGTACCCACTCGTCGGCTGCGACCAGCGCCTGCGTGGACAGGCCGTCCCCTTCGGCCCCGAGCATCAGCGCGACGCGTTCCAGGGACTGCGGCGCGGCCACGTCGATCGGCGAGGCCTTCTCGTGCGGGGTGAGGGCCAGCAGCTTGAAGCCGGCCTCGCGCACCGAGTCCAGGCTCTTGGGCCAGGCCTCCAGGCGGGCGTAGGGGACGGAGAACACCGCGCCCATGGAGACCTTCACCGAGCGGCGGTAGAGCGGGTCCGCGCAGTCGGGCGACAGCAGTACCGCGTCCATGCCGAGGGCGGCGGCGCTGCGGAAGATGGCCCCGATGTTGGTGTGGTCGTTGACCGCCTCCATGACGACCACGCGGCGGGTCGTGGCGAGCAGGTCCCGCGCCGTGGGCAGCGGCTTGCGCTGCATGGAGGCCAGGGCCCCGCGGTGCACGTGGTAGCCGGTGACGCGTTCGGCGAGCTCGGGGCTGACGGCGTAGACCGGGGCCGGGAGTTCGTCGATGACGTCGCGCATGACGTCGACCCACTTGGCGGATAGCAGCATCGAGCGCATCTCGTACCCGGCGTCCTTGGCGCGTCTGATGACCTTCTCGCCCTCGGCGATGAAGAGGCCTTCCGCGGGCTCGCGCCTGCGTCGCAGTTCGACGTCGGTCAGACCCGTGTAGTCGCGCAGGCGCGGGTCGTCGGGGTCCTCGACGGTGATGAGATCAGCCACAGGGTGATACTGCCTTGTCCTGGGTGTGAAGCCAACGGCCTGTCAGGCGCCGGCGGGGGTGGAGCCGACGCGGACGACCTCGCCGATGACGATGACCGCGGGCGGCCGGACCTCCTCGGCGCGGACGCGTGCGCCGACCGTGGCGAGGGTGGCGTCCACCCGGCGCTGGGTGGCGGTGGTGCCCTCCTGGACGACCGCCACCGGGGTCTCGGGAGAGCGTCCGTGGCGCACGAGGGCCTCGGCGATCAGGCCGATCTTGTCGACGCCCATGAGGATCACCAGGGTGCCGGTGAGCTTGGCGAGCGAGGCCCAGTCCACGAGCGAGCGCGGGTCGTCGGGGCCGACGTGGCCGCTGACCACGGTGAACTCGTGGGCCACGCCGCGGTGGGTGACGGGGATGCCGGCGGCGCCGGGCACCGAGATGGAGCTGGAGATGCCGGGCACGACGGTGCAGGAGATGCCCGCCTCGGCGAGGGCCTGGAGCTCCTCCATGCCGCGGCCGAAGACATACGGGTCACCGCCCTTGAGCCGGACCACGGCCTTGCCCGCCTTGGCGTGCTCGATCAGCGCGTTGTTGATGGCCTCCTGGGCCATGAACCGGCCGTACGGGATCTTCGCGGCGTCGATGACCTCGACGTGCGGGGGGAGCTCGTCGAGCAGGTCGCGGGGGCCGAGCCGGTCGGCGATGACGACGTCGGCCTCGGCGAGGAGGCGGCGGCCGCGCACGGTGATGAGGTCGGGGTCGCCGGGGCCGCCGCCGACGAGGGAGACGCCGGGGGTGGACTTGTGGCGGTGGGCGGGGGCGGTGAGGGTGCCGTCGCGCAGGCCCTCGACGATCGCGTCGCGCACGGCAGCCGAGCGGCGCGGGTCGTTGCCCGTCAGCACGGCGACGGTGACGCCCTCGACGCGGCCGGTGGCCGGGGTCCAGGCGGTGGCGGCGGAGGCGTCGTCGGCGCGCACGCACCAGACACGCTCACGCTCGGCCTCGGCGGAGGCGCGCTCGTTGGCCTCGCGGTTCTGGGTGGCGATGAGCGCGTACCAGGCGCCCACGAGGTCGCCGTCCTCGTAGCGGCGGCGCTCCCAGCGGATCTCGCCGGTCTCGGCCATGGCGTCCACGGAGGGCGTGGCGGAGGGGGAGATCAGCAGGACGTCGGCGCCGGCCGCGATGAGGGCGGGGAGGCGGCGCTGGGCGACCTGGCCGCCTCCGATGACGACGACGCGGCGGCCGGCGAGTCGCAGACCGACGGGGTACGCGGGGTGTTCGGCCATGGCGGTGCGCTCCTGATGCGGCAGTCGTTCTGTCGTGCCGCTGCGGCTTTGGAGCGGCGGGGGTGCGTGTGCGGTTGTGCGGTGCGTGCGAGGTGCTGACGTGCGGCTTCTCGGTGCGGGTCCACCTTACGGCCCGGCGCGGGCGCGGCAGGGGCTGGGTTGCCGAGCAGCGGCAAATCCAGCCCCGCCGGCGTTTGAGGCGCGGGGTCCGGGGCGGAGCCCCGTGGAGGCGGTCCCGGCCCGGCTACTTCTCGGTGACGCCCGCGGAGTCGAAGGTGGCGACCTCGTGCATCGCGCGGGCCGCGCTCTGGACCAGCGGGAGGGCCAGGAGGGCGCCCGTGCCCTCGCCGAGGCGCAGGTCCAGGTCGACCAGCGGGCGCAGGCCGAGCTTGTTCAGGGCCGCCACGTGGCCCGGCTCCGCGCTGCGGTGGCCCGCGATGCAGGCCGACAGGGACTCCGGGGCGATGGCGCGGGCCACCAGGGCGGCGGCTCCCGCGCTGACGCCGTCCAGGATCACCGGGGTGCGCAGGGACGCGCCGCCGAGCAGGAGACCCACGATGGCCGCGTGCTCCAGGCCGCCGATCGCCGCCAGGACGCCGACGGGGTCCGCCGGGTCGGGCTGGTGGAGCTCCAGGGCGCGGCGTACGACCTCGACCTTGCGGGCGTGCGTCTCGTCGTTGATGCCCGTGCCGCGGCCGGTGACCTCGGCAGGGTCGACCCCGGTGAAGACGGAGATCAGGGCCGCGGAGACCGTGGTGTTCGCGATGCCCATCTCGCCCGTGAGCAGGGCCTTGTTGCCCGCCGCGACCAGGTCGCGGGCGGTCTCGATGCCGACCTCGATCGCGGCGACGGCCTCCTCGCGGGTCATCGCGGGGCCGGTGGAGAGGTCGGCCGTGCCCGGGCGGACCTTGCGGGGCAGCAGGCCGGGGGTCGAGGGGAGGTCCCCGGCGACGCCGACGTCGATCACGCAGACCTCGGCGCCCACCTGGTTGGCGAAGGCGTTGCAGACCGCTCCGCCGCCCAGGAAGTTGGCCACCATCTGGGTGGTGACCTCCTGCGGCCACGGGGTGACGCCCTGGGCGTGCACGCCGTGGTCACCGGCGAAGATCGCGACGGCCGCGGGCTCCGGGATCGGCGGCGGACAGACCCGGGAGAGGCCGGCCAGCTGCGCGGAGATGATTTCGAGCATGCCCAGGGCCCCGGCGGGCTTGGTCATGCGCTTCTGCCGCTCCCACGCCTCGCCGAGCGCCTTCGCGTCGAGGGGGCGGATGCTGGCGACCGTCTCGGACAGCAGGTCGTGGGGCTCCTCGCCGGGCAGGGCGCGGCGCCCGTACGTCTCCTCGTGGACGACCCAGGAGAGCGGCCGGCGCTGGGACCAGCCGGCCTGGGCCAGCTCGGGCTCCTCCGGGAACTCGTCGACGTAGCCGACGCACAGGTACGCGACGACCTCCAGGTGCTCCGGCAGGCCCAGCTCGCGGACCATCTCGCGCTCGTCGAAGAAGCTGACCCAGCCGACGCCGAGGCCTTCGGCGCGCGCGGCGAGCCAGAGGTTCTCGACGGCGAGGGCCGAGGAGTACGGGGCCATCTGCGGCTGGGTGTGCCGGCCGAGGGTGTGGCGGCCGCCGCGGGTGGGGTCGGCGGTGACGACGATGTTCACCGGGGTGTCGAGGATGGCCTCGATCTTGAGTTCCTTGAACTGCTTGGCCCGGGCCTTGGGCAGGGAGTTCGCGTACGCCTCGCGCTGCCGCTGGGCGAGCTCGTGCATCGTGCGGCGGGTCTCGGCGGAGCGGATGACGACGAAGTCCCAGGGCTGGGAGTGGCCGACGCTGGGCGCGGTGTGGGCCGCCTCCAGGACGCGGAGCAGGACCTCGTGCGGAATCGGGTCGGTACGGAAGCCCTTGCGGATGTCGCGGCGCTCGCGCATGACGCGCAGGACGGCCTCGCGCTCGGCGTCGTCGTAACCCGGCGCCGCCTCGCCTGCGGCGGGCTCGGCGGACTCGGCGGCGAGCTCGGCCACGGGGAGCGGCTCGGCCGCCTCGGCCGGATCGGCTTCCACGGGCTGCGCCGGCTCGGCCGCCGGGGGCTGTACGTCGGCGGGGGCGGGCGTGACCGGCTCCGCCGGCGCCTCGGCTACGGGCTCGGCCGACGGGTGCGCCTCGGGTACGGCTTCGACGGCCGCGGCCTCGGGGGCCACGGCCTCTGCCGGTACGGGCTCGGCGGGGACCGGCTCGGCGGGCGCCGCTTCGGCCGTCAGCGGCTCGGCGGGGGCCGCCACGGCTTCGGCCGCGACCGGCTCGGCGGTCAGGGGCTCGGCGGGCGCCGCCTCGGCCTGGACCGGCTCGGCGGGCAGGGACTCGACCGGGGCGGGCTCCGGCTGCACCTCGACGGCGACGGGCTCGGCTTCGGCTTCGGCTTCGGGGGCGGCGGCCTGGGCGACCTGCGCCGCGGGGGCGGCCTCGGGCTCGGGCTCCGCGGGCTGCGCCACGGGCTCGGCCGGGGGCTCCACGGCCTCCGGGGCCGCGGGGAGCGGCTCCGGCTCGGCGGGCGGTGCCGTCTGCTCGGCCGGCGCTTCGGGGGCCTGCGGCGCGGGCTCCGGGGAGGCGTCCGGCTGTGCCACGGGGGCCGCGGCGTCCTGCGCCACGGGCTGCGGCTGCTGCTGCTGGTCGGCGAGCGGGGGCAGCGGGGTCCACGGGGTGCCGGTCTGCGGCGGGATCTCGGACAGCTGCGGGCCGGGGGCCGCCGGGGTGTCCAGGTACTCGGGACCGGTGGTGGGCGGGCCGGGCTGGTGCACGGGCGTCGGCGCCGCGGCCGGGCCCCGGTCCGCGAGGGACCGTACGACCCCACCGGTCGCGTCGGGCACGGGCGGGCCCATGTGCAGCGGGCGCCGGACGGGGGCCGCGGGGGCCGCCGGGGCCGCGGCGGCGGGCGGCGGGACGACGAGTCCGCCGAGGTCGAGCGAGCCGGAGTCACGGCCGCCCGCCTCGTGGGCGCCCGCGCCGTAGGAGGGGAACTCGGGGTAGGCGGCCGGCTCGGTGTACACCGGGGCCTCGGGGTAGGCCTGCTCGGCGCCGTACACCGGGAAGGCGGGGGCCGGCGGGACGACCTGCGGGTCGCTCCAGGCGCCCTGGCCGCTCGGCATCAGCAGCAGTTCCTCGTCCTCCGGCTCGGCCGGGTTGTCCATGAGGTCCTGGAAGGCGTAGCCAGCGGGAAGGGGGGCGGGAATCTGGACCGGAGCGGGGACGCCCTGCTGATCCACCATGCCCGCGCTGTCCGGGTGATTCTCGCCCGGGACCTGGCCGGTGTCAGTCATGCTTACCCCTCGCCCATCGGTGTTGCCTCTTCGATCGCCCGGCCGCCCACGGGGCCGCCGGACGGAGTGTTCCTGCGGGGTTGGCGTGTGATGGAGTTCGCCTCGCATACGCCTTCACGACAACCAGTAAGCATTGTCGCGCCCGTTGGCCATCGTGGCGGCCATAACCGCCAGGGTCCTCTGTGGACTGCGCCACGTCGCGCGTCCCGACGGTGTCGCGATGCCCGAATCGTCCGAGGCAGTACGACGATCGGCCAGCCTACCCCGGCCTCGGATCAGCGGGCCACGGGGCGCTGTGCTGCCAGGAGGAACACGACGGAACGGTCCTGTTCGGCCCAGGTGCGGGGGTCCAGGCCGACGGACTGGAGCAGGGCGCACTCGACGGCGTACCCGTGTTCGGTGAGCGTCCTGCCGATGGCCTCGGCCTCGTCGCGCGTGGAGGCGTGGCTGACGATGCGTTCGGGGCGGCGGTCGGCGACGGCCGCGACGACCGCGGCTCCCCCGCCGCCGACGCGGACGACGTCGGGCTCGGGCAGGTCCTCCAGGACGTGCGGTGCGCGTCCGGCGACGACCTGGAGCTGGACTCCGCGCTTGCGGGCGGCGACCGTGACGCGGGCGCAGGCCTCCGGGTCGGCGTCGACGGCGATGACGGCGGCGCCGAGGGCGGCGGCGTCCACGGCCACGGCGCCGGAGCCGGCGCCGATGTCCCAGACGAGGTCACCGGTGCGCGGGCCGAGGCGGGCGAGCTGGGCGGCGCGCAGCTGCGCCGACTCCCCCTCGCCTTCCCCGGTGTCGTCCTGCGGCCGGGCCCAGCCGCGCTCGGCGCCGTGGGCGGCGCCCTGGCCGAGCAGCCAGCCCGGCTCGGCGGCGGGGGCCTGGACCCCTCCCCCGATGACGATGACGACGTTCGGGTCGCGCCAGCTGTGGTCGGCGGCCTTGTCGGAGGTCAGCACGCTCACCTGCTCGCGGTCCGTGCCGAGTTCCTCGCAGATGACGAAGGTGCGGTGGACCGGGCCCAGGAGCAGCGCGAGTTCGGCGGGTCCGGCGCCGGGCGAGGTGAGGACGGCGACCTTGGCGTGGGCGCGGCAGACGTTGACGGCGCGGCGCAGGGTGCGGGGGTGGGCGACGACGACCTGGGCGTCGTCCCAGGGCATGCCGGCGCGGGCGAAGGCGGCGGCGACGGAGGAGACGGCCGGGACGACCTCGACCTCCAGGCCGTGCTCGGGGGCGCGCAGGGTGCGTACGACGCCGAAGAAGCCGGGGTCCCCGTCCGCGAAGACGACGGCGGTGCCGCGGTGGCCGGCGATGCGGCGGGCGGCGAGGCCCAGGCTGCCGAGGCGGATGCGTTCGGCGGCGGGCGGGACTTCGGGGAGGGCGAGGTGGTGGGCGGCGCCGGCCACCAGTGTGGCGGCGGACAGCGCGGAGCGGGCGGCCGCGGTCAGGGGCGAGCCGTCCCAGCCGATCACCGTGACCCGGTCGGCCATCGTCGTCAGTCTCCTGGTGTGGGCGGGGGCCTCCCGGCGCCGGCCGGGGGGAGGACGCAGCTGCGTCGGGGGGTCGGGCTGGTGAGACTACCTGCTCATCGGTTCAGGACCAGTCGGCTCCGACGGCGTAGCCGCTCGCTTCGGCCGGCTGTCCGAAGCGGGCGCTGCCCGCGTAGTCGTCGTAGCCGTCGTAACCCTCGTATCCGTCGCCGTCGTCGAGGTCCTCGGGGACGAGGCTCCACACGATGAGGTCGGTGCGGGTGTCGGTCCAGCCGCCGTCGGCGGTCTGCGTGCGCACTATCCAGGCGTTGCGCAGGACGCCCTCGCTGATGCAGCCGATCTTCTGGGCCACTTGCTGGGAGGCGGTGTTGTCGGCGGGGGTGCGCAGTTCGAGGCGCTCGAAGCCCTGGTCGCGGAAGAGCCACTGGGCGACGGCGAGCACGGATTCGCTGGCATAGCCCTCGCCGCGGGCCCAGGGGGCGGTGACGTAGCCGACCTCGGTGGCGCGGGTGCGCCAGTTGGTGTTCTGGAGGTGGACGATGCCGACGAGGCGCTGGGTGAGGAACTCGGTGACGGCGAAGACGATTCCGCGGCCCTCGGTGCGTTCGGCGTGGGAGTGCCGGGTGGCGAAGGCGTGGGCGTCGTCCTGGGTGTAGGGGTGCGGTACGGAGGTCCAGGCGGTGACGTTCTCGTCGTTCATCATCTCGGTGAGCGCGGTGACGTCCTCTTCCTCGAAGGAGCGCAGCACCAGCCGGTCCGTGCTGATGGTGACGTCCGGGAAGGTGGTAGTCATGCGCAGCTCCATGCCGTTGCTGGACCGTTTGCGTGGGTCGTAGGCCACAGCATGCAGCATGGGCCGCGGGAAGCGCATGGCCGGGTTGCCCGGATGCGGGCAGAGTCGGGGCCCGCCTCGTCCTGCCCGAGACGGGCCCCGGGCCCCGCACGCCCCCGGGGCGGTGCGGGGCCTTCATCAGCCGCCGGTCAGGAGGTCGGGGCGCCGAAGGCCGGGACGACCGAGCCCTGGTACTTGTCCTCGATGAACTTCTTGACCTCGTCGGAGTTCAGGAGCTTGGCGAGCTTCTGGATGCGCGGGTCGTTCTGGCGGCCGTCCTTGACCGCGAGGAAGTTGGCGTAGGGGTTGCCCTCGGCCTTCTCCAGGAGCAGCGCGTCCTTGGCGGGGGCCAGGCCGGCCTCGATGGCGTAGTTGCCGTTGATGACGGCGGCGTCCACGTCGTTCAGGGCGCGCGGGACCGTGGCGGCCTCCAGCTCCTTGAACTCCAGGCCCTTCTTGTCGGTGATGTCGGACAGCTTGGCGCTGGTGCCGACGCCCTCCTTGAGGGTGATGAGGTTGTTCGCGGCGAGCAGCTGGAGCGCGCGGCCCTCGTTGGTGGTGTCGTTGGGGACGGCGATGGTCTGGCCGGCCTTGATGTCGCCGATGGCCTTGGCCTTCTTGGAGTAGAGGCCGAGGGGCTCCAGGTGGACGTTCACGACGGGCACGATGTGCGTGCCGTTCTTCTTGTTGAAGTCGTCGAGGTACGGCTTGTGCTGGAAGTAGTTGCCGTCGACCTGGCCCTGCTCGGTGGCGGTGTTCGGCAGGACGTAGTCCGTGAACTCCTTGACCTGGAGCTTGAGGCCCTCCTTGGCCGCGAGCTGGTCCTTGACGAAGTTCAGGATGTCGGCGTGCGGGCTCGGGGAGGCGGCGATGACGAGCGGCTTGCTCTCGTCGGCCTTGCCGCCGTCGGCCTTGGAGGAGGACGGGTCGGAGGAGCTGCCGCAGGCGGTGAGGCCGAGCGCGAGCGCGGTGGCGGTGGCGGCGAGGGCGGTGAGCTTGATGTTCTTACGCACGAAGAGTGCCTTTCTTGCATTTTTCGGGTGGTGGCCCAAGCACGACAAGTGCGGGCTCTGGGGGGGAAAGTTCTGTCTGGCCGTCAGGCCGTCAGGCCGTCAGGCCGTCCGGCCGCGGCGGGCCAGGAGGCGGACCACGCCGTCGCCGATCAGCTGGATCGCCGTGACGAGGACGATCAGGACCACGACGGTGGCGACCATGAATCCGGTCTCGAAGCGCTGGAAGCCGTAGGTGATGGCCTTGGACCCGAGGCCTTCGCCGCCGACGGCGCCCGCCATGGCGGAGTAGCCGACGAGGGTGATGACGGTGGTGGTGACACCGGCGACCAGGGAGGGCAGGGCCTGCGGCAGGAGCACCTTGCCGACCAGGGTGGGGATGCCGCCGCCCATGGACTCGACGGCTTCGATCAGGCCGTGGTCCACCTCGCGGACGGCGGTCTCCACGAGCCGGGCGAAGAAGGGGACCGCGCCGATGGCGAGCGGGACGATCATGGCGGTGGGGCCGATGAAGGTGCCGACGACCGCGGTGGTGACCGGGATCAGGAAGATCAGCAGGATGATGAACGGCAGCGAGCGGCCTATGTTCACGATCACGCCGAGGACCTTGTTGAGCGGCTGGTTCTGCAGCAGGCCGCCCTTGTCGGTCAGGACCAGCAGGATGCCGAGGGGCAGTCCGCCCAGCACGGTCACCAGGGTGGACCACAGCACCATGTACAGCGTGTCGTAGGTGCCCTGGGTGAGCAGGGGCTGCATCTCGGACCAGGTCACTTCGCACCATCCTTGACCAGTTCGGCCAGTTCGTTGTCGATCTCGTCGACGACGTCGACCTGGAGGCCCTGCTCGCGCAGGAAGCCGACCGGCACGACGTTGTCCTCGTAGCGGCCGGGCAGCTCGATGCGCATGCGGCCGATCTGCCGGCCGGCGACGGTGTCCATCGCGGCGCCGAGGATCGAGATGTCGATGTTGTAGGTGCGCGCGAGCTGCGAGATGACCGGCCGGACGGCGTCGTCGCCGTGGAAGGTGACGTCGACGACCGTGCGGTCGGGGCCGGTGGCGGCGCCGGTGACCGGGAAGAGCTCACCGGCGAGCTCGGAGCCCGGGGTGGCGAGCAGCTCGGCGACGGTGCCGGACTCGACGATGCGGCCCTTCTTCATCAGCGCGGCCGAGTCGCAGACGGTCTTGACCACGTCCATCTCGTGCGTGATGAGCAGCACGGTGAGGCCGAGCTGCTGGTTCAGGTCGCGCAGCAGCTTGAGGATGGAGCGGGTGGTCTCGGGGTCCAGGGCGCTGGTGGCCTCGTCGGAGAGCAGCACCTTGGGGTCGCCGGCCAGGGCGCGGGCGATGCCGACGCGCTGCTTCTGGCCGCCGGAGAGCTGGGTGGGGTAGGCCCTGGCCTTGTCGGCGAGGCCGACGAGGTCGAGGAGTTCGAGCGCCTTGCGCGAGCGCTCGCGGCCGCTGACCCCGAGGATCTCCAGGGGCAGCTCGACGTTGCCCTGCACGGTGCGCGAGGACAGCAGGTTGAAGTGCTGGAAGACCATGCCGATGCGGCTGCGCGCCTCGCGCAGCTCCTTGCCGGCGCGGCGGCCGCGGCCGGCGAGTGCGGTGAGGTCGACTCCGTCGACGCTCACGGTGCCGGTGGTGGGGCGCTCCAGCAGGTTCACGCAGCGGATCAGGGAGGACTTGCCGGCGCCGCTCTGGCCGATGACTCCGTAGACCTCGCCCTCGCGGACGTGGAGATCGACGCCGTCCAGGGCGGTGACCTCACGGCCACGGGACTGGTAGACCTTCGTGAGGCCCGATGTGGTGATCACAGGATTTCCGTCGCTGTCGAGTGCACGGCGCAGCGGGGTGCCGGGCACGGGGCAAACATCTGGGACGCGATACGGGACGAACCGTCAGAAAACGATGGCTTCGACGCGTGCGCGGGGCAGGAACGAGCCGTGCGGTGGATCAGCGGGTGACGCGCCGGCGCGGCTGGTCTCGCTTCGGGGCGCGAGGCTCAGGAAGGGGCCCTCAGAAGGCGCACATTCGACACATACAACGAGCACCGGGCGTCATCGTCGCCTCGGTCGCAAGGGTGCGGCTGCTCGTCGTGGTCATGGGCCCCAGTAAACCAGACACATCCCGTCACCGATCCCCGATGTCCGGATAGCGGACACATTCCGGCCGCATAGCGGACGGCGCCGTTGCGTGCGGACCTCCCGCCCGCGCACCGGCCCCCCGGGTCTGACCTGCGCCGACACGGCCCGACGGGCCCGTACGGCGCCGCTGCGGCCGGAGCGCGCCGACGCCTCCCTGTGGGCAAGACCACGGCGCTCCGCCGGTCCCCGGGTCCGCGCGGGAGCGGGGTGCCCGCATCGGGTCTTTCGGGCCGTAATACCCTCGCTGCATGCTCGACGCCCTGACGGTGGCCATCGGTGTGGCCGCACTCGCCCTCGCCGCCTGGTGCGGTCACGCCACGTGGCGCGACCAGCCCACCAAGGACTGGCACTTCATCGGCATGGCCGTCGTGACCGTGCTGGCCCTGGCCCAGCTGGTGGTCGGCCTGGTCCAGCTGGCCCGGGGCGAGAAGGCCGACGAGGGCACGGTGATCTTCGTCGCCTACCTGGTGGGCGCCTTCGCCGCGGTGCCCGCGGCCGGGATGCTCTCGCTGACCGAACGGACCAAGTGGGGTTCGGTGACGGTGGCCGCGGGCGCGGTCGTCCTCGCCGTCCTCGAAGTACGGCTCTACGACATCTGGGGAACCACCGGTGCCTGACGCGCAGACGACCACCGACGCCCCCGCCGGGCGCAAGAGGCTGGTCTCCGGACCCGGCCTGCTGCTGGTGTGGCTGTACGGGGTGATGGTGGTGGGCGCGGTCTCGCGCTCGGCCTACCAGATCTCCACCGAGTTCGACCGGGCACCGCTGGCCTACTCGCTGTCGGCCGCGGCGGCGCTCGCCTACGCCTTCATCACGTACTCGCTGGTGCGCGGCGGGGAGCGGGCCCGCAAGGCGGCGCTGATCTGCTGCGCCGCCGAGCTGACCGGCGTACTGGTCGTGGGCGCCTGGACGCTGGTGAGCCCCGAGGCGTTCCCCGACGCGACGGTGTGGTCGCAGTTCGGGCGGGGCTACCTGTTCATCCCGGTGATCCTGCCGATCACCGGGATGCTCTGGCTGCGCGCCAGGTCGCCTAGGCGCTGACGGCGAACTGCGAGGGGTCTTCGGCGTCCTTCTCCAGGATCACGAGCTGCATGCCGTCGGAGGCCGTGCGGCCGCCGACCTTGACGTAGCCGCACTTGCGGTACAGACGCAGGTTCGACTCGCTCTTGTGCCCGGTGTGCAGGCGGAAGCGGGTGGCGGTGCCGGGGCTCGCGAGGGCCTCCTCGACCGCGCGCAGCAGGCGCGCGCCGAGCCCGTGACCCTGAAGGCGCGGGTGGACGCAGAGCTTGCCGATCCTGCCGGTGCCGTCCTCGTCCACGCTGCCGCGCACGGCGCCGACGACCTCGTCGCCGAGCCGGGCCACGAGCACGGTGTCCGCCGCCAGCTCCGCCTTGAGGGAGTCCAGGGACTGGGTGAGCGGCTGGATGAGGTAGTTGCCGTACAGCTCGGCCTCGCGCTGGAAGGCCAGGTACTGCAGTTTGAAGATCTGCTCTGCGTCCTCGGCAGCTGCCGCCGAAATGGTCACGCTCATGCCCATGTGCGCATGCCTCCCGCTCACCTGGTAGCCCGATGGTCTACCGCTCCATTCCCCGCAGGCCAGGAGCCGCAACCTCTGCAGCCAGCATTCTGCGCAGACATCCCAGGCATCGGGAACGTACGGGCCCCAAACTTCCTTGTGAGATACCCAACTCTCCTGCGATTTCACGGTAAGTGAGGTCTCTGGGCGAAAGAAGTGCCTTCATCAGCTCGGGGCATCGTCCGGGCAACCGGGCGACCGCCGATCGGAGGGCGCGGTTCTCCTCCCCGTGCAGGAGCGCGTCTTCCGGTTCGGCTCCCCCGGCCGGGACGGCCGGCGGGCCGCCGCGCGCGGAGTGACGGCGGTCGCCGTACGGGATCTCCCGGCGGGCGCTGCGCCGCGCGAGGCGGGCCTCCGCCCGCACCGCCCGGCGCAGCCAGCGCGCCGGCTCCGCCGGATCCGCGGGGTCGGGGGCGCGCCGGCCGCTCTCCAGCAGCCTGACCCAGACGGCCTGTTCCAGGTCGGCCGGGTCCACTCCGGTGCCCGGGGCCTCCGCGGCCGCCTCGGCGGAGAGCAGCGGGGCCAGTTCGTTCAGGAGCTCGGGGTCCTTCAGCAGGTCCATGCCGGGCGGGACGAGCGGGCCGGGCCGCGCGGTTTCCCCGCCGGGCACGGCCCACTCGTACGGGAAGGAGCGCTCAGCGGTTGACGGGGCGTCGGCCCGGGCGGAAGGCCTCGGCCGCGAGCAGGGCGGTGTCCGGGTTGTCGGTGAAGATGCCGTCGATGCCCTGGTCGAAGTAGGCCTTGAAGGCGGCGAAGGCGTCGCCGTAGGCGGCCGGGTCCGTGCCCTTGCGGAAATCGGCCGGAAGGAAGCTGTTCTCGTTGCGCGCGGTGTAGGGGTGCAGGAGCAGTCCCTGGGCGTGGGCGTCGCGCACCAGGGTGGTGGGGGCGCCGAGCTTGCCGGCCGCGTCGCGCGGGAGGATCAGGTCCATCGTGGGGCCGATGCCCTGGGCGAAGCCGGCGATCCACTTCAGGCCCTCGGGCGTGACCAGGTCGGCGACCGTACGCGGGTCCTTGGCCTGTTCGAAGTCCCAGGGGCGGGTGCCGGCCGCGGAGAGCAGGACCACGCGGGGCGCGCTGACCAGCCGGGAGAGCCGCTGGATGCTGGAGGGCTCGAAGGACTGGAGGAAGACGGCCGCGTCGCGGTGGTCGCGTCCGTAACGGCGCAGCAGCTTGGCGAGGGGCTCCTCCAGGCCGAGGCCCAGGGCCCGGAAGTAGCTGGGGTGCTTGGTCTCCACGTGCAGCCAGATCTGCCGGTCGCGGCGGCGGCCCTCCCGGTTGGCCCAGCGCAGGACCTCCTCGAAGGTGGGCACGGCCCACTGGCCGTCGTAGAGGGTGTTGCGCTGACGGACGGCGGGGATGCGTTCCTTCGCGCGCAGGGTCTTCAGCTCGGCGAGGGTGAAGTCCTCGGTGAACCATCCCGTCACCGCGACCCCGTCGACGGACTTGGTGGTGCGCCGGGAGGCGAACTCGGGGTGGTCGGCGACGTCGGTGGTGCCGCCGATCTCGTTCTCGTGGCGGCACACCAGGTGGCCGTCCCGGGTCGGGACGAGGTCCTGCTCGATGACGTCGGCGCCCAGGTCGAGGGCGAGCTGGTAGGAGCTGAGGGTGTGCTCGGGCCGGTAGCCGCTGGCTCCGCGGTGGCCGATGACCGTCGGGTGGGGAAGGTCGCGGAAGCCTCCGTCGTGTCCCCGATCACCGTCGCCGGCCCCGGCCGCGACCCCGGCCCCGCTCGCGGCCGACGCGGCCGATGCGGATCCCGCCGCGAGTCCCGTGATTCCGGTCCCCGCCGCCAGGACGGCCGCCCCCAGGACCGTGCGCCGCGCTGCCCCACCCTGCGTCATGAATGCCACTCCTCGTGTGAAAGGGGCCTGCGGCCCGGGAGCTGTGGTGTCCCTGGTCCGCGGCCCGCGATCGGCGTGCAGATGGTAGGCAGGGGGCGGTGGCCGAGGGGGGTGCGACGGCGGCACATCGGGGGAACGTGGCGCGAACACGCGTCAACATTGCGTATCCGACACGTGAACCCGATGTGCGCTCGGACGTGACCCGCGAGTATCGTCCTCACCTGCACGACCGCCGTGTGGTGGTCGCGCGACCCGCTTTTCGATGCCGGAGGGCCCACGTTGTTCCGTACGAAGCTCATCAAAGCCACTGTCGGACCGGTCATGCGCATGATGTTCCGTACCCGTGTGGAGGGCATCGAGAACATCCCCGGCACCGGACCGGTGATTCTGGCGGGCAACCACCTCACCTTCATCGACTCCATGATCCTTCCGCTGGTGTGCGACCGCACGGTCCACTTCATCGGCAAGGACGAGTACGTGACGGGCAAGGGCGTCAAGGGCCGCGCGATGGCCTGGTTCTTCACCGGCTCCGGCATGATCCCCGTCGACCGTGACGGGGCCAACGGCGGCGTCGCGGCCCTGATGACCGGGCGCCGGATCCTCGAAGAGGGCAAGATCTTCGGCATCTACCCGGAGGGCACCCGCTCCCCCGACGGCCGGCTCTACCGCGGCCGCACCGGCATCGCCCGCCTGACCCTGATGACCGGCGCCCCCGTGGTGCCCTTCGCGGTGATCGGCACCGACAAGCTCCAGCCCGGCGGCGCCGGCATGCCGCGCCCGGGCCGGGTCACCGTCCGCTTCGGCGAGCCGATGGAGTTCTCCCGCTACGAGGGCATGGACCGCGACCGGTACGTGCTGCGCGC
Source organism: Streptomyces sp. NPDC016562 (assembly GCF_043076955.1). Classification (NCBI taxonomy): domain Bacteria; kingdom Bacillati; phylum Actinomycetota; class Actinomycetes; order Kitasatosporales; family Streptomycetaceae; genus Streptomyces; species Streptomyces sp. NPDC016562. Next base: position 233,270 of record NZ_JBIBRZ010000005.1, on the reverse strand, counting down.
CGTCACCGACTCGGTGATGGCCGAGGTCATGCGCCTGTCGGGCCAGGAGTACGTGGACATGTACGCCACCAAGGCCAAGGCGGCCTGACCCCGTTTCACTGCCGCTGGAGTGACCGGCTGACGCCCGCCGCCGTCGTGGTGGCGAGGACCCAGCCGGTCACGATCAGCAGGTACGACAGCCACTGGTACCAGCCGCTCGGCGCGAAGGCCTGCTCCTGGCCGAAACCGATGATCGGCAGCATCAGGTCCAGCGTGTAGAAGACCGGGTTGAAGTCCGGCGCCTCCCCCTCCTTGATGGGCCGCGGCGGTTGCAGGCCGTAGGCGATCCAGCCCGTCATCAGGAGCGCGAGCAGCCAGCCCGCCGCGCGCAGCGGCCGGAAGCCGTATCCGACGGTGGCGTCCTGGAGCAGCCCCCAGACCCGGGCGTGCCGGGGCTGGGTGCGCCGGTGGCGGCGCAGCTTGGCGAGCTGGACGGTGCGGGCGGCGGCCTCGTCGCCCGCCGTGCGGTAGGCCGCGGCGAGCTGCTCGTAGGCGTACGGGAGGTAGCCCGCCTCCTCGCGCTCCAGGGCGGGCAGCCGCTGGTCGGCGGGCAGGTGCGGGACGAGCGTGCGGTAGGTGAGCCCGTCGATGCGGATCTTCTCCGGCCAGGTCTCGGGCGGCATGTGCAGCATGTCGAACTGGGAGCGCCGCAGGTTCACGCTGCCCTGGACGGTGTCGCAGGATCGCAGCCACACCTCGCCGATGACGCAGCTGGACGCGCGCAGGGCGACCCCTCCCGGGTTCACGAAGCGTGCGTAGGCGAGGTTGAGCTGGCCCGGGATCCGGGAGCCGGTGAGGTTGACCCGGCCGTGCAGCTGCGCGCGCATGGCCCGTACGTCGGTGCCCACGGTGAGGGTCTCGGCGTGCAGGGCGGTGGCCCCGGGGGCCAGCAGCCTGGCGCCGTCCAGGTTGACCTTGCCGGCGACGGTGGTGCCGTTGAGCCGGGTCTGGCCGTGGACGGTGATCTCCATGGCGATGACGTCGGTGCCGATGACGGCGTGACTGACCAGGAGCGGGGGCTCGGGGGTCTCCTCCGGCGGCTCGTCGCCGGTGGGCGGCGTTCCGATGACCGCGCGGCGCAGGAAGAGGCCGCCGGATATCCGGGCCCCGGCGAGCCGGACCGGCCCGGTGATGCGGCAGCACGACAGCTTGAGCGCGACGTCGACGCTGACGGAGTTGGCGGTCAGCCCGGGGAGCGTCGAGTCGTTGAGCGCGAAGTACCGCAACTGGGCGCTGTAGAGCAGGGGTTTGCGCTCGAACCAGCAGGCGCGCAGCCGGATCGGGTGCTCGACGGCGGCGTAGCGGAGGTTCAGCTTGCCGGTGATCCGGGCGCCCCTGATATTGAGCCCGGCGACCCGTCCCCCGGTGTTGGGCCCGCTCAGCAGGAGGGCGGTGAGCACCTCGGCGCGCACGGTCCGCTCGGCGCCCCAGGTCTCGCCCCCGGCTCCGGTCTCGTCGGGGTGTGCGCGGAAGTCGACGCCCTCACCGTTCGGGAAGGCCTCCCATACGCGCAGCTCGGCCGGGGTCAGGTCGTTGATCTCCATCGCCGGGATGGTGTCCCGCGGGCCGACGGACTGTCAACTCGGCTCGGAACACCACCCTCTGGCGGGACGTCAGTGCGCGACGCCGTCCTGGAGCTCCTGCCCCTTCAGCAGGAACCAGGCGGCCGCGGCGGTGGCCAGGAGCACGGCCGCGCCGACGCCCGAGGCGAGCCGCAGGCCGTCCACGAAGGCCTCCTGGGCGGCCCCCACCATCGCCTGGGCGGTGTGCGGGTCCAGCACCTTGGCCGCCTCCACGGCTCCGCCGAGGGACTCGTGCGCGGCGTCGGCCACCGGCCCGGCCGCGGCGGGCGGGGCGGTGAAGCCCTGGTAGACGCCGGTGACCACGGAGCCGAGCAGGGCGATGCCGAGGGCGGCGCCGAGCTCGTACGCCGTTTCGGAGACGGCCGACGCCGAGCCGGCCTGCTCCTTGGGGACGCTGGAGAGGATCACGTCGGCGGTGACGGTGAAGGAGAAGCCGGCGCCGAGGCCGACGACCAGCAGGGCGGCGCCGAGCAGCGGGTAGCCGCTCTCGCGGTGCAGCACGGTCAGTGCGGCCAGGGCCAGCCCGATGGCGGCGAGGCCGCCCGCCACCATCACGCGGACCGAGTACCTGCGGGCGAAGCGGCCCGCGACGAGACCGGTGGCCACCGCGCCGACGGCGGCGGGCAGTTCGGCCAGGCCGGCCTCCAGGGGGTCGCGGCCCTGCACGAGCTGGAGGAACTGGGAGAGGAAGAAGACCAGGCCCGAGAGGCCGAAGACGGTGAGCAGGTCGGCGAGGACGGCGCCGCTGAAGCCGCGGTGCTTGAAGAGGCGCATGTCGAGCAGGGGCGATTCCAGGGTGAACTGGCGGCGCACGAAGGCGTACAGGGCGCCCGCGCCCAGGCCCGCGGTGACCCAGACCTCCCAGGTCGGGCCGTGGGTGGCGACCTCCTTGACGGCGTAGACCACCGCGATGACGCCGACGAGGGAGAGGCCGACGCTGACCAGGTCCCAGGGGCCGGTGACCGGGTTCCTGGACTCGGGCAGCAGCTTGATGCCGACGATGACCAGGACGATCATCACGGGGAGGTTGATGAGGAAGACCGAGCCCCAGTAGAAGTGCTGGAGCAGGGCTCCGCCGACGACCGGGCCGACGGCCGCGCCGGCGGAGGCGGTGGCGCCCCAGATGCCGATGGCGAGGCTGCGCTCCCTCGGGTCGTGGAAGATGTTGCGGATCAGCGCGAGGGTGGACGGCATCAGGGTCGCGCCGGCCACGCCGAGCAGGGCCCGGGCGACGATCATCATCTCGGGGCTGGTCGCGTAGGCGTTGAGGACCGAGACGGCACCGAACGCCGTGGCGCCGACGAGGAGCAGCTTCTTGCGGCCGATGCGGTCGCCGAGCGAGCCCATGGAGACGAGCAGGCCGGCGATGACGAAGGAGTAGATGTCGCCGATCCACAGGAGCTGGGTGCCGGAGGGCTTGAGGTCCTCGCTGAGGGACGGGGTGGCGAGACCGAGTACGGTGGCGTCGACCGCGATCAGCAGCACGGCCAGGACGAGCACGGAGAGCGCGAGCCAGCGCCCCGGGCTCTTCCCCTCCGCCCCCTTCGGCCGGTTCAGCTGTTCGGTACGGCTCATTTCTCCACGCTCCGTCGTGCGCCACCGAGCAGCAGCTCGATGATCATGTACTGGAAGTCCTTGGCGGCGACCCGGCCGTCCATGACGGCCCAGGCGCAGGTGCCGATGAGGCCGTAGAGGGCCTCGGTGAGCCAGGCGGGGCTCAGGTCGATCCGGATGTCGCCCTCTTCCTGGCCGCGCCGGAACAGGGCGCTGACGCGGGCGTCGAGCCGGGCCCAGCCCTCGTGGACCTCGTCGCCCTCGAACAGCTGGTTCTCGGTGACGAGGAAGGCCAGCAGCTCGGCGTTGGGCTCCGCTTCGGCGACGAGCCGCCTGAGCGCGTCCACCGCCGTGCCCTCGTCGAGGCGGGCGTTGTCGAACGCCACCTCGAACTCGCGGATGCCGAGCTCCTCAAGGGCCCGTACGAGGGCGTCGCGCCCGGCGAAGTGCCGGTGGAGGGTCGCGCGGCCGATCCCGGCGGCCCGGGCGACCTCGTCCATCGTGGCGGTCGATTTGCGGGAGAGCAGGGCGGCCGCGTCACGGAGCACCTGGTCACGATCCATAGCCATGAGACAAGCATACCCCGAATGAGACATCCGCGTCTCATTCGGAGACGGAAAAGGAGCTGCCCGCGGGCAGCCGGAAGGGAATCCTGGCGAGATGAAGCCACTGCTGCTGATCGACGTCGACGGACCGCTGAACCCCTACGCGGCCAAGCCCCAGAGTCGCCCCGAGGGCTACACCACGCACCGGATGCGGCCGACCGGCTGGACGGGCGCGGAGAGCGCGAAGCCGCTGCGGGTCTGGCTCAATCCCGGCCACGGCGCGGAGCTGCTCGCGCTGGCGCGGGCGTACGAGCTCGTCTGGGCCACCACGTGGAAGGACGAGGCGAACGACTGGATAGGTCCGCAGCTGGGCCTGCCGCGGCTCCCGTACATCGACTGGCCGGTGATGCACGGACGCGCGCCGCGCGGCACCTTCTGGAAGACCCAGTACATCCTCGACTACGCGGGCGGGCGGCCCTTCGCGTGGATCGACGACGACATCACGGCCATGGACCACGAGTACGTCGGCCAGCGCCACCCCGCACGGGCGCTGCTCCTGCGGATCGACGAGCGGATCGGGCTGACGGGGCCCGACTTCGACGCGCTGCGCGACTGGGCGGCGTAGGCGGGGCCCCGCGGGGCCGGGCCGTCGCGGGGCCCCGCAGGATCCTCGGCAGGGACCGGCGGGGCCCGGTGGGGCGCCGGGGTCAGGTGAGGGTCGCGGCCAGCAGTCGGGCGGTCTTGGCCACCAGGGCGCTGTCCCGGGGGCCGGCCGGGGAGCCCGGCTTGGTGGTCAGGACCGCCATCACGATCGGCGGGCCGGCCGGCGGCCACACCACGCCGACGTCGTTGGCCACGCTGTACTCCTGTCCCCCGCCGGTCTTGTCCGCCAGGATCCAGTCCGCGGGGAGGCCGGCCTTGAACCGTTCGACGTTGGTCGTGTTGGCGACCAGCCAGCCGGTCAGCATCCGGCGGTCGCGGGGCGGGAGCGCGTCGCCGAGGAGCAGGCGCGCGTACGTCTTCCCGATGGCCCGGGGGCTGGTGGTGTCGGTCACCCGCCCGGGCTCCGCCGAGTTCAGTTCGGGCTCGTCGCGGTCGAGCCGGGTGACCCGGTCCCCCAGCGAGCGGCTGAAGCGGGTGATCGCGGTGGGGCCGCCCAGTTCCTCCAGCAGCAGGTTGGCCGCGGCGTTGTCGCTGAGGCTCACGGCCGCGGCGCACAGGGCCTCGACCGTCATGCCGCCGGCCACGTTCTCGGGCTTGCCGGTCTCCGGGCCGTACCCCGACTTCGTGACGTACTCCTGCGTGTACCGGATCCGCCGGGCGAGGAACCCGCCGTCCGCGTCGAGGTCCCGCAGGACGGCCGCCGCGGCGAGGCCCTTGAAGACCGAGCACATCGGGAACCGCTCGTCGGCGCGGTACACGACCGTGCGGCCCGTGGCCGTGTTGCGGGCGAACACGCCCAGGCGCGCGGAGTGTTCGCGCTCCCACTCCTCCAGCTGCCGGTGCACCGCGGCCGGCGGCTGCGCGGCGTACGCCCGTCCCCCGCCCACCGTGGCCAGGCCCGTGAACAGCGCGGTCCCCGCGCCGAGAGCCAGTAAGGCGCGCCGGGAGGGACCGGCTCCTGTGGTGTCCACCATCGCGTCCACGTCTGCTCGTCTCCTCGTCTTCCATGATCGGAACACCCCTCCAACGCCTGCGCCGGGTCGGACGGTTCCCCGCGGAGCCGGGACGACGGCGCGGCGCACGGCGAAGGGGGCGGCCGGGGCGCGTTCGCCCCGGCCGCCCCCTCGGGACGGTTCGCGCTACTGCTTGTGGGCCGCCCAGGCGTGCTGGATGACCAGGTCGGCCTTCAGCTCCGTGAGCTGGATCGCGACCGCCGAGGGGGCGGTGCCGCCGCGGCCGTCGCGGGAGGCCAGGGCGCCCTTGACGTTGAGGACGGTGCGGACCTCGGGGGTCAGGTGCTCCGAGATCTTCGCGAACTGCTCGTCCGTGAGCTCGTCCAGCTCGATGCCGAGCACCTCGCACACCTTGACGCACTCGCCGGCCACCTCGTGCGCCACCCGGAACGGGACGCCCTGCTTGACCAGCCACTCCGCGATGTCGGTGGCGAGCGAGAAGCCCGCCGGGGCCAGCTCCTCCATCCGCTCCCGGTTGACCGTGAGGGTGGCCATCATGCCGGTGAAGGCCGGCAGCAGGACCTCAAGGGTGTCGCAGGAGTCGAAGACCGGCTCCTTGTCCTCCTGGAGGTCCCGGTTGTACGCCAGCGGCAGCGCTTTGAGCGTGGCGAGCAGACCGGTCAGGTTGCCGATGAGGCGGCCCGACTTGCCGCGCGCCAGCTCCGCGATGTCCGGGTTCTTCTTCTGCGGCATGATCGACGACCCGGTGGAGAAGGCGTCGTGCAGGGTCACGAAGGAGAACTCCTTCGTGTTCCAGATGATGATCTCCTCCGCGATCCGGGACAGGTTGATCCCGATCATGGCGGTGATGAAGGCGAACTCGGCGACGAAGTCGCGCGAGGCCGTGCCGTCGATCGAGTTGCCGACCGAGCCGCGCTCGAAGCCCAGGTCGGCGGCGACCGCCTCCGGGTCCAGGCCGAGGGAGGAGCCGGCCAGGGCGCCCGAGCCGTAGGGGGAGACCGCGGTGCGGGTGTCCCACTGGCGCAGCCGCTCCGCGTCCCGGGACAGGGCCTGCACGTGGGCCAGTACGTGGTGGGCGAAGAGCACCGGCTGCGCGTGCTGGAGGTGGGTGCGGCCGGGCATCGCCACGTCCGCGTGGCTCTCGGCGAGGCCGACCAGCGCGTCCTGGAGGTCCGCGAGCAGCCCGCCGATGATCCGGCCGTGGTCGCGCAGGTACATCCGGAACAGGGTGGCCACCTGGTCGTTGCGGGACCGGCCGGCCCGCAGTTTGCCGCCGAGCTCGGCGCCGAGCCGCTCCAGCAGGCCCCGCTCCAGGGCGGTGTGCACGTCCTCGTCGGCGATGGTGCCGGTGAAGGACCCGTCGGCGACGTCGGCTTCGAGCCGGTCCAGGCCGTCGGTCATGCGGTCGAGCTCGTCGGCCGTCAGCAGACCCGCCTTGGCGAGCACACGGGCGTGGGCCCGGGAGCCGGCGATGTCGTACGGCGCGAGGCGCCAGTCGAAGTGGACCGACGCGGACAGCTTCGCGAGGGCCTCGGCGGGGCCGTCGGCGAAGCGCCCGCCCCAGAGCCGGACGTCACCGTTGTTGCTGCTCACAGCTGCTGCTCCTCAAGACTGCATGACTTTGACTGCCCGTGGGGCCGTGTAGGTGCAACCGCCTGCCCGCCGCGAAGGTAACGGGGAGGGGCCACGGCCGGAAGCGTAGGCATAACTATGCAGTACTCCGTATGTTTCGTCAACGAAAACATCACCGGCCCGCTCTGCGGCCCGGCTATCCTCCGCGAATGCCTCTTCGCCAGTACGCCTGCTTCGCACTGTTCAGCCAGCACATCTCCGCGGCCGAGATGACCGAGCAGCTGGGCATGGCTCCTGACGAAGTGACCGTCCGGGGCAGCCGGTTCACCACACCGGGACCGATTCCGGTCGACCACTCCTGGACGGTCGTCTGCCGTGAACCGGGCCTGTGTGTCGACGAGCAGATCACGCGCGTCCTCGACAGGCTCCAGCCCCACACGGACCGCATCGCCGGCCTCGCGCATCGCCTGGCCGACGACGGCGGCGGAGCGGTGCTTCAGGTCGTGCGCTACTTCAGCGACACCGACCAGGGCCGGCCGGACCCCGCGGACGCCCCCGAGCTCTTCGGCTGGCACCTGGGCCGCAGGGTCCTGGACTTCCTGGCCGCCACCGGCGCCGAGCTCGACGTCGACGAGTACGACCTGACCGGCGACGACGAGGACGCCGGCTGAGCACCCGACACGGCCGCGTCGCGGGCGGCCGTGGGCCTGCTGACCGTCCTCGACCCTGCGCTGCGCGCGCTGGCGGCGGACACGCTCTGGGACTCGCGCGACCCGCACCGGCTGGCCCGGCACTTCGTCCGGCTGGGTCTGGCGGGGTGAACCCGTGCGCGCGCTGAGGCGGCCTGCGCGGTCGGCGGGCACGCGGGCCGTACCGTCTGACGCGTGCTGCGTACCGCTCTCGTCGCCGGGGTGACGATCGTCGTCACCGCCCTCCTGCCGCAGGGCGCCGCCCCCCTGCCCGCCCGGCTCGCCGACACCGGTGGGGGCAGTCAGCTGATCACCGCCGTCGCGCCCGCCCCCGGATCCACCACCGGCCGGCTGACCTGGTGGGACCGGCGGGCCGGGCGCTGGTTCGAGGCCGGGAGCGCGCCCGCCCGCTTCGGGGCGAACGGCCTCACCGAGGGCGCGACCCGCACCCAGGGCACCAACACGACGCCGGCGGGCCTGTACGCGCTTCCGTACGCCTTCGGGATCCGGCGGGCGCCGGCCGGGACCGAGTACGGCTACCGGCGGGTGACCCGCGACTCCTGGTGGTGCCAGGACAACGCGTCCGGGGCCTACAACCGCTGGGTGGAGCCGCTGCCCGCGGACTGCGCGCCCGGCGAGGCCGAGCACCTGGTGACGTACGAGAAGCAGTACGCGCACGCACTGCTCATCGCCTTCAACTACGACCGGCCCGTACGCGGCCGGGGCGCGGGCATCTTCCTGCACGTCAACGGCAAGGGGGCGACGGCCGGTTGCGTGTCCGTGCCCGAGCGGGCCATGCGGGCGGTCCTGCGCTGGGCGGACCCGCGCCGCCGCCCGCACATCGCGATCGGCACCGCGTCGGGGGACCTGGCCGTGACCCGCTACTGAGCGGGCTCAGCCCTCCTTCTGCGCCAGACGCAGGAGGTGGTCCGCGAGGGCCTGCCCGCCCGCCGGGTCGCGGCTGATCAGCATCAGGGTGTCGTCGCCCGCGATGGTGCCGAGGACCGCGTGGAGCTCGGCCTGGTCGATGGCGGAGGCCAGGAACTGGGCCGCGCCCGGCGGGGTGCGCAGGACCACGAGGTTCGCGGAGGCCTCCGCCGAGATCAGCAGTTCCCCGGAGAGGCGCCGCATGCGCTCCTCCTTCGCGGACTCGCCGAGCGGGGCCTGCGGGGTGCGGAAGCCGCCCTCGCTGGGCACCGCGTAGATCAGCTCGCCGCCGGTGTTGCGGATCTTCACCGCGCCCAGTTCGTCGAGGTCGCGCGAGAGCGTCGCCTGGGTGACGCTCAGCCCGTCGTCGGCGAGCAGCTTGGCCAGCTGGCTCTGGGAGCGGACCGGCTGCCGGTTGAGGATGTCCACGATCCGGCGGTGACGCGCGGTGCGGGTCTGCGGGACGGCTTGGCCGCCTTGCTCGTTGTCCTGCGCCTGGCTCATCGTCGTCTCATTCTCCGGATCGGTCCCCGTCGGCTGCGTCGAGGACGCCGGGCAGGGCCCGGAGGAACGCGTCCGCCTCGGCTTCGGTGAGCACGTACGGGGGCATGAGCCGTACGACGTCGGGGGCGGGCGCGTTGACCAGGAAGCCGGCGTCCTGAGCCGCCTTCTGCACCCGGGGTGCGAGGGGCTCGGTCAGCACGATACCCAGGAGCAGGCCGGCGCCCCTGACGTGGGAGACCAGCGGGTGGCCCAAGGCCTCGATTCCGGAGCGCAGCCGCTCCCCGCGCACCTTGACCCGGTCGAGCAGGCCGTCGGCGGCGATGGTGTCGATGACGGCGAGGCCGGCGGCGCAGGCGACCGGGTTCCCGCCGAAGGTGGTGCCGTGCTGGCCGGGCCGGAGCAGGTCGGCCGCGGCGCCGAAGGCGGCCACCGCGCCGATCGGCAGTCCGCCGCCGAGCCCCTTCGCGAGGGTGACCAGGTCGGGCTCGACGCCCTCGTGGGCCTGGTGCTCGAACCACTGGCCACACCGGCCGATGCCGGTCTGCACCTCGTCGAGGACGAGCAGGGTGCCGGTGGCCCGGGTGATCTCGCGGGCGGCCGTGAGGTACCCGGCGGGGGGCACGACGACGCCGTTCTCGCCCTGGATCGGCTCGATGACGACGAGGGCGGTCTCCTCGGTGACGGCGGCCCGCAGGGCTTCGGCGTCGCCGTAGGGGACGTGGGTGACGTCGCCGGGCAGCGGCCGGAAGGGGTCCTGCTTCTTGGGCTGGCCGGTGAGGGCGAGGGCGCCCATGGTCCGGCCGTGGAAGCCGCCGTCGGTGGCGACCATGTGGGTCCGCCCGGTCAGCCGGCCGATCTTGAAGGCGGCTTCGACGGCCTCGGCGCCCGAGTTGCAGAAGAAGACCTTGCCGGGGCGGCCGAACAGCTGGAGCAGCCGCTCGCCGAGGGCGACGACCGGCTCGGAGACGAAGAGGTTGGATACGTGGCCGAGCGTGGAGATCTGGCCGGTCACGGCCGCCACGATCGCCGGGTGGGCGTGGCCGAGGGCGTTGACCGCGATCCCGCCGACGAAGTCGGTGTACTGCTTGCCGTCCGCGTCCCACACCTGGGCGCCCTCGCCGCGCACGAGGGCGATCGCGGGGGTGCCGTAGTTGTCGGTCAGCGCGCCCTGCCAGCGCGCGGCGTACGCCTGGTTGCCGGTGGCCTGCGTCATGCTGCTCCCCCTGACGGTGCGGTGGTCTGCGGGTCGGGCACGACCATCGTGCCGATGCCGGAGTCCGTGAAGATCTCCAGCAGGATCGAGTGCTGGACGCGCCCGTCGAGCACGCGGGCGGTCTTCACGCCGTTGCGCACGGCGTGCAGGCACCCCTCCATCTTGGGCACCATGCCGCTGGACAGCTCCGGCAGCAGCTTCTCCAGCTGGCTGACGGTGAGCCGGCTGATGACCTCGTCGCTGTGCGGCCAGTCCGCGTACAGGCCCTCGACGTCGGTGAGGACCATCAGCGTCTCGGCGCCGAGCGAGGCGGCGAGCGCCGCGGCGGCCGTGTCGGCGTTGACGTTGTAGACGTGGTGGTCGTCGGCGCTGCCGGCGATGGAGGAGATGACCGGGATCCGGCCGTCCGCCAGGAGCGCCTCGATGGCGCCGGTGTCGATGGAGGTGATCTCGCCGACCCGGCCGATGTCGACGGACTCGCCGTCGATCTCCGGGAGGTGCTTGGTCGCGGTGATGGTGCGCGCGTCCTCACCGGTCATGCCGACGGCGAGCGGCCCGTGCTGGTTGAGCAGGCCGACCAGCTCGCGCTGGACGTGGCCCGCCAGGACCATCCGTACGACGTCCATGGCCTCGGGAGTCGTGACGCGCAGACCCGCCTTGAACTCGCTGACCAGGCCCTGCTTGTCGAGCTGGGCGTTGATCTGGGGGCCGCCGCCGTGGACCACGACCGGCTTGAGGCCGGCCTGGCGCAGGAAGACGACGTCCTGGGCGAAGGCCGCCTTCAGGTCCTCGTCGATCATGGCGTTGCCGCCGAACTTGATGACGACGACCTTGCCGTTGTGGCGGGTGAGCCACGGCAGGGCCTCGATGAGGATCTGCGCCTTGGGCAGGGCGGTGTGCTTGCGGGCGGTGCCGGAGGCGCCGGGCTGGCCGGCCTTTTCGTCGCTCATGAGGAGTAGGCGCTGTTCTCGTGGACGTACTCGGCGGTCAGGTCGTTGGCCCAGATCACGGCCGACGCGCTGCCGGTGGCCAGGTCGGCGGTGATGCGTACTTCGCGGTCCTTCATGCTGACCAGGTCGCGGTCCTCGCCCACCTGGCCGTTCTTGCAGACCCAGACGCCGTTGATGGCGACGCCCAGCCGGTCCGGGTCGAAGGCCGCCTTGGTGGTGCCGATCGCGGACAGGACGCGGCCCCAGTTGGGGTCCTCGCCGTGGATGGCGCACTTGAGCAGGTTGTTGCGGGCGATGGAGCGGCCGACCTCGACCGCGTCGTCCTCGTCGGCGGCGCCGACGACCTCGATGCGGATGTCCTTGCTGGCGCCCTCGGCGTCGCCGATCAGCTGGCGGGCGAGGTCGTCGCAGACCGTGCGTACGGCCTCCGCGAACGGCTCGTACGCCGGCACCTGGCCGCTGGCTCCGGAGGCGAGCAGCAGCACGGTGTCGTTGGTGGACATGCAGCCGTCGGAGTCGACCCGGTCGAAGGTGGTGCGGGTGGCGGCGCGCAGGGCCCGGTCGAGGGTGGCGCTGTCCACGTCGGCGTCGGTGGTGAGGACGACGAGCATGGTGGCCAGGCCCGGGGCGAGCATGCCCGCGCCCTTGGCCATGCCTCCGACGGTCCAGCCCTCCTGGGAGACGGCGGCCGTCTTGTGCACGGTGTCGGTGGTCTTGATGGCGATGGCGGCGGCCTCGCCGCCGTCCTCGGAGAGGGCCGCGGCGGCGGCCTCGACGCCCGGGAGCAGTTTGTCCATGGGGAGCAGGACGCCGATCAGGCCCGTGGAGGCGACCGCGATCTCCCCGGCGTTGAACTCCTCGCCCAGGACCTCGGCGGCCTTCTCGGCGGTGGCGTGGGTGTCCTGGAAGCCCTTGGGGCCCGTGCAGGCGTTGGCGCCGCCGGAGTTGAGGACGACCGCGCTGACGGTGGCGCCGCGCAGGACCTGCTCGGACCAGTGCACGGGCGCGGCCTTGACGCGGTTGGAGGTGAAGACGCCCGCGGCGGCCAGGCGCGGTCCGTGGTTGACCACGAGGGCCAGGTCCGGGTTGCCGTTGGCCTTGATCCCGGCGGCGATGCCGGCTGCCGTGAATCCCTGTGCTGCCGTGACGCTCACGGTGCGACTCCGATCGTGGAAAGACCCAGGCTCTCGGGGAGCCCCAGGGCGATGTTCATGCTCTGCACGGCGCCGCCGGCGGTGCCCTTGGTCAGGTTGTCGATGGCGCTGACGGCGATGATCCGCCGGGCGGACTCGTCGTAGGCGACCTGGACGTGGACGGCGTTGGAACCGTGGACGGACTTGGTGGACGGCATCTGGCCCTCGGGCAGCAGGTGCACGAAGGGCTCGTCGGCGTACGCCTTCTCGTAGGCGGCGCGCAGCGACGCCGCGGTGGTGCCGGGGACGGCCTTGGCCGAGCAGGTGGCGAGGATGCCGCGCGACATGGGGACGAGGGTGGGGGTGAAGGAGACGGACACCCGGCTCCCGGCCAGCGGGGAGAGGTTCTGCACCATCTCGGGGGTGTGCCGGTGCCCGCCGCCCACGCCGTACGGGGTCACCGAGCCCATGACCTCGGAGCCCAGCAGGTTCGTCTTGAGCGCCTTGCCGGCGCCGGAGGTCCCGGTGGCGGCGACGATCACGGCCTCCGGTTCGGCGAGCTGCTCCTGGTAGGCGGGGTACAGCGCGAGCGAGACGGCGGTGGGGAAGCAGCCGGGGACGGCGATGCGCTTGGTCCCCGCCAGTGCGGCGCGCCCGCCGGGCAGCTCGGGCAGCCCGTAGGGCCAGGTGCCGGCGTGCGGGGCGCCGTAGAAGGCGTCCCAGTCGGCGGAGTCCTTGAGCCGGTGGTCTGCGCCCATGTCGACGACGAGGACGTCCTCGCCGAGCTGGGCCGCGACGGCGGCGGACTGGCCGTGCGGGAGCGCGAGGAAGACGACGTCGTGACCGGCGAGGACCTCCGCCGTGGTCGCCTCCAGGGTCCGTCCCGCGAGCGGCACGAGGTGCGGCTGCAGGGAGCCGAGGAGCTGTCCGGCGTTGGAATGGCCGGTCAGCGCGCCGATCTCCACTTCGGGGTGTGCGAGCAGCAGGCGCAGGACTTCTCCGCCCGCGTACCCGCTCGCTCCGGCCACCGCTACACGTACCGCCATCGGACCCTCCTTATCGATGGCATGACTATACGTACCGCCGCACGTTTATGCAACGCTCTGGATCTCTGCCACCCGACTCCGGGGAGATGTCTAGCAGGAAAGGACCGGTCCCGCCGGTGTGGTGCGGTCCGGACAATCAATTCCGGGCGCCGGTCGGCGGCGGAGCGTCCTCCGGCCTTACGCCGGGGACTGCAAGGACAGGTGCCAGCGCCCGGACCAGCCCGTCAGGGTGATGGTGGACAACGGCCGGACGTCCACGTTCCAGTAGGTCAGCGGGGGCGCCTGGAGCGCGTAGACCAGGGCCGCCCGGACCACCGAGGGCTCCGCCACGGCGACGATCGCGCCGCCGTCGTCGGCGGGCCGGGTGTCGAGCCAGCCGCCGATCCGGGAGATGAAGGCGAGCAGGGACTCCCCGCCGTGCGGGGCGGCCCGCGGATCGCTGAGCCACAGGTCCACCGCCCCGGGCTCGTGCGCGGTCACCTCGGCCAGGGTCAGGCCGCGCCAGCGACCCATGTCGCACGCGCGCAGCGCGGGCTGCGCGAGGGGCGCGTACCCGAGGGCCTCGCCCGTGGCCCGGCTGCGCGGGGTCGGCGAGCAGTAGCGCAGCTCGGCGGCGCCCAGCGGTACGAGGTCCCGCGCGGCGGACTCCACCGCCCGCCAGCCGGCCCCGTCCAGCGGGCGGTCCTCGTCGAAGCGCTCGGCCAGCAGCGAGGAACTACGGGCTGCGGCGACCAGCGAGACCCGAACATGCATGCGGTGATGGTGAGCCGCGCGCAGCCGGCGGTCAAGCGTCCGGACGGAGACCGCCGCCGAGACCGCCGTCGAGGCCGGCACCGGGCTCGGCACCGTCCCCGCCGTCGAGACCGCCGCCGAGCCCGGCCCGCAGCCTGCGCACCGCCTCCACCAGCTCCTCGGCGCCCGAGACGCCGGCGAAGCTGAGCCGGACGTACGGACCCGGCGGTTCCGCGCAGAAGTAGGGGCGGCCCGGCGCCACCGCGACCCCGGCGCGCAGGGCCGCCTCCGCGAAGGCGGAGTCGTCGCCCCCGCCGGTCCGCAGCCACAACTGGTAGCCGCCGGACGGCAGATGAGGCAGCTCCAACCGCGGCAGCTCCCTGCGCAGCGCGCCCGCGAGCACGTCGCGCCGGTGGCGCAGCTCGGCCGCCACGGCCCGCAGGTGGCGCGGCCACGCGGGCGCGCCGACCAGTTCCAGCGCGGCTTCCTGGAGCGGGCGCGCCACGAAGAAGCTGTCGACGACCTGGATGGCGCGCAGCCGGTCCACGACCGGGCCGCGGGCGGCCAGCGCGCCCACGCGCAGGCTCGGCGAGGTGGCCTTGGTCAGGGACCGCACGTGCACGACCACGCCGTCGGGGTCCTGCGCCGCCAGGGGCGGGGGCAGCGGCCCGGAGTCGTCGTGCCCCAGGGACCGGGCGTAGTCGTCCTCCACCACGAAGGCGCCGGCCGCCCGGGCGATCCGCAGCACCTCGGCCCGCCGCCCGGGAGCCAGTACCGCCCCCGTCGGGTTCTGGAACAGCGGCTGGCATACGAAGACCCGCGCCCCGGTCGCCTCGAAGGCGGCGGCCAGCAGCTCCGGCCGGACCCCCTCGGCGTCCACCGGCACGGGCACGGGCCGGCACCCGGAGGCGCGGGCGATGGCCAGCAGCCCGGGGTAGGTCGGGGACTCCACCAGGATCGGCGCGCCGGGAGGGGCCAGGGCCCGCAGCGCGGTGGTCAGCGCGCTCTGCCCGCCCGCGGTGATCAGTACGTCGGCGGCGGCGACCGTGCCGCCGATCTCCCGGGCGAACCAGTCGCGCAGCTCGGGCAGCCCCTCCACGGGCGGCCGGCTCCACGCCCCCGGCCGCCGCCCGGCCCGGGCCAGCGCGGCGGCCATGGCCCGCTCCGGCTGGATCGAGGGGTGCAGGTAGCCGCTGTTGAGCCCGATCACCCCGGACGCCGGGGCGGCCAGGCAGGCCATCACCCCGGAGGCGTCCACCGAGCGGGGCACGATCTCGCCGCCGCCCTCCGCGCTGAGGGCGACCTCCTGCCAGGAGGTGTCCGCGGCCGCGGCCGGCGCCGTGCGCGGCCGGGCCCGGAAGACCCCGGCGCCGGGCCGGGTGACGACGAGTCCTTCGGCGGCGAGCTGCGCGAGGGCCCGGGAGACCGTGACCGGGCTGACCCGGTACTGCTCGACCAGGGCCCGGCTCGACGGCAGCTTTCCACCGACCGAGTAGCGGTCGAGTCCGGACCGCAGGGCTTCGGCCAGTTCCGCCACACTGCTACGCTCGTACATGACGACACACAATAGCGCTACTCTCCCGGCTCCGATAGCGGTCAAGGGCTTCCCGGGGCGGGGCACCGCCCTCGCCTCGCTCGGCGTCCTCACCTTCTCGCTGACCTTCCCCGCCACGGCCTGGGGACTGGAGAGCTTCGGTCCGTGGTCGCTGGCGGCCCTGCGCAGCGTCCTCGCCGCCGCCCTCGCCGGAGCCTTCCTCCTGGCCCGGCGGGTCCCGCTGCCCGGCCGGGAGCACTGGGCGGGCCTGGCCGTCGTCGCGGCCGGAGTGGTCGTCGGCTTCCCGCTGCTGACCACCCTGGCGCTCCAGACCTCCACCACCTCGCACGCCGCCGTCGTGGTCGGCCTGCTCCCTCTGACCACGGCCGCGCTGTCCGCGGCGCGCACCGGCGTCCGGCCCTCGCGCACGTTCTGGGTCGCCGCCGCGGCCGGGGCCGCGGTCGTGCTCGGCTTCACGCTCGCCCAGAGCGGCGGCTCCCTGTCCGCCGGCGACGCCTACCTGTTCGCGGCCCTGCTGGTGTGCGCCGCCGGGTACACCGAGGGCGGCCGGCTGGCCCGCACCCTGCCCGGCTGGCAGGTGATCGGCTGGGCCCTGGTGCTGTGCCTGCCGCTCAGCCTGACGGGTTCGGTGCTCGGGCTCGCGTACGAGCCCGTGCACCTCGGCGGTCACGGGCTGGCCGGCCTGATCTGGGCGGCGGCCGGCTCCACCTTCCTCGGCCTGTACGTCTGGTACCGCGGCATGGCGGAGATCGGCGCGCCGCGGGCCAGCCAGCTCCAGCTCGCGCAGCCGCTGCTGACCCTGGTCTGGTCGGTGGCGCTGCTGGGCGAGCACCTCACGCCCGCCGCACCCGTGGCCGCCTGCGCCGTACTCGCCTGCATCGTCGTGACCCAACGGGTCAAATAGCAGCGGAACGACCTAAACTGCTAGCACCGGATCGGACCGCCACCGAGGAGGTCAGTTATGCGCGCGACCGAGGGCGACCAGCTGGTGCAGCACGGCAGGATCGTCGGACAGCACGACAAGGTGGGCGAGATCACCCAGGTGCTGGGCGAGAACGGAACCCCCCCGTACCGGGTCCGCTTCCAGGACGGACACGAAGCCCTGATGGCTCCCGGACCCGACTGCGTGGTCCGCCACCCCTCGGAGCCCGAGTCCTGAGTCAGCGCGGGGCCGCCGCCGAACCGTAGTGGTCGGCGACCACCCGGGCCATCGCCCCGTTGGGGTCCGCGGCCACCTGCTTCGCCGAGAAGTAGGCGTGGCCGCGGACCTCCGGGTAATCGCGTGCGAGCCGCAGGTGCTTGGACAGCTCCGCCGGGTCGCGCCAGGCGGCGGTCGGGCTGTCGGCGTCGCAGCGGTACAGCGCCTCGCCGATGTACAGCTCGACGTCCGTGCCCGCGACGGTCCGCGCCCACCACGGGACGAGGGCGGCGTAGTCGGCCGTCGGGTGCCCGATGTGCCAGTAGGCCTGCGGCACGATGTAGTCGATCCAGCCCTCCTTGACCCACTTGCGGGTGTCCGCGTAGAGGTCGTCGTAGGTGGCCAGGCTCTGCGTCCGCGAGCCGAGCGGGTCCCGGTCGGCGTTGCGCCAGATCCCGAACGGGCTGATGCCGAACCGGGCCGCGGGCCGGACCGTCCGCAGCCGCTCGGACATCTCGCGCACCAGGGTGTCGGTGTTGTGGCGGCGCCAGTCGGCCCGGGACTCGAAGGAGCCGCCGTACTCCTCGTAGGCCTCGTCGTCGTCGAAGTACTCCCCGTCCACCGGGTACGGATAGAAGTAGTCGTCCCAGTGCACCGCGTCCACCGGATAGCGCGAGACGGCGTCGAGCATGGCGTCCTGGACGAAGCGCCGCACCTCGGGCAGGCCCGGGTTGTAGTAGAGCTTGCCGCCGTACTCCACCGTCCAGCCGGGATTGCGGCGGGCCGGGTGCGTGGACACCAGCCGGTCGAGGTCGGTGTGGTTCGCCACGCGGTACGGGTTGAACCAGGCGTGCAGCTCCAGCCCGCGCGCGTGCGCCTGCGCGACGGCCGTCCCCAGCGGGTCCCACCCCGGATCGACCCCCTGCTCCCCGGTCAGCCACTGCGACCACGGCTCCAGCTTCGAGGGCCACAGCGCGTCGGCGGCGGGCCGGACCTGGAGGATCACCGCGTTCAGCTTGCGCTCGACGGCGGTGTCGAGGAGGGCGAGGAGCTCGGCGCGCTGGCGGGAGGCGGACAGACCGCTCTCGGAGGGCCAGTCCACATTGACCACGGAGGCGATCCACATGCCCCGGAACTCGATGGCGGCGGCCCGCGCCGCCACCGGGAGCGCGGCGGTCGGCCCCGTCGTGACCGCGGCGGCCACCCCGGCGGCCGCGGCCAGCAGTGCCCGTCGACTCATGTACACCATGTGACAATCCCGTCTCGCTGAGTGACATTGCGTGATGTCCGATCAGCATGCCCGCCCCGGCCCCCCGCCCGGCGCAAGGTCGGGAGTAACGTCGGGGGGCGTGGCGGGCGCCGGAATCGTACGGGGGACCCGCCGAGGATGAGCTGCGAAAGGCACGAAGTGACTGACCTCCCTTCCGACATCACACGAGTCGGCGTAGTGGGCTGTGGCCAGATGGGCGCGGGTATCGCGGAGGTGTGCGCCCGCAGCGGCCTTGAGGTCAAGGTCGCCGAGACCACCGGCGAAGCCCTGGAGATCGGCCGTACCCGGCTGCACAACTCGCTGACCAAGGCCGCCGAACGCGGCAAGATCACCGAGGAGGAGCGGGACGCCACCCTGGCCCGCCTCAGCTTCACCACCGACCTCGGCGAGTTCGCCGACCGTGATCTCGTCATCGAGGCGGTCGTCGAGAACGAGCAGGTCAAGACCGAGATCTTCCAGGTCCTCGACCAGGTGATCACCCGCCCGGACGCCATCTTGGCCTCCAACACCTCCTCGATCCCGCTGGTCAAGCTGGCCGTGGCGACCTCGCGGCCCGACCAGGTCATCGGCATCCACTTCTTCAACCCGGCCCCCGTGCAGAAGCTCGTCGAGCTGATCCCGGCCCTGACGACGGGCGAGGAGACGGTGAAGCGGGCCGAGGCCCTGGTGCGCGACGTGCTGGGCAAGCACGCCGTCCGCGCCCAGGACCGCTCCGGCTTCGTCGTCAACGCGCTCCTCGTCCCGTACCTCCTCTCCGCGATCCGGATGTTCGAGTCGGGCATCGCGAGCCGCGAGGACATCGACAACGGCATGGAGCTGGGCTGCGCCCACCCGATGGGCCCCCTCAAGCTGTCCGACCTGATCGGCCTGGACACCATCGCCTCGATCGCCGACTCCATGTACGCCGAGTACAAGGAGCCGCTGTACGCCGCTCCCCCGCTGCTCCAGCGGATGGTCGACGCGGGCCGCCTGGGCCGCAAGACGGGCGCGGGCTTCTACCCGTACGGCTGACCCGTACGGACGCCTGTACGGCCCGCTCGCACGGCCGGGCTGGACGGCCTACGGGCGGCCGCCGAGCCGGAAATGGTGCAGGAGCAGCAGCCCGGCCGCCATGTTGGCGGCCGGGACCTCGCCGCGCGCGATCATGTCCGGCACCAGCTTGAGCGGGACCCACTCCCGGCGGGAGGACTCGAAGGCGTCCTCGGGAGGGCCGGTGTACGTGGCCCCGTCCGCCCAGTAGAGGTGGTGACGGGCGTCGGTCAGGCCGTTGGACGGCTCGACGGTCATCAGGTGGTGGAGCGGGCCGGGCCGCCAGCCCGACTCCTCCTCCATCTCCCGCGCGGCCGCGCTCTCGACGGACTCGCCGTCCTCGACCACCCCGGCGGGCAGCTCCCAGCCCCAGCTGCCGGTGATGAAGCGGTGGCGCCACAGCAGCAGCACCTCGTCCGCCTCGTTGACCGCCGTGGCCACGGCGACCGGGCGCAGCCGGATCACGAAGTGGTCCAGGTGCCGGCCGTCGGGGAGTTCCACATCGGCGAGGTTCACGTCGAACCAGCGGTTCTTGTACACGGTCTGCTCACTCAGGTTCATCCACTGCACGGTTGTGCCACCTTCCGTTCGAGTAGGTGGCACACATGGCAGCAGCCGGCCGGTCAGAGCGGAACGCGCAACGCCCCGTCGATGAGCTGCGCGGTCTCCTCCGCGTCCGAGAAACCGCTGGTCAGGAGCTGTTCGCGGATCGTCCGCAGCCGGTCGCGCAGTCTGAGCGACTCCATGCCCTTGGCCCGCTCGGCCATCTCCGCCGCGGACGCGGCGGCCCGGTCCGCCTCTCCCTGACGCAGCTGGATCTCGCACAGCATCGCCAGCCGGTGCACCCGGCCGCGGTCGTGTGCGGGGGTGTCCACGGCGGCCGCCGCTTGGACCCGCGCGGCCTCCAGATCACCCAGGCCGAGCAGCGCCTCGGCGACCTGGACGTTGACGAGCCCCGGCTGTACGTAGCCGGTCTCGTCCGGTTCGGCGCCCGGCGAGATCCGCTCGGCGGCCGCCTCGGCCTTGCGGATGCAGGACAACGCGGCCGCCGTGTCGCCGAGTTGGGCATAGGCCTTGGCCTGCATGGCGTACAGGTCGGCGGCCAGCGCCGGGGTGGTGTGCCGGCCGGCGGCGCGCAGCGCGGCCTCGGCGAAGGCCACGGCCTGGCGGTACTCGCGCAGGTGCAGGGACTGGTTGACGAGCAGCGCGATGACGTAGGCCCCGAGGCCGCGGTCCCCGCTCGCCTTGGCCAGGCGCAGCGCCTGGTGGAAGTAGCGCTGGGCGAGGCCGTGGGCGTCCGAGTCGTACGCGCAGATCCCCGCCACAGCCACGAGGGACCCGGTGGCGCGGTGCAGTTGGCGGCCGAGGCCGTCGGGATAGCTCCCGCGGAGCATGGGCGCCGTCTCACTGCCGAGGAAGCGGACGATCCGGTCCCGGGTGGCCACTCCCCCGGCCCGGCGATACATCAGCTCGTAGTGCGCGCGGGCGGCCCTGAGGATCTCGATGTGCTCGGGGCCTATCCGGTTCGGGCCCTCACGGGAGACGTCGGCGTCCTCGGGCGGGTTCTCCCACTCCCAGACCGGGATGACGGCGGGCGTCCCGGTGACCGCCTCGGCGGTCAGCAGCTGGGGCCGGGCCTGGCCGTCCGAGCGCCACAGGGCCGCGGCCCGGTCCACGAACCCGCTGAGCGGCGAGGCGTGCGGGGACAGCGGCAGGTCCGCCGCGCCGAGGCCGATGTCGTCCAGCGCGACGGGCCGCCCCAGGCGGCCGCCGAGCACCTCGCAGATCAGGTCGGGCACCCGGCCCCGCGGGCGCTGTCCCTTCAACCACCGCGACACGGCGGTGTGTTCGTAGCGCAGGGCCAGACCTCGGGTGCGGCCCGCCTGGTTCACGTACGCGGCGAGTCCGGCATGGGACATGCCCGCCTCGGCGAGGAGGGCGTCGAGCAGGACATTGGGCTGCATGGGCCGCTCCAAGGGCTCTTCGGACTCAGGCTAGTGGGTGGGCGGTTCACCCGGGGCGCACTGCCTCCAATTCACACGGGGTGTGAAATGAGTACGCGCATAAATGCGATGCGCACTCTGCCGCACGGGGCCCCCGGCGCGCTTCACTGAAGAGCCTCGCCAAGAGGTAGCCCGGGTCGTCGGCTCCCCCTCGAACAGTGCGACGACCCGTCACCGCGCCGCCCGCCTTGCCGTCTGCCCGACACTCCATGGCAGGCGGGCGGCGCCGGCCCGGCTCCGCCGGTGCCAGGTTGGTCGCCTGGCCCCGGCCGGAGCCGGGCCTTTCTCCGTGGCCGCCGCCCTGCACCACACTCATCCGAACGGGTGAGGGACGTACCCGGAATCCGGATACGCCCCTCACGGCACAGCGGTAACGGCTACGCGCCCCGGAGCACCGCCCCGGTCCGCTCGCCCGCCAGCGCCACGGCCGCGTCGCGCGCCGCCGTGGACTCCTCGGCGGTCAGCGTCCGGTCGGCCGCACGGAAGCGCAGCGCGTACGCCAGGGACTTCTTGCCCTCGCCGACCTGCTCACCGGTGAACACGTCGAACAGCCGCAGCGACTCCAGCAGTTCGCCCGCGCCCTTGCGCAGCGCGGCCTCCACCGACGACGCCGGGACCGACGCGTCCACGATCAGCGCGACGTCCTGGGTGGCCACCGGGAAGCTGGAGATCCGGGGCGCCTGGAGGGCCTCGCCGCCGGCCGCCGCGAGGCGGTCCAGGTCGAGCTCCATCGCGCTCGTACGGGCCGGCAGGCCCATCGCCTTGACCACGCGCGGGTGCAGCTCACCGGCGTGGCCGATGACCGTCTCCACCCCGTCCAGGGTGACGATCAGCTCGGCGCAGCGGCCCGGGTGCCAGGGACCGTACTGGCCCTGGCGGACCACCAGTTCGGCGCCCGCCTCGACGGCGAGGACGCGCGCGGCCTGGACCGCGTCGGCCCAGTCCGCCGGGCGACCCTTGCCCCACCAGCCGGCCTGCTCGCGCGCACCGGCCAGCACGACCGCGGCGTACCGCGGCTGCGCGGGCAGGGCCGCGTTCAGGGTGGCGATCTCCTCGTCCGTGGGACGCCGGTCGACGGGCAGCCGTACGGCGACACCCGGCTGCGCGGCGGCCCGGAAGACCGAACCGGTCTCGAAGAGCGCGAGATCGTGGCTGCCCCGGCTGTCGTTGCGGCGCAGCGCGCCGAGCAGACCCGGCAGCAGCGTGGTGCGCAGCGCCGGCTCCTCGTCGGAGAGCGGGTTGACGAGCTTGACGACCTGGCGGGCGGCGTCGTGCGCCGGCAGCTGGAGCTGGTCGAAGACGCCCTCGCCGATGAACGGGTAGCTCAGCGCCTCGACGTAGCCCGAACCGGCCAGCGCGCGGCCGACCCTGCGGTGCAGCCGCTGCCGGTCGGTCAGACCGCGGCCGGAGGGCACCTGCGGGAGGGTCGAGGGGAGGTTCCCGTAGCCCTCCAGCCGGATGACCTCTTCGGCGAGGTCGTTGGGCGCGGCGAGGTCGGGCCGCCACGACGGGACGGTGACGACGAGCTCGTCCTGGCCGTAGACGTCGCAGCCGACCTCCTGGAGGCGGCGTACGACGGTCTCGCGGCCGTACTCCATGCCCGCGACCCGGTCCGGGTGGTCCGCACGCATCGCGATGGTGCGCGGGGCGCCGGGGGCGGTGACCTCGGTGACACCGGCCTCCGCGGTGCCGCCCGCGAGGAGCACGAGCAGGTCGACGGTGCGCTGCGCGGCCGCGGCGGCGGCCTGCGGGTCGACGCCCCGCTCGAAGCGCTTGGAGGCCTCCGAGGAGAGCTTCAGGCGGCGGGCGGTGCGCGAGATCGACACGGAGTCGAAGTGCGCGGCCTCGATGACGACGTCCGTGGTGCCGGTGACGGCGCCCGTCTCGGGGTCGGTCACGGAGTCGGCGATCTCGGTGTTGGCACCGCCCATGACACCGGCGAGCCCGATCGGCCCGCTGTCGTCGGTGATCACCAGGTCCTCGGAGTCGAGCGTGCGCTTGACCCCGTCGAGGGTGGTGAACTTCTCGCCCTGCTCGGCGCGGCGGACGCCGATGGCACCTTCGATCCGCGTGCGGTCGTAGGCGTGCAGCGGCTGGCCGAGCTCCAGCATCACGTAGTTGGTGACGTCGACGGCGAGCGAGATCGGCCGCATGCCCGCCTTCTGCAGGCGGCGGGTCAGCCAGATCGGGGAGCGCGCGTCGGGGTCGAGGCCGGTCACCGTGCGGGCGGTGAAGCGGTCGCAGCCGGCCGGGTCGTCGATCGTCACGGGGTAGCCGTACGAGTTCGGCGCGGGGACGTCGAGCAGCGCCGGGTCGCGCAGCGGCAGACCGTAGGCGGTGGCCGCCTCGCGGGCGACACCGCGCATGGACATGCAGTAGCCGCGGTCCGGGGTGATGTCGATGTCGAGGACCTCGTCGACGAGCTGGAGCAGCTCGATCGCGTCGGTGCCGACCTCGTGCTCCGGCGGCAGCACGATGATGCCGTGCGTGCCGTCGTCGCCCATGCCCAGCTCGTCGCCGGAGCAGATCATGCCGTGCGAGGTGCGGCCGTACGTCTTGCGCGAGGCGATCGCGAAGTCGCCGGGCAGCACCGCGCCGGGCAGGACCACGACGACCTTGTCGCCCACGGAGAAGTTCCGGGCGCCGCAGACGATCTCCTGCGGTTCACCGGTGCCGTTGGCCTGGCCGACGTCGACCGTGCAGAAACGGATCGGCTTGCGGAAGCCCTCGAGCTCCTCGATGGTCAGCACCTGGCCGACGACGAGGGGGCCCTTGAGGCCTCCGCCGAGCTGCTCGACGGTCTCGACCTCAAGGCCGGCGTCGACGAGCTTGGCGGCCACGTCGCGACCGGTTTCACCCGCGGGGAGGTCGACGTACTCCCGCAGCCAGGAAAGCGGGACGCGCATCAGATCTCACTCCCGAACGGCCGGGTGAAGCGAACGTCACCCTCGACCATGTCTCGCATGTCTTCTACGTTGTGGCGGAACATCAGCATCCGCTCGATGCCGAACCCGAAGGCGAACCCGCTGTACTTCTCCGGGTCCACACCGCAGGCGACGAGCACCTTGGGGTTGACCATGCCGCAGCCGCCGAGCTCGATCCAGCCCTCGCTGGAGCAGGTACGGCACGGACGGTCGGGGTTGCCCACCGACGCGCCGCGGCACACGTAGCACTGCATGTCCATCTCGGCGGACGGCTCGGTGAAGGGGAAGAAGTGCGGGCGCAGGCGCGTGGTCGTGCCCTCGCCGAACAGCTCCTGGACCATGTGGTCCATGGTGCCCTTGAGGTCGGCCATGGTCAGGCCCTCGTCCACGGCGAGCAGCTCGACCTGGTGGAAGACCGGCGTGTGCGTCGCGTCGAGCTCGTCGGTGCGGTACACCCGGCCCGGGCAGACGATGTAGACGGGGGGCTTGCGCTCCAGCAGCGAGCGCGCCTGCACCGGGGAGGTGTGGGTGCGCAGCACGACGCCGGACTCGTCGCCCTCGGTGCCCTCGGGGCCCCGGACGAAGAAGGTGTCCTGCATCTGGCGCGCCGGGTGGTCGGGCGTGAAGTTGAGGGCGTCGAAGTTGAACCACTCCGCCTCGACCTCGGGCCCCTCGGCGACCTCGTACCCCATGGCCACGAAGATGTCCGCGATGCGGTCCATCAGCGTGGTCAGGGGGTGCCGGGCGCCGGCGGGCACGCGGTCGTAGGGCAGCGTGACGTCCACGGCCTCCTCGACCAGCACCCGCTCGTCGCGCTCGGCTTCGAGCTCGACCGTGCGGGCCCCGAAGGCCTTGTTCACGGCCCCACGGGCCTGGCCCACGCGCTTGCCCGCCTCGGCCTTGGCCTGGGGCGGCAGGGCGCCGATCTCGCGGTTGGCGAGCGCCAGGGGCGAGCGGTCGCCCATGTGCGCGGTCTTCGCCTCCCGGAGCGCGTCGAGGTCGCCGGCGGACGCGAAGGCGGCGAGCGCCTCGTCCCGCATGCGCTCGATCTCTTCCGGTTTCAGTGCCTCGACCTCGACAGGGTCGTACGACTTGTTCGGTGCCGACATCTCTTCCCGTACTTCCGATGGCTGGCTGGTGGTCCCCGACGACTCGATCGACCTGATCGGACAAGGACACAAAGGTGCCAAAGGACGAGTCTAAAGGTCGCTGGGGGTGAAGGAGCCCGTGGGCCGCCTGGCGAGACCCTCCGCAGGACTACTGCGTGAGGTACGCCGGGGCGCTCACGGGCAGGATAAATCGGAACTCGGCGCCGCCACCGGGGCCGCGGCCGACGGTGATGGTGCCGCCGTGGGCCTCCACGACACCCTTGACGATGTAGAGGCCCAGGCCGGTGCCGCCGCGCTTGCTCCCCCGCCAGAAGCGGGTGAAGACGCGGCCCATCGACTCCTCGGGGATCCCGGGGCCTTCGTCGGTCACGGTGACGGCGGTTCCCTTCTCATGCGGCGACACGTCGATGGTGACCGTTCCCTCCCCGTGGCGCACCGCATTTTCGAGGAGGTTGCCGAGGATCTGGTCGATCTTGTCGGGGTCGGCCCACAGGTCGGGGAGCGGGCGGCTGACGCGTACGAGGAACCGCTCGGGAGCCTGGCCGTTCGCGGTCAGGGCCTGGACGTGGCGGCCGACGGCGGTGGCGATGTCCACCGGCTGGCGCCGCACCTCCAGGCGCCCGGAGTCGATGCGCGAGATGTCCAGGAGCTCGGCGATGAGGCGGGTGACGCGGTTGGCGTCGGCGTCGACGGTCTCCAGCATCAGCCGCTTCTGGTCGTCGGTGAACCGCTCCCACTTGGCGAGCAGGGTCGCCGTGAACCCCTTGACGGAGGTCAGCGGGGAGCGCAGCTCGTGCGCGACGGTGGCGATCAGCTCGGCGTGGCTGCGCTCGGTGCGGCGGCGGGCCTCGGTGCCGCGCAGGGTGACGACGAGGCGGCGCAGGGGGCCGGTGGGGTGCGTGCGGACGTAGCTGGCGGAGACGAGCACCTCACGGCCGCCGGGCAGCAGGAGGTTGCGCTCGGGCTGCCCGCGGCGGGTGGCGAGGCCCCCGTACGGGTCGGTCAGGGCCCACCAGCGCCGGCCTTCGAGGTCCTCCAGCGGGAGCGCGGCGTCGATGCGGGCGCCGAGCGCCTGGTCCGGCGCCAGTGCGGTGATCCGGGCGGCGGCGGCGTTGAAGCAGATCACCCGGCCGGTGTCGTCGGCGACGACGAGCCCGTCGGGCAGGTCGTCCGGGTCGACGCCGAAGCCCTCGCCCGCCGCGCCGTCCGGCGCCCGCCCGTCCGGCCGCGCCGGTCCGGCGGGGTCCTGGGCCCGCGACGGGGGCACCGCTCGGGGCCGGGGCCCGGCGGCGCGGCCGCGCTGTCCCGAGGGCGCGGTGTCCGCGGCCCCCGGTGAGCTGTTCGTACCGACCGTCATGTCCCCGTACCCCACATCTCCGAGTCGCGCAGTGGGCCCCCGGGCCGCCACATTACTAGCTGGGGGTCACGGAGCGGCACCCTCCGGGCGCCCGCTGTGCACGCGCCGACGCGTAGAGGCACACGGCGGCGGCCGTCGCGAGGTTCAGGCTCTCGGCCTTGCCGTGGATCGGGACGCGCACCACGGCGTCCGCCAGGGCCCGGGTCTCCTCGGGCAGGCCCCAGGCCTCGTTACCGAAGACCCAGGCCGAGGGACCGCCCATGGTGCCCGCGTCCAGCTCGGCGTCGAGGTCGTCCTCGCCCGCCCCGTCGGCGGCCAGGATCCGTACGCCGGCGGCCCGCAGGCCCTCGACGGCCTGCTCCACCGGGACGCCGACCGCGACGGGGAGATGGAAGAGGGAGCCCACGGAGGCGCGCACGGACTTGGGGTTGTACAGGTCCACGGAGGCGTCGGTCAGCACCACCGCGTCGGCGCCGGCGGCGTCCGCGCAGCGCAGCACCGTACCCGCGTTGCCGGGGTCGCGGACGTGCGCGAGCACGGCGACGAGCTTGGGCTCGGCCTTGAGGATCTCCTCGAACGGGGAGTCCAGGAAGTGGCAGACGCCCACGAGGCCCTGGGGGGTGACGGTCTGGGAGACCTCGGCGAGCACCTCGTCGGAGGCGTAGTGCACGCGGGCGCCCGCCGCGAGGGCGGCGTCGACGATCTCGCGATAGCGCTCGGCGGCCTCGACGGTGGCGAACAGCTCGATCAGGGTCGACGCGCCCGAGGCCCCGCGGTGCTCCACGGCCTCGCGGACGGCCTGCGGACCCTCGGCGATGAACCGGCGCTCCTTGGTGCGGAAGTTGCGCCGCGCCAGTCGCCGGGCGGCGGCCACCCGGGGGGATCGGGGGGAGATCAGCTCGTCGGGGTGACCCAGGTCAGCCATGGTCTCTGCGGTTCTCTCTCGGGGTGCGGAGCGCGCGGGGCGCGGGCGGGGCGGGCGCGGGCGGGGCGCAGGCGGTGCGATGCGCGGGCGGGGAAAGCACTCGGACCCGCAGGCGCAGGGCCTGCGGGTCCGAGGGTGCCGACCGCTCATGCGGCCGGCGAAGCCTTACGCGGCAGCCTTGGGGGCGTTCACGTCGGCCGGAAGCGCCTTCTGCGCGACCTCGACGAGCGCGGCGAACGCGTTGGCGTCGTTGACGGCCAGCTCCGCGAGGATCTTGCGGTCCACCTCGATGTTGGCGGCCTTCAGACCCTGGATGAGGCGGTTGTACGTCATGCCGTTCTGGCGGGCAGCGGCGTTGATGCGCTGGATCCACAGCTGACGGAAGTCGCCCTTGCGCTTCTTGCGGTCGTTGAAGTTGTAGACCAGCGAGTGGGTGACCTGCTCCTTGGCCTTGCGGTACAGGCGCGAACGCTGACCGCGGTAGCCGGAGGCCGCCTCGAGGATCGCCCGGCGCTTCTTGTGGGCGTTTACTGCCCGCTTGACGCGTGCCACTTTTTAACTCCTTGTAGCGGGGCCGTGGGTGTCTTCACACGGCCCGAATTCGATGGGGTCCCGGTCTTGACGTCGCCGCTCCCGGCAGGGGGAGCGGAGGACGTCACTTGCCGAGAAGCTTCTTGATCTTCGCGGCGTCGCCGGGGGCCATCTCCGCGGTGCCGGTCAGGCGGCGGGTGACACGGGACGACTTGTGCTCGAGCAGGTGGCGCTTGCCGGCGCGCTCACGGAGCACCTTGCCGGAGCCGGTGATCTTGAAGCGCTTCTTGGAACCGCTGTGCGTCTTGTTCTTCGGCATAGCGCCGTTATCTCCTCGTCGGTGGCACTCCCACCGGTCCCGCTCGGGGACCGGCTTCCGGGAGCGTCATGTTGTATAGGTGACCCGAGGCGGGCTGCCCCGGAATCAGGCCCCGGCGTTGGTCTCGTCGGCCGGCGCCTCGTCGGCGGCGGCCTCGGTGACCTCGGCGGAGGCGACCTCGGTGTCCTCCCCGACCTCGACTGCCGCTTCCTCGGAAGCTGCCTCGTCGTCGGTGTGGGCGACACCCTGGCGCTCGGCCTTGCGGGCGGCCTGCGCCTCGCGGGCTTCGGCCATCGCCTCGGTCTTCTTCTTGTGCGGACCGAGAACCATGATCATGTTTCGGCCGTCCTGCTTCGGGTTCGACTCGATGAACCCGAGGTCCTCGACGTCCGAAGCCAGACGCTGCAGCAGTCGGTAGCCGAGTTCCGGCCGGGACTGCTCGCGACCACGGAACATGATCGTGATCTTGACCTTGTCGCCCTGCTTGAGGAACCGAACGACGTGACCCTTCTTGGTGTCATAGTCGTGCGGGTCGATCTTCGGCCGGAGCTTCATTTCCTTGATGACCGTGTGCGCCTGGTTCTTGCGCGCCTCACGGGCCTTCATGGCCGACTCGTACTTGAACTTGCCGTAGTCCATGAGCTTGCAGACCGGCGGGCGTGCGGACGCCGCGACCTCGACCAGGTCGAGGTCGTACTCCTGCGCGAGCTCGAGCGCCTTGGCAAGCGGCACGATGCCGACCTGCTCGCCGCTGGGACCGACAAGCCGTACCTCGGGAACGCGAATCCGGTCGTTGATGCGGGGCTCGGTGCTGATGGATCCTCCTCGGTAGCACCACACGGCTGCCTGGCAGACAGCCGCTGACGTGTAATTCCGTCAGACCTACCGCGGCGGGAGAATGAAAAAAGCCCCACCGGGCACAGGCAGGGGCTCCAAAACAACCGGAACACCGCCGCATGCACACCGCGGGGCGTAGACTCGGGCAGCTTTCCATCGTCCGTACGGAACGATGGATACCGCCTGACCGGGTGACCCGCCGCCCCGGAGGGCAGTCAGGTGGGAGAACGGAGCCTCCACTTGTGGGCCGGGCACGTGAGTGTCCGGCCGGTCGAAGTACATACTAGCACCCCCGTTGCAAGCCCGCCGCACGGCATATCGTGGGTCGCATGACTGACGCGACACCCTCCACCGACCCCGCTGCCGACGGCGCCCCCGACTACGACGCCATGACCCGCGACATCGCGGACGTCCCCGCCGTCGAGGTGATCACCACGGTGGCCGTGCACCTGCTGAGCGCCGCGGCGGTCAACCTGGGCCTGGACAAGCCGGACTCCGAGCACAAGGACCTCGACGAGGCCCGCAAGCTGATCACGGCCCTCGCGGGCCTGGTCACCGCGAGCGCCACCGAGATCAGCTCCTTCCACGCCGCCCCGCTGCGGGACGGCCTGAAGTCGCTCCAGCTGGCCTTCCGGGAGGCGTCGATCGTCCCGGACGAGCCGGGCCAGGGGCCGGGCGAGAAGTTCACGGGCCCCGTCTACGCCTGATCCGACGAGAAGGCCGCAGGGCCGGGAAAGCCGCAAGGGGCGGGCCCCTCCGTACGTTCACGGAGGGGCCCGCCCCTTTCTGCGGCCTATCGGGTCTTCTTCGGTCCGGCCGGGCGGTTCAGCGGCTGAACAGCGGCTCGCCGGGCGGAGCCGGCGCGTCCGGCGGCAGCAACGCCAGGTCCAGGCCGCGCACCAACCGGGCCCGCAGGGTGGTGTCCGCCGCCAGGGCCTCGGCGACGCGGCGGGCGGCGGCCGCGGGCGCCTGCGCGTCCGCGGCCAGCACGATCGCGAGGGTCCCGTCGGCGTCCGCCCCACCGGGGCCGAGGTGCGCGCGGAGCACGGCCGGCTCCGCGAGGACGGCCGCCCGTACGGCCTCGCGTACGGCGGGATCGGCCAGCGGGCCCGCGTCCGTACGGCCCTCGGCGAGGGCGAGCAGCGCGGAGCCGGTCAGCTGGTAGGTGACCGGGCCGGCGAGGTCCAGGACCACGGTGTCGGCCTTCTCGTGCGCGGCGGCCGCCAGGGCCTGGTGCAGCGGGACGGCCACGGGGCGGGCGGCCGGGTCCCACAGCGCGAGCGAGGCGGTCGAGGTGAAGGCGGGCAGGGCCCGCCGGTCGCCCGCCCGCAGGGTCGGGACGGCCATGTCGCTGGTCTTCTCGCGCCGCAGGCCCGTCTGCGGGTCGGTTTCCGCCTCACCGAGGACGGCGACGACGGGCACCAGGAGGCGGGCGCCCTTGAGGGCGGCCAGCACCTGCGGCTCCTGCGTCCTGTCCTCGGCCCAGGCGGCCAGGGCCGCCGTCAGCCGGGGGTCGGCGGAGCCGTCGTCGTCGGAGAAGCCCGGGTCGGGAATGTTCTTGTTCGCCATGTTCGCCACAGTTACCCGACCCTACTGTGCCGGGGGCGCGTCCCGGCGCGGGGTGCCCCGTCGCGGCCGCCGGGCCAGTACGGCGGCCAGGACGAGCAGCGCCGCCCCCGCGGCCGCGGCCGCCGCGGGACCCAGCCGGGCCCCGCGCTCGGACGGGCGGACCGGTTCGGGGCCGGGGCCGAAGTAGGTGCGCCCGGCCGCGGCCGGCGCGGGCACCGGCGCCTCCGGCCGCATCGCCTCGGCGACCTGGAGGGCGGCGACGGGGTCCACCGTGCCGTAGCCGCGGGCGTCGTCGCGGCCGCCGGCCGGGCTGTCGGCGGCGGTGTCCTCCAGGAGCTTCTTGATCTGGGCCGGGGACAGCTCCGGGTGGGCGGCCCTGACGAGGGCCGCGGCGCCGGAGACGAAGGCCGCGGCGGCGCTGGTGCCCCAGCCCTCGTAGTAGGCGCGGTCGGGGTCGGCGATGACCACGTCGACGCCGGGGGCGCTGACGGTGGCGTACCAGTTGCGGGTGGAGAAGGCGGCCTTCCTGCCGCGGCGGTCGACGGCGGTGACGGCGATGACCCCCGGGTAGGCGGCCGGGTAGGAGACGCGGTCCCCCGACTCGCCGCCGTTGCCGGCGGAGGCGACGACGACCACGCCCTTGGCGAGGGCGTACTGGACGGCCTCGTCCTCCCCGGCCTCGTGGTGGGCGGAGTCGCTGTCGTCGCCGAGCGACAGGTTGATCACGTCGGCGCCGTGGTCCGCGGCCCAGCGGATGCCGTCGGCGAGGGCGCCGCCCTTGCTCGCGCGGGCCTGTGCGCGGCCCGGGTCGCCCTCTTCGAGGATGACGCGCACCGGCAGGATCTTCGCCTGCGGGGCGATGCCGAGGACGCCCTGGCCGCGGCTGGGGCCGTGACCGTGTCCGGCGATGATGCCGGCCATGGCGGTCCCGTGGCGGGCCCAGGCCTTGTCGCCGCGGCCGGCGCCCATGCCGATGAGGTCGGTGCCGTCGAGCACCTGCCCGGCGAGGTCGGGGTGGGAGTCGTCGACGCCGGTGTCGAGGACGGCGACGGTGACCCCGTCGCCGCGGGTGGTGCCCCAGGCCTCCTCGGCGCGCAGTGCCAGCAGGCCCCACTGGCGGTCCCGGATGGTGTCGGCGGCGGCCGGGGACGTGGTGGCGCCCGCGAGGAGCGCGGCGGCGGTCAGGGCGGCGGCGCCCCGGCCGAGCGCGTGTCGGGGGGTCATCGCGCGGCCTCCCGGCGAGTGGGGGCGGAGGGCGCGGCGGGCGACGCGGAGGCGGTGGGCGGCAGGGTCAGGGCCGCCACGCCGTGCCCGATGCGGTCGGCCACCGCCCCGGCCTCGTGGCCGAGGCCCGCCTGGGCGACGGCTCCCGTGGCGTCCTTCTTCATCAGGTCGGCGGCGGGGCGGGGCGCTTCGACGGGCCGGCCGTCGGCGAAGGCGGAGACGGTGTAGACGACGACGGGGGCCTCGCCGACGACGGTCGCGGCCCAGGCGGCGCGCTGGGCGTCGGCGAATCCGTAGGCGGGCGGGGCGGTGAACCGGCCGGTGAGGGCGGTCATGGCGGAGGCGTCGGCGGGGGTGAAGACCATGCCGACGGTGATCAGGGAACTGCGGGTGGCGTCGGTGTAGGTGGCGCGCAGCACCCGGGTGCAGCCGGTGGCGGCCAGCAGGCTCCGCCAGTCGGCGGCGAGCGCGGCCGCGCAGTCGGCGTCGGGGGCGAGCGCGATGCGGGTCCAGGTGCGGTCGGCGCCGCCGGGGCCGGTGGCGGGGCCGTCGAGCACGGGCGGGAAGAGGCTGTCGACGGGCGCGTCCCGCCACAGCGAGCGGGCCTTGCGGTAGGCGGCGTCGGCGGGCAGCGGCCGGTGGGCGGCGCGGTGTTCGGCCCAGGCGGTGAGGCCGGCTCCGGCGACGAGGCCGCCCCCGAGGAGGGCGCAGAGCGCGGCGGCGAGGACCCGTCCGGGGCGGCGTCGCGCTCGTGCGTGCGCGGGCTGGGGGGACGGGAGGGGGCCGGGCTCGCCCAGGAGCGTGGTCCGCGGTGTCGTCGTGGTCATCCGGCGGCTCCGCCCCCCGTTCCGTACGGCTGCCTGTCCGTACTCTACGGGGTCGCCCGCGGGGTCCGGTGCGGTGCCCGGCGGGGCTGCGCCCCACCCGGGGGCGGGGTCGGGCCCGCGCACCCCTACCCACCGGTAGAGACCTCTGGCAAGCTGCCGCCCATGAACTCCCCCGCCGCCGACCGCGCCCGGTACGACCGGGCGACCGCGCACCTGGACGCGCCGCTGGCCGTCGTGGACCTCGACGCCTTCGACGCCAACGCCGACGACCTGGTGCGCCGGGCCGACGGGAAGCCGGTGCGGGTCGCCAGCAAGTCGGTCAGGTGCCGGGCGCTGCTCGAACGGGTGCTGGCCCGGCCCGGGTTCGCCGGGATCATGTCGTACACCCTCGCCGAGTCGCTCTGGCTGGCCCGGTCGGGGTTCGACGACGTCCTGCTGGCCTACCCGTCCGCGGACCGGGGTGGGTTCGGTGAGCTGGCGAGCGACGCCAAGCTGGCCGGCGCCGTCACGGTGATGGTGGACGATCCCGCGCAGCTGGACCTGATCGACGCGGCCCGGGACGGGGGCGCCGAGGTGGTCCGGGTGTGCCTGGAGCTGGACACCGCCCTGCACCTGCTCGGCGGCAGGGTACGGGTCGGGGCGCGGCGCTCCCCCCTGCGCGAGCCGGGGCAGTTGGCCGCGCTGGCCCGTACGGTCGCCGCCCGGCCGGGGTTCCGGGTCGTCGGACTGATGGCGTACGAGGGCCACGTGGCCGGGGTCGGCGACGCGCTGGCCGGCCGGCCGCTGCGCTCGCGGGCCATCCGGCTCATGCAGGGCGCGGCCCGCAGGGAGCTGGCGGCGCGGCGCGCCGAGGTGGTGCGGGCCGTCCGCGCGGTGGTGCCGGACCTGGAGTTCGTCAACGGCGGCGGGACCGGCAGCGTGCAGCACACCGCCGCCGAGGACGCGGTGACGGAGATCGCCGCCGGGTCGGGGCTCTACGTGCCCCGGCTCTTCGACAACTACACCTCGTTCAGCGGGCGTCCGGCGGCCCTGTTCGCGCAGCCGGTCGTGCGCCGGCCGGGGGTGGGCGTGGTGACGGTGCTCGGCGGCGGCTACCCGGCCTCCGGCGCGGCGGGCCCCGACCGGCTGCCGGTCCCCTATCTGCCGCAGGGGCTGCGCTACGACCCCCAGGAGGGCGCGGGCGAGGTGCAGACCCCGCTGCTGGGCGGCCCGGCCGACGATCTGCTGATCGGCGACCGGGTCTGGTTCCGGCACGCGAAGGCGGGCGAACTGTGCGAGCGGTTCGACACCTTGCACTTCATCGAGGGGGACCGGGTCACGGGCACCGCGGCCACGTACCGGGGCGAGGGCCGGACGTTCCTCTAGAAGACGGCGTCGGTCTGGTCGGGGATGACGCTGCCGTCGCCGCGCAGGACCGGGCCCTTGGTGCCGTCGGGGCCGACGTAGCCCGTCGTCGCGCACGGGTAGGGGCCGGTCTTCTGCTTCTTCGGCTCGATGAACATGGGGTTGACGATCCAGCGGCCGTCGCCGTTGTCGTACGCCCGGCACATCAGCTCGTTCTTGTTGCGGTTCACGACGAGCCGCAGCGCGGTCGCGTCGCGCAGGAACGAGACGTCGGTGTCGGAGTCCCCGGCGGCGAAGACCGGTCGGCGGGATGGCGGCTGGACCGTCTCGGCGGCCGCGCCGCGGATCCCGTAGACCTCCTGGTTGATCCAGCAGCGCTTACCGTCGATGTAGGTGGTCATCGTGTCGGCTCCGTCCGGGACGGATCCGCAGCCCTGCAGGTGGGAGGTGAACTTCCCGCCGCGCCCGGTCGTGTTGCGGATGCCGATGACGTGGTCTGCGTCGATGCCGACGCCCTTGGCCCACACCTCGACGACCGGCTGCGGGGAGGCCGAGCTGATCCAGACGTCGAAGCCCGACGTCCGCAGGGTGTTGATGAGGTCCTTCTGCTGGTCGTAGTAGCGGACCCAGCCGGTGGCGGTGCCGCTGCCGACCTGCTGGACGGCGCCGAGGGGCGCGGCGAGGTTCTCGGTGCGGGCGGCGGCGGCGAAGCCGCGGACCTCGCGGGCGCTCCAGCCCTGCATCAGCTGGGGCAGCCAGGCGTACGAGGGCTCCGTGGTGCGGCGGTCCCAGCCGGCGAAGGCGGGGGCGCCGGTGCGGGTGGCGGCGGTGCCGTACACCGCGTTGATCTCGTCGGCGCAGGCGGCGCCCTCGGGGGTCCCGGTGGGCAGCGGGGCGCCGGGGCGGGCGAGCGGGCCGCAGGCGTCGGCCAGGGCGGTCGCGGCGGCCGGGGTCAGGAAGCGGCTGGTGGTGGACCAGTCCCCGGCGGCGGGCTGGCGGATCCTGCCGTTGCGCAGCAGCCAGTACATGGTGGCGTCGCCGACGTCGTTCTTGACGACGGTGTTGTCCCAGTCGAAGACGGCCACGGGCTTGGCCTGCCCGCCGCAGCTGCGGTACCGGTCGACGAGCTGCTGCAGCCGGGCCTGGTTGTCCCCGTACCAGCCGGGTCCGACGGCCGCCCGCCGGCAGGAGGTGTGGTCCGCCTGGGCCGCCTGGGCGGGCGGTGCCAGGAGGAGGGCGGAGCCGGTGGCGGCTATGAGGGCGAGGGTGGCGGTTCGGCTTCTGCGCATGCTGCTCCTCGGGATGCGGGCTCGGGGTCCGGGACGCGGGCTCGGGGTCCCGGGTTCGGGGTCCGGGACGGGAACGGCCGGGCGCCTGGTGGGGCGCCCGGCCGGGCCGGGAGGGGGGCGGGTCTACAGCGGGGTGACGTACGCGCCGGAGATGCCGCCGTCGACGAGGAAGTCGGTGGCGTTGATGAAGGAGGAGTCGTCGCTGGCGAGGAAGGCGACGGCGGCGGCGATCTCGGTGGGCTCGGCGAACCGGCCCAGCGGGATGTGCACCAGGCGGCGGGCCGCGCGCTCGGGGTCCTTGGCGAACAGCTCCTGGAGCAGCGGGGTGTTGACGGGGCCCGGGCACAGGGCGTTGACGCGGATGCCCTCGCGGGCGAACTGCACGCCGAGCTCGCGGGACATGGCGAGGACGCCGCCCTTGGAGGCGGTGT
Organism: Streptomyces sp. NPDC016562; assembly: GCF_043076955.1. Lineage (NCBI taxonomy): Bacteria > Bacillati > Actinomycetota > Actinomycetes > Kitasatosporales > Streptomycetaceae > Streptomyces > Streptomyces sp. NPDC016562. The sequence continues at coordinate 197,465 of NZ_JBIBRZ010000005.1, read as the reverse complement.
AGGAGATCTGGGAGGTGGCGGCGCCCATGACGGCCACGAAGGAGGCGGTGTTGATGATGGAGCCGCGGCCCTGGCGCTGCATGTAGGGCAGGGCGGCCTTGCAGCAGAGGTAGACGGAGGTGAGGTTGACGTCCTGGACGCGCTTCCAGGCCTCCAGGCCGGTGGTGAGGATGGAGTCGTCGTCGGGGGGCGAGATGCCCGCGTTGTTGAAGGCGACGTCCACGGAACCGTAGGTGTCGAAGGCGGTCTTGAAGAGGGCCTCGACCTCCTCGGGGCTGGTGACGTCGACCTTGACGAAGGTGCCGCCGACCTCTTCGGCGGCGGCCTTGCCGGCGGTCTCGTCGATGTCCCCGCAGACGACGTTGGCGCCCTCGGAGGCCAGTCGGCGGGCGGTGGCGAGGCCGATGCCGCTGCCGGCTCCGGTGATGACGGCGGTGCGGCCGACCAGGCGGCGGCAGACGGTCTCTTCAGTGCTCTGGCTGGTCATGTTCTTCAGGCCTCCGTGCTGATGAAGACGTTCTTGGTCTCGGTGAAAGCGGTGAGGGCGTCGGGTCCGAGCTCGCGGCCGAGGCCGGACTGCTTGTAGCCGCCGAAGGGGGTCCAGTAGCGGACGCTGCTGTGGGAGTTGACGGACAGGTTGCCGGCGGCGACGGCGCGCGAGACGCGCAGGGCGCGGCCGATGTCCCGGGTCCACAGGGAGCCGGAGAGGCCGTACTCGGTCGCGTTGGCCAGGCGTACGGCGTCCTCCTCGTCCTCGAAGGGCAGGACGACGGCGACCGGGCCGAAGACCTCCTCGGCGGCGACGGGCGCGGTGGGGGCGACGTCCGTGACGAGGGTCGGCGGGTACCAGAAGCCGGGGCCCTCGGGGGCGGAGCCGCGGATCGCGGTGAGGTCGTCGGTGACGTAGGACCGCACGCGCTCCAGCTGGGTGCGCGAGATCAGCGGGCCCATCTGGGTCTTCTCGTCGAGCGGGTCGCCCACGCGCACGGATGCGATGCCGGGGGCGACGAGTTCGAGGAACCGGTCGTAGGCGGAGCGCTGTACGAGGATCCGGGTGCGGGCGCAGCAGTCCTGGCCGGTGTTGTCGAGGAAGGCCATGGGGGCGGCGGCCGCGGCGGCTTCGAGGTCGGCGTCGGCGAAGACGATGTTGGGGCTCTTGCCCCCGAGTTCGAGAGTGACGCGCTTCACCCGGTCGGCGCACTTGGCCATGATCTGCTTGCCGACGCGGGTGGAGCCGGTGAAGACGATCTTGGCCACGCCGGGGTGTTCGACGAGCGCGTCGCCCGTGACCGCCCCGTGGCCGGGGAGCACCTGGAAGAGGTGCTCGGGGATCCCGGCTTCGAGGGCGAGTTCGGCGAGGCGCAGCGCGGTCAGCGGGGTGGTCTCGGCGGGCTTGAGGAGGACGGCGTTGCCGGCGGCGAGCGCGGGGGCCAGGCCCCAGGCGGCGATCGGCATGGGGAAGTTCCAGGGCGCGATCACGCCGATGACGCCGAGGGGTTCGAGGAAGGTGACGTCGATGCCGCCCGCGACGGGGATCTGGCGGCCGGAGAGCCGTTCCACTCCCCCGGCGGCGAAGTCGAGGAGGTCGCGTACGTTGCCCGCCTCCCAGCGGGCGTTTCCGATGGTGTGGCCGGCTTCGCGGACCTCCAGCTGCGCGAGTTCCTCGATGTGGCCGTCGACGACCGCGGCGAAGCGGCGCAGCAGCCGGGCGCGGTCGGCGGGGGCGGCCGCCGCCCAGGCACGCTGGGCCGCGGCGGCCCGGGCGACGGCGGCGTCGACGTCGTCCCGTGTGGCGGCCGGGACGATGGCGACGGTTTCCTCGGTGGCCGGATTCAGGACCTCCACGTGGGGAGGGGCCAGCACAGCGGACACGTGGTGCCTCACAGACGTTCGGGGTTCGGGTCGGTCGTCGGTCGTCGGTCGTCGGTCGGGCGCGGTTACAGGCGTTCGAAGGAGCGGCGCAGCTCCCAGTCGGTCACCGCGGAGTCGTAGGCGTCGAGCTCTACGCGGGCCATGTTGCGGTAGTGGGCGACCACGTCGGGGCCGAACGCGGCCTTGGCGATCTCGCTGTTCTCCCAGAGCTCGGCGGCTTCGCGCAGGGTGGCGGGAACGTGCGCGTAGTCGGCGGTGTACGCGTTCCCGGCGCAGGCCTCGGGCAGCTCCAGGCGGTTCTCGACGCCGTAGAGCCCGGCCGCGATGAGGCCGGAGACGGCGAGGTAGGGGTTGACGTCGCCGCCGGGGAGGCGGTTCTCGAAGCGCATGGAGCGGCCGTGGCCGACGACGCGCAGCGCGCAGGTCCGGTTGTCAGCGCCCCAGGCGACGGCGGTCGGCGCGAAGGATCCCGGCCGGAAACGCTTGTACGAATTGATGTTGGGGGCGTAGAGAAGGGAGAAGTCGCGCAGTGCGGCCAGCTGACCGGCCAGGAAGTGCCGCATCACCGGTGACATTCCGCCCGGTCCGTCCCCGGCCATGGCGTTGCGTCCGTCGGCGTCAGCGAGCGAGAGGTGGATGTGACAGGAGTTGCCCTCGCGCTCGTCGTACTTGGCCATGAAGGTGAGCGAGACGCCTTCCTGGGCGGCGATCTCCTTCGCTCCGGTCTTGTAGAGGGAGTGCTGGTCGCAGGTGGTGAGCGCCTCGTCGTAGCGGAAGACGATCTCGTGCTGACCGAGGTTGCACTCCCCCTTCGCCGACTCGACCACCAGGCCCGCGGCCTGCATCTCGTTGCGGATGCGGCGCAGCAGGGGTTCGACGCGGCCGGTCCCGAGGACGGAGTAGTCGATGTTGTACTGGTTGGCGGGGGTCAGGCCGCGGTAGCCCGCGTTCCAGGCCTGTTCGTAGGTGTCCTGGAAGAGCATGAACTCCAGCTCGGTGCCGACCATCGCGGTGTACCCGTGCTCGGCGAGGCGCTCCAGCTGGCGGCGCAGGATCTGCCGGGGTGCGGCGACGACGGGCGAGCCGTCGTTCCAGGCGAGGTCGGCGAGGACGAAGGCGGAGCCGGGGTTCCAGGGGATGCGGCGCAGGGTGGCGAGGTCGGGGTGCATGGCGAAGTCGCCGTAGCCCCGGTCCCAGGAGGACATCTCGTAGCCGTCGACGGTGTTCATGTCGGTGTCGACGGCGAGCAGGTAGTTGCAGCCCTCGGTGCCGTGCGCCAGGACCTCGTCGAGGAAGAACGGTGCGGCGAACCGCTTGCCCTGGAGGCGCCCCTGCATGTCGGGGAAGGCCAGGACGACTGTGTCGATCTCACCGCTGGCGACGAGGGAGCGGAGCTCCTCGGGCGCGAGCGGCGGCTTGCGGTCTACCACTGGAATCTCTCCTTCGGTGAGCCGAGGAGGCCTAAGGTATTGAATAGAACCATTGCTTGGGAAGGGGAGGAGCCGATATGACCGACACGGCGAGCGAAGGTGACGCCGCCCGGCGGCTGAATCCCGTACTGCGGCAGGTGCGGGCGGGCAACGGGTTCGAGGAGGCCCTGGAGCAGATCCTCCAGGTGGTCCGGCTGGGTCTGGTGCCGGGCGGCGAACGCCTGCCGCCCGAGCGGGAGCTGGCGGAGCGCATGGGGATCAGCCGGGTCACCCTGCGCGAGGTGCTGAAGGTCCTGCAGGACCAGGGCCTGGTGGAGGCCCGGCGCGGACGGTACGGAGGAACGTTCGTCCGGCCCCGTCCCGACTTCCCGGCGGGCGGGGCCGAGGAGGAGCTGCGCCGGCGCGTCGCGGGCGTGGACATCGAGGACGTCCTGCGGTTCCGCGAGGTCCTGGAGGTGGGGGCGGCCGGGCTGTGCGCCTCGCAGGGACTGACCGAGGAGGGCACCGAGCGGCTGCTCGCGGCGCTGGGGGCCACCCACGACGCCCCGCTCGCCGAGTACCGCCGCCAGGACACCCTCTTCCACCTCACCCTGTGCGAACTGGCCGGCTCGGCCACCCTGACGGCCCAGTACGCGGCGGTCCGGGCCACGGTCAACGACCTGCTGGACTGCATCCCGCTCCTGGTGCGCAACCTGGAGCACTCCCAGCAGCAGCACACCGCCCTGGTGGAGTCGGTGCTGGAACGGGACGCGGCCGGGGCGCGCGAGACGATGCGCGAGCACTGCTGCGGCACGGCGGCGCTGCTGCGGGGGTTCCTGGCCTGAACCGGGGGGCCGGGCTGGGCGCGGTGGGGGGGGTGGGACCGGGCTGGGCCCGAGAGGCTTTCGTAACTTCTGTTTAACGCAGAGGTCTTGCGCACCCCGCTCCACTACGGCAAAGGTACGGCCCACAACCATTGCCCTGAGGCAGGAGCGCACGATGGCCAACGACATCGAGCCACGGCGGACAGCCGTAGCCGAATCCACCGGGTCCCCCGAGGGCGGCGATGCCTACCTCGAACGCCGCACCCTGCGCCGCGGCAGCGCCGGCTGGCTGCTGCTCACCGCCCTCGGAGTCGCCTACGTCGTCTCCGGGGACTTCGCGGGCTGGAACGTGGGCCTGGAGAAGGGCGGCTTCGGCGGCCTCGCCATCGCCACGGTCCTCATGGGCGCGATGTACGCCTGCCTGGTCTTCTCCCTGGCGGAGCTGTCCAGCATCCTGCCGACGGCGGGCGGCGGCTACGGCTTCGCCCGCCGCGCGCTGGGCCCCTGGGGCGGTTTCCTCACCGGCACCGCCATCCTCATCGAGTACATCCTGGCCCCGGCCGCGATCGTCATCTTCATCGGCGACTACGTCGAATCCCTCGGCCTCTTCGGCCTGACCTCCAGCTGGCCGGTCTACCTCGGCTGCTTCGTGATCTTCATCGGCGTGCACCTGTGGGGCGTGGGCGAAGCCCTGCGCTTCAGCCTGGTCGTGACCGCCGTCGCCGTCGCCGCACTGCTGATCTTCGCGGTGGGGGCCTTCACCGAGTTCGACACCGCCGGCCTGAACGACATCGCTGTGGACGAGACCGCCTTCGGCTCGAACTCCTGGCTGCCGCTGGGCGTGCTGGGCATCTGGGCGGCGTTCCCCTTCGGCATGTGGTTCTTCCTGGGCGTGGAAGGCGTACCGCTGGCGGCCGAGGAGGCCAAGGACCCGGTCCGCTCCATGCCGAAGGCGCTCGCCACCGCCATGGGCGTGCTCGCCCTGCTGGCGCTGATCACCTTCTTCGCCGCGACGGGCGCCCAGGGCGCGGACGCCGTCAAGGCGGGCAACCCGCTGATCATCGCGCTGGAGGGGGACGGCGGCCCCACCGCGCTCAGCCGGTTCGTGAACTACGCGGGCCTGGCCGGCCTGGTGGCGTCCTTCTTCTCCCTCATCTACGCGGGCTCGCGCCAGCTGTTCGCCCTGTCGCGGGCCGGCTACCTGCCCCGCTTCCTGTCCCTCACCTCGAAGCGCAAGGCCCCGTACCTGGGCCTCGTCATCCCCGGCGCGCTCGGTTTCGCCCTCGCCGCGGCCACCGGCAACGGCGAACGCATGCTCAACATCGCGGTGTTCGGCGCCACCATCTCCTACGCGCTGATGGCCCTGTCCCACATCGTGCTGCGGCGCCGGGAGCCGGGCCTGGAGCGCCCGTACCGCACCCCCGGCGGGATCCTGACCTCCTCGGCGGCCTTCGCGCTCGCCCTGTCGGCCCTGGTCGCCACCTTCCTGGTGGACAAGGACGCGGCGTTCATCGCACTGGCCGTGTACGCCGTCGCCCTCGCCTACTTCGCCCTCTACAGTCGCCACCACCTCGTGGCCTCGGCTCCCGAAGAGGAGTTCGCGGCGCTCGCCGAAGCCGAGGCGGAACTGTCCCGCGACTGACACCCTGACCCTGCTGTCCGCTCCCGCTGGAGGTATCGAACGTGCCCAGGCCGCTCATCGGCATCACCACCTACGTGGAGGAATCCACCCGCTACGGGGTGTGGGACGTCCCGACGTCCCTCGTGCCCTCCGGGTACTACGAACTCGTCCAGGCGGCGGGCGGCTCGGCCGTCCTGCTCCCGCCGGACGAGCCGGGGGCGGCGGCGGAGGTGCTGAGCCGGGTGGACGGCCTGGTGGTCGCGGGCGGCCCGGACGTGGACCCGGTCCACTACGGCGCCGCGCGCGACCCCCGTACGGGAGCCCCCGCGACCGTCCGCGACCGGTGGGAGCTGGCCCTGCTCACCGCGGCGCTCGACTCGGACACGCCGGTGCTGGGGATCTGCCGGGGCATGCAGGCCCTGAACGTGGCCCTCGGCGGCACGCTGATCCAGCACATCGACGGCCACGTCGACACCCCGGGCCTCATGTCCTGGCACCCGGTCCACCCGGTCCCGGGCACCCGGTACGCGGCGCTGGTCCCCGAGGCGGCGCAGGTCCCGACCTACCACCACCAGGCCGTCGACCGCCTGGGCCGCGGCCTGGTCGTCTCGGCCCACGCGGCCGACGGCACGGTGGAGGCGATCGAACTGCCCGACCCCGAGCGCTGGGTCCTGGGCGTCCAGTGGCACCCGGAACGCGACAAGGACACCCGCGTGATGTCCTCCCTCATCGCCGCGGCCACGACCCGCACCCCCATCCCAGTGGCCTGACGAATCCAGCCCCGCCGGCGTTTGAGGCGCGGGGTCCGGGGCGGAGCCCCGCTCTTCGACCCCGACGCCTCATCCAAAGGCGGGCCGGTGGTGCGGCGCCGTGGCCGGGGGCGCTGCCCCCGAACCCCCGCGCCTCAAACGCCGGCGGAGCCGGATGCGCGGCGACGCGTCAGCGACAGCAGGTCACGCGCCGGCCCACCCGGCCGCGCCCCCGTCGGCCAGACGGCCCGCAGCTCCCGCCCCAGCCCGGCGCCGCCGACCGGCACCTCCACCAGCCTCCGCGCCGCCAGCTCGTCGACCACCGCCAGCTCCGACAGCACGCACGGCCCCGCACCGCTCAGCGCCGCCGCCTTCACCGCGGTCGTCGACGCCAGCTCCAGCAGCGGCGGCGCCAGGCCCCCGCTCGCGGCCAGCGCCGCGTCCAGCACCTGCCGCGTCCCCGACCCCCGCTCCCGCAGGATCAGGGGGGTCGACGCCAGTTCCGCCGCCTGCACCCCCCGCGCGCGCCCCGCCCAGGGATGCCCCGGCGCCACCGCCACGACGAGCCGGTCCTGCGCGATCACCGCCGAGTCCAGGCCGTCCGGCACGGTCAGCCCCTCCACGAAGCCGAGGTCCGCCTCGTGGGCGAGGACCCGTTCGGCGACCACCGCCGAGTTCCCCGCGTGCAGCGACACCGCCGTGTCCGGCCGCTGCCCGCGCAGCGCGATCAGCCACCCGGGCAGCAGGTACTCCGCGATGGTCATGCTGGCGGCCACCCGCAGCCGCGAGTCCCGCTGCCCGCGCAGGGCCTGTGCGCCCGCGTCGAAGGCCTCCGCGGCCTCGACCACCCGCCGCGCCCAGTCGGTGACCAGCGCGCCCTGCGCCGTCAGCGTCGACCCCCGGGGCGAACGGTCCACCAGCGCCACGCCGAGCCGCGTCTCCATCGCCCGGATCCGGCTGCTCGCCGCGGGCTGGGTGATGCCCAGCCGCCGCGCCGCCCCGCTGAGGCTGCCGTCCCGCGCGACCGCGAGCAGCAGTTCCAGCGAGCCCAGGTCCGGTACCCGGTGGGCCAGCGGAATCCACGTCTCGTCAGTCATAACGTCAGTTTATGACCTCATAGCCAGATGGCCTCTGCCGCCCCGGCCGCCCCCGCGCGAGGCTGGGTCCATGGCCACCACCCTCGTGCGACCCCGCACCCTCACCACCTCCCGACTGCCCCGGGCCCACAAGGCCCTGCGGCACCTCGGCCCCAACTGGTACGCCTCCGTCATGGGCACGGCCATCGTCGCCAACGCCGGCGCGGCCCTCCCGTACCAGATGCCCGGCCAGCGCGTGGCCTGCCAGCTCCTCTGGGCCCTGTCCGCGGTCGCCCTCGCCGCCTTGCTCGCCGCCCGCGCCGGTCACTGGGTCCACCACCGCGACCAGGCCCGCGCGCACCTCCTCGATCCCGCCGTCGCTCCCTTCTACGGCTGTCTCGCGATGGCGCTGATAGCCGTCGGCAGCGGCACCCTCATCGTCGGCAAGGACCTCGTCGGGGCCGGCGCCGCCGTCGCCGCGGACGCCGTGCTCTTCACCGCGGGCACCGTGATCGGCCTGGTCACGGCCGTGGCCGTGCCCTATCTGATGGTGGTGCGGCACAAGGTCGAGGCCCGGCAGGCCACCCCGGTCTGGCTGCTCTCCCTGGTGCCCCCGATGGTCTCCGCCGCAGCCGGGCCCCTGCTGATCCCCCACCTGCCCGCCGGCCAGCCCCGCGAGTCCCTGCTGCTCGCCTGCTACGCGATGTTCGGCGTCAGCCTGCTCGCCGTCCTGCTGATGCTTCCCCTGGTCTTCGGGCGGCTGATCGTGGGCGGTCCCCTCCCCCTGGTCCTCACCCCCACGCTGTTCCTGGTCCTGGGCCCCCTCGGCCAGTCCACCACGGCCGTGAACCAGCTCGCCGACGTGGCTCCCCAGTCGATCGGCGCCCCCTACGCCGGGGCGCTCGGCGCGTTCGCCGTCGTCTACGGGGTCCCCGTGATGGGCTTCGCCCTGCTGTGGCTGGCCCTGTCCGCGGCCATGCTGGTCCGTGCGGTCCGCCACGGCATGGGGTTCGCCATGACCTGGTGGGCCCTGACCTTCCCCGTCGGCACCTGCGTGACCGGCGCCACGGGCCTGGCCCACCACACCGGCCTGACCGCCTTCGCCTGGCTCGCCGCCGTCCTGTTCCTCGGCCTGGTGACGGCCTGGCTGCTGGCCGCCGTCCACACCGTGCGCGGCCTGCTCTCCGGCCGCCTGCTCGCCGCTCCCCGCTAGGCCGTCTCTTCCGGATCTTGCCGGGCCCGCGCCGCCCGGCAAGATCCGGAAGAGACGGCCTAAGCCCTGGAGCTCCGAAGCGGCTCGCGCAGGGCCCGGTCCAGGACCTCCGGGGCCTGCGCGAGCGAGGGTCCGTACCAGGTCAGGTGGCGGCCGCTGACCAGCGCGGCGGGCAGGCCGGGGAAGGCCTCGGGGCCGTCCTCGGCCGTGAAGCGGTACGGCTCGTCCGGGAGGACCACCAGATCGCAGCCGCTCGCCGCCAGCTCCTGCGCCGGGACCCGGGGATAGCGCTCCGGGTGCCCGGCGTACGCGTTGCGCACCCCCAGCCGTGCCAGCAGGTCCCCCGCGAAGGTGTCCCGGCCCAGCACCATCCAGGGCCGGCGCCATACGGGCACGAAGGCGGTGAGCGTGCGGGCCGGCTCCACCCGGGCCCAGGCGGCCTCCGCGTCCGCCAGCCAGCCCGGCCGCGTCAGCCCCAGCGCCCCCACCAGCACCCGGTCCAGCTCGGCCACGGCCTGCGGCAGGTCCCGGATCTCGGTGACGAGCACCTCCACCCCGGCCGCGCGCAGCGCCGCCAGGTCCGGGGCCCGGTTCTCCTCCTCGTTGGCGATCACCAGGTCCGGCCGCAGCTCCGCGATCGCGCGGACGTCGGGGTTCTTCGTCCCGCCGATCCGGACCGCGTCGCCGAGGTCCGCCGGATGGGTGCACCAGTCCGTCACCCCGACGAGCAGGCCCGGGGCGCTCTCGGCCACCGCCTCGGTCAGGGAGGGCACCAGCGAGACGACGCGCCGCACCCCGCTCAGTGCCCCGGCGAGGGGGGCTCGGACGTGGCGTGGATGTGGTCGCCCACCGCGACCACCAGGATCCGGGTGTCCTCCGTGACGGCGCGCCAGCGGTGGCGTACGCCTCCCGACAGGAACAGCGCGTCCCCGTTCTCCAGCCGGTACGCCCGCCCCTCCGCCTCCACCTGGCAGGCGCCCGCGACCACGTACATCAGCTCGTCGTTGCGGTGCTGGTACTCGCGGCCGGCGTCCTGGTCCCCGGTGAACTCCAGGGCGTGCAGCTGGTGGTGCCCGCGCACCAGGGGCCGTACGCCGGGGATCGGGGTGAGCCCGGGTTCGTCACCGGCCCGTACGAGGTCCACCGTGCGCGCGGTGTCGGAGGCGGCCAGCAGTTCCACGGCCGTGGTCTCCAGCGCGTCCGCGACCCGCTCCAGGGACCGCATGCTGGGCCGGGCCCGCTCGTTCTCTATCTGGCTCAGGAAGGGCACCGACAAGCCGCTGCGCGCCGATACGGCGGCCAGCGTGAGGTGGAGCGCGCGGCGCCGCTTGCGTACGGCGACGCCCACGCGGAGCGGCTCCTTGCCGTCCTTGTCCTTGTCCTTGGGCTTGTCGTTCCTGTCGTCCAGCTTGTCGACCAGGCCGTCCGTGCCGTCCCTGCTGTTCATGTCGGGGCTGCCCTCCCCTTGTCCGGCGCACATGGGTGTGCTGTAAGCACCATACGCAGCAACCGGCTCCGGTTTCGCGTGCACGGCCCTTCCCGTACCCCTGTGCTGACCGTCCGCTCACCGTCCGTGGCGAGTGGGGCGGTGCGGCATCATCGACTCCGTGACGACACGACGCCTGATGCTCCTGGACACCGCATCCCTCTACTTCCGCGCCTACTTCGGGGTGCCGGACTCCGTGAAGGCTCCGGACGGCACCCCGGTCAACGCCGTGCGCGGGCTCCTGGACTTCATCGGACGGCTCGTCCAGGACCACCGGCCGGACGACCTGGTGGCCTGCATGGACGCCGACTGGCGCCCGCAGTGGCGGGTGGACCTGATCCCCTCGTACAAGGCCCACCGGGTCGCGAGCGAGACCGAGACGGGCCCCGACGTGGAGGAGGTCCCGGACACGCTCGCCCCGCAGGTGCCGATCATCGAGACGGCGCTGGACGCCTTCGGCATCGCCCGGGTGGGGGTGGCCGGATACGAGGCGGACGACGTGATCGGCACGCTGACCGCGCGCGCGACGGGCCCGGTGGACATCGTCACCGGCGACCGCGACCTGTACCAGCTGGTGGACGACGCCCGGCAGCGCCGCGTGCTGTACCCCCTCAAGGGGGTGGGGACCCTCCAGGTGACCGACGAGGCGTGGCTGCGCGAGAAGTACGGGGTGGACGGCCCCGGATACGCCGACCTTGCGCTGCTGCGCGGCGACCCGAGCGACGGGCTGCCGGGCGTGCCCGGGATCGGCGAGAAGACGGCGGCCAAGCTGCTCGACGCCTACGGCAGTCTGGCCGGGATCATCGCGGCGGTCGACGACCCGAAGTCGAAGCTGACCCCCGCGCAGCGCAAGCGGCTGGACGAGTCGCGGCCGTATCTGGCGGTGGCCCCGAAGGTGGTGCGGGTGGCCGCTGACGTCCCGCTCCCGCCGTTCGACCCGGCCCGGCCGACGGCGCCCGCGCAGCCCGAACTGGTCGACGCGCTAGCCCATCGGTGGGGCCTGGGCGGAGCGGTGACCCGTCTGAGCGCCGCTTTGCGCGCCTGAGGTGTTAACTTAGGTAAGGCTAAGTTTCAGGGGAGTCAGGGGAAGCACCGTGGCAGAAGGACGCGCCCGCAGCGTCGGTACCGCTGTCGTCGTACGCACCGAGCGGCTCTCGCCGCACATGGTGCGGATCGTGCTGGGCGGTGAGGGCCTGGCCGGATTCGGCGCGGGCGAGTTCACCGACCACTACGTCAAGATCCTCTTCCCCGCGGAAGGCGTCAGCTACCCCACGCCGTGGAACCTGGAGCAGATCCGCGCCGACTTCCCGCGCGCGCAGTGGCCGCGCCAGCGCGCGTACACCGTACGGAGCTGGGACGCGGTGCACCGGGAGCTGACGCTCGACTTCGTCGTCCACGGCGACGAGGGCCTGGCCGGCCCGTGGGCGGCCCGCGTCGAGCCGGGAGAGCTCGTGCGCTTCCTCGGCCCGGGCGGCGCCTATGCGCCCGACCCGGCGGCCGGCTGGCACCTCCTGGTGGGCGACGAGAGCGCCCTTCCGGCGATCGCCGCGTCGATGGAGCGGATGCCGGTGGGCGCGCGGGTCCACGCCCTGATCGAGGTCGAGGGGCCGCGGGACGAGCTGAAGTTCGCCACCCCGGACGGCGTCGTCCCGGTCTGGCTCCACCGGGGCGGGCGTCCGGTGGGCGAGGCGCTGGTCGAGGCGGTCACCGCTCTGGAGTTCCCCTCCACGGACGTCCACGCCTTCGTGCACGGCGAGGCGGGCTTCGTCAAGGAGCTGCGCCGCCACCTGCGCCTGGAACGCGGCATCCCCCGCGAACGCCTGTCGATCTCGGGCTACTGGCGCCTGGGCGAGACGGACGAGGGCTGGCGCGCGATCAAGCGCGACTGGAACGCCGCGGTGGAGGCCGAACAGGACCGGGCCACGGCCGCCTAGGCTCCCGCACGACGGCGCCGCCGGGCACCGTCACCCGGCGACCGGGCTGCCCGCATAGCCTGTCCCCGATGAGACGCAGAGCCCAGCCACCCCCCTCGCCCCTCCCGCAGCGGGCCGGAATCGACCCGGTCCGGCTGCGTCTGCCGCCCGACCCGGACGGGCAGTGGCCCGACCTCGGCAGCTACCTCACCGCGCGCTACGCCGGCACCCGCGGCGCGCGGTCCATCGCGCACCTGCTGGCCGCCGGCCGGGTCCTGGGCCCGGGCGGGCGGGTCCTGGACGCGCGGGACCCGTACGAGCCGGGCGGCTACCTGTGGTTCCACCGGGACATGGAACCCGAGCCGCCGGTCCCCTTCGCGGTCCGCGTCGTCCACCGGGACCCGCACCTGCTGGTCGTGGACAAGCCGCACTTCCTGGCGACCACCCCGCGCGGCAGCCACATCACCCAGACCGCCCTGGCCCGGCTCCGCGAGGAGCTGGACCTGCCCGAGCTCAGCCCGGCGCACCGCCTGGACCGGCTGACGGCGGGTCTGGTGATGTTCAGCGTCCGGCCCGAGGACCGCGGCGCGTACCAGCTCCTGTTCCAGCGGCGCGAGGTGCACAAGGAGTACGAGGCCCTCGCACCCCACGATCCGGCGCTCGCCCTGCCGCGCACGGTCCGCAGCCGGATCGAGAAGGCCCGCGGGGTCATCGCGGCGACCGAGGTCCCCGGGGGCGAGCCGAACGCCGAGAGCCTGATCGAACTCGTCGAGGCCCGCGCGGGCCTGGGCCGCTACCGGCTGACCCCGCACACCGGCCGCACCCACCAGCTGCGGGTGCACATGAACGCCCTCGGCGTGCCCATCCTCGGCGACCCGGTCTATCCGCTCGTCACCGATCCGGCCGCGGACGACTACCGCAGGCCCCTGCAACTCCTCGCCCGGGTCCTGGAGTTCACCGACCCGGTCACCGGAGCGGCGCACCGCTTCGAGAGCGGCCTCACCCTGCGGGCCTGGGACGACCGCGCGGGCTGGGAGGCCGGCAGCGCCGAGGAGGAGCAGTGAACCCCCGGGCCCGGCCGATCGCTGCGGGCCGTGAACGGCCCGGCCGCCGCGCGGGGCGGTCCCCGCGCGGCGGCCGGTCACTTCTACGGGGTCAGCCGACCGAGCTGTAGGCCACGACACCGCGCAGCAGCGCGTCCACGGCCTTGCGGGCGTTCTTCGCCACCGTGCTGCCGCCCTCCGAGGACGGGGGCGCGGCCGCCGCGATCTGCCCGAGCACGTCGATGACCTGCTTGCACCAGCGCACGAAGTCACCGGCGGGCATCTCCGCCTCGCGCAGCACCTCGTCCAGGCTCTTGTCGGAGGCCCACTGGTAGGCCGCCCACGCGAAGCCGAGATCCGGCTCGCGCTGGCCCACGCCCTCCGCCTGGTTGATGCGGTGCTCCTCCTCCAGCGCGTCGAGCCGGCCCCAGATGCGGACCATCTCGCCCAGCGCCGCCTTCGCCGCGCCACCGGGCACCTTCGGCGCGACCGCGTCGTCGGACTGCCGCGCCTCGAAGACCAACGCCGAGACGCAGGCCGCCAGTTCGGCCGGGCTCAGACCCTCCCACACCTTGGCGCGCAGGCACTCGGAGGCCAGCAGGTCCAGCTCCCCGTAGAGCCGGGCGAGCCGCTTGCCGTGCACGGTGACCTCGTCCTCGCGCAGGTAGTCCAGCTCGGTGAGCAGCGCGTGGATCCGGTCGAAGGTGCGCGCGATGGTGTTCGTGCGGCCCTCGATCCGCCGCTCCAGCTGGAGGGTGTCCCGCTTGAGCCGGTGGTAGCGCTCCGCCCAGCGGGCGTGGTCCTCCCGCTCGTCGCAGCCGTGGCAGGGGTGCGCCCGCAGCTCGGCGCGCAGCCGGGCGATCTCGCGGTCGTCGGCGGCCGCGGCCCGGCCGCGGGCGCGCCGCTCCGGCGTGATGTGCCCGGCCTTGGTCCGCAGCTGGGACGCCAGGTCGCGGCGGGAGTGCGGCGAGCGCGCGTTGAAGGTCTTGGGGATCCGCATCCGGTCCAGGGCCTCGACCGGCACCGGGAAGTCGATCGCGGCGAGCCGCTTGACCTGCCGCTCGGCGGTGAGGACCAGCGGGCGGGGACCCTCCGCGTACTCGTACCCGCGGTGCCCGTTGACCCGCCCGGCCGGCACGCCCGGGTCCAGGACCAGCGCGAGCCCGGCGAACTTGCCCGTCGGGACGTGGATGATGTCGCCCGGCTTGAGCTTCTCCAGCGAGCTGACCGCCTGCACCCGGCGCTGGGCCGCGCCCTGCTTGGCCAGCTCCGTCTCACGGTCCTTGAGGTCGCGGCGCAGCTGCGCGTACTCCTCGAAGTCGCCCAGGTGACAGGTCATGCCCTCCTGGTAGCCCTCCAGGCCCTCCTCGTTGCGCTGGACCTGCCGGGAGATCCCGACGACCGAGCGGTCGGCCTGGAACTGCGCGAAGGAGGTCTCCAGCAGCTCGCGCGAGCGGTGCCGTCCGAACTGGCTGACCAGGTTCACGGCCATGTTGTACGAGGGCTTGAAGCTGGAGCGCAGCGGATACGTACGGGTACCGGCGAGCCCGGCGAGACCCGCCGGGTCCATGCCCCGCTGCCAGAGCACCACCGCGTGGCCCTCGACGTCGATGCCGCGCCGCCCGGCCCGGCCGGTCAGCTGCGTGTACTCGCCGGGGGTGATGTCGGCGTGCTGCTCGCCGTTCCACTTGACGAGCTTCTCCAGGATCACCGTGCGCGCGGGCATGTTGATGCCCAGCGCCAGGGTCTCGGTGGCGAAGACGGCCTTGACCAGGCCGCGGACGAACAGTTCCTCCACGACCTCCTTGAAGGTGGGCAGCATGCCCGCGTGGTGCGCGGCGATGCCCCGCTCCAGGCCTTCGAGCCACTCGTAGTACCCCAGGACGTGCAGGTCCTCGGTGGGGATGGAGGCGGTCCGCGCCTCGACGAGCTCGCGGACCTTGAGCCGCGCCGGTTCGTCGTTCAGCCGCAGGCCCGCGAACAGGCACTGCTGGACCGCGGCCTCGCAGCCGGCCCGGCTGAAGATGAAGTTGATCGCGGGCAGCAGCCCGTCGCCGTCGAGGCGGGCGATGACCTCGGGCCGGGACGGGGTCCAGATCCGGCCGCGGGAGCGCCGCTCGCGCTCGCGGTCGGCCTCGCGGATCATCTTGCCGCGCCGCCGGTCCTTGGGGATGTAGGTGCGGCTGTTCTCCTCGCGCGCCATGCGCAGCAGGTCGGGATTGACCTCCCGGCGGGCGGAGCCGCGGCCGCCGTGGTCGGACTCCTCCTCGAAGAGGTCGTAGATCTTGCGGCCGGCCATGACGTGCTGCCACAGCGGTACGGGCCGCTCCTCGGAGACGATCACCTCGGTGTCCCCGCGGACGGTGTCCAGCCAGTCGCCGAACTCCTCGGCGTTGGACACGGTCGCCGACAGCGACACCAGGGTCACCGACTCGGGGAGGTGGATGATCACTTCCTCCCAGACGGCTCCGCGGAACCGGTCGGAGAGGTAGTGGACCTCGTCCATGACGACGTAGCCGAGGCCCCGCAGCGCCTGCGAGCCGGCGTACAGCATGTTGCGCAGGACCTCGGTGGTCATCACGATCACCGGCGCATCGCCGTTGACGCTGTTGTCACCGGTCAGCAGGCCGACCTTGGCGGCGCCGTAGCGCTTGACGAGGTCGGCGTACTTCTGGTTGGACAGGGCCTTGATCGGCGTCGTGTAGAAGCACTTGCGCCCCTGCTGGAGGGCCAGGTGCACGGCGAACTCGCCGACGATCGTCTTGCCCGAGCCGGTCGGGGCGGCGACGAGGACGCCCTTGCCCGCCTCCAGTGCCTTGCAGGCCTCGACCTGGTACGGGTCCAGATCGAATTCGTACATCTCGCGGAAGGGAGCCAGGGCGGAGGCTTCTTCGGCGGCGCGGATCCGGGCAGCGGCGTACCGCTCGGCGGGTGAGAGTTCTTCGGTCATCTTGA
Organism: Streptomyces sp. NPDC016562; assembly: GCF_043076955.1. NCBI lineage: Bacteria > Bacillati > Actinomycetota > Actinomycetes > Kitasatosporales > Streptomycetaceae > Streptomyces > Streptomyces sp. NPDC016562. The sequence continues at coordinate 181,304 of NZ_JBIBRZ010000005.1, read as the reverse complement.
GATCGAGCCTACCCGTCACCTCTGACAACAGTCGCGGTCATTTAAGCGGGCAGGCGGCACCCTCCCCTAGGTCAGGACGCGGACCGCCCCGGGTACGCACCGCGCGGTCACCGGCAGCGGCCCCAGCGGCTCGCCGTCCGCGTAGGCGGTCAGCCCGGCCGCCTCCAGGGTCACCTTCCGCGCCCGGTGGACGCTCACCTTCGGGTGGCTCAGGTGCGTCCCCTTGTAGACCCGCGGGAAGACCTTGAGCAGCGTGGTCCGGCTGCAGTCACCGACCACCGTGACGTCGAAGAGCCCGTCGTCGGTGACGGCGTCCGCACAGATGCGCATGCCCCCGCCGTAGGTGGAGCCGTTGCCGACGGCCACCAGCGTGGCCTCGGTCTCGATCACCGGGCCGTCGTCCAGGGTGATGCGGTAGGCGACCGGCCGGAAGGCGGCCAGCTCCGCGATCATCGCCAAGTCGTACTTGAAGCGGCCGGCGGGCAGCCGCATCCGGTTGCCCCGGTCGTTGACCCGCGAGTCGAAGCCCGAGGCCAGCACGGTCCCGTACCAAGTGGCCCCGACCCGCCCCAGGTCGACGTCCCGGATGCGGCCCTCCTTCAGGGCGTCGGCGGCCATCCGCCCCGCCCGGGCCGGCTCCCGTACGGGCAGCCCCAGCGCCCGCGCGAAGTCGTTGCCGGTGCCCACCGCGACCACGCCGAGCGGCACCGAGGTCCCCGCCAGGGCCTGCAGGGCCAGCGAGACCACCCCGTCGCCGCCCACCGCGATCACCGCGCCGGTCCCCTCGCGCACCACGGCGCCGAGGCGGGCCAGCGCGTCGGCACCGTCGGTCCCGACGACGGTTCTCACCGAGAAGCCCGCCGCACGCAACGCGGAAGCGGCCGGCTGCGCGGCGTACGCGCCCCGGCCGCGTCCGGCGGTGGGATTGACGAAGAGGGTGATCTCAGAGCTCACCCACCGGAATGTACCTGTCAGGTCGCGTCGTCGTAACCGTTGATCCGCTGGCGCCCGCCGTCGGCCTGCCCGGGCAGCGCCGCCGGCGCCGGGACCGCTTCCATGGCACCGATCGGGGCCGGTGTCAGGTCCAGTACGGAGGCCTCGTCGTCGTCCAGGCCCGCGTCGGGGTCGTTGCGCTTGCGCCTGCGGTCGTTGACCAGGCAGATGCCGAGCGCGATGAAGTAGAGCGCCACGATCGGGACGGCCAGCGACAGCATCGTCAGCGGGTCACCGGTCGGCGTGGCGAACGCGGAGAAGACCGTGATGCCCAGCACCATGCCGCGCCACCAGCCCCCCAGCCGCTTCGCGGTCAGGACGCCGGTGAAGTTCAGCAGGATCAGCAGCAGGGGCAGCTCGAAGGCCAGACCGAAGACGACGACCATGCGCGTGACCAGGTCGAGGTAGTCGTCGACCGGCAGCAGGTTGCGCGCGTGCTCGGGCGTGAAGTCGAGCAGGACCATCGCGGTCTGGGGCAGGATCTTGTACGCGAGCACCGCGCCGGCGCCGAACAGGGGCGCGCCGACCGCGACGAAGCTCATCGCGTACTTCTTCTCGTGGCTGTGCAGGCCGGGGGCGGTGAACGCCCACAGCTGGAAGAGCCACACCGGCGCGGAGAGGACCACGCCGGCGGTGAGCGAGACCTTCAGGGCGATCGAGAACGGCGCGATGAGGCCGTTCACGGTCATGTCGGCGCAGGGCCGGCCGTTGCGCTGCGAGACCACCCCGTCGGTGCAGCCGACGGAGTCCAGCATCGGCTTCAGCATGAAGTCGATGAGGTCCTTGTAGAAGAAGGCGGACACCAGCGTGATCAGCAGGATCGCCAGGACCGACTTCAGCAGACGGTTTCTCAGCTCACGCAGGTGCTCGACAAGAGGCATCCGCCCTTCGGCGTCCTTGTCCGCTTTCCCCTGCTTGCGGGCAGACTTGAGCAACCCACGTCCCTTGTCTCGTTGCAGATGACTGGCGCGTACGGCTGTGTCAGCCCTGGGCGGTGCGGTTCGGCTCGCTCACCGGCCGGGAGCTCGTGACGTCACCGGGCGCCGCCTGGATGGTGCGCGGGGCGACGGGCTGCTGCGCGGAGGCGTCCGCGGCGGGAGCGGCCGCGGCGGCGTCGTCGGCCTCGCCGTCCTTCTTCATGGCCTTGGCCTCGCTCTTGAGGATGCGGGCCGACTTGCCGAGGGAGCGGGCCATGTCCGGCAGCTTCTTCGCGCCGAACAGCAGGATGACGACCCCGAGAATGACGAAGATTTCCCAACCCCTGAGGTTGCCGAACATAGGTATCTTCCTTTGCTGCGAGGTTCACTGCACACCCGACGGGCGCCTGGGACGGTCTCTACCGAGGATCGTAACCCCAGGTGGTGAACGCCCGGCAATCCCCCGGCGTCTTCCGGCTTGCCGCCGCCACCCTTTTCCCCGCCCCGGTCACACCGATTCGTCCCGGTCTAAGGACGCACGTCGCGGCCCGCCCGGGCCAGGTCGGCCGCCGCCCGCTCCAGATCCCCCGAGGCGTCGCCGATCCGGCGACTGGCCTGCCCGACCTGTACGGACAGGCGGCGCACCTCCACGTAGACCCGGCCGGCCAGGACGGCGAGCACGGCGAGGGAGAGGAACCCGAGGGCAATTGCGAACATCGGCCACAGCATGGGGCCGAGCCTAGCCCCTGTCCGAGCGGCTCCCGCGCCCCGCCCGCGCGGCCCCGCGGCCGGACCCGGTCAGACGCTGCGCAGGGTGCTCACCCCGCCGCCGGTCAGTAGCTCCACGATCCGCTCACCGGCCGGCTTGCGCACGACCGCGCCGCACTCGGGGCAGGTGAAGGAGTAGAAGGTGGTCCGCCGGCTGCCGCCTATGACCAGTCGCAGGGCGCCGGCCTCCAGCTCGAAGCGGGCCCGGCAGTCGGGACAGGCCGCCTTGAAGGCGACGGACCCGTAGGCAGACGACATCGACCGCTGCTCCCCTCAGACCTGTTCCCCGTACCCCGCCAAGGCTTCCCGCGCGGCGCTGCGGGCACTCTCCGCGAGCTCGGCGGGAGCCACGATCCGCCCTTCGCGGCCCAGCCGCAGCGCGAGCCGGCGCAGCGAGGCCGGGTCCGGGCTGCGCAGCGTGATCCGCAGTCCCCCCTCGGCCAGCTCCTCCGCACTGTCGTGCGGGTAGTACTCGGCGACCCAGCGGCCGCCCGGCCCCACCTCGACCACGACCTCCGGGTCCTCGGCGGCGGGCTGCACCAGCCCCTCGGACAGGTCGCGCGGCTCGATGGCGGGCGGCTCCGCCCGCTCGTCCAGCAGCCGGATCTCCGCGACCCGGTCCAGGCGGAAGGTGCGCCGGGCCTCGGAGAGGTGGCACCAGCCCTCCATGTACGTGTGCCCCACCGCGAACAGCCGGATCGGATCGACCTTGCGCTCGGTGAGCTCGTCGCGCGCCGGCGAGTAGTAGCGCAGCCACAGCCGTCGGCGCTCCGCGATGGCCCGGTCGACGTCCGCGAAGACCCCGCCCTCCGACTCGAAGGTCACCGACAGCCGCGAGCTGGCCCCGGCCGCCTCGCCCGCGGCCGCCTCCAGCTTGGCGGTGGCCCGCAGCAGGGCGTCCCGGTCGCTCTCGCGCAGACCGGGCAGGGTCGCCACCGCGCGCGCGGCGACCAGCAGCGCGGTCGCCTCGTCGGCGGCCAGCCGCAGCGGCTCGGCGGTGGACTCCCCCGACGCGTCGGGGTTGCGCCACCAGATCCGCTCCCCGTCCGTGTCGATGTCGAGCAGGTCCCCGCCGCGGAAGCTGGTCCCGCACATGGGCAGCACGTCGAGGTCCGAGATCAGCTCGTCCTCGGTGATCCCGAACGCGCGCGCGACGTCCGCGACGTGCGCACCGGGGCGCTCGCGCAGGTACGTCACCAGGGACAGCATCCGGCGGGTCTGGTCGATGGCGTTGGCAGCCATGCTGGTACGTCTCCCCCTCAGGGCACGTCGTGTGGATGTCGCGAATCTCAGGTGGGCGGCCCGCGCGGCCCCCGGACGGTGTGCCGGCCGGCCGCGGGCGCCCCGTCGGACCGTCAGGCCCCGGCGACGGCCCGCAGCCGGTCCACCACGTCGGCCCGCAGATCGGCCGGCCCGACCACCACGACGTCCGGCCCGAACTCCACCAGCCAGGCGTCCAGCCCGTGCCCGTAGGGGATCTCCAGCTCGTCCCAGCCGTCCGCGCCCTCGCTGACCGCCGTGGCCTTGGCCCGCAGCGGATATCCCGCCCCGGCCCGCAGCCGGATCAGCGCGGAACGCTCCGCGCTCTCCCCGGCCCACCGCGCCACGGTCTCCCGTACGGTCACCACGTCGGGCACCTGCGCGGTGTACTTCGCCGCCCGGGAGCGGACCTTGCCGGTGATCCGGGAGAGCCGGAACACCCGCTCCGCCCCGCGGTCGCGGTCGTAGCCCGCCAGGTACCAGTGGCCGCGCCAGCACTCCAGCGCCCACGGCTCCACCTGACGGGTCTCGGGCCGCGCCGCGGTGGACTTGCGGTAGTCGAAGACCACCGGCCTGCGGTCCCGGCAGGCCAGCATCAGCGGCTCGAACGCCGCCTCGTGGACCGGGATGCGCGGCTCGATGGCACTGTGCTGCCCCTGGTACGGGTCCCCCGCCTCCGGCATCCCGCCCGCGCGCAGCTTCTGCAGCGCGCCGCTGGCCGCCCCGGCGAGGCGGGCCTGCTGCCAGACCTTGGCCGCCAGCCCCAGGGCGGCGGCCTCCTCGGCGTCCAGGGAGACGGGCGGCAGCCGGTTGCTGTCCCGGCGGGCCAGATAACCGGTTTCGCCCTCCAGGTTCTCCACCGTCTCGATGACCAGGCCGAGTTCGCGCAGATCGTCCTTGTCCCGCTCGAACATGCGGTTGAAGGACTCGTCGTTGCCGGCCTCCATGTAGGCCTCGATGGAACCGCGCAACTCGCGCTTGCTGAGCGGGCGGCGCGTCCCGAGCAGACACAGCGCCAGATTCATCAGCCGCTCGGCCTTGGCAATCGCCATCGACGCCCTTCCGCCCTTCTCCGCGTACACATCCGTCGGACCGTCACACCACGCGCGGACCGGCGCCTGTGGCGCACGGACCCGTGACCGTGACCGTACCGCCCCGGCGCGCCCGGACAAAAGCGAGGGGCCCCCGCCGGACGGCGGGGGCCCCTCCACTGATCGCGGATGTCCGGATCAGCCGACCTTGACGAGGTCGCAGACGAAGATCAGCGTCTCGCCCGGGGCGATCGCGGCGCCCGCGCCACGGTCCCCGTAGGCGAGGTGGGCGGGGATCGTCAGCTTGCGACGGCCGCCGACCTTCATGCCCTGGACGCCCTGGTCCCAGCCGGCGATGACCTGGCCGACACCGAGCTGGAACTGCAGCGCGGAACCGCGGTTCCAGGAGGCGTCGAACTCCTCACCGGTGGAGAAGGCCACGCCCACGTAGTGGACGGAGACCCTGTCGCCGGCCTTGGCCTCGGCGCCGTCGCCCAGCCAGATGTCCTCCTTGACCAGGTCGGTCGGAACCGGACCCTCGGGGAAGTCGATCTCGGGCTTCTCGAGCTTGTCGCTCACGAAACTGCTCCTCATACGTACGAACCGGTCAACCGGAACAGTCTTACATCACCGCGAGGATGTCGAGGCTGAAGACCAGCGTCGACTTCGCCGGGATCGTCCCCTGCTCCTTGTCACCGAAGCCCTGGTCCGGCGGGATGACCAGCAGGATGCGGCTGCCGGCCTTCTTGCCGACCAGACCGTCCTTCAGGCCCGCCACCGACAGCTCCTTCAGCGGCCAGGTGACCGTCTGGTCGGTGGTGTAGGTGCTCTCGAAGGTCTTGTCGTCCTTCCAGGTCTTCCCGTTGAACTTCACCACGACGGTGTCGGTGTCCTTGACCACCGCCCCGTCACCCTCCAGGACGTAGTTCGAGACCAGCTTGGCCGGCTCGGCGGTGTCCTTCGGGACGCTCACGGAGACTTCCTTGCCGTCCGTGTTCGTACCGACCTTGGGCAGGTCCTTGTTCTCCTGGGCGACTTCCTTGCCCGTGGCCGAGGCCGGGACGGTCGCACCCTTGAGGATGTCCACGACGAAGACCAGCGTGGCGTTCGCCTTGATCTTCGGGGGCGAACCCTGCGCGCCGTAGCCGAGCTCCGGCGGGATCACCAGCTCGACACGGCTGCCGACCTTCTGGCCCTCCAGGCCCTGGTCCCAGCCCTTGATGACGGCGCCGGCGCCGATCGTCAGGTCGAACGGCGCGGGCTTGCCGAAGCTCTGGTCGAACGGCTCCTTGCCGTCCCACACCTGGCCGAGGTAGTTCACCTGCGCGATGTCGTTCTTCTTCAGCACCTGCCCGGTGCCCTCGCTGATGGTCACCACCTTCAGCTCCTTGGGCGGCTCGCCCTTCCCCTTCGACAGGGTGGGCGTCTCCCCGAACTTGGCGCCCTTGGTGATGGCGGGCACCCCGTTCTTCATCTGGGCGGAGTCGGAGCCGCTGTCGTCACCACACGCTGCTGTCGTCAGCAGCAGAAGGGGTACGACCAGCAGGCCGGCAAGTCGGCGCACGTGTTCCTCAGATCTCAGACGGCAAGGCGGTCGCCGCCACTCTAAGGCGTGCGCAGGGCCCCGTACGAGAGACGTACGGGGCCCTGCCGAGAGTGCGATGTCACACCACGGGTCCTACATGCCGGCGATCAGCTTCTCCACCCGGTCGTCCACCGACCGGAACGGGTCCTTGCACAGCACCGTCCGCTGCGCCTGATCATTGAGCTTCAGGTGCACCCAGTCCACCGTGAAGTCCCGCCGCTGCTCCTGCGCCCGGCGGATGAAGTCACCGCGCAACCGCGCCCGCGTCGTCTGCGGGGGCACCGACTTGCCCTCGAAGATCTTCAGGTCGTTGCAGATCCGCGCCGCCTGCCCCTTGCGCTCCAGCAGGTAGTACAGCCCGCGCCGCCGGTGGATGTCGTGATACGCGAGGTCTATCTGAGCCACCCGCGGATTCGACATGGTCATGTTGTGCTTGCCCCGGTACCGCTCGATCAGCTGGTACTTCATCACCCAGTCGATCTCGGTCCCGATCCGGTCCAGGTCCTCAGCGTCGATGGCGTCCAGCGTGCGGCCCCACAGCTCCAGCACCTGGTCCACCACACCGGTACGGATCCCCCGGCGCTCGGCGAAGTCCACCGCCTTGTCGTAGTACTCCCGCTGGATCTCCAGCGCCGAGGCCTCCCGGCCGCTCGCCAGCCGCACCTTGCGCTGACCCGTGATGTCGTGACTGACCTCGCGGATCGCCCGGATCGGGTTCTCCAGGGTCAGGTCCCGCATCACCGTGCCCGCCTCGATCATGCGCAGCACCAGATCGGTGGCCCCGACCTTGAGCAGCATGGTCGTCTCGGACATGTTCGAGTCCCCGACGATCACGTGCAGCCGCCGGTAGCGCTCGGCGTCCGCGTGCGGCTCGTCCCGGGTGTTGATGATCGGCCGCGAACGCGTCGTCGCCGAGCTCACGCCCTCCCAGATGTGCTCCGCCCGCTGGCTCACGCAGTAGACCGCACCCCGGGGGGTCTGCAGCACCTTGCCGGCGCCGCAGATCAACTGCCGCGTGACGAGGAACGGAATGAGAATGTCCGCCAGGCGGGAGAATTCCCCGTGCCGGGCCACCAGGTAGTTCTCGTGGCAGCCGTACGAGTTGCCCGCCGAGTCGGTGTTGTTCTTGAAGAGATAGACGTCGCCCGCGATTCCCTCCTCGTGCAGGCGCCGTTCGGCATCGACGAGCAGACCTTCGAGAATGCGCTCGCCGGCCTTGTCGTGCGTGACCAGTTCGGTCACGTTGTCGCATTCGGGTGTTGCATATTCCGGATGCGAACCCACGTCGAGGTACAGACGGGCACCGTTCCGCAGGAAGACATTGCTGCTGCGGCCCCATGACACAACACGGCGGAAGAGGTAGCGCGCCACTTCGTCAGGAGACAGTCGGCGCTGTCCCCTGAACGTGCACGTGACGCCGTACTCGTTCTCCAGCCCGAAAATGCGGCGGTCCATGACTGAACATTACGCCTTCTGCCCTCTTCTGAAACCGGGATCGGGAGCGCCGTTTCGATCAGTTCCGCGAAACGGCCGGAGAACCGGCCCCCCAGCCCCCGGTTCAGCCCCGGTTCGGCCCGCGGCTCAGCCCGCCGACGAGGCCCCCGACGGCGCCCCGCTCGCCCCGTCCGACACCCCGTCAGCCGAACCCGCCACCGTGCGGCTCCTGCCGCCAGTTGCCATCACCCGCTGAGTGACCATCAGCACCGCCAGCGCCGCACCGCCCGCCACACTCGCCACCCCGAAGCCCGCCGCCGTACCACCGAACTCCACCACCGGACCCGCCACCGCCGTACCGATCGCCGCCCCCACCCCGAAGAACGTCACCAGCCACGAGAACGCCTCCGTCACCGTGCCCGCCGGCGCGTGCCGGTCCACCACGATGAACGCACACGCCAGCGCAGGCGCCAGGAACACACCCGCGAGCGCCGCCAGCGCCGTCATCGCCACCGGACCCGGCGTCAGCGTCAACGGCAGATAACCAGCCGCCAGCAACGCCACCAGCAGCCGCAGCCGCCGCTCCGGCGCACCCGCCCACCGGCGCGCCCCGTAGGCCACACCGCCGACCAGCGCACCCAGACCCACGGCCGCCATCAGCCAGCCGTACACCGCCTGGTCCCCGTGATCGTCCGCATACGCCACACCCGCCACCGTGATCGAACCCAGCGCCGTCCCCACGAAGAAGAACGCACCCAGCAGCGCCAGCAGCCCGCGCGAACGCAGCGCCCCCAGCCAGTGCGCCTCCCGGGGCGCCGAACGCCACCGCCGCGACGGCTCACTGACCACCACCGACAGCGCCCCCAGCACCCCGATCACATTGAGTGCCACCAGCGCCCCCGCCGGCGACCACAGCGCCACGAACAGCGTCACCAGCAGCGGACCGACCGTGAACATGACCTCCTGGGCCACCGCGTCCATCGCGTACGCCGCGTGCACGTTCTCCTCGCGCCCGCCCAGCACGCTCGGCCACAGCGCCCGCAGCCCGCCCTCCAGCGGCGGCGTGAACAGCCCCGCCACCACCACCGCCGCATAGGCCGCCACCACCGACCCGGTACCCGACAGCGCCAGCCACACCATCCCCAGCGCCGACACCACCGCCGCCGGCAGCTGCACCCGCGGCTGCCCGAACAGGTCCACCGCCCGGCCGAGCAACGGCTGACCCACCGCATTGGCCACGCCGTACGCGGCGGCCAGCGCCCCCGCCAGCGTGTAGCTGCCGCCCTCCGCCCGCGTGAACAGCACGATCGCGATCGGCGCCACCGCGTTCGGCAGCCGGCCCACCAACGTGCCCACCAGCAGCCTCGCGGCGTGCCGGGTCCCCAGCAGCTCCGCATACCCCGCGGCCATGACCGCCCCCTTCCTGCCCGGAACCAGCCGGGGTAATACGTATAACGCGACTCGTTATACGTACCATGGCCCCAACCCACCGGTCCACCCGACCAACCCCCCGCACACCCCGCACCGCCGCCCGACCACGCACTCCAGGAGCCCCCTGTGACGAGACCCACCAGCCGCGACGTCGCCACCGCCGCCGGGGTCTCCCAGGCCACCGTCTCCCTCGTCCTCGGCGACAAATGGCCCGGCCGCGTCTCCGAACGCACCGCCACCCACGTCCGCGAAACCGCCGCCCGCCTCGGCTACCGCCCCAACCTCGCCGCCCGCAACCTCCGCCTCGGCTCCACCCGCACCGCCCTCCTCGTCGTCCCCGCCCTCACCAACGAATTCTTCGCCCGCGTCTACACCGGCGCCGCCCGCATCGCCGCCGAACACGGCTTCGGCGTCGTCCTCTACCCCTCCCCCGACGGCACCGGCCCCGCCCGCGACCCCTTCGCCTCCGCCAGCGCCGCCCTCGACGGAGTCATCGCCTCCTCCATGGCCGCCGACGCCCTCCACGCCATCGGCGGCAACACCCTCCCCCTCGTCATGCTCGACAGCGACCCCACCGCCGGCAACGCCGCCGCCCACGTCAACCTCGCCATGGCCGACGGCATGCGCCAGATCACCACCCACCTCCTCACCCTCGGCCACCGCCGCTTCCTCCACCTCGCCTCCGCCATCGACTCCTGGACCTTCGACACCCGCGCCGAAGCCCTCAGAGCCCTCCTGGGCCCCCACACCCAGCTGCGCACCGTACGGTCCCCCCTCACCGTCCACGACGCCCGCACGGCCATGGAAACCACCCTCAGCACCCCCCAGGACCGGCCCACCGCCATCGTCTGCGACGACGACATCCTCGCCGCCGGCGCCTGCAAGGCCGCCCGCCGCCTCGGCCTGCGCGTCCCCGAGGACCTCTCCGTCACCGGCTTCGACGACCTCGCCCTCGCCACCGCCGTCGAACCCGAACTCACCACCGTCCACCTCCCCGCCGAACGCGTCGGCGAACAAGGCATGAACGCCCTCCTCACCGTCCTCGACCAAACCCCCTGGACCGCCCCCGACATCCCCGTCCACCTCGTCGTCCGCGACTCCACCGGCCCCGCCCCCACCCCCTGACACGACGCAGCGCCCCGGCCCAGGCCCCGGACCCCGGACACGACGAAGCCCCGGCCCGCCGCGAACGGCGAACCGGGGCCCCACCACCTCAACCCACGCCCTACTCGGCGTCGTCCTCCGGCGCCTCGTCATTCGACACCGCATCCGCCTGCGCCGCCGCCGGAACATCAGCCTCCAGCAACCGCGCCAACTGCCGGCCCCGAATCCGCTTGAACTTCCGCTGCTGCGCCCGCGTCCGGTCCAGCACCGCGACCTCCAGCCGCTCCGCCGGAATCGCCTTGTCCGTCCCGTTCGCCTGACTCGACAGCGCCTGCACCGCCAGCTTCAACGCCTCGGACAGCGTCATCCCGTCCCGGTGCCGCTGGTCCAGGAACGTACTGATCTGCTCGGCGTTCCCACCGACCGCCACCGAACCGTGCTCGTCGACGATCGACCCGTCGTGCGGAAGCCGGTAGATCTGATCCCCGGCAGCCGTCGCACCCACCTCCGCGACGACCAACTCCACCTCGTACGGCTTCTCACCCGCACTGGAGAAGATCGTGCCGAGCGTCTGCGCGTACACGTTCGCCAGCCCACGGGCCGTCACATCGTCACGGTCATAGGTGTACCCGCGCAGATCCGCGTACCGCACACCACCGATCCGCAGGTTCTCGTACTCGTTGTACTTACCGGCCGCCGCGAAGCCGATCCGGTCATAGATCTCACTGAACTTGTGCAGCGCACGGGACGGGTTCTCACCGACGAACACGATGCCGTCGGCGTACTGCAGCACGACAAGGCTGCGACCGCGGGCGATGCCCTTCCGGGCGTATTCCGCCCGGTCGGCCATGGCCTGCTGGGGTGACACATAGAACGGAGTCGACACCGGTGGTCCGTCCCTTTCTTCTGGGCTCCTACGGAACGGCGGATGGTCAGAGCAGGGCGGCGCGCGGCCCGTCGGGCTGCTCCATGCGCCGCTCCGTGATGGCGCGGGCGAGCTCGGAGGACTCCTCCTCGCTGAGCCTGCGGAAGCCCTCGTCGGTGATGACGGTGACGATCGGGAAGATCCGGCGGTACAGGTCCGGTCCACCGGTCGCCGAGTCATCGTCGGCGGCGTCATAGAGGGCCTGCACGACGAGGGTGGTGGCCTGCTGCTCCGTCAGGTCGTCGCGGTACAACTTCTTCATGGAGCCACGGGCGAAGATCGAACCCGAACCGGTGGCGGCGAAGCCGTGCTCCTCGGAGCGGCCGCCGGTCACGTCGTAGGAGAAGATCCGGCCCTTCTCCTTGGCCTCGTCGTACCCCGCGAACAGCGGCACCACGGCCAGCCCCTGCATCGCCATGCCCAGATTGCTCCGGATCATGGTCGACAGCCGGTTCGCCTTGCCCTCGAGCGAGAGGGTCGTCCCCTCTACCTTCTCGAAGTGCTCCAGCTCCAGCTGGAACAGCTTCACCATCTCCACGGCCAGGCCGGCCGTACCGGCGATGCCCACCGCGGAGTACTCGTCGGCCGGGAACACCTTCTCGATGTCCCGCTGCGCGATCATGTTCCCCATGGTCGCCCGCCGGTCACCGGCGAGCACGACCCCGCCGGGGAAGGTGGCGGCGACGATGGTCGTCCCGTGCGGCGCCTCGACGACACCCTCCGGCAGCTTGCGGTTGCCGGGCAGCATCTCGGGCGAGTGCGCCCCCAGGAAGTCCATGAAGGACGAAGACCCCGGCGTCAGGAAGGCTGCCGGTAGACGCCCTGTGCTACGAGTGTTGGGTTCCACAGGTTTCCTTCCACGTAAGCGGCTGCACGCCGTATGACGTCCGGCCGATCCTTGAACTGCCCCAGGGCTGCGTTACAGCTGAAGCACAGTACGCCTCGGACCTTACCCGTCTGATGATCGTGATCAACGTGCTCCGCCGAAGCTGTTCGACAGAGCAGGCAGGTACCGCCCTGGGCCGCGATCATGGCGTCACGCTCGACTTCGGTGATGCCATAGTGGCGCTTGAAGTACGAAGCGCGGTTCCGCTGCGCCCGGCACTCTCTGCAGTAGCTGGCCCAGCCGTCAGAGCTCGTCTTGTTGCGCTCCCACTCCGAGTGAGGCTTGATCTCCCCGCACTGGGGACATCGCTTATGCCCGGACGGCACGGGAATCTTGACCCGGACCGTCCGCCCCTTCGCCTCTTGCCTCTGCTTGTAATGCTCGGCCTGGCATGCACGGCAATACGCCTGCATTCCGTCCCGCATGGCCCGATTACTCGCGAAGGCCTCGTACGGCTGGACGCGCTTGCATCGCGAGCAGCGTTTCGTGCCCTCAGGCGCCGCTTCGACCACCCCAACCCCCCGACCTTCGCTTCGAAGGTCAAATGGCCCCGGCGGCCTCTACTCGCCACCCTTTTGGACGAACGACCTCACGAAATCCTCGGCATTCTCTTCCAAGACGTCGTCAATCTCGTCGAGTACGGAGTCGACGTCGTCGGAGAGCTTCTCCTGGCGCTCCTTGAGGTCGGTCGATTCCTCGACCGCCGCCTCCTCGACCTCCTCGGTCGAGCGCGTCGCCTTCTGCTGTCCGCCGCCGGTGTCCTTGGTCGCCATGTCTACCTCACCCCGCTCGGTTCGCATGCTCATGTCGAAAGACCCCGGGATTCGGGATCTCTCAAGATCAGACCCTACGCCGGACCCTACAAGCAGGGTCCGACATTCGTCCCCGCACTTTCATAACGTCCGGCTGATTTCATGATTCCCTGACCGGGGCCCTTTCAGGCCCCTTCAGGCCCTCTCACTGACCCGAAAGCACCCGCACCAGGTCCTCCGCCGTACGGCAGCGGTCCAGGAGCTCCTTGACGTGGTTCCGCGTCCCCCGCAGGGGTTCCAGCGTCGGGACCCGCTGGAGCGAGTCGCGGCCGGGGAGGTCGAAGATCACCGAGTCCCAGGAGGCCGCGGCCACGTCGTCCGCGTACTGCTCCAGGCAGCGGCCGCGGAAGTAGGCCCGGGTGTCCTCCGGGGGCTTGCCCACCGCCCGCTCGACCGCCGGCTCGTCCACCAGCCGCTTCATCTTGCCTCGGGCCACCAGGCGGTTGTACAGGCCCTTCTCGGGCCGTACGTCCGCGTACTGGAGGTCCACCAGGTGCAGGCGCGCCGCGTCCCAGCCGAGGCCGTCGCGGCGCCGGTAGCCTTCGAGGATCTCCCGCTTGGCGACCCAGTCCAATTCTCCCGACAGGCTCATCGGGTCGGTCTCCAGCCGGCCGAGGACGTCTTCCCAGCGCGCCAGCACGTCCTTGGTCTGCTCGTCCGCGTCGGTCCCGAAACGTTCGTCGACGTACTTCCTGGCCAGCTCGAAGTACTCCATCTGGAGTTGCACGGCCGTGAGCGTGCGCCCACTGCGCAGCGTGATCAGGTGGTGCAGGTCCGGGTCGTGGGAGACCTGGTGGAGGGTGCGTACGGGCTGGTCGACGGCCAGGTCGACGTTGATGAAGCCGTCCTCGATCATGGACAGGACGAGGGCGGTGGTGCCCAGTTTGAGGTAGGTGGAGATCTCGGAGAGGTTGGCGTCTCCGATGATCACGTGGAGCCGGCGGTACTTCTCGGCGTCGGAGTGCGGTTCGTCGCGGGTGTTGATGATGGGCCGCTTGAGGGTGGTCTCCAGGCCGACCTCGACCTCGAAGTAGTCCGCGCGCTGGCTGATCTGGAAGCCGTGCTCGCGGCCGTCCTGGCCGATGCCCACGCGTCCCGCGCCGGTGAAGACGAGGCGTGAGACGAAGAAGGGGGTCAGGTGGCGCACGATGTCCGAGAAGGGGGTTTCCCGCTTCATCAGGTAGTTCTCGTGCGTGCCGTAGGAGGCGCCCTTGTTGTCGGTGTTGTTTTTGTAGAGGTGGATCGGCTGGGCGCCGGGCAGCTGGGCGGCGCGGACGGCGGCCTCGGCCATGATCCGTTCGCCGGCCTTGTCCCAGAGGACGGCGTCGAGCGGGTTGGTGATCTCGGGCGAGCTGTATTCGGGGTGTGCGTGGTCGACGTAGAGCCGTGCGCCGTTGGTGAGGATGACGTTGGCGAGGCCGATGTCCTCGTCGGTGAGCTGGCTGTTGTCCGCGGCCTCGCGGGCGAGGTCGAAGCCCCGGGCGTCCCGCAGCGGATTCTCCTCCTCGAAGTCCCAGCGGGCGCGGCGCGCCCGGTGCATCGCCGCCGCGTAGGCGTTGACGATCTGGGACGAGGTGAGCATGGCATTGGCGTTCGGGTGGCCCGGGACGGAGATCCCGTACTCCGTCTCGATCCCCATTACTCGCCGTACGGTCATGCGGCCCTCCTTGCCCGGCGGCGCTCCCTGCGGGAGCGGCGCTCAAGTACCGCTGGTGCTCCGGTGCGCGTGTCGTGCCTGTTTTCGGTGCGGTGCCCGTCCCCGCACTGCGCGTCCCGCTGCGGTATGGAAGAGCCTAGAACCACATCGCGCTCGTGGGGAGATCGTTTCTGTCATTGAATTCGTGTGGTGACCGGCTGGATTCTGCCGGTAAAGCAGTCGGCTGCGGATGCCCGGGGAGGGCATCCGCAGCCGCTCCGCAGGGTCAGAGGTACTGACCGGTATTCGCCACCGTGTCGATGGAGCGTCCGGTGTCGGCGCCTTGCTTTCCGGTGACGAGGGTGCGGATGAATACGATCCGTTCGCCCTTCTTGCCGGAGATTCGGGCCCAGTCGTCCGGGTTGGTGGTGTTGGGCAGGTCCTCGTTCTCCTTGAACTCGTCCACGCAAGCCTGGAGGAGGTGGGAGACGCGCAGGCCCTTCTGGTTGTGTTCGAGGAAGGCCTTGATGGCCATCTTCTTCGCGCGGTCCACGATGTTCTGGATCATGGCGCCCGAGTTGAAGTCCTTGAAGTAGAGGACTTCCTTGTCGCCGTTGGCGTACGTGACCTCAAGGAAGCGATTTTCCTCGGTTTCGGCGTACATCTGCTCGACGACGGTCTGGATCATGCTGTGGACGGTGCCGGCCGGGGAGCCCTGGTGTTCGGACAGGTCGTCCGTGTGCAGGGGCAGGGAGGCCTTGAGGTACTTGGCGAAGATGTCCTTGGCGGCCTCGGCGTCCGGGCGCTCGATCTTGATCTTCACGTCGAGGCGGCCGGGGCGCAGGATGGCCGGGTCGATCATGTCCTCGCGGTTGGAGGCGCCGATGACGATGACGTTCTCCAGGCCTTCCACGCCGTCGATCTCGGCGAGGAGCTGGGGGACGATGGTGTTCTCCACGTCCGAGCTGACGCCGGATCCGCGGGTGCGGAAGAGGGATTCCATCTCGTCGAAGAAGACGATGACGGGGGTGCCCTCGCTGGCCTTCTCGCGGGCACGCTGGAAGACGAGGCGGATGTGCCGCTCGGTCTCGCCGACGTACTTGTTGAGGAGCTCGGGTCCCTTGATGTTGAGGAAGTAGGACTTGCCCTGGGCCTGTCCGGTCACCTCGGCGACCTTCTTGGCAAGGGAGTTGGCGACGGCTTTGGCGATGAGCGTCTTGCCGCAGCCGGGGGGGCCGTAGAGCAGGATGCCCTTCGGCGGGCGCAGTTCGTGTTCCTTGAAGAGGTCGGGGTAGAGGTACGGGAGCTCGACCGCGTCGCGGATCAGCTCGATCTGGTCGCCCAGGCCGCCGATCTTGTCGTAGTCGATGTCGGGGACCTCTTCGAGGACGAGGTCCTCGACCTCGCTCTTGGGGACCACTTCGTAGACGTAGCCGGAGCGCGGTTCGAGCAGCAGGGCGTCGCCGGGGCGGATGGTGACGTCCAGGAGCGGCTCGGCGAGCCTCACCACCCTTTCCTCGTCGGTGTGCCCGACCACCAGGGCGCGCTCGCCGTCCTCGAGGATCTCCTTGAGGGTGACGATGTCCCCGGCGCGCTCGTAGGCCATGGCCTCGACCACGTTGAGTGCTTCGTTGAGCATGACCTCCTGGCCGCGCCGGAGGTCTTCCGGTTCGACGCTGGGGCTCACGTTCACGCGGAGCTTTCGGCCTCCGGTGAAGATGTCGACGGTGCCGTCCTCGTTGGCCTGCAGGAAGACACCGAAGCCGGCCGGCGGCTGTGCGAGCCGGTCGACTTCTTCCTTGAGGGCCACGATCTGGTCGCGGGCCTCACGGAGGGTATTCGCGAGTCGTTCGTTCTGTGCGGAGACGCCGGCCAGATTTGTCTGAAGCTCGACGATCCGCTCTTCGAGAATCCTCGTGTGTCGCGGAGAGTCGGCGAGCTTACGTCGCAGGACGGCGATTTCCTGCTCGAGATAGGCAACCTGGCCGGCGGGGTCCTCGGACCCTCGCCCGGGCCGGATGCCGCGGTTGATGTCGTCGTCGTGGGCTGCCACGGTCCTCACCTCCTCCAAGGGGAGCTGGACGCTTCCTGACCCTACCTGGGCTGGTGGTGATTGAAACCCCTAGATCACAAAGACGGTAGGGGTGTGTCCGATCTTCACCCTTGCGTACTCCCTCACCCCAAGGAAATACCCACCCATCAAACTCGGGAAGCGGCCGGTTGTAAGGTCGAAGTGTTCAACACCCGTCGAAGCTCGCGCGACTTGCAGCGGGCGGTGTCCGGGATGGATCACTCAGCGCAGGAAACGGCAGGAGATATGACCGTGCACCAGGAGGCTCCGGCGGGCGTCGTCGGTGAGGCCGGGGAGCCACTCGAGGTCTGGATCGACCAGGACCTCTGTACCGGCGACGGCATCTGCGCGCAGTACGCGCCCGAGGTGTTCGAGCTGGACATCGATGGTCTGGCGTATGTGAAGAGCGGGGACGACGAGCTGCTGACGGAGGCGGGGGCGACGACTCCGGTTCCCTTGACGCTGCTGCAGGACGTGGTCGACTCGGCGAAGGAGTGTCCGGGGGACTGTATTCACGTAAGGCGCGTTTCGGACAGGGTGGAAGTCTTCGGTCCGGACGCGGAGTGACGCTTCAAACACGTGTGGCGGGCGAGTCCGTCAGCTCCTGGCGGAATTTCGCGTCGCTCCAGCGCCACTTGGAGAGCTGTTTTTTGTCCGGGCAGCAACGTGGTATTTGGGGCGTGGAGTAGCCGAGGAGGCTCGCGGTGACGACGTGGTCGCGCACGGTGAGCTCGGTGACGCTCTGGCGTTGCGGGGTGTCGAGCAGGGTGGCGACGACGCGGGGGCGGGAGCCTTCGGCGCGGTCCTGGGTGAGGACGTAGATCGCGTGGGGCGGGGTGCCGGAGCCGGCTTCGCAGCGGACGGCGGCCACCGTCTCGGGGCGTCCGTCGCCGTCGAGGTCGCCGTCGGCGGTGGCGGTGACGGTCTGGGGGGCGCCCTTGCAGTCGAGGGGGTATGTGACCCCCGCGGGGTCGGGAGCGGTGGCCTGGGGGCCGTTCGCGGCGGGTTGCGCCGCGGTGGCGGTGGGGGTGCCGGCGGCGCCGTTGGCCGGCTGGAGGAAGCCCGCGGCGGCTACGACGGCGGCCATGGCGGTGGCCGTGGCGAGCCAGTGCAGGGGCCGGGCGTGGCGGTGCGCCAGGTCGTCCAGCGCCGGGTTCGGCTCGGCGGGGCTGTGCAGCACGCGGGGTGTCTCCTTGTGAAGGGTGACGGGGAGCCAGCATCGTGCCACACCTCACATGCGGGTGGAACGGCCGGGTCCGGCGCGGCTGGTTACGGCGGTGGCCGGGGCCGGACGCAACGAAAAGGCGCTGTGGCGCAGTTCCCGCCGGGTGGGGGGAACTGCGCCGCAGCGCCGTCGTGTTGGGGTGGTCGGGAGGGTTACGCGGAGCGGTCGCTGCCGGGGCCGTCGTAGTCCTCGCCGTAGGCGCCCTTGGCGGGGCGGCGGCGGCGCATGGGTGCTTCGACGCCGTCCGCGAGGCGGCGGGCGGTGACGAGGAAGCCGGTGTGGCCGATCATCCGGTGGTCCGGGCGGACGGCGAGGCCTTCGACGTGCCAGTTGCGGATCATCGACTCCCACGGCTGCGGTTCGGCGAAGCAGCCGATCTCGCGGATGGACTCGACGGTCTTGGACAGCTGGGTGGTGGTGGCCACGTAGCAGCACAGGATGCCGCCGGGGACCAGCGACTTGGAGACCGCGTCGAGGCATTCCCAGGGGGCGAGCATGTCGAGGATCACGCGGTCGACGTCGGTGTCGGACAGGTTGTCCTGGAGGTCGCCCACGGTCAGCTGCCACGCGGGGTGCGGGCCTCCGAAGTAGCGCTCGACGTTGGCGGTGGCGATCTCGGCGAAGTCCGCGCGGCGTTCGTAGCTGTGGAGCATGCCCTGGTCGCCGATGGCGCGCAGCAGGAAGCTGCTCAGGGAGCCGGAGCCCACGCCTGCCTCGACGACGCGGGCGCCGGGGAAGATGTCGGCGAAGGCCAGGATCTGGCCCGCGTCCTTGGGGTAGACCACGGCGGCACCGCGGGGCATGGACAGGACATAGTCGGGGAGCAGGGGGCGCAGCGCGAGGTAGGCGACGTTGCCCGTGGTGCGGACAACGCTGCCCTCGGGTGCACCGATCAGCTCGTCGTGCGGGAAGGAACCCTTGTGGGTGTGGAAATTCTTCCCGGCTTCGAGCGTGAACGTGTAGTGGCGGCCCTTGGGGTCGGTCAGCTGAACCTGGTCCCCGACCTTGAAGGGCCCGCGTCGGCGGGCGGCACCGGTCGGTTCGGACATGTGACCAGTGTATTGGCTTCAGGACTGGGGCCGTGCCATGGCCTTCACGAAGGCTTTTTCGACGTCGAGGGTGGACAGGACGCCGTAGATGGTTCCGCCGGGTGCGAGGGCGAGGTATTCGGTGGCGGGGTGGGTGCGCAGGTGGTCGAGGAGTTCTTCGCCGGTGAGCTCGGCTGAAACCTTCATGCCGTCGGTGAGGTCCTGGGCGAGGGTGCTGACGGCGACCCAGGGGCGGCGGTGTTCGGGGACGGAGGCGATGGCGCTTTCGCGGACGATGGCGGTGGGGTCGCCGTGGCCGTCGACGACGACGAGGGCGCGGGCGCCGGCTTCGTTGGCGCGGCGCAGGGCCTCGGAGAGGGGGGTGGCGTTCTCGACGGGGATGGCGCGCCGGGTGAGGTTGCGTGCCTGGAGCTCGGGGAGGTGTTCGCGCAGGCGGGCCATGCGCAGGCTGTTGCCGGCGCCGGTCCAGATGATGCCGGCGAGGATGGCGGCGAGGAGGGCGTCCATGACGGTGTCCATGCCGCCGATCTCTTCGGTGCGGTTGCCGAGGAGTCCGGTGTGGGTGAGCAGGGGCAGGCCGAGGAGGACGGCGAGGGCGAGGCCGCGTCCGACCCAGGCGGCGGCGACGGTGCCGGCCATGGGTTTGCCGGTGATGCCCCAGATGACTGCGCGGAGCATGCGGCCGCCGTCGAGGGGGAGGCCGGGGAGCAGGTTGAAGGCGGCGACGAGCAGGTTGGAGATCATCAGTCCGGCGAGGAGGACGCCGGGGACGGTGGCGGGGTCGACGGCCTTCATGCCGAGGTAGAAGGCTCCGGCGAGGAGGAGGGAGAGCAGGGGGCCGACGAAGGCGAGGACGAATTCGCGGCCGGGGGTCTCGGATTCCTTCTCGATCTCGGAGACTCCGCCGAAGAACTGGAGCTGGATGCGGCGCACGGGGAGTTTGAAGCGCAGGGCGGCGACGGTGTGGGCGAGCTCGTGGACGAGGACGGAGGCGTAGAAGGCGACGGCGAAGAAGAGGGAGACGAGGTAGCGGACGGCGCCGAGGTCGGGCAGGACGCGGTCGAGCTGGTCGCCGAAGACCCAGGTGATGAGGGCGGCGACGAGGAACCAGCTGGGCGAGACGTAGACGGGTACGCCGAAGGGGCGGCCCATGAGGAGTCCGCCGCCCGGTGCGGAGCGCCGGCCCGGGCGCTCGCCGGTTTCGTCGGTGTCTGCCACGGCTGTCCTTCGTTCGGTGGTGCGGTGCGTGTCGGTGCGGTGTCGTTCGGTGGTGATGTCGGTGTGTGGTCCTCCGATCATGCAGTGCGAGGGGGCTCGTCGTCGATGGTATGCGCGTGCTGTCGGTGGCGGGTCGTAGGGTTTTGTCCATGACGACGAGCCCCGGGGCTGTGCCAGGTGCAGCCGATGCCGACGCGAGCCCGAGCGCTGTGGCGCCGACCTCGCTCTCCCCTTCGCGGGCGAGCGATTTCATGCAGTGCCCGTTGCTGTACCGGTTCCGGGTGATCGACCGGCTGCCGGAGAAGCCGAGTGCGGCGGCGACGCGGGGGACGCTGGTGCACGCGGTGCTGGAGCGGCTCTTCGACCATCCCGCGCAGGAGCGGACGGCGCCGCGGGCGAAGGCGTTGATTCCGGGGCAGTGGGACCGGTTGCTGGAGGCGAGGCCGGAGCTGACGGAGTTGTTTCCGGCGGGTGATGAGGGGGCGGGGCTGGCGCGGTGGCTGACGGAGGCCGAGGCGCTGGTGGAGCGCTGGTTCACGTTGGAGGACCCGACGCGGCTGGAGCCGGTGGAGCGGGAGTTCTTCGTGGAGACGGAGCTGGAGTCGGGGCTGCGGTTGCGGGGGATCATCGACCGGGTGGACGTGGCGCCGACGGGTGAGGTGCGGATCGTCGACTACAAGACGGGCAAGGCGCCGCGGGCGGAGTACGCCGAGGGTGCGCTGTTCCAGATGAAGTTCTACGCGTTGGTGGTGTGGCGGCTGAAGCAGGTGGTGCCGCGGCGTCTTCAGCTGGTGTATCTGGGCAGTGGTGACGTGCTGACGTATGACCCGGTGGTGGCGGATCTGGAGCGGGTGGAGCGCAAGCTGCTGGCGTTGTGGGAGGCGATCCGTGAGGCGACGGAGTCGGGTGAGTGGCGTCCGCGGCCGACGAAGCTGTGCGGCTGGTGTGATCATCAGTCGGTGTGTCCGGAGTTCGGGGGGACTCCCCCGGCCTATCCTCTGATGATCATCCCGAGGCCCGCGGCGGAGTCCGCGGGGCCCGGGGCGGTCGGCCCGGACGGTTCCTGACCGGCCGGTCAGGGCACAATGGGCGCCGTCCGCCGGAGCCGTCCGACGAATTCGAGGGAGACCCCCGTGGCCATCCGTGTCCTTCTGGTCGACGACCAGCCACTGCTGCGCACCGGTTTCCGGATGATCCTGGAGGCGGAGGGCGACCTGGCGGTGGTCGGGGAGGCCGGGGACGGTCTGCAGGCGCTGGACCAGGTGCGGGCGCTGCAGCCCGACGTGGTGCTGATGGACATCCGGATGCCGCGGATGGACGGCGTGGAGGCGACCCGGCAGATCACGGGTCCGGGCCGGGACGGGCCGGCGAAGGTGCTGGTGCTGACCACCTTCGACCTGGACGAGTACGTGGTGGAGGCGCTGCGGGCGGGGGCGAGCGGGTTCCTGCTGAAGGATGCGCCGGCCAATGAGCTGGTGCAGGCGATCCGGGTGGTCGCGGCGGGTGAGGCGATGCTCGCGCCCAGCATCACGCGGCGGCTGCTGGACAAGTACGCGGGGCATCTTCCGTCGGGTGACGAGAGCGTGCCGAACACGCTGGGGACGCTGACGGAGCGGGAGGTCGAGGTGCTGAAGCTGGTGGCCCGGGGCCTGTCGAACGCGGAGATCGCGGCGGATCTGTTCGTGAGCGAGACGACGGTGAAGACGCACGTGGGGCACGTGCTGACGAAGCTGGGGCTGCGCGACCGGGTGCAGGCGGCGGTCTACGCGTACGAGAGCGGCCTGGTGCGTCCCGGCGCCCAGTAGCGGCGGGCGCGTACGCGAGCGGGCCGGCGGTCGCCTGTGCGACGGCCGGCCCGCTCGTGCGTGGGGCCCGGTGGGGGTCAGCCCTTGCTGATCTCCCAGAAGCGGAAGACGGTGGAGGCGTCGAGGGACCACTGGAGGCCGTTGACGTTCTGGCGGGTGACGGCGTACTGCTTGCCCTGCCAGAGCGGGAGGATCGGGACTTCCTCGGCGACGATGTCCTGGAGCCGGTTGTAGTCCGTGTTGGCCGCGGTGCGGTCGGACTTGGCGGAGGTCGACGGGATGATCGTCCCGGTGATCTCCTTGTTGTCGTAGTTGTTCTTCAGGACGTTGCCCGGGCCGAAGAACGGCTGCGTGAAGTTGTCGGCGTCGGGGTAGTCGGGGACCCAGCCCTTGACGTAGACGCCGTACTTGCCGGCCTCGATGTCCTTCTCGTACTGCTCGTACTCGACGGACTTCATGTCGGCCTCGAAGAGGCCGCTGTCGTTGAGCTGCTTGGCGATGACCTCGAACTGCTGGTCGGTGGAGGGGCCGTAGCGGGACGGGGTGGACCACAGGGTCAGCTTGATCTTGCCGTTGATGCCGGCGGCCTTCAGGACGGCCTTGGCCTTGTCCACCTGCGGGCTGCCGCCGTAGCGGTCGAAGAACGGGGTGGTGTGTCCGGCGATGCCGGTGGGGACGATGGAGTAGAGCGGGGTGGCGGTGCCCGCGTACACGTCCTTGACGAGCGCGTCGCGGTCGACGAGGTAGGCGATGGCCTTGCGGACGGGCAGCTTGCCGACGACGGGGTCGTTGACGTTGAAGACCATGTGCTCGACCTCGGCGCCGGTGCCCTGGACGACGTCGACCTTGTTGTCGCCGGTCTTGGTCGAGGCGAGGGCGGCGATGTCCTTGGCGGCGAGGCCGCGGAACGCGAAGTCCACGTCCCCGCGCTCCAGGACCGCCTTGAGGCCGGCCTGGTCGCCGTTGAAGAACTTCAGCGTGACGCCGGTGTTCTTGGCCTTGGCCTTGCCGCTGTAGGACCCGTTGACGGAGAAGGTGGCGCTCTTCTCGCTGATCGCGTCCAGCTTGTAGACGCCGGAGCCGACCGCCTTGTTGTCCGTACGCAGCTTGTCCGCCGGGTACTCGCTGTGGTCGACGATGGAGCCCGCACCCGAGGCGATCTTGCTCGGGAAGGTCGCGTCGGAGGTCTTGAGGCGGAAGACGACGGTCTTGTCGTCGGGGGCGTCGATGCCCGCGATCGACGAGAGCATGACGGCCGGGCCGTTCTCGTCGTTGATCTTCAGGGTGCGCTCGAAGGAGAACTTGACGTCCTTCGAGGTGAGGCTGTGGCCGTTGCTGAACTTCAGGCCCTCCCGCAGGGTGCACTTGTAGACCTTGCTGTCGCCTCCCTCGAAGGCGCAGCTCTGCGCGGCGTCGGGCTCGGGGGTGGTGCCGCCCTTGGGGAAGCTCAGCAGCGACTGGAAGACGTTGTTGAAGAGCAGCCAGGAGCCCGGGTCGTAGCCCGAGGCGGGGTCGGTGGACTTCACCTTGTCGGATATGCCCATGACCACGCCCTTGCCGCTGCCGGCGTTGGAGCCATCGGTCGATCCGCAACCGCTGAGCAGCGCGGCGGCGGTGGCTGCGCCGAGCGGGGCCGCCAGCCACTGGTTACGTCGATTCACGCGAACGTCCTTCACAGTCGAACTGTTTCGTTGCTCCGGCCCGCGACACCCGCTGCCGGTCGTTGCCGCTGTCAGCCGCTTACGCCGCGGCCGAGCTCCCACAGCTGGAGGTCGGAGATGGCGTTGACCGACCACTCCACTCCGGTGATCCCGTCGCGTGCGGCGACGTACTGCTTGCCCTGCCACAGGGGCAGGACGGGTACGTCCTCGGCGACGATGTCCTGTATCTCCGTCAGCGCGGGGACGGCGACGTTGCGGTCGGCCGCCCGCCGGGATTCGGGGATGAGCCTGGTGCGCACCGCGCCGTTGGCGTAGGGCGTGCCCAGGAAGTTGTCCTGCTCCAGGAACGGGGCGAGGAAGTTGTCGGCGTCCGCGTAGTCGGGGAACCAGCCGAGGCCGTAGGCGGCGTGGTCGCCCTTCTTCTGCGCGGGACGGAAGTCGGCCCACTCGCTGCCCTGGACGGTGATGTCGAAGAGCTGGGTGGAGTTGAGCTGGGCCTTGAGGGCCTCGAACTCGGCGGCCGTGCCGTCGCCGTAGTGGTCGCTGGTGTAGTGCAGGGTCAGCTTGACCGGGGTCTTGACGCCGGCTTCCTTCAGCAGGGCGGCGGCCTTGGGCGTGTTGGCCTCGCCGTACTTGTTGTAGAAGGAGTTGACGTGGCCGTTCACGGTGGTGGGGACCAGCGAGTAGAGCGGCTGCGCGGACTTGCCGTAGACCTTGGAGATGAGTGCGCCGCGGTCGACGGCGGCGGCCAGCGCCTGGCGCACGGCCTTCTCCTTGACGACCGGGGCCTCGGTGTTGAATCCGAGGTAGCGGATCTCCAGGCCGGGCATCGGGACCAGCTTGACGCCCTTGGGGGGCTGCGCGGAGAACTCGGTGATCTGGGCGGGCGACAGGGTGCGGGAGACCATGTGGATCCTCCCGGAGGTGAGCGCCTTGCCCATGGCCGCGGAGTCGGCGAAGGTGCGCAGTTCGACCTTGTCGTTCTGCAGCTTGATGTCGCCCTTGTAGTGGGGGTTCTTGCTGAAGACGGCGCGGACGAGCTGGTTGTCCTGGACCTCCGCCTTCATCGTGTAGGGGCCGGAGCCGTCCACGGCGAAGCCCTCGCGGAGCTTGCCGGCGTCGTAGTTCTTGGCGCTGACGATGCCGGCGGCGGGGGTGGAGAGCTTGTACGGGAAGGTCGCGTCCGGGGTCTTCAGCTGGAAGACGACGGTGTCGGCGCCCTTGACCTCGACCTTGTCGAGGGTGGACAGCAGCGAGGACGGGCCGTTCTCGTCCTTGATGGTGCGGACGCGGTCGATGGAGAACTTGACGTCCTGTGCGGTGAGCGGGTCGCCGCTGGCGAACTTCAGCCCGGGGCGCAGGGTGCAGCGGTAGCTCTGGTTGCCGGTGTCGGTGAAGCGGCAGGCGGAGGCCGCTTCGGGGACGGGCTGGCCGCCGCCGCGGGGGGTGTGCATGAGCGTCTGGACGGTCTGGCGCAGGACGTTCCAGGCGCCGGCGTCGTAGGCGTAGGCCGGGTCGAAGGGGGCGGGAGCGAACTCTGCGGCCTCGAACCGGTCGGTGGTTCCGACGACGATCGCTCCGGATCCCGCTCCGCCGCCGCTCGCGGTGCCGCATGCGGCCAGCGTGGGGGTGAGCAGTCCGGCCGCGGCCGTCAGCACCATGGTCTTGCGGTTCATGCTGGAAGTACTCCCTGTAACCGGCACTTGTTCAAAGCGGCGTAGAGGGCACTTCGCGGCGGTCGCCCGTTCAGGGCGGAACGATCGGGCCGGTGGTGTGACGATCGGTCCACGCGCTCCCGGCACAGGGGTGTGTGTCCGGGAGGCTGAGGTGCGGCGCAGTGCCCGCGCTGACACTAGTGGTCCGGGGCGGGATGGCTGGAACTGGCCGGACATGGGAGGTAATCGCACCGTGACGGGAGTGAACCGGCTGTTCACACGACGCTCCGTCCGGATTCGGTCAGGAGCTGATCAATCCGGACACAAGGGAAGGTGTGGGGGCGTCCTGACAGGTCTCCGGGGGCTGTGACGGGTGACCAAGGTCACCTGAGGCAACTCCCACGGGAGGGATGGAATTTCGGCCTCCGGAGGCTGCGGCGGAAGATTCTTCCGCCCAGCCTCCGCCCTGCGGTTGTTCTGTTCGGCACAGAGCGTGTGCCGGTGTGTGCGTTCAGTTCATCGGGGCGATGAGGGAGCGCAGGAACGCGAGGTCCACGTCCTCCAGCGAGCGCACGACCGTACGTCCCGGGGCGGCCTCGATGCGGCCGACGGAGGGGATGGCCACGACCCGGCACCCGGCGGCCTCGGCGGCGGCCACGCCGGTGGCGGTGTCCTCGATGACGGCGCAGCGCGAGGGGTGCGCGCCCAGCGCGGTCGCGGCGAGGAGGTACGGGTCGGGGTGCGGCTTGGTGCGGGCGACCTCGTCCCCGGCGACGGTCATGGTGAAGCGGTCGTGACCCAGCGTGAGCAGGACCCGGTCGATGACGCGGCGGTGGGAGGCGGAGACGAGGGCGGTGGGTACGTTGTGCCGGGCCAGCTCGCTCAGCAGCCGCTCGGCGCCGGGCATGAGCGGGACCCGGTCGGCGATGCGGGCCTCGAAGCGCTCGTTGAGCAGGACGCTGAGCTCGGCGAGGCCGATGGCGGCGCCGGTGGCCTCGATGAGGAAGGTCGCGCTGCGGCTCATGGGGCCGCCGACGACCACGTCCCTCCATGCCTCGTCCAGCCGGTGGCCGAGCTCGTGGAAGATCTCCGCTTCGATCTCCCACCAGAAGCCCTCGGTGTCGACCAGGGTGCCGTCCATGTCGAGCAGCACCGCCTGGAGGGCCGAGCCGTGGGCCGGACGGGCGACGGCGGCGGGAACGGTGCTCGTCATGCGCTTTCCTCTCAGAGGGACGAGAAGGCCGGTCACCTCTTCCCGCGGGGGCGTTCCCCGGGGAACAGGCGACCGGCCTGTTTGGGACCGACAAGTGTACGTCGGCGGAGCTCAGCGCGCGTTGAAATACTTCGCTTCGGGGTGGTGAATCACGATGGCGTCGGTGGACTGCTCCGGGTGGAGCTGGAACTCCTCGGAGAGGTGGACGCCGATCCGCTCCGGCTGGAGGAGGTCGGCGATCTTCGCGCGGTCCTCCAGGTCGGGGCAGGCGCCGTAGCCGAGGGAGAAGCGGGCGCCGCGGTACTTGAGGTCGAACATGTCCTCGACCTTGTCCGGGTCCTCGCCGCCGAATCCGAGCTCGGCGCGGACGCGGGCGTGCCAGTACTCGGCCATGGCCTCGGCGAGCTGGACGGACAGGCCGTGCAGCTCCAGGTACTCGCGGTAGGAGTCGGACTCGAACAGCTTGGCCGTGGCCTCGCCGATCCTGGAGCCGACGGTGACGACCTGGAGGCCGACCACGTCGGTCTCGCCGGACT
The DNA here is from genome assembly GCF_043076955.1 of Streptomyces sp. NPDC016562. Lineage (NCBI taxonomy): Bacteria > Bacillati > Actinomycetota > Actinomycetes > Kitasatosporales > Streptomycetaceae > Streptomyces > Streptomyces sp. NPDC016562. The sequence continues at coordinate 154,089 of NZ_JBIBRZ010000005.1, read as the reverse complement.
CCTCGGGGCGGAAGAAGTCGGCGAGGCACAGGCGGCGGCCGCGGCGCTGGCGCGGGAAGGTGAAGCGGGTCCGCTCGTTGCCCTGCTCGTCGAGGATGATCAGGTCCTCGCCCTTGGAGACGCAGGGGAAGTACCCGTAGACGACCGCGGCTTCGAGGAGGTTCTCGGTGTGCAGCTTCTCCAGGAGGCCGCGCAGGCGCGGGCGGCCCTCGCTCTCGACGAGCTCCTCGTACGTGGCTCCGCCGGCGCGGGCCTGCTTGAGGCCCCACTGGCCCTTGAAGAGGGCGCCCTCGTCCAGCCAGGAGGCGTAGTCCTTGAGCGGGATGCCCTTGACCACGCGGGTGCCCCAGAACGGCGGGGTGGGGACCGGGTTGTCGACGGAGACGTCCGAGCGGCCGCCGGGCTCCTGCGGCTCCTCGACGTCCAGGAGCGGAGTGTCCTTCCTGGCGACGCGGCGCTGCTTGAGCTCGGGGAGGGCGGCTCCCGGCACGCCGCGCTTGACGGCGATCAGGGCGTCCATCAGGCGCAGGCCCTCGAAGGCGTCGCGGGCGTAGCGGACCTCGCCCTCGTAGATCTCGTGGAGGTCCTGCTCGACGTAGGCGCGGGTCAGGGCCGCGCCGCCGAGGATCACCGGGTAGTCGGCGGCCAGCTTGCGCTGGTTCAGCTCCTCCAGGTTCTCCTTCATGATCACGGTGGACTTCACGAGGAGACCGGACATGCCGATGACGTCGGCCTTGTGCTCCTGCGCGGCTTCGAGGATCGCGGAGACGGGCTGCTTGATGCCGATGTTGACGACGTTGTAGCCGTTGTTGGTGAGGATGATGTCGACGAGGTTCTTGCCGATGTCGTGGACGTCGCCGCGGACGGTGGCGAGCACGATCGTGCCCTTGCCCTCGTCGTCGGTCTTCTCCATGTGCGGTTCGAGGTAGGCGACGGCCGTCTTCATGACCTCGGCGGACTGCAGGACGAACGGCAGCTGCATCTGGCCGGAGCCGAAGAGCTCGCCGACGACCTTCATGCCCTCCAGGAGGGTGTCGTTGACGATGTCGAGGGCCGGGCGGGTCTGCAGGGCCTCGTCGAGGTCGGCCTCCAGGCCGTTCTTCTCGCCGTCGATGATGCGGCGCTGCAGTCGCTCGTCCAGGGGCAGGGCGAGGAGCTCTTCGGCGCGGCCGGCCTTGAGGGACTTGGTGTTGACGCCCTCGAAGAGGGCCATCAGCTTCTGCAGCGGGTCGTAGCCCTCGGTGCGCCGGTCGTAGATCAGGTCGAGGGCGGTGGTGACCTGCTCCTCGTCGAACCGGGCGATCGGCAGGATCTTGGAGGCGTGGACGATGGCGGAGTCCAGGCCGGCCTTGACGCACTCGTCGAGGAAGACGGAGTTCAGCAGGACCCGGGCGGCCGGGTTCAGGCCGAAGGAGATGTTCGACAGGCCGAGGGTGGTCTGGACGTCCGGGTGGCGGCGCTTGAGCTCGCGGATGGCCTCGATCGTGGCGATGCCGTCCTTGCGGGACTCCTCCTGGCCGGTGCAGATGGTGAAGGTGAGGGTGTCGATGAGGATGTCCGACTCGCGGATCCCCCAGTTGCCCGTCAGGTCCTCGATGAGACGTTCGGCGATGGCGACCTTGTGTTCGACGGTCCGGGCCTGGCCCTGTTCGTCGATGGTCAGCGCGATCAGCGCGGCGCCGTGCTCCTGGGCCAGTCGGGTGACCTTCGCGAAGCGGGACTCCGGGCCGTCGCCGTCCTCGTAGTTCACGGAGTTGATGACGGCGCGGCCGCCGAGCTTCTCCAGGCCCGCCTGGATGACGGGGACCTCGGTGGAGTCCAGGACGATCGGCAGGGTGGAGGCGGTGGCGAAGCGGCCGGCGAGCTCCTGCATGTCGGCGACGCCGTCGCGGCCCACGTAGTCCACGCACAGGTCGAGCATGTGCGCGCCCTCGCGGATCTGGTCGCGGGCCATCTCCACGCAGTCGTCCCAGCGAGCCTCCAGCATGGCCTCGCGGAACTTCTTGGAGCCGTTGGCGTTGGTGCGCTCGCCGATCGCCATGTACGAGGTGTCCTGACGGAACGGGACCGTCTGGTAGAGCGAGGCGGCACCCGGCTCCGGCTGGGGGCTGCGCGCGGTGACGGCCGTGCCCCGGACGCGCTCCACGACCTGGCGCAGGTGCTCGGGGGTCGTACCGCAGCAGCCGCCGACCAGCGAGAGGCCGTACTCGCGGACGAAGGTCTCCTGGGCGTCGGCGAGCTCGGGGGCGCTCAGCGGGTAGTGCGCGCCGTCCTTGGTCAGGACGGGCAGGCCGGCGTTGGGCATGCAGGAGAGCGGGATGCGGGCGTTGCGCGCGAGGTAGCGCAGGTGCTCGCTCATCTCGGCGGGGCCGGTGGCGCAGTTCAGGCCGATCATGTCGATGCCCAGCGGCTCCAGCGCGGTCAGGGCCGCGCCGATCTCCGAGCCGAGCAGCATGGTGCCGGTGGTCTCGACGGTGACCGAGCAGATCAGCGGGACGCTGACGCCCAGGGCCTCCATGGCGCGGCGGGCGCCGATGATGGAGGACTTGGTCTGCAGGAGGTCCTGGGTGGTCTCGACGAGCAGCGCGTCGGCGCCGCCGGAGAGCAGGCCCTCGGCGTTGATCTGGTAGGCGTCGCGGATCTTGGCGTAGGTGATGTGGCCGAGCGTGGGAAGCTTGGTGCCGGGGCCGATGGAGCCCAGGACCCAGCGCTGCTGCCCCGTGGAGGCGGTGAACTCGTCGGCGACCTCGCGGGCGATGCGCGCGCCGGCCTGCGACAGCTCGTAGTTGCGGTCGGCGATGTCGTACTCGGCCAGTGCGGCGAAGTTCGCGCCGAAGGTGTTGGTCTCGACGCAGTCCACGCCTACCGAGAAGTACGCCTCGTGCACGGTGCGCACGATGTCGGGGCGGGTGATGTTGAGCACCTCGTTGCAGCCTTCCAGCTGCTGGAAGTCCTCCATGGTGGGGTCCTGTGCCTGGAGCATCGTTCCCATGGCCCCGTCGGCGACGACCACGCGGGTGGCCAGTGCCTCTCGGAGGGCATCGGCCCGGGTCTGGGGGTCGGCGGACGGGGTGGGCGACGAGGCCATGGTGGAGCTCCCTGGGATGCGACGGCTGTCGGCTTTGCACCCCCGCTGTGTCAAGGGTGCACGCGGCCAGCGTAACCGCGAGGCCCCGGACCCGGTGCGGGTGTCCCACGTGGCGGACTGCATTCTGTGCGGGGGCCCGTCAGGGGTGCTCCGGGCGACGTCGGGGCGAAGAGTTCCCCAACGATGCGCAAGGTCGGCATCGACCGATAGTGTTCAGCATTGTCGAACCGCGTCAAGACGGTCACCATGGACAGCAAGGTCAGCAGGAGGCTGCACGATGGCACGGAACATCCAGTCGCTCGAACGAGCCGCTGCGATGCTGCGACTCCTGGCCGGCGGCGAACGCCGGCTGGGGCTCTCCGACGTGGCCTCCTCCCTGGGCCTGGCCAAGGGCACCGCGCACGGCATCCTGCGCACCCTGCAGGCCGAGGGCTTCGTGGAGCAGGACCCCGCCTCCGGCCGCTACCAGCTGGGCGCGGAGTTGCTGCGCCTGGGCAACAGCTACCTCGACGTGCACGAGCTGCGCGCCCGCGCCCTGGTGTGGACGGACGACCTGGCCCGCGCGAGCGGTGAGAGCACGTACGTGGGCGTGCTGCACAAGAGCGGGGTGCTGATCATGCACCACGTGTTCCGGCCCGACGACAGCCGTCAGGTGCTGGAGGTCGGCGCCATGCAGCCGCTGCACTCGACCGCGCTGGGCAAGGTGCTGTCGGCGTACGACCCGGTCGCGCACACCCAGGCGCTGGAGGTGGAGCGCGAGGCGTTCACCCCCCGTACGGTCACGGACGGCGCCGGCTTCGAGGAGATCCTGAGCCTGACCCGGGCCCGGGGCTGGGCCGCCGACGTCGAGGAGACCTGGGAGGGCATCGCCTCGGTGGCGGCGCCCATCCACGACCGGCGGCGCATGCCGGTCGGCGCGGTCGCGGTGGCGGGCGCCGTGGAACGGGTCTGCGGGGAGTCCGGAGAGCCCCACGCGGCCCTGGTGGCCTCGGTGCGGGACTGTGCGCGCGCGGTTTCACGCGACCTCGGCGCGGGCCGGTTCTGACCTTCCTTTACCACCCCCCAGCCGCCATCTGGCTGCTTTCTGCCCACTTTTCGCCATATCCCGCCCACAGGTTGGCCGGATTTGGGCGATCGTACCTAGTGGTAACGATCCGACACCTTGGCCTGGCGAGCCCTTGACGCATTCTTCACTTGGGCGGAAAACTGCCGTTCACCGGTCGGCATTGTCGAACACCTGACGGCAATACGCGCTAGGATGCGACAAGGCCAAGGACCGGTGCAGCACTCACCGAGTGCGCGGACCCACCGGAGGGACCCGGTGTCCGCCCACCCCTGGACGTACGTAAGGAGTCGCGGGTGTCCAGCTCCGACATCTTCATCGGCGAGACCATCGGTACCGCCCTGCTCACACTGCTCGGCGGTGGCGTCTGCGCCGCAGTGACACTCAAGAGCTCCAAGGCCCGCAACGCAGGCTGGCTCTCCATCACCTTCGGCTGGGGATTCGCCGTACTGATCGCCGCCTACGTGTCCGCGCCGCTCTCCGGTGCGCACCTCAACCCGGCGGTCACGGTCGGCATCGCCGTCAAGACCGGTGAGTGGGGCGACGTGCCCCTCTACTTCGCCGGCCAGCTGCTGGGCGCCATGCTCGGCGCGGTCCTCATGTGGATCACCTACTACGGCCAGTTCCGCGTGCACCTGGCGGACCCGGAGCACATCCGCGACGCCAAGCTCGGTCCCGAGGACCCGCACCCGCACGACATGGCCGGTCCCGTGCTCGGCATCTTCTCCACGGGCCCCGAGATCCGTAACGTCGTCCAGAACCTCGCGACGGAGATCATCGGCACCGCCGTCCTGGTCCTGGCGATCCTGACCCAGGGCCTCCAGGCCGACGGTCAGGGCCTCGGTGTCATCGGTGTCCTGATCACCTCCTTCGTGGTCGTCGGCATCGGCCTCTCCCTGGGCGGCCCGACCGGCTACGCCATCAACCCGGTGCGCGACCTCGGTCCGCGCATCGTGCACGCCCTGCTGCCGCTGCCCAACAAGGGCGGCTCCGACTGGGGATACTCCTGGATCCCGGTGGCCGGCCCGCTCGTCGGTGCGGCCCTCGCCGGTGGTCTGTACAACATCGCGTTCGCCTGATCAGCACCGGCAAGATCGCAAGATCCGTACCGCCCTCCTGATTCCGCCTACTCACCAGACCTGCCAGGAGCAGCCACATGACCAGCAGCACCGGCCCCTTCATCGCCGCGATCGACCAGGGCACCACCTCCTCCCGCTGCATCGTCTTCGACCGCGACGGCCGCATCGTGGCCGTCGACCAGAAGGAGCACGAGCAGATCTTCCCGAAGCCGGGCTGGGTCGAGCACGACGCCACCGAGATCTGGACCAACGTCCAGGAGGTCGTCGCCGGCGCCATCGCCAAGGCCGAGATCACCGCGGCCGACGTCAAGGCCGTCGGCATCACCAACCAGCGCGAGACCACGCTGATGTGGGACAAGAACACCGGCGAGCCGGTCCACAACGCGCTGGTCTGGCAGGACACCCGCACCGACGCCCTGTGCAAGGAGCTCGGACGCAACGTCGGCCAGGACCGCTTCCGCCGCGAGACCGGCCTGCCGCTGGCGAGCTACTTCGCCGGCCCGAAGGTCCGCTGGATGCTCGACAACGTCGAGGGCCTGCGCGAGCGCGCCGAGGCCGGCGACATCCTCTTCGGCACCATGGACTCCTGGGTCATCTGGAACCTCACCGGCGGCGCCCAGGGCGGTGTGCACGTCACCGACGTCACCAACGCCTCGCGCACCATGCTGATGAACCTCCACACCCTGGCCTGGGACGAGAAGATCGCCGAGTCCATGGGCGTCCCGCTCAACGTCCTGCCGGAGATCAGGTCCTCCGCCGAGGTCTACGGCCACGTCAAGGACGGCGTCCTCGCCGGTGTCCCCGTCGCCTCGGCGCTCGGTGACCAGCAGGCCGCCCTGTTCGGCCAGACCTGCTTCGCCGAGGGCGAGGCGAAGTCCACGTACGGCACCGGAACGTTCATGCTGATGAACACCGGCGACAAGATCATCAACTCCTACAGCGGCCTGCTGACCACGGTCGGCTACCAGATCGGCGACCAGAAGCCGGTCTACGCGCTGGAGGGCTCCATCGCCGTCACCGGCTCGCTCGTCCAGTGGATGCGCGACCAGATGGGCCTGATCAAGTCCGCGGCCGAGATCGAGACCCTGGCCTCCTCGGTCGAGGACAACGGCGGCGCCTACTTCGTGCCCGCCTTCTCCGGTCTCTTCGCCCCGTACTGGCGCTCCGACGCCCGCGGTGTGATCGCCGGCCTCACCCGGTACGTCACCAAGGCGCACATCGCCCGTGCCGTCCTGGAGGCCACCGCCTGGCAGACCCGCGAGATCACCGACGCCATGACCAAGGACTCGGGCGTCGAGCTCGCGGCCCTGAAGGTCGACGGCGGCATGACCTCCAACAACCTGCTGATGCAGACGCTCTCGGACTTCCTGGACGCCCCCGTGGTGCGCCCGATGGTCGCCGAGACCACCTGCCTCGGCGCCGCCTACGCCGCCGGCCTGGCCGTCGGCTTCTGGCCCGACACCGACGCCCTGCGCGCCAACTGGCGCCGCGCGGCGGAGTGGACCCCGCGGATGCCCGCCGAGCAGCGGGACCGCGAGTACAAGAGCTGGCTCAAGGCCGTGGAGCGTTCCATGGGCTGGGTCGACGACGAAGACGCCAGCTGACCGCACTCAGCTGAGTCAATCGACGAGGAGCTAAGAGAGATATGAGCAGCCTGCAGAGCGTTCCCGCCCTGGGTACGCACCCGACCGCCGGTTCGAACGCGAGCCGCGCCGAGACCCGTGAGCAGCTGGCGAAGGCCACGTACGACCTGCTGGTCATCGGCGGTGGAATCCTGGGCACCTCGGTGGCCTGGCACGCCGCGCAGTCGGGTCTGCGGGTCGCCATGGTGGACGCCGGCGACTTCGCCGGCGCCACCTCCTCGGCCTCCTCCAAGCTCGTCCACGGTGGCCTGCGCTACCTGCAGACCGGCGCGGTCAAGCTGGTCGCGGAGAACCACCACGAGCGCCGGGTGCTGGCCAAGGACGTGGCCCCGCACCTGGTCAACCCGCTCACCTTCTACCTGCCGGTCTACAAGGGCGGTCCGGTCGGTGCGGCCAAGCTGGGCGCGGGCGTCTTCGCCTACTCCGCCCTCTCGGCCTTCGGCGACGGCATGGGCAAGGTCATATCCCCGGCCCGTGCCGCCGCCGACAACCCCGGTCTGAAGACGGACAACCTCAAGGCCGTCGCCGTCTACTACGACCACCAGATGAACGACTCCCGCGTCGCCGTCATGACGGTCCGCGCGGCCGTCGAGTCCGGCGCGGTCGTCCTCAACCACGCCGAGGTCACCGGGCTGCGCAAGACGCGCGGCCGGGTCAGCGGCGCCGAGCTCAAGGACCGCCTGGACGGCACCGAGTTCGGGATCGACGCCCGCGTCGTGCTCAACGCCACCGGCCCGTGGGTGGACCACCTGCGGCGCATGGAGGACAAGCACTCGATGCCGTCGATCCGCCTGTCCAAGGGCGCGCACATCGTCATGAAGCGCAAGTCGCCGTGGAAGGCCGCCATGGCCACCCCGATCGACAAGTACCGCATCACCTTCGCCCTCCCGTGGGAGGACCAGCTGCTGCTCGGCACCACCGACGAGGTGTACGAGGGCGACCCGGCGGACGTGCGCGCCACCGAGGCCGACATCCAGCAGATCCTGGACGAGGCGGCCTTCTCGGTGAAGGACGCGGACCTCGACCGCTCGCTGATGACCTACGCCTTCGCGGGCCTGCGGGTGCTGCCCGGCGGCCCCGGCGGCGTGGAGAAGGCCAAGCGCGAGACGGTCGTCTCCGAGGGCGCCGGCGGCATGCTGTCGGTGGCCGGCGGCAAGTGGACGACGTACCGCCACATCGGTCGCGTGGTCATGGACAAGCTGGCCAAGCTCCCGGGCAGCCCGCTCACCGAGGACATGGAGCCGGTGAAGTCCCTCGTACGCCGGATCGCGCTGCCCGGTGTCGCCAACCCGAACGCGGTCGCGCACCGGCTGCTGGTGGACCGCGAGCCGGGCAGCCGGATGGACCCGCTGACCGCGCGCCACCTGGCCTCGCACTACGGTTCGCTGGCCTTCGACATCGCGCGCCTGGCGAACGAGGACCCGGCGCTGGCCGAGCGCATCCACCCGGACGGTCCGGAGATCTGGGCGCAGGTCGCCTACGCCCGTGACAACGAGTGGGCCGAGACGGTCGACGACGTGCTGCGCCGGCGCACGACCGTGACGATCCGCGGTCTGGACGACGCGGGCGTGCGCGCCCGGGTCGAGGAGATGCTGGCCCACAAGGCATAGCCGCGACGCAGGCGGGGAAGAGGGGCGGTTCCGGGGGGAACCGCCCCTCTGTCGTGGGCTGTGGCCGGTGTCCCCTCAAGGCTTAGGCTGACCCACGTACGCAAGGAACTTCGGAAGGAGACCTGGGTGATCGAGCTTGAGGGCGTGCCCGAGCTGATCGACCCGGTCATGGTGGCCGCGTTCGAGGGCTGGAACGACGCGGGTGACGCGGCCTCCGGTGCGGTCGCACACCTGGACCGGGAGTGGAAGGGCGAGGTGTTCGCGGCGCTCGACGCCGAGGACTACTACGACTTCCAGGTCAACCGGCCGACGGTGTGGCTGGACAACGGGGTACGGAAGATCACCTGGCCGACGACACGGCTCTCGGTGGTCCGGATCGGCGGCGCCAAGCCGCGGGACCTGGTGCTGGTCCGCGGGATCGAACCGTCCATGCGGTGGCGGTCGTTCTGCAACGAGATCCTCGGCTTCGCGCACGAGCTGGGCGTGGAGATGGTGGTCATCCTGGGGGCGCTGCTCGGTGACACCCCGCACACACGGCCGGTGCCGGTGAGCGGGGTCACCTCGGACGCGGACCTGGCGCGGACGATGGACCTGGAGGAGACCAAGTACGAGGGCCCGACCGGCATCGTCGGCATCCTCCAGGAGGCGTGTACGCACGCGGGCGTCCCGGCGGTGTCCCTGTGGGCGGCGGTGCCGCACTACGTGTCGCAGCCGCCGAACCCCAAGGCCACGCTGGCGCTGCTGAACCGGCTGGAGGACCTGATCGACATCCGGATCCCGCTGGGCGAACTCCCCGAGGACGCGCGGGCGTGGCAGCTGGGGGTGGACCAACTGGCCGCCGAGGACAGCGAGGTGGCGGAGTACGTCCAGACGCTGGAGGAGGCGCGGGACACGGCGGACCTGCCGGAGGCCTCGGGCGACGCGATCGCCCGGGAGTTCGAGCGGTACCTGCGGCGGCGCGACCCTTCCGCGACCGCGGGGGGCGAGCCGGGTGACGGGTCGTACCTGCGGGACACCTCCAGCGGCCTGACCCGCCCGCCGAAGCGCAAGCCGGACCCCTCCGGGGAGGATCCGCAGCCCCCGGCCGAGTCTCCGTCGGAGGAGGACACCCCGCCGGAGGTGTAGCCGGTCCGGGCGCTGCCCCGGACCCCGCGCCTCACACGCCGGCGGGGCTGGAGAATCCAGCCCCGCCGGCGTTTGAGGCGGTCTTTCAGGGGCGCCGCACGTTACAGGGCCACGCCCAGCAGGGCGTCGACCGTGCGGGAGATCAGGCCGGGGGCCGACTCGTCGTCGCCGTCCGAGGCGTTCTGCGCCTCGACCCAGCGGTCGACCGCCGCCAGTGCGGCGGGGGCGTCCAGGTCGTTCGACAGGGCCGCGCGGACCTCCTCGACGACCGCGTCGGCCGGCAGGCCGTCCGGGCGGGACACGGCCGCGCGCCAGCGCTCCAGGCGGGCCACCGCCTCGGCGAGGACCTCGTCCGTCCACTCCCAGTCGGCCCGGTAGTGGTGCGACAGGAGGGCCAGGCGGATCGCCGCCGGGTCCACGCCCGCGCGCCGCAGCGCGGACACGAAGACGAGGTTCCCCTTCGACTTCGACATCTTCTCGCCGTGCAGCGCCACCATGCCGGCGTGCACGTACGCCTTGGCCATCGGGAACTCGCCCGTCAGGACCTGCGCGTGCGAGGCGCCCATCTCGTGGTGCGGGAACGCCAGGTCCGACCCGCCGCCCTGGACGTCGAAGCCCATGCCCAGGTGGTCCAGGGCGATGGCCACGCACTCGATGTGCCAGCCCGGCCGGCCGCGGCCCAGCGAGCCGCCGTCCCAGCTCGGCTCGCCCGGGCGCGCGGCCATCCACAGCATCGGGTCCAGCGGGTTCTTCTTGCCCGGCCGGTCGGGGTCGCCGCCCCGCTCCGCCGAGAGCAGCCGCATCGCCTGCGCGTCGAGGTTCGAGACCCCGCCGAAGTGCGGGTCGGATTCGACCGAGAAGTAGACGTCGCCTTCGAGCTCGTACGCGGCGCCCGCGTCCCGCAGCCGCTCGACGAGCGGCACGATCCCGGGTATGGCCTCGACGGCTCCGATGTAGTGCTGCGGCGGCAGCATCCGCAGGGCCGTCATGTCCTCGCGGAAGAGCGCGGTCTCGCGCTCCGCCAGCTCGGTCCAGTCGTGGCCGTCCCGCAGCGCCCGCTCCAGCAGCGGGTCGTCCACGTCCGTGACGTTCTGGACGTAGTGGACCTGCCGCTTGGTGTCGAGCCACACGCGTTGCACGAGGTCGAACGCGTTGTAGGTCGCCGCGTGACCGATGTGGGTCGCGTCGTACGGGGTGATGCCGCAGACGTAGATACGGGCGACGGGACCGGGGTCGAGGGTGATCGTCCCCTGGGTCGCGGTGTCGTGGATCTTGAGGTCGCGGCCCTTGCCAGGAAGGGCGGGGACCTCAGAAGCGGGCCAGGCATGCATGCCACGAGCCTAACCGGACGGATGTTCCGGAAACGAACCGGACCTGCGGTGTTGTCTTGATCGGCACTCTTGCGGTCTGGCCGGATCTGTGCGTGTGGCCGGTGGCCGGTTCAGACCGGTGGCCAGGGGATCGACGGCCACTGCCCGGACGGCTCGGGGTGGGTGCCGGTGCGCAGCAGGTGCGCCACCCGGTCCCGTACGGCGGCCAGCTCGGCCGGTGTGATCAGTTCGGCCAGCCGGGTGGCGAGGGGGGCTCCCTCGGCCAGCTCGGCGGCCAGCCGGGCCAGTACCTCGCGCGCCTCGTCCGTCAGCGGCTCGCCGGCCCAGCCCCACAGCAGGGTGCGCAGCTTGTCCTCGGCGTGGAAGCTGACGCCGTGGTCGATGCCGTAGAGCCGCCCGTCGGGCGCGGTCAGCAGGTGGCCGCCCTTGCGGTCGCCGTTGTTGATCACGGCGTCGAGCACGGCGAGCCGGCGCAGGTCCGGGTGGTCGGCGTGCACGAGCAGGGCCGTGCGGCCCTCGGCGACCTCGGCGAGCGCGACGGGCTTCCAGCCCTCCCCCGCCTCCTCGCCGTCGACCAGGGCGAGCAGCGGGGGCGGCGCGGACGCCCCGCCGTCCTCCTGCGCCGCCTCGACCCACCACTGGACCATGCCTTCGCCGTAGGGGCCGTCACGCAGCACGGTGGGGGGTACCAGGCCCCATCCGGTGGCCTCGGAGACCAGGTAGGCGGCGACCTCGCGCCGGGCGAGGTTCCCGTCGGGGAAGTCCCACAGCGGCCGCTCCCCCTTGACCGGCTTGTACACGCAGTCGGCGCCGGCGCCCTCGTGCTCGACCCTGCACAGCAGGACGGCGTTGGACGCCTCGCGGATCCGGCCGACGACCGTCAGCTCGCCCTCGGCGAGCAGGTGCTCACGCTCCCCCGTGTCGGTCACGCCTGGCGCCGGTAGCCGTTCTGGCGCGGGCACACGTGTCCCTCCGGGTCCAGCGGCAGGCTGCACAGCGGGCACGGCGGGCGGCCGGCGTTGACCACGTCCAGGGCCCGCTTGGCGAAGGCCCGGGCCTGGGCGCCGGTGAGGCGGACCCGCAGCATCGGCGGGCCGTTCTCCTCGTCCTGGAGCATGCGCTCCTCCGCCTCGGCGAGGTCCTCGTCGGAGTCGGCGTCGAGTTCCACCAGGGCCTGGGCCTCGACGATCATCCGCTGTTCCTCGCCGTCCCAGGCGAGGGCCATGGTGCCGACGCGGAACTCCTCGTCGACGGGGACGTCGAGGGGCGCGGTGTCGGCTGCCTCGGCCGGGGCGACGGCCGGGACCGGGGCGTTGCCGCCCGTCCGCCGTACGACCTCGTCCAGCAGCTCGTCCATCCGCTCGGCCAGCGCCGCTACCTGGGTCTTCTCCAGGGAGACGCTGGTGACCCGGGGGCCCGCGGAGGCCTGCAGGAAGAACGTACGGCGTCCCGGAAGGCCGACCGTGCCGGCCACGAAGCGGTCCGGGGGGTCGTAGAGGAACACCTGACGGGGCACGTCCAGTCTCCAAGTCTCGGTGGCGGGGCAGCTCTGCGCCCGTGTGTGGGCCCGTCCACCCTACTGCGCCGTCCGATCATGCCGCGCCCGAGCCGCCGCCCACGACGGCGTTCCCGGCGGCTTCGGCGTCTTTGTCCGATGCGACGGCCTCCGGCGCGGCCGGGCGCACCACGAGCGAGCCGAAGTCCCCGGTGTCGCCCAGGCGGAACACGAACGGCCGCGTGGGCGTGTAGCGGACGGCGGTCACCGAGCAGGGGTCGACATGGATCCGCTGGAAGAGGTCCAGGTGCATGCCCAGGGCGTCCGCGACGAGGGACTTGATGATGTCGCCGTGCGAGCACATCAGGAAGACCGCCTCGCTCCCGTGCGTCTCCTCGACGCGCGCGTTCCACTCCCGTACGGCTTCGACGGCGCGCGCCTGCATGGCGCGCATCGACTCCCCGCCGGGGAAGGCGGCCGCCGACGGGTGCTGCTGGACGATCTTCATCAGCGGCTCGTCGGAGAGTTCGGCGAGTTTGCGGCCCGACCAGTCGCCGTAGTGGCACTCGCCGATCCGCTCGTCGGTGTGCAGCTCCAGCTCCGGCCTGGCGGCCAGCAGGGGCGCGAGGGTCTCCCGGCAGCGTTGCAGCGGGCTGGTGACGGCGGCGGCGAGCGGCACCCCGGCCAGCCGTCCGGGCAGCGCGGCGGCCTGTTCGGCGCCGCGCTCGTCGAGGGCCACTCCCGGGGTCCATCCGGCGAGCAGCCCAGCGGTGTTGGCGGTGGACCGCCCGTGTCGTACGAGGATCAGCGTGGCCATGGACCAGAGCCTAGTGCGGTGGCCGTGAAGAGCGTCGCGCGGTGTCACGTGCGTGCGGGGGCCGTGGCAGGGAAGAATGCGCCGCGTGATTGTCGACTGCGCGATTTACCGGGACGGCCGCCGTACCGAGGGACCGGAGGACTTCTCCGACGCCCTCGACGAGGCGAGGGCGACCGGTGACGCCTTCATCTGGGTCGGCATGCACGAGCCCTCGTCCGAGGAGTTCGACCACGTCCGCCGGGAGTTCGGTCTGCACCCGCTGGCGGTGGAGGACGCGCTGACCGCCCACCAGCGCCCGAAGCTGGAGGTGTACGACGATTCGCTGTTCGTCGTGCTCAAGCCGGTGCTCTACGACGAGGCTGCCGACCGGGTGAGCGCGGGCGAGCTGATGGTCTTCATAGGCGACTCGTTCGTCGTCACCGTCCGGCACGGCGAGGGGGCCCCGCTGGCCGCCGTGCGCCACCGGCTGGAGCAGGAGCCACAGGTGCTGCGGCACGGCCCGACGGCGGTGCTGTACGCGGTCTGCGACGCGGTGGTGGACCACTACATCGAGGTGGCGGCCGAGCTCCAGGCCGATCTGGAGGAGCTGGAGGCCGAGGTCTTCGCCCCGAACGCCTCGGACACCAAGAACACCGCCGCCCGGATCTACGCGTTCAAGCGCCAGGTGCTGGAGTTCCGCAGGGCGACGAGCCCGCTGCTCCAGCCGATGGACCGGCTCGCCTTCGGGCAGGTGCCCTTCGTCCACGGACACGCCCAGCCGTTCTTCCGCGACGTCGCCGATCACCTGACCAAGGCGAACGAGTACATCGAGGGGCTGGACCGGCTGCTGTCGGACGCCCTGTCCGCGCACCTCGCGCAGATGGGCGTCCGGCAGAACGACGACATGCGCAAGATCTCGGCCTGGGCGGCGATGGCGGCCGTCCCCACCATGGTGGCGGGGATCTACGGGATGAACTTCGACCACATGCCGGAGCTCCGGCACCCCTGGGGCTATCCCGCGGTGCTGGTGGTCATGGTGGCGGCCTGTCTGGGCCTGCACCGGCTGTTCAAGCGCCGGGGCTGGCTCTAGGGGTGCCCGGTGGGGGCTACGCGAATTCGGGCGAGGTGACCGGTGCGCCGCCCAGGGCGTCACGGCGCTCCGGCATCCGCAGGTTCACCATCCGGTGCCAGCCGCTGAAGCGCTCGTAGGCGTACATCGCGCGGATGCCCGCGGCGAGCAGGGCCGCCTTCGGTGCGGGCCAGTGCAGCAGCCGCCCCATGTGGTCCATGACGGCGAGGCTGACGTCGCGGTAGACGGCGATCTCGGTGAGCGCGCTCTCGCGGAGGACCCGCTGGATGGTCCGGCCGTGGCCCGCGCGGGCCAGCCGCAGCAGCTCCTCGTGGCAGTAGGAGAGGTGGTTGTCCTCGTCGTTGCTGATCATGTGGATGGCCTTGCCCACCTCGGGATGGTCGCCGAAGTAGGTGACCAGCATGTCCATCTGGTCGGCGGCGCGCTGCTCGGTGACCCGGCTGTGCGCGAGGTAGACGACGATGTCCTCCTCGGTCAGCGCTTCCTGACGGCGCAGTTTGTCGTGCGCGAGCCCGATGCCGCGGCGTTCCAGCAGCATCGTGTAGTCGGTCTCGGGCGGTACCGGGACGGGCGGCAGGCCGCGCTTGCGCAGGAGGGCGTTGAAGATCCGGCCGTGCTTGTCCTCGTCGGCGCCGTGCCGGATGATCTTGGGGGCGAGGTAGCGCATGCCGTCGGGCACGAGGGCCGCGATACGGGCGTTCTCCCAGCCGCCCTGGGTCTCGCCGCTGGCGGCGATGGAGCAGAACAGCTGGAAGGAGTCGTCGTTGTCGACGATCTCCTGGAACAGGCTGCGGGCAGAGAGCATGCAACGAGTCAAACGCCGCTCACCGGGGCGGGCAACCGATAGGTCGCACTACTCGTCCGAATGAACGAAACGAGGCGATGGCCCACGGCGCGTAACCCCGCGGGCGCCCCGCGCGTTGTTGGCTGTGTCGGCCGTGGCGGGGAAGACCCCCCGAGCCCCCACCACGGCCGCAGACCTCTTCTCCCCACCGCGTGCGCTCAGGCGAGACCGGCCAGCTCCATGGCCTCGGTGCCGGCACGCAGGGCGGCGATCCGCTCGTCCAGGGTGAATCCGGCGGGGGCCAGTGTCAGGGTGGTGACCCCGGCTTCCGCGTAGGCCCGCATGCCGTCCGCGATCCGCGCGACCGGGCCGAGCAGCGTGGTCGAGTCGATCAGCGAGTGGGGGACGGCCTCGGCGGCGCCCGCCTTGTCCCCGGCCAGGTACTTGTCCTGGATCTCGGCCGCTTCCTTCTCGTAGCCCATGCGCTGGGCCAGCTGGTTGTAGAAGTTCTGCTTCCGGCTGCCCATGCCGCCCACGTACAGGGCGGTGTACGGGCGGAACATGTCCGCGAGCGCGTTCACGTCCTCGCCGAGGGCCAGCGGCACGGTCGGGCAGACGTCGAAGCCGTCCATGCTCAGCCCGGCCTTCTCGCGGCCCGCCCGGATGTGGGTGAGCGCGGTGGCCTCCAGGTGCTCGGCGGCCGGGAAGATCAGCAGCGCGCCGTCGGCGATCTCGCCGGTCTGCTCCAGGTTCTTGGGCCCCATGGCGGCGATGTAGAGGGGGATGTGCTCGCGCTCGGGGTGGACGGTCAGCTTGAGCGGCTTGCCCGGGCCGCCCGGCAGCGGCAGGGTCCAGTGCTCGCCCTCGTAGGAGAGGCGCTCGCGGCTCATCGCCTTGCGGACGATCTCCACGTACTCCCGGGTCCGGGCGAGCGGCTTGTCGAACTTGACGCCGTACCAGCCTTCCGACACCTGGGGGCCGGAGACGCCGAGGCCGAGCCGGAAGCGGCCCTTGGTCAGGGAGTCGAGGGTGGCCGCGGTCATGGCGGTCATCGCGGGCTGACGGGCCGGGATCTGGAGGATCGCCGAGCCGACGTCGATGCGCTCGGTCTGGGCGGCGACCCAGGCCAGCACGGTCGGGGCGTCGGAGCCGTAGGCCTCGGCGGCCCAGCAGACGTCGTAGCCGAGACGGTCGGCCTCCTGGGCGACGGCGAGGTTGTCGGCGTCCATGCCCGCACCCCAGTAACCGAGATTGATGCCGAGCCGCATGTGTCGTCCCCTTACCGGTTTACCGATCAGTAACGTGAGTCTGCGGGGACTGTAGCGCGCCAGGGACCTCCGCGTCAGCGCCCCAGTAGTCTCAGCCCTCATGGAGCAGAGGCATCTCGGCCGCACCGGACTGCGCGTCTCCCGGATCGGCCTCGGCACCCTCACCTGGGGCCGTGACACCGGCGAGGAAGCCGCCGCCGAACAGGTGAAGACCTTCTGGGAGGCGGGCGGCACGCTCGTCGACACCGCCGACGTCTACGGGGGCGGTGAGGCGGAGTACCTCCTCGGGCGGCTGATGGACGGGCTCGTCCCGCGCCGGGACCTGGTGATCGCGACCAAGGCGGGCAGCGTCCCGGACCCGGACCGGCGGTTCGACGGCTCGCGCGGACATCTGCTCGCCGCCCTCGACGCCTCGCTGGACCGGCTGGGCACCGACCACGTCGACCTCTGGCAGGTGCACGCCTTCGACCCGTCGACCCCGCTGGAGGAGACCCTGCAGGCGCTGGACCTGGCCGTCAGCAGCGGCCGGGCCCGGTACGCCGGGGTGGCGGGCTTCTGTGGCTGGCAGCTGGCGAAGGCGGCGACCTGGCAGCTCGCGGCGCCCGGCGTACGGACCCGGCTGGCCTCGACGCAGATGGAGTACTCGCTGCTCCAGCGGGGCGTGGAACGGGAGGTGCTGCCGGCCGCGCTGGACCTCGGGATCGGGCTGCTGCCCTCCTCCCCGCTGGGCCGCGGGGTGCTGACGGGCAAGTACCGGGACGGCACCCCGGCGGACTCCCGGGGCGCCTCGGAGTCCCTGGCCGCCCTCGTGGACCCCTACCTCGACGAGGCGGCGGGCCGGATCGTCGACGCGGTGGCGACCGCCGCCCAGGGCTTGGCCGTGACCCCGCTCCAGGTGGCCCTGGCGTGGATCCGGGACCGGCCCGGCGTGGTCGCCCCGATCGTCGGCGCGCGGACGTCCGACCAGCTCGCGGCGGCGTTGTCGGTGGAGGCGCTTAGTCTTCCCGAGGAGATCTGCCGGGCGCTGGACGATGTTTCGGCCCCGGTGCACCGCTATCCCGATCAGGACTGGAGCACGCTGTGAGTACGGACCGCCACGCCGTCGCCGCGGACGATGCGGAGGCAGGGGCCGCCGAGCCCGCCGCCGCGCAGGCCCCGGCGGCCGGGCCCGGCGAGGCCGAAGCCCCCGCTCCCGCCCCCGCTGCCGGGGAGGCAGGGGAAACGGACGGAGCCGGGGACGGGGAGTCGGGGGCCGAAGGCTCCGCCGAGCCCGACGCGGCCGGCGAACCCGACGCGGCGGCCGGGCCGGATGCGGCCGCCGAGGCCGCCGAGCCCGGCGCGGCGGCTCCCGCGCTCAGCGAGGCCCAGGCCGAACTGGCCGCGCAGAAGGTCGAGCGGGAGCGGATCGCCCGGCGCAAGGCCGAGCGCGAGGCGCCCGTCGAGGCCGGGGCCAAGCTCAGCGGGAAGGCCGCCGACCTGCTGGCCGCCGTACGGGCCGTGGAGAGCGGGGCGAAGCCGCCCGCCGTGTACTTCGACGAGGCCCCGGCCTCCCCGCGCCGGGCGGCGCCCGCTCCCGCGCAGCCCCAGCGGCCCGCCCCCGCGCCGCCGGCGCCGGCGCCCGCCGTCGCGGACGTCGGCGCCGTCCGCGAGGTGCTGGCCCGGGGCGGCGCCCCGGAGGCCCTGGCCGGGGCCGCCGCGGCGGCCCTCGGCGAGGGCGCGGCCGAACAGCTCTCCGAGAACCCCTGGCGGCTGCTGGCGCTCCCCGCCGTGCGCCCTGCCCAGGCGGACGGTTTCGCCCGGGCCCTGCTGGGTCCGGGGGCCGGTCCCGGTGACGAACGGCGCACGACGGCCCTGGTGGGCTGGCTGCTGGCCCAGGCCGGGCTCAAGGGGCACACGGCCCTGGAGGCCCCGGTCCTGCAGAAGGCGCTGGCCCAGTACGGCGTACCGGATCCGGTCGAGGCGCTGGAGCAGGCCATCGCCGAGGGCTCGGTGCTGGTCTTCCACGAACCGCTCGGACCGCCCGTCGCGCAGGACGAGGAACAGCCCGTGAGGATCCTCGTGGGCCTGGAGGGCGCCGCGATGGCCGAGGAGAGCCTGGCCGACGGCCTGGCCCGGCTCGCCACCACCTTCGAGGGCCCGGCGGACTGGGACGAGGCCGCCACGGGCGCGGGCGCCGAGCTGATCCGCGCCGCCGCGGGCCACGGCCTGGTCACCCACACCGGCGGCGAGGCGGCCCGCGCCGAGCCGCTCGCGCTGGCCGCGGCCGCCCGGGAGCTGGGCCTGCGCGTCTGCGTGGCCGGCCACGCGCCGCGCGAGGGCGCGGTGACCGTGGCGGGGCTGCTGGCCGGGGCCGAGGGGCCCGGGCGGGACGCGGACGGGCAGTTCGAGCTGGACCTGCTCGTGGTGCTGGACGCCCCGCAGCTGGACGTGGAGAGCGCGGCGGCCCTCGTCGAGTCCGTCCCGGACGGGGCCCGGCTGGTGCTCTCCGGGGACCCGGCCGTGCTCGGGTCCGCGGGGGCCGGCCGGGTGTTCGCCGATGTGCTGGCGGCCCGCACCTGCCCCCAGGTGGTGTCCCGCACCCCCGATCCGGGTCCCCTCGGGGAGCTCGTCTCCGGAGTGGGGATCGGGGAGTTGAACCAGGTCGACGCCCCGGGCAAGGAGGTCGTCATCGTCCCGGTGCAGGACGCCGGGGAGGCCGTGCACCGGGCCGTGCAGCTGGTGGCCGAGTCCGTTCCGCGGGCTTTCCAGATCCCGGCGGACGGCGTGCAGGTGATCACCCCGGGCCACGGCGGCTCCGCGGGGACCCGCGCGCTGAACGCCGCCCTGAAGGAGCGGCTGAACCCCGGTCCCGGCCGGTTCGGCGGCTTCGACCCCGGCGACCGGGTCGTCCACGTGCCGTCCCCCGGGCGGGCGCTGGCGGCCCGGGTGGTGTCGGCCGACGCGCAGGGGCTGCACCTGGACCGCGCGGGCGCGCGGATCGTCGTACCGAAGGACCTGGTCGAGTCGCAGGTGCGCCACGGCTGGGCGGTGACGGCGCATCAGGCCGTGGGCCTGCGCTGGCCGGCGGTGGTCGTCGTCCTGCCGGGTGACGCCGCGCAGTCGCTGTCGCGGGACTGGGTCTACACCGCGTTCGGGCGGGCCGAGCGGCACCTGTCGGTGGTGCACGGCGTCGACCAGGCGCTGGCGCACGCGGTGGCGCAGGTGCCGGCGAAGCCGCGCACGACGCGGCTGACGGGCCTGCTGACGGCCCTGGCGGCGGCGGGCGGGCAGCCGGAGTAGGAGCGGGGGCGGCGCCGTGGCCCCGGCCCTGCGGGGCGGGGGCCACGGCGGCCGGCGCGTGATCAGGCCGTGGTTAGCCCCTGCTCCGCGGCGGTCTCGTCGTCGTCCTCCTCTTCGTCGTCGCCCTCGTCGAAGACGGAGCTGACGTCGAACCGGTGCAGGACGTCCTGCGGATCGACGTGCCCGAAGGGCGTGCTCAGCCACTCCCCCGGTTCCGCCACCTCCTCCGTGGCCGCGATCCAGAGGGTGGAATCGTGCTCCTCCAGCCCGAAGTCCTTGGAGCGGGCGGCGATCTCGTCGGGCTCGTACTCCCCGAACAGGACGCCCAGCGCGTCGGCGGTGCCGCCGTCGTGGACGAATTCGGCGTCCCGGTCGTGCGCGGCGACGCGCTCGGCCTGGGCGATCAGCCGCGGCGGTTCGACCACGGCGTAGTCGCGGCGGATGAGCACGCTGAAGGCGGCGGGCTCGGCGGGGCCGGTGTACGGGACACCGTCCTCCGGCGTGGGGATCTCGAAGGGGGTGACCTCGTCGTAGCGGTCGTAGAGGAGTTCGTCGTACTCCTCGGCCGCGGCGGCGAGTTCGTTGAAGGCGGCGTAGACGTCCGGGTCCTCGTCCCCGGTCCTGCGCTCGACCGCGGCGAGGTGACGGTCGAGCGCGGCCTTGACCGCCTCGGCGGCGGCGCGTACCTCGGCAACAGTGGGCAGAGCGGCATCAGACATAGGGGAGACGCTATCCGTAGCAGGGCTCTGCCCGCACAATAGATGCGATGCCGGAATACGAATTTGTCGACGTGTACGTGCCCCGCGGCGTTCCACGCAAGGAGGCGACCCGCCTGCTGACCGATCATGCCGAGTACGGGAACTGGGAGATCGACCGCCTGAGCCTGCACCGCGACGGCAGCCGCCGCGTGCGACTGCGCCGCCGGATCATCCGGCAGGTCCGCGCGACCTGGTGACGCGGGTCCCGGTGGGGGGCACCTCCCGGCGCCAGCCGGGGAAGGGACCCGCGTCGTGAGCGGCCGTCAGGCGGCGTTGCGGGCGCGCCGGTAGAGCACGGTGCCCGCCAGCAGCAGACCGCCGGCGAGCGGGAGACCGGCGGTCAGCACGTCACCGCTGCCGGTGGCGGCCAGGACCGGTGCACCGGTGGTGCCGGTGGCCGGTGCGGGGTGGGTGACCGGGGTGACGGAACCCGCCCCGGGGCCGATGGGCGTCCCGGGCGTGCCCGGAGTGCCCGTGCCCGGCGTGCCGGGGTGGTGCCCGCCGGGAGTGCCCGGGTGACCGGGAGTGGTCGGGTGCTGCGTGCCCGGCGTTCCGGGGTGACCGGGGTTGCCGGGGTGGTGCCCGCCGGGAGTGCCCGGGTGACCCGGAGTGGTCGGGTTCTCCGTGCCCGGGTGACCGGGGTTGCCGGGGTTGCCGGGGTTGCCGGGGTTGCCGGGGTTGCCGGGGTGGTCCGGACGCCCGGGCCGGGCCGGGCCGTTGGAACACTGGTTCCCGAAGGCCGGGTTGAGCAGCGCGATCACGTTGACCGTGTTCCCGCATACGTTCACCGGCGCTTCCACGGGCGCCTGCACGTTGTTCCCGGACAGCACGCCCGGAGAGTTCACGGCGTGTCCCGTGGCGGCGGAGTCCGCGTGTGCGTATCCCCCGCCCAGGGCCAGAACACCCCCCGCGGCGGCCATGGTGATCAGGGTCTTCCTCGTGGCCTGTGCCTGTCGTCGCATCTGTACTCGTCCCCTGGTGTGTACGTTTCGGCCAGGCTCCCCCGCCTGCTGCGCCGAAGATGAGATTCCGTGCCGGAAAGCCCGGCGGCCCCGGAACGCTGGAATGCGTTCCGGGGCCAGGTCTTCAGACGCGTCAGGCGTTGACGCAGGTGTTGCCGAAGGCCGGGTTCAGCAGCGCGATGACGTTCACCGTGTTGCCGCAGACGTTCACGGGGATGTGAACCGGAACCTGGACGACGTTGCCGGACAGGACACCGGGGGAGCCGATGGCCGCACCCTGGGCACCCGCGTCGGCGACAGCCAGGCCCGCACCCGCGAGAACCAGACCACCGGTGGCAGCCGCAGCAGCAGCAACCTTCTTGAGCATTGTTCCTCCTAGTAGGCAAGTGCGGTCCCAGCCGCGGACCGCACCACCTGTAACGAGGAGGGATCACCGGGGCTACGAGCGTATGAGTGCATTCACTCTTCTCAGTGGAATGCGCACACCTTCGCGATTCTCAGGCGTTGTCGATGAAGCGGTCGAGCACCCGCGCGCCGAACTTCAGCCCTTCCACGGGCACGCGCTCGTCCACGCCGTGGAACATCCCGGCGAAGTCCAGCTCCGGCGGCAGCTGGAGCGGCGCGAAGCCGAAGCAGCGGATGCCGAGGTCGTCGAAGGACTTGGCGTCCGTGCCGCCGGAGAGCATGTACGGGACCGCGCGCGCGATCGGGTCCTCGGCCCTCAGGGCGCTCTGCATGGCGTCCACGAGCCGGCCGTCGAAGTCCGTCTCCAGCGCCTTGTCGGCGTGCACGTCCTCGCGCTTCACGCGCGGGCCCAGGATGCGGTCCAGGTCGGCGAAGAACTCGTCCTCGTAGCCCGGCAGGAAGCGGCCGTCGACGTGGGCGGTCGCCTGGCCGGGGATGACGTTGACCTTGTAGCCGGCGCCGAGCATCGTCGGGGCGGCGGAGTTGCGCAGCGTCGCACCGACCATCTTGGCGATGCCGCCGAGCTTGGCGAGCGTGGCGTCCATGTCGTCGGGATCCAGCGGGGTCCCGAGCGCGTCCGAGAGCTCGTCCAGGAAGTGGCGCACGGTCTTGGTGACCCGCACCGGCCACTGGTGGCGGCCGAGCCGCCCGACGGCCTCGCACAGCTCCGTGATGGCGTTGTCGTTGTTGGTCATGGAGCCGTGGCCCGCGGTGCCCTCCACCGTGAGCCGCATCCAGTGCATGCCCTTCTGGGCGGTCTCCACGAGGTAGAGCCGCAGGTTCTCGTTCACGGTGAAGGAGAAGCCGCCGACCTCGCCGATCGCCTCGGTGACGCCCTCGAACAGGCCCGGGTGCTTGTCGACGAGGTGCCGCGCCCCGTAGACGCCGCCCGCCTCCTCGTCCGCGAGGAAGGCCAGCACGATGTCGCGCGGGGGCTTGCGCCCGCTGCGCATCCGGTCGCGCACGACGGCGAGCGTCATCGCGTCCATGTCCTTCATGTCGACCGCGCCGCGGCCCCACACGCAGCCGTCGGCGATCTCGCCCGCGAAGGGGTCGTAGGTCCAGTCGGCGGCGTTGGCCGGGACCACGTCGGTGTGCCCGTGGATCAGCAGGGCGGGCCGCGAGGGGTCCTCCCCCTCGATCCGCGCCACGGTCGAGGCGCGCCCCTTGTGCGATTCGAAGATCTGCGGCTCCAGCCCGACCTCGGCGAGCTTCTCGGCGACCCACTCCGCCGCCTTGCGCTCTCCGGGGCCCGAGTGGTCTCCGTAATTGCTGGTGTCGATCCGGATGAGGTCCCGGCAGAGGTCGACGACCTCGTCCTCACCGGAGACGGTCCTGCCCGCGCTCGACTCGCTCACGCTGCTTCCTCCCACTGATCGGTACCGAACGCCTCCATCCTCCCGCTCCCGGCCGCTGCGCCCAAGGGCGATCCCCGGCCGACGGGGGGTGTGATCGAGGACCCCGGAATGTTTGGTAATGTTTTCCACGTCGGAACGGCCCGCGAGGGACGCGAGACAGACACCTTGTCCGGGTGGCGGAATGGCAGACGCGCTAGCTTGAGGTGCTAGTGCCCTTTATCGGGCGTGGGGGTTCAAGTCCCCCCTCGGACACAAGAGAAGGACCCCGCTTCGGCGGGGTCCTTTTGCGTGGGCCGGGGGTCGAGGGGCAGGGGTACGTCGCGGGGCCGGGGTACGGAGAAGCCCGTACGGGGCCCCGCGCGCGGGGCTCCGTACGGGCTCGGGGGCGTCAGTCGCGCGCGGCGGCGAGCTCGGCGACCCGGCCGCGCACCAGGTACCAGCCGCCGACGAGGGCGGCGCCGATGACCGGGACGAACATGACCGTGGTGCGGCCCACACCGCCGTCGCACCACATCAGGACCAGCACCGCCACGAGGAAGACCAGCGTGACGACCTGGGTGTACGGGGCCCAGGGCAGCCGGTAGGCGGGGCGCTGGAGGCGGCCCTGCCGGGCGCGGCGCCAGAAGTGGAGCGAGCAGATCATGACCATCGCCCAGGTGCCGAGGATGCCGAGCGAGGCGAAGTTGAGGACGAGCTCGAAGGCCTCGTCCTCCATGAAGTAGTTCAGGCCGACGCCGGCGACGCCGAAGGCGGCGGTGAACAGGACGCCGCCGTAGGGGACCCGGCCCTTGTTCATGCGGGCGGTGAACTTCGGGGCGGAGCCGGAGATGGCCATGGAGCGCAGGATCCGGCCGGTGGAGTAGAGGCCGGAGTTCAGGCTGGAGAGGGCCGCGGTCAGGACGACCAGGTTCATGACGCCCGCGGCGCCGGGGACGCCGAGCTTGTCGAAGACGGTGACGAAGGGGCTCTGGTCGGAGCTGTACTCGGTGTACGGGAGCAGCAGCGCGAGCAGGACCACGGAGCCGACGTAGAAGAGGCCCACGCGCCACATGATCGAGTTGATCGCCTTGGGCATGATCTTCTCGGGGTTCTCGGTCTCGCCGGCGGCGACTCCGCAGAGCTCGACGGAGGCGTACGCGAAGACCACGCCCTGGATCACCAGGAGCATCGGCAGGACGCCGGAGGGGAAGAGTCCGCCGTTGTTGGTGACGGAGGCGAGGCCGGGGGTGTGGCCGCCGATCTCGTGGCTGGTGGCGACGAGCCAGATGCCGACGATCAGGAAGACCACCAGGGCGGCGACCTTGACCAGGGAGAACCAGAACTCCATCTCGCCGAAGTACTTCACCGAGATCAGGTTGGCGGTGAGGACGACGGCGAGGGCGATGAAGGCGAGGACCCACTGGGGGACGTCGGTGAACAGCGACCAGAAGTGGGCGTAGGTCGCGGCGGCGGTGATGTCGGCGACGGTGGTCGTGGACCAGTTCAGGAAGTACAGCCAGCCGGCCGTGTAGGCGCCCTTCTCCCCCATGAACTCACGGGCGTAGGAGACGAAGGCACCGGAGGAGGGGCGGTAGAGGACGAGCTCGCCGAGCGCACGGACGACGAAGAAGGCGAAGACTCCGCACACCGCGTAGGCGATCGCGAGGGAGGGGCCGGCGCCGGCGAGGCGTCCGCCGGCGCCGAGGAACAGGCCGGTGCCTATCGCTCCGCCGATCGCGATCATGTTGATGTGGCGGGACTTGAGGTCCTTGCTGTAGCCCTCGTCACCGGCGTCGACGTGGCGGGTCGGCGCCGGGGCGGGTGCCTCGGTCAAGGTGCGGTCACTCAGGTCACTCAGGTCACTCATGTATGACTTCGCCTTCGTGGGTCGGGCGGGCAGGCCGGACCGGGCGCAGGGGAGCTGGGTGGTGTCCCCTGTGTCATGGTCCGGTGATTTTGTCGCCCCAGGAGACCATGAGGGTCCGCCGCCTGCCAAAATCGCCCCTCGCATGACGAAGCCCCCGATGACCTTGGAAACGGTTGTCGGGGGCTTGGTCTGAGGAGGAATGCGGGGTCAGTCGCCGGGCGTGGTCTCGGCCGCCTGATCGAGGCGGAAGGCCTCGTTCCCCAGGCCGATGCGGGCGTGCACCTCGGGGCGCTCGCGGCGCAGCACCACTCCGTACAGGAGCCCGATCACGACGGCGGCGCCGATGACGCCGGGCAGGAGCCAGCTGAGGGCGGAGCCCTTCTCGGCGCCGACCAGGACGTCGAAGTCCTTGACGGTGTAGGCGGCGATGCCGAGCAGGGCGAGGCCCGCGGCGCCGGCGGCGACGAGCCGCCAGACCTGGGCCGCGGCGGTGCCCCGGCGGACGAAGAAGGCGATGACCGCGAAGGAGGCGGCGGCCATGAGGAGGGTCACACCGAGCGCCCCGACGTTGCCCATCCAGGTGAACAGGTGCAGGACGGGGGTGGTCGGGTCGGGCAGCTGCACCGGCAGGCTGGGGTCGGCGGGCGCCTCGTCGCCGGTGACGGCGAAGGCGATCACGACGAGGGCGGCGATGACGGTCTGGAGCAGGGAGCCCGTGGCGGGGGCGCCGGTGCCGGGGTTGGTGCGGCCGAAGGCGGCCGGGAGCAGGCCCTCGCGGCCCATGGCGAAGGCGTACCGGGCGACCACGTTGTGGAAGCTGAGCATGGCCGCGAACATGCCGGTCACGAAGAGGACGTGCAGGACGTCGGTGAAGGTGGCGCCGAGGCGGGTCTCGGTGAGCTGGAAGAGGAGGCCGGGGCCGGCCTCCCCGGCGGTCTTGACGACCTCGGCGGGGCCGGTGGCGACGGTGAGGGCCCAGGCGCTGAAGGCGAAGAAGAGGGCGACGAAGCCGACGCCGAGGAACATCACGCGGGAGACGACGATGTGCGGCTTGCTGGTCTCCTCGGCGTACACCGGGGACTGCTCGAAGCCGACGAAGGCGGCGATGCAGAAGCACAGGGCGGTGCCGAGGCCCGCTCCGCTGAGCGTCTCGGGGTTGAAGGCGTGGAGCGAGAGGCCTTCGGGGCCGGGCTCGGTGAGGGCGGCGACGTCGAAGACCACGACGAGGGCGCACTCGATGAGGAGGAGGACGCCGAGCACCTTGGCGTTGAGGTCGATCTTGAGCCAGCCGAGCGCTCCGGTGACGGCGACCGCGAGCAGGGCCGGTATCCACCAGGCGAGTTCGATCTCCAGATAGGTGGCGAAGAGGCTGGAGATCTCGAAGCCGAGGATGCCGTAGACGCCGACCTGCATGGCGCTGTACGCGATGAGGGCGACGAGGGAGGCGGCCGCGCCGGCGGTGGGGCCGAGGCCGCGCGCGATGTACGCGTAGAAGGCGCCGGCGTTGTGGACGTGCCGGCTCATCTCGGCGTAGCCGATGCTGAACAGCGCGAGGACGACGCCGAGGATGACGAAGAGCAGCGGCTGGCCGACGATGCCCATGACCCCGAAGGTCGTGGGCATGACACCGGCGACCACCATCAGCGGCGCGCTGGCGGCGAGCACGGAGAGCAGCAGGCCCGCGGTGCCGAGCCGGTCGGCGCGCAGGGCCCGGTCCTGGCCCTTGTAGGTACGGATCTCGGCCGGGTCTTGGAGCGTGGTGGATCTGCCCGTCGGCATGGCGCCGTCCTTTCGGGGGTGGGGTCCTTCGGGGGCTCCGCGGAGCCAGGGGGTCGTCCGGCGCCGCGGAGGAGGGGGTCAGGCGGTGCCGAGCGCGACCCTCCGCGCGGCGAGGAAGGCCTTGTGCGGGTCCCGGTCCGGATAGGACCAGGGGGCCCGGGTGGCGTGGCTGCCGATGCGGTGGAAGAGGGCGGCGGCCTCGGCGGGGCGGCCCTCGCAGAGTTTGGCGTGGGCCAGGAAGTTGAGGTCGACCCGGTTGCGGGGGTGGTCCTCGCGCTCCCACTCCAGCCACCAGTCGAAGGCGGAGCGCAGGACCTGGCGGGCGCGGCGGCCGGCCCAGTGGGCTGCGGCCGCCTCGGGGCCGTGGCCGTACGTGGCGGCGAGCACCCGGTAGCGCTCGGCGTGGGCGACGACGGGGAGCACGGCGAGCGGGGAGTCGGCCGGGGACTCCTCGGCGGCCCAGGACGCGAAGTCGTAGACCTCGTGGAGCGGGTCGTGGCCGGAGGTGAGGGCCCGCTCGGCGAGCCGGGCGACCATCAGGTGGTGGGCGTGGTGGTGCTCGCGGTGGCGGGCCCGGACCTGGTCGAAGTGACGGCTGAACTCCTCCTCGGTCCCGAAGGTGCGGGAGAGGAGCAGCAGTCCGAGCCAGGGCGTGGGGTCGGCGGGCAGCAGGGCGGCGGCCCGGCGGCAGGCCTCCTCGGCGTCGGCCGGCGCGCCCTGCTGGCGCAGGGCGTCGAAGACGGCGGCGCAGGCGAGCAGGGTGGCGGCGTCGGCGCTCTCCGGTTCGGCGAGCAGCCATTCCCGCGCCCAGGCGGTGGCCGCCCGGGTCTGGGCGAGCACGACGACGCGGTGGCCCCGGCGGTCCCAGTCGTCGCCGGTGCCGACGAGGAGGGAGCGGGCACTGGCCCAGCGTCCCTGGTTGAACTGGCTGCGGACGTCGACGAGTTCGGCGTCGCACAGGGCAGGGTCGAACAGCTGGGCGTCCCGCTTGCGGGCGCGGCCGAGGGGCGGAGGCGGGGACATCCGCGGGTATCCCTCCAGGACGCGGGCGGCCGGTGATCACGCACAGCAAAGCGGTACGCACAGCTCCACGTCAAGGTCCAGTCCACTGCGTGGCGGGTTTCAACTGGTCTGGAGGTCGTGTGAGTTGTGTCGGATGCGGCGCTTCGGGGCCTTCGATCGCCCACCGTAGAGTGGGCCGCATGACGGCATCCGACGCTCTGCCCCCGTACCTGCTGGGGTTCCCCGGCCCGTTGCGCGACCGGTTGGTCGCGGCCGCGCTGAGCGGGGCGAAGACCAGTACCACCGGCCTCCTCGCGGAGTACGAGGCCGAGGGCGAGGCCCTGCCGGAGCCGGGAGCCCGCAGCCTGCTGGTGGACTCCGAGGAGCGCGGGGTGGCGGTGGTGGAGGTGACGGGCGTGGAGGTGCTGCGGCTCGGGGACGTCGGGCTGCGGCACGCGCTCGACGAGGGCGAGGGGTACGCGTCGGTGGCCGAATGGCGTCGGGCGCACGAGGAGTTCTGGCACAGCGGGCCGCTGCGCGCGGCGCTCGGTGACCCGGGGTTCACGGTCGACGACGACACGCGGGTCGTCGCGGAGCGGTTCCGGGTCACCGAGCGGCTGTCCGCCTGACGGTCAGGCGGTCGCGCGGGCGGTCAGGCGGTGGCGCGGGCGGTCAGGCGACCGCGTCGGCGGCGGCGCGGCCCGCCGCCCGGCCCGAGAAGATGCACCCGCCGAGGAAGGTGCCCTCCAGGGCCCGGTAGCCGTGGACCCCGCCGCCGCCGAATCCCGCCGCCTCGCCCGCCGCGTAGACGCCGGGCAGCGGTTCGCCCTCGGGGGTCAGGACGCGCGAGGAGAGGTCGGTCTCCAGGCCGCCCAGGGACTTGCGGGTCAGGATCGAGAGCCGTACCGCGATCAGCGGGCCGGCCGCGGGGTCCAGGATGCGGTGCGGGGCGGCCGTGCGGATCAGTTTGTCGCCGAGGTACCTGCGGGCGCCGTGGATGGCCGTCACCTGGAGGTCCTTGGTGAAGGGGTTGGCGATCTCCCGGTCGCGGGCGACGATCTCGCGCCGGACGGCGGCCTCGTCGAGGAGGTCCTCCTTGGTCACCGCGTTCATGCCGCGCACCAGGGCGGACAGGTCCCGTTCGACGACGAAGTCGGCGCCGTTGTCCATGAAGGCCTTGACGGGGCCGGGTACGGCCTGACGGGCGCGGGAGATGACGTCGCGGATCGACCTGCCGGTCAGGTCGGGGTTCTGCTCGGAGCCGGAGAGCGCGAACTCCTTGCCGATGATGCGCTGGTTGAGCACGAACCAGGTGTGGTCGTGGCCGGTCTTCATGATGTGGTCGAGCGTGCCGAGGGTGTCGAAGCCCGGGAAGAGCGGCACGGGCAGCCGCTTGCCGGTCGCGTCCAGCCACAGCGGGGACGGCCCGGGCAGGATGCGGATGCCGTGTCTGGACCAGATCGGGTTCCAGTTCTCGATGCCCTCCGTGTAGTGCCACATCCGGTCCTTGTTGATGTGGCTGGCGCCCGCGGCCTCCGCGACGCCGAGCATCAGGCCGTCCACGTGGGCCGGGACCCCGGAGAGCATCCGCTGGGGCGGGGTGCCGAGCCGGGCGGGCCACTGCGCGCGCACCAGGTCGTGGTTGCCGCCGATGCCGCCGCTGGTCACGATGACGGCCTGGGCCCGCAGGGAGAAGGCCCCGGTGGTCTCGCGGCTGCTCGCGGTGCCCCGTACGGCGCCGGAGGGTTCCAGTATCTCGCCCGTCACCGTGTCGACCGCGCCGGCCGTCGCGCCGAGGCCGGTGACCCGGTGGCGGAACCTCAGCTGGACCAGGCCGCGGGCGACCCCGGCCCGGACGCGCCGCTCGAAGGGTTCCACCAGGCCGGGGCCGGTGCCCCAGGTGATGTGGAAGCGGGGGACGGAGTTCCCGTGGCCGTTGGCGTCGTAGCCCCCGCGCTCCGCCCAGCCGACGACGGGGAAGAAGCGGACGCCCTGCGCGTGCAGCCAGGGGCGCTTCTCCCCGGCCGCGAAGTCGACGTAGGCCTCGGCCCAGCGACGCGGCCAGGCGTCCTCGGCGCGGTCGAATCCGGCCGTGCCCAGCCAGTCCTGGAGGGCGAGGTCGTGACTGTCCTTGATCCGCATCCGGCGCTGCTCGGGCGAGTTCACGAAGAACAGACCGCCGAAGGACCAGTGCGCCTGGCCGCCGATCGACTGCTCCGGCTCCTGGTCGAGCAGGATGACCTTGCGGCCCGCGTCGACGAGCTCGGCGGTGGCCACGAGGCCCGCGAGCCCGGCCCCGATCACGATCACGTCTGCGTCGTACGTCATGCGGTTACCCGTCCTCCGTCGGTGGTGGGGCAGATCCTTGGCTACGGAGCGGTAACCAGTCAACAGCGGTGGTTGGATGACCTGTGTGAGTGCCGCTGATGAAGTACTGGACGTGGTGGACCGGGACGACCGGGTGGTCGGGCAGGCCCCGCGCGGCGAGGTGTACGCGCGCGGGCTGATCCACCGCTGTGTGTTCGTGCAGGCCACGGATGCGCGGGGGCGGGTCTTCGTGCACCGGCGGACCGCCTCGAAGCTCGTCTTCCCCTCGCACTACGACATGTTCGTGGGCGGGGTGGTGGGCGCCGGCGAGAGTTACGCCCGGGCCGCGCTGCGGGAGGCCGAGGAGGAGCTGGGCGTCTCGGGGCTGCCGCAGCCCGTCCCGCTGTTCAAGTTCCTGTACGAGGGCCCGGGCGGGGCCTGGTGGTCCTCCGTGCACGAGGTGCGGTGCGAGCAGGCGGTGGCTCCGCAGGCCTCGGAGGTCGCCTGGCACGCGTACCTCTCGCCGCAGGAGCTGGAGCGGCGGGTCGGGGACGGGCAGTGGCCTTGGGTACCGGACGGGCTGGAGGCGTACCGGCGGCTGCGGGAGTTCCGGGGACTCCGGCAGTAGATTGGGCGGGTGATCGACTTCGTCAAGGACGCGCGCCTCTGGTTCGCACCGTCGCGGCTGAAGGACGAGGGCGAGACCCCCGACTACCGCTTCTCGCTGGCCAACGAGCGGACCTTCCTGGCCTGGATCCGGACCGCGCTGGCGCTGGTGGGCGGCGGTTTCGCCGTCGACCAGTTCCTGCCCGACCTGCGGTGGGGGGTGCGGGTCGGGATGGCCTTCGCGCTGCTCGGGGTGGGCGCGGCCTGTGCGCTGCGCGCCGTGAACCACTGGGTGCGGTGCGAGCGGGCGATGCGGCGGGGCGAGGACCTGCCGGTGTCGCGGTTCCCCGTGGTGCTGAGTCTGGGCGTGGGGCTGGTCGCGGTGACGATGGTGGTGGTCGTGCTGCTGGGCTGGACGAGGGGCCGGTGAGGCCTCCCGGCGGGGGCGGCGTGGGCGCGGCCGGTGAGTTGCGTGATGCCGGGTTGCAGCCGGAGCGGACCCGGCTCGCCTGGCGGCGGACGACCCTGGCCTCCGCGGTGGTGCTGGTGCTGGCGCTGCGGCAGACCTTGCGCGGGTCGGGCACTGCGGAGGAGCTGGTGGGGGCGGCGGTGATCGCGTTGTCCTGGCTGGCGTTCCTGGGGGTGGCGCACCGGCGGATCCGGGCCCTGGCGGCGGGCCGGCCGACGGCTCTGGCGCCGCGGGCGGCCCTGGCCGCGGCGGCGTGCACGGTGGCGCTGGCGGTGTGCGCGATGGCGGTCGTCGTCTGACCCGAAGGTCCGATGATCGGGCTTCTTCCTCCAGCCGGAGCGCCACTCGGACACAACGGGCGATATGCGGCGATCGGCACTAACGTCGGCGCCATGACGACCATGCACCACGAACATCCCACGCATCAGCACACGCACGGCGCGGACTGCGGTCACCGGGCGGTGCCGCACGGTGATCACACCGACTACGCGCACGACGGGCACCTGCACCGGGAGCACTCGGGGCACTGGGACGAGTGCGAGCCCTCGGGGCACATCGCGCACGAGGGCCACGCGCACGCGCATGGCGCGGACTGCGGGCACGACACGGTCCAGCACGGTGACCACGTCGACTATCTGCACGACGGGCACCGGCACGCGGCCCACGACGGGCACTACGACGACCACTGAGTGACGGCCCGTACTGGGGATCAGCCCACACAGGGGATCAGCCGGTACAGGGCACCCCCTCTCCCCCGGCGCCGCGACGGCTGGCAGGATGCTGACCGCCCGTCAAGCGATGTGGGGAGAGCCCGGATGCCCGTCGAAGAGCCGTATCTCGTCCAGCCCGCGCCGGGCGTGTACGCCTACGTCCAGCCGGACGGCGGCTGGTGCCTGAACAACGCCGGTTTCGTGAGCGACGGCGGGCGCACCCTGCTCGTCGACACCGCCGCCACCGAACGCCGCGCCCGGGCGCTGCGTGACGCGGTCGTGGCGGCCGGGGTGCCGCTCCCGCGCACTGTGGTGAACACCCACCACCACGGCGATCACACCTACGGCAACGGCGTGTTCGCCCCCGAGGCGCTGATCCTCGGGCACGACAACGCACGGTCCGAGCAGCTCGCCGCGGGGCACCAGCTGGAGATGATCTGGCCCGCCACCGACTTCGGCGCGATAGACATCACCCCGCCCGACCTCACCTACAGCGACCGGGCGACCCTGCACGTCGGCGGGACGGAGGTGCGGGTGGTGCACCCGGGCGTGGCCCACACCACCGGGGACTCGGTCGTGTGGCTCCCCCGGCAGCAGGTGGTCTTCACCGGGGACCTGGTCTTCGCCGGGGGGACGCCGTTCCTGGCGATGGGCTCCCTCGCCGGCTCCCTGCGGGCGCTGGAGCTGCTGCGCTCGCTGGACGCGGAGACCGTCGTACCGGGGCACGGGCCGCTGACCGATCCGTCGGCCTACGAGGCCACCGAGCGGTACCTGCGGTACGTGGCCGAGCTCGCCCGGGAGGGGCGGGCGAAGGGGCTGACCCCGCTGGAGGTGGCGCGCGAGGCCGATCTCGGCGAGTTCGCCGCCTGGCGGGACAGCGAGCGGCTGGTGGCGAACGTGCACCGGGCGTACGCGGAACTGGCCGGGGAGCCGGAGGGCGCGCCGCTGGACATCCTGGCGGTCCTGAAGGACATGACGGTGATGAACGGCGGGGCGCCGATCCTCTGCCACGCCTGATCCCGCGGACCCCCGTCCACCCGCGCGGCCGGAGGTGTTCCTCCGGCTCGCGCCTCTGGACGGCATACCGACTGGTCGGCATGATGTCTCAGGAACACCCGTGACGTCTCACGGACACCCGTCGTCCACCCCGCACGGAGGTGCACCCCATGAGCCCAGCCTCAGCCCCGGCAGCGGCCGGCCCGCCGGGCCTCGACCTGGAGCGGCTGCGCGGCCATCTCGACCGGGCCCGGCCGGGACTCGTGGCCGGGTCCTTGCGCGGCCGGCTGATCGAGGGCGGCCGGTCGAACCTCACCTACGAGATCACCGACGGGACCGACCGCTGGGTGGTGCGCCGCCCGCCGCTGGGTCACGTCCTGGCCACCGCCCACGACATGCGCCGCGAGCACCGGGTCATCGCCGCGCTGCACGGCACGGCCGTGCCGGTGCCCGAGCCGGTCCTGCTGTGCGAGGACGAGGCCGTGCTCGGGGCGCCGTTCTACGTCATGGAGTACGTGGACGGGGTGCCGTACCGCACGGCCGGCGAGCTCGCCGCGCTCGGCCCGGAGCGCACCCGGCGGGCGGTGCTGGGGCTCGTGGACACCCTGGTCGAGCTGCACGCGGTGGACCCGCGGGCGGTGGGCCTGGGCGACTTCGGCCGGCCCGAGGGCTTCCTGGACCGGCAGTTGCGCCGCTGGGGCAAGCAGCTCGCGGCCTCGCGGGGCCGGGAGCTCCCGGGGATCGACGAGCTGCACGCCGCGCTGGGCCGGGCCGTGCCCGCCTCCCCCGCCCCGACCGTGGTCCACGGGGACTTCCGGCTCGACAACGTCCTGATCGGCGGCCCCGACGACACGATCCGGGCGGTGCTGGACTGGGAGATGTCCACGCTGGGCGATCCGCTGACCGATCTGGGGCTGCTGGTCATGTACAGCTCGGACCTGGGCCTGACCGCGTCTCCCGTCAGCACGACGAGCGGGGCGCCGGGCCACCCGGCCCCCGCCGAGCTCGTCGAGCGGTACGCCGCCCGCTCCGGCCGGGACACGGGCGCCATCGCCTGGTACACGGCCTTCGCCTGGTTCAAGCTCGCCGTGATCCTCGAAGGCATCCACCACCGCTACACCCTCGGGCAGACCGTGGGTGCGGGCTTCGACCGGATCGGCGAGCTGGTCCCGGTCTTCATCGAGCACGGACTGACCACCCTCCAGGAAGGCTGAGGCAGGCACCCATGGACTTCGCATTCGACGCCCGGACCGAGGAACTCCGCGAGCGGCTCCTCGCGTTCATGGAGGAGTACGTCTACCCGGCGGAGCCCGTCGCCGCCGAGCAGCGCGCACGGCTGGCCTCGCCCTGGGACACCCCGGCCGTCTTCGGTGAACTGAAGGCCGAAGCACGCCGCCAGGGATTGTGGAACCTCTTCTACGTCAACCGGCACGGCGCTCCCGAGGACGGGCACGGCGCCGGTCTGACCAACCTGCAGTACGCCCCGCTCGCCGAGATCACCGGCCGCAGCCCGCACCTGGCGCCCATGGCGACGAACTGCGCGGCCCCCGACACCGGCAACATGGAGCTGCTCGCGCACTTCGGCACCGAGGAGCACAAGAAGCAGTGGCTCGAACCCCTGCTGGCCGGGGAGATCCGCTCCGCCTTCGCCATGACCGAGCCCGAGGTGGCCTCCTCGGACGCGACGAACGTCGAGACCCGCATCGAGCGCGACGGGGACGAGTACGTGGTCACCGGGCGCAAGTGGTACATCTCCGGGGCCATGAACCCGGACTGCAGGATCTTCATCGTGATGGGCAAGACCGACCCGCAGGGCGCCGATCCGCGCCGCCAGCAGTCGATGATCCTGGTCCCGCGCGACACCCCGGGGGTGGAGGTGCGCCGGGCGATGACGGTGTACGGGTACCCGGACCACGACCACGGCGGCCACGCCGAGGTGGTCTTCCACGGGGCCCGGGTCCCGGCGGCGAACCTGATCGGTGAGGAGGGCGGCGGCTTCGCCATCGCCCAGGCCCGGCTCGGCCCGGGCCGCATCCACCACTGCATGCGGCTGATCGGCATGGCGGAGCGGGCCATCGAGCTGATGTGCCGGCGCGCGGTGGACCGTACCGCCTTCGGCAAGCCGCTGGCGGCGCAGGGCGTCGTACAGACCTGGATCGCCGACGCCCGGGTCGCGGTGGAGCAGGCGCGGCTGCTCGTGCTGAAGACGGCGTGGCTGATGGACACGGTCGGCAACCGGGGCGCGCACACCGAGATCCAGGCCATCAAGATCGCGACCCCGCGGGCGGTGGTGGGGATCCTGGACCAGGCGGTGCAGCTGCACGGCGCGGGCGGGGTGAGCCAGGACTTCCCGCTGGCCGAGCTGTGGGCGGCGGCGCGGACCCTGCGGCTGGCCGACGGCCCGGACGAGGTGCACCAGCGGTCGCTGGCGCGGCGGGAGCTGAAGCGCTACCAGTAGCGGAGTCGCGGCCGGCGGCGGCCGCTGCGGACGCCGCCGGACGGGAGTCGCAGGCGCCCGCCCCGTTTACGGACGCAGCGCGCGCAGCAGCAGGTCGGCGAGGTGGTCGGCCACCTGCTGCGGCGTGAGCGGGCCGTCCGCCCGGTACCAGGTGGACAGGTGGTGGACGGACCCGAAGTGGTAGTCCACCACCAGGTCCGCGGGAGTGGCGGTGGAGAACACGCCCGTGCGCTGGCCCTCCTCCACCAGGGCCCGGAAGCGCTCGTGGTAGCGCCGGCGCTCCGCCCGGACCTGCTTGAACTTCTCCGGGCTGAGCTGGTGCATCGACCGGAAGAAGATCATCGCGTCGTCGAGGTTCTCGATCGTGGTGACGACCACGTCGGCGGCGGCCGCCCGCAGCCGTTCCTCGACGGGGGCGTCGGATCCGGCCACCGCGTCGAGCCGCTGCTGCTGGAGGCGCAGCATCCGCGCGTACACCTCGTGCAGCAAATCGTCCTTGGACCCGAAGTAGTGGTAGAGCGCGCCCTTGGTGACGCCGGCCGCCTCGACGATCTCCTGGACCGAGGTGCGGTCGTAGCCGCGCTCGGCGAACAGCCTGGTGGCGACGGCCAGCAGCCGCTGCGGTACCGGGGCTTCGTGGGTGCCTTCGGGCTCCGTGCTCTTGGCCGCCATGGTGCTGGCCTTCCCTTCCTCGTTCCTGCCTGGCCGTCGCGACCAGCTGTACGACCATCCGACTGTATTCAGCCGCGCTCGCGCAGTTCCCGTCGCAGGATCTTGCCACTGGTCGTCTTCGGAAGGACAGGCAGGATCTCCACCTGGCGCGGGTATTTGTACGCGGCGATGCGCGCGGCGCAGTGGGCCGAGAGCTCCTCCGGCGCGGCCGAGGTGCCCGGGCGCAGGCTCACGTACGCCTTGACGCTCTCTCCCCGGTACGGGTCGGGGACCCCGACCACGGCGGCCTCGCGGACGGCGGGGTGGGTGTAGAGGACGTCCTCGACCTCGCGCGGCCAGACCTTGAAGCCGGAGGCGTTGATCATGTCCTTCTTGCGGTCGACGACGTAGAGCCAGCCGTCCGGGTCCATGAAGCCGACGTCGCCGGTCCGCAGTTCGCCGTCCGGGAAGGCCTCGGCGGTCTCGGCGGGGAGCCCCCAGTAGCCGGGCACGACCTGGGGGCCGCGCACGGCTATCTCACCCGTCTCGCCGAAGGGGACCTCGGCGCCCTGCTCGTCGAGGACGCGCACGACGGTGTCGGCGCCCGGCAGGCCCACGGAGAGGGTGCCGGTGGCGGGGTCGACGGGGGCTTCGCGGTGCACGGGCACGGAGGCGCAGGCGGCGGTGGTCTCGGTGAGGCCGTAGCCGTTGCGGAGGGAAATGCCGAAGGCGGTGCGCAGGCGGGCGACGAGCGCGGGCGGGAGGGGGGCTCCGCCGCAGGAGACGACCTGGAAGGAGGCGAAGTGGTCCGGGGTGGCGCCGGGATGGGCGGCGAGGGCGATGAAGGCGGTGGCCGGTCCGACGGTGTAGGCGGGGCGGTGTTCGAGGAAGGCGTCGAGGACGACTCCGGCGTCGAAGCGGTGGGCGAGGGCGAGGGTCCCGGCGTTGACGAAGCAGGCGGCGAGCTCGCACACCATGCCGGTGATGTGGAAGAGGGGCGCCAGGGCGAAGTAGGTGGCGCCCTCGGGGAGGGGGTGGCCGGCGACCTGCCGGCCGGCGTTGTGGGTGAGCGCGCCGTGCGGGTTCATCGCGCCCTTGGGGGCGCCGCTGGTGCCGGAGGTGTAGCTGATCAGGGCGGTGTCGGCGGCGGTGGGGGCGGGGGCGTCCGGCGCGGGGTGGCCGCGGCGGGCCACGGTGGCGAAGTCGTCGACGGCGGGGGCGGAGGGGGCGGGGGTCTCGGGCGCGTCAGGCGCCGGGGCCTGGGACGCCGGGGCCTCGGACGCGGGGGTCTCGGACGCCGGGGCCTCGGGTGCCGGGGCCTCGGGTGCCGGGCTGAAGAGCCGCGCGTCGTGGCGCGTCTGGAAGTCCGTGTCGGAGGCGGTCAGGACCGTCCGTACGGCGCTGCCGTCCACGGCCCCGCGCAGGTACGCGCTCCACGCGCGGCCCTCGCAGACCAGTGCGGCCGCCCCGGCGTCGCGGAGGATGTGCCCGACCTCGCCCGCCTTGTACATGGGGTTGAGCGGGACGACCACGGCCCCGGCCTTCCATGCGGCCAGCACGGCGAGCACGAAGTGCGGGGTGTTCTGGAGCATGACCGCGACCCGGTCCCCACGGCGGACGCCCCGCGCGGCGAGGTGGCCGGCGACCGAGTCGGAGAGCGCGTCGGCCTCGGCGTATGCGATCCGGCCGTCGAAATAGGCCAGGGCGGTGCGCCCGGGAGCGCGGGCGGCGGCCGCGCGGAAGGCGTGCAGCACGGTGACCGGCGGCGTGTGGGGCGCCCGCTGGGCCGGGCTGAGCAGGGCGAGCCAGGGTTTGGCGGCGTACGAGGAGGTCACCTGGTCTCCCATTTCTGCTGGAGGTGGCTCATGTTGCTCAGCCAGCGGTCCGGCTCGGTGGCGCGGGCGGCGTAGTAACCGGCGACCTCGGGGTGCGGCAGGATCAAGAAGCGTCCCTTCTCCATGCCGTCGAACAGCGCGTCCGCGACCGCTTCCGGCTCGATCGCGGTCGGCGCGAGGACGAGTTCGCCCGCCGAGCCCGCGGCGGTCAGCATGTCGGTGCGCACCCCCTGCGGGCAGATCGCGTGGACCTGGACGCCGCGGTGGCGGTAGGTCAGCGAGAGCCATTCGGCGAAGGCGAGCGCACCGTGCTTGGTGACACTGTACGGGGCCGCTCCGATCATGGTCAGCAGCCCGGCGGCGGAGACGGTGGACACGAACCGGCCGCTCCCGCGCTCCAGCCAGTCCGGCAGCAGCAGGCGGGCGGCGCGCACGTGCGCCATGACGTTGGTGTCCCAGGCCGCCTCCCAGACGGCCTCGTCGGCGAACGCGTCTCCACCCGAGGCGAGCCCGGCGTTGGCGCAGTAGGAGGTGTCGACCGTGCCGCCGAGCGCCTCGCGGGCCTCGGCCACGATCTCCGACGCGTCCCCGGCGAGCGGGATCGCCCGCGGCCCGATCGCTGCCGCCACGGCGGCGGCCCTGGCCGGGTCGAGGTCGTTGACCACCACGGTGGCGCCCTCGGCCGCGAAGCGGTGGGCGAGGGCGGCGCCGATGCCGCCGCCCGCTCCGGTGACGACGACTCGCTGGTCCTGGTACGCGCTCACGGGGGACACCTCTCGTAGGGCCGGATGCGGATGCCCGGCGGGGGCGTGCCGGGTTCCCGACGTCGAGCAGACTAACCAGTCGGTATGTTCGGGCGGAAGGGGCGCGACTCGTAGCGTGGCCGGATGACGGTGTCACGACGCGGGGTGCTGGGACTGGCGGGGGCCGTGGGCGCGCTGGGGACGGTGGGAGCCGCTGAGCCGGGCCGGACCGCCGGGGCCAGCGGGCCGCGCGGCGGGCGGGTCCGGACCGGTTTCGAGCGTCTGGCCGCGGACGGTTATGGCGTACTGGCCGGTCAGAAGGTCGGGGTGGTCACCAACCCCACCGGGATCACGGCCGACGCCCGGCACCTGGTCGACGTCCTGCACGCGGACGCGCGGGTGCGGCTCGTCGCGGTGTTCGGGCCCGAGCACGGGTTCCGCGGGACGGCGCAGGCGGGCGACGCCGAGGGGGCAGGGCGCGATCCGGCGACCGGGCTGCCGGTGTACGACACGTACGGCCTGAGCGGGCAGCGGCTCGCGGACGTGTTCACGGCGGCCGGGATCGACACGGTCGTCTTCGACATCCAGGACGTCGGGGCGCGCTTCTACACCTACATCTGGACCCTCTACGACTGCATGCGCGCCGCCGCGCTCGCCGGCAAGGCGGTGGTGGTGCTGGACCGGCCCAATCCGGTGGGCGGCCGACGGGCCGCGGGACCGGTGCTGCGACGGCCGTACGCGAGCTTCGTCGGCCGGGAGCCGATCGCGCTGGCGCACGGGATGACGGCGGCCGAGCTGGCCCTGCTGTTCAACGGCGAGTTCCTGGCTGACAAGCCGGTCAGGCTGCGGACGGTGTCGATGTCCGGGTGGCGGCGGGGGTCGTTCTTCGGGGAGACCGGGCTGCCCTGGGTGCCGCCGAGCCCGAACATGCCGACCGCGGACACGGCTCTGGCGTATGCGGGCACCTGCCTGTTCGAGGGGACGAACCTCTCCGAGGGGCGCGGGACGACCACCCCGTTCGAGGTGCTGGGCGCGCCGGGCGTGGACCGGCGGTGGGCCGAGGCGGCGAACGCGCTGGAGCTGCCCGGGGTGTGGTTCCGGGAGGCCTACTTCACCCCGACCTTCTCCCAGCACGTGGGGAAGGTGTGCGGCGGGGTGCGGCTGATCGTCCACGACCGGGCGTCCTTCGACCCCGTGCGGGCCGGGATCGGCCTGCTGGTCACCGCCCGGCGGACGTGGAGCGGCTTCGGCTGGCGCGCGGACCACTGGATCGACCGGCTGACCGGCTCGGACCGGGTGCGGACGATGGTGGACGCGGGGGCCGGGGTGGAGGAGATCGCGGGCGACTGGGCGACGGAGCTGGCACGGTTCGAGGCGGTGCGCCGGCAGTACCTGCTCTACGCGTGAGACGACCGTGCCGGGGGGCTGGCCGGACGGGCACGACAGCAGGATGCTGGCCAGTGCTGCGGCTGAGGCAGGGCGTCGAGGGGGTCGTCATGGCGGGGATCGGTGGCGGGGCCGGAATCTGGGCCGAGATCGGGGTGGGGGTGGGGGCCGGGATCGGGGTCGGGCCGTACGCGGAGCTGACCTTCGACGCCGAGGGGGACGTCGACCGGGCGACGCAGGGGACGGTGGCCCGGATGGAGGCCACGGACGTCCTGGTCTTCGCGCACGGCTGGAACAGCGACCGCTCGACGGCGACCCGGCTCTACGACCGCTTCTTCGCCCCCTTCCCGGGGCTCGTCGGGCCGGGGGTGCGCCTCGGCTACGTGGGCGTCGTATGGCCCGCGATGCGTTTCTCCGACGAGCCGATACCCGACTTCGACGCGCCCGGCGCCGTCGCCGCGGCCCCGGCGTCCGCCGGTACGGCGCTGGACGCCGCCACCCGGCAGGCACTCGACGCGTTCTGGCCGGGGCGGCAGGCGGAGCTGGACAAGGTGGCGCAGCTGCTGGAGGAGCGGCCGGACTCGGCGGTCGCCTTCATCGAGTTCGGCGCCCTCGTACGGGAGCTGGCGGGGGTGGACGCGGTGGCCACGGCGGCCGCCCCGTCGGTTCCCGCGATCTTCGTGGACGACGTACTGGAGGTCTGCCGGGCCCTCACCCAGGCCCTGGTCGAGGCGGGCGCGCCGGCCGGGAGCTCGGACGAGCCGGGTCTCGCACTCGGCGGCGGGCTGCGCGGCCTGTGGGGCGGCGCCAAGGAACTGCTGCGGCAGGCGACGTACTACAAGATGAAGAAGCGGGCCGGAGTGGTCGGTGAGCGCGGGCTCGGGCCGGTCCTGGCAGAGATCGCGGCCGGCCGGCCGGCGCTGCGCTTCCATCTGATCGGGCACAGCTTCGGGGCGCGGGTGGTGTCGTTCTCGCTGCGCGCGGTGCCGGCCGGAGCCCGTTACGTGAAGTCCGTGACCCTGCTCCAAGGGGCCTTCTCCCATTACGCGTTCGCCGACCGGCTGCCGCACGACGAGCGCAACGGCGGCGCCCTGCGCGGCCTCCACGGCAGGGTCGACGGACCGGTGGTGGCCTGTCACTCACCGCACGACTCGGCCCTGAGGGTGTTCTATCCGCTCGCCGCCCGGATGGCAGGCGATTCGGCCGGTCTGCTCGGCTTCGACGAGCGCTGGGGCGCGGTCGGGCACGACGGGGTGCGGGCGGTGCCGGGCGCGCCGCGGCTGAGCCTCGACGCGGCCCTGCGCGAGGGGGTGCCCGCGACCGGTTGCGTCAGTGTGGACGCGGGCTCCGTGGTGCGGCGCGGCGGCGCCCCGTCGGGGGCGCACAGCGACATCTGCCACGAGGAACTGGCCCGGCTCGTGGTGGGAGCGGGGCGCATGGGGCGCTGACTTCCGGCCACGTGCCACCCGCACGCCTCGACCGCCCCCGCATGCGCCCGGCCCCTGCCGGGCATGTTGGGCACATCGGCGGAGGTGATGGTGTGATGGCGGGTTTCCGGAGTCTGGCCTATCAGGTGCGCGACGCGCGCAACGACCGCGCCCTGCGGCGCCATTCGCTGCGCCGCTGCCTGGAGCGGTTCGCGCCGTACGGGCACCGGGCGACCTGGTGGCACCTGTGCGACCGGCACGGGATCGCCCCCGAGGACCGCGGGGCGGATCCGCTGCGGCTGGTCGCCGCGCTGGAGGAGCTGGAGGACGCGCGGGCGGTGTGGCTGGAGTACGAGCGCCAGTTCGCGGAACGGCGCAGACGGGAGAAGCACCACGGGCTGCGCCGGCCGGAGTGGGCGTGGGGCGGGAGCGGGGACGCGGTGGTGCGGTGCGCGGATCCGGGGGTGCGGCCGGAGGGGTCGCTGGGCGAGGTATTGCGCAGGCTGGTGCGGGCGCTGGAGTCGGAGCCGGGCACCGCGTGCCCGGTCTGCGGGGAGCAGGAGCTGCGCTGGCCGCCGGTGACGGCGGGGCCGAGGCGCGTTCCGTCCGGGGCCGGCGGGAGCTCCGGGCACGGCCCGTGGGAAGGGGCCTGGGCCTGGGACGGTCCGGTGTGCGCGGGCTGCGGGATCGTGGTGCCGAAGCCGGCACTGGCGGACACCCCCACGGCGGGGGCGGCGTGAGCCTGGGGCACGGCGCGAGCACGCGGCACGGTGTGTGGCCAGGGGGCGGCATGCGCCCGGGCCGCGGCCTGCGCCCGGGGGCCGCGTGAGCCCGGGCCCCGGCGGGGGTTTTGCGCTGCCCGTGTCGTTGAACGGCTCCCGGAGCGCCGTCGACGGGGTGGCCGTGCCGATGTCGCCGGAGGACCTGGCGCAGGCGGCGCGGCTGGCGGTCGCCGCCGGGGCCGGGGAGGTGCTGGTGCACCCGCGGACCCCGTGCGGGAGGGAGAGCCTCTCGCCCCGGGTGGTCGGGCCGGCGCTGGAGGCGCTGCGGGGCGCGGGGGTCGGTGTGCCGCTCGCGGTGTGCGCGAGCATCGGGGCCGAGCCCGATCCCGCGGGGCGCCTTGAGCGGGTGCGGTCGTGGACGGTGCTGCCGGACCGCACGGTCGTGGACTTCGCGGAGCCGGGGGCCGCGGACTTGGCCGAGGTGTTGCTGGCGCGGGGCGTCGCGGTGGACGCGGAGGTCGCGCTGGGCGGACCGGCCGGGCCGGAGCCCATGCGACGGTTCCTGGCCTGGCCGGTGCGCGAGCCCGCCCGGGTCCGGCTCGTCGCCGAGCTCGCGTCGGCCGATCCCACCCTGGTGGCCGCCCTGCCCGGCCTGCCGCCGGTGGCCGTGCTGCTGTACGGGCGGGAGGCGGCCGCCTGGCCGGTGCTGCGGCTGGCCGTACGGTGCGGCGCGGGCGCGCGGACCGGCGTAGGCGACGTACTGCACCTGCCGGACGGGCGGCCGGCGCGGTCGAACGCCGAGCTGGTGACGGCGGCGCTGGAGCAGCGCCGGCCTACAGCCGTGAGCCGGTGAGCCGGTCGCCGAAGGCGTCGTCCGGGTTGGACAGGGCGCAGGTTTCCAGGGACAGGCAGCCGCAGCCGATGCAGTCGGTCAAGTGGTCGCGCAGTCGCCCGAGTTGACTGATCCGCTGGTCGAGTTCGGCGCGCCAGGCCTCGGAGAGGCGGGC
Organism: Streptomyces sp. NPDC016562; assembly: GCF_043076955.1. Lineage (NCBI taxonomy): Bacteria > Bacillati > Actinomycetota > Actinomycetes > Kitasatosporales > Streptomycetaceae > Streptomyces > Streptomyces sp. NPDC016562. Next base: position 110,951 of record NZ_JBIBRZ010000005.1, on the reverse strand, counting down.
CCAGTCCTCGCGGTTGGGGGTGCGCTCCTCGGGGAGGCGGGCCAGTGCCTCGCGGATGCTGGCCAGGGGGATGCCCACGCGCTGGGCGGCGCGGACGAAGGCCACCCTGCGCAGTGCGTCGCGGGTGTAGCGGCGCTGGTTGCCGGAGGTGCGGCGGCTGCTGATCAGGCCCTTGGCCTCGTAGAAGTGGAGCGCCGAGACGGCCGCGCCGCTGCGGGCGGACAGCTGGCCGACGGTGAGCTCGTGGACGTTCTCGGGAATCTGCGGCACCCGGCCGAGGGTAGTCGGAGGTCCGTTGACATACACATACGGTCCGACCATGCTGAGCAAGCGCTTGTTCGCCCGGTCGCACACCAGCCAGCGGCAGTCGCCCGTACGTCCCGTACGTCCCGTACGTCCGTCGTAGTCGAGAAGGCAGGAGCAGGGCATGGCCGAGCCGAGGATCTTCACGTCCGCCGAGGAGCTGCACGCCGGGATCGGCGCGCCGCTCGGCCCCAGCGACTGGCTGGAGGTGGACCAGAAGCGGATCGACCTCTTCGCGGACGCCACCGGGGATCACCAGTGGATCCACGTGGACCCGGAGCGGGCGGCGTCCGGACCCTTCGGTTCCACCATTGCGCACGGCTATCTGACGCTGTCCCTGCTGCCCAGCCTGGTACCGCAGGTCATGCGGGTCGAGGGCATGCGGATGGGCCTCAACTACGGGGCGAACAAGGTGCGTTTCCCGGCGCCGGTGCCGGTCGGCTCGCGGCTGCGCGCCACGGCCGTGATCACGGAGGTCGCGGAGGCGGGCGGCGGCGTACAGGTCACGGCCACCGTCACGGTCGAGCGCGAGGGCGGCGACAAGCCGGTGTGCGTGGCCGAAGCGGTGTCCCGCTACTACTTCTGAGGGCGGCGGGGCTGCTCCTGCTGAGGGCGGGGCCGCGCGGCCACCATGCGCAGCACGAGGTCGGCGTAGAGCGCGCCGACCTCGTCGGGGGTGCGCTGCCCGGCCACGTTGAACCACCGGGCCACGTCGATGCACAGCGACAGCACGGCGAGGGTGGTGCCGGGCACGTCGGGGACGTCGAACTCCCCCGCCGCGACCCCCTCGACGAGGATGCGGCGCACGACCGCGTCGCTCTGCCGGCGCAGGGCCACGATCTCGGAGCGGTGCTCCGGGGCGAGGGCGTCGAGCTCGTACTGGACCACGCGCGCGGTGGTGTGGTGCGCCGCGTGCCACAGGACGAACGACCGCACGGCGGCGTCGAGCCGGTCGGCGGCGCAGCCGGGGCCCGCGGCCGCCGTGGTGAGGATCTCCAGCGCCTTGTCGTGGCCGATCCGGCTGATGCGGTGGAGCAGCTCTTCCTTGGTCTTGTAGTGGATGTAGAGCGCGGCCGGGCTCATGCCGGCGCGGCTGGCGATGTCGCGCGTGGTGGTGGCGTGGTACCCACGCTCGGCGAAGGCCTCGACGGCGGCGACGAGCAGCCGCCGCGCGGCGTCGGGGGTGACCTCCGACCACGGCTGGTAGCCGCCGGTCTCCACCGCGCTGTCCATCTCTCGCTCACCCTCTTCGCCTTGCAGGAATGAACACCTTACCGGAGGGTGAGCAAGCGCTTAGCGGAGATCGTCCCTCCGATTGGGGCGGAGGACGGCCGGCGGGCTCAGAAGGCGGACACTCCCGTGCGGGCGCGGCCGATGAGCAGCTTCTGGATCTGGCTGGTGCCCTCGTACAGGGTCATCACGCGGGCGTCGCGCAGCAGCTTGCCCGCCGGGTATTCGTCGATGTAGCCGTAACCCCCGTGCACCTGGAGGGCGTTGCTCGCGGCGCGCACGGCGGCCTCGGAGGCGAAGAGCTTGGCGGTGGAGGACTCGACGGCGAAGGGCAGGCCGCGGTCGATGAGGTCCGCTACCCGCCAGGTCAGCAGCCGGGCCGCGTCCACGTCGACGGAGATGTCGGCGATGAGCTCCTGGACCAGCTGGTGCTGGGCGATCGGCTTGCCGAACTGCTCGCGCTGGCCGGCGTACGAAACGGCCGCGTCCAGCGCCGCCTGGGCGATGCCCACGCAGCCGGCGGCGACCGACATCCGGCCCTTGGCCAGGGCGGACATGGCGACCGAGAACCCCTTGCCCTCAGGGCCGAGCAGCGCGGAGGCGGGCACGCGCACGCCGTCGAGGGTGAGCTCGGCGGTGGCCTGGCCGCGCAGGCCGAGCTTGCCGTGGATCTCGCGGCGGCTCAGACCCGGGGTGTCGGCGGGGACGAGGAAGGCGCTGACCCCGCGGTGGCCGGGCTCCTCGCCGGTGCGGGCGAAGAGGAGCACGACGTCGGCCCAGGTGCCGTTCGTAATGAACGTCTTGCCGCCGTCGAGGACGTACGAGTCCCCCTTCCGCACGGCGCGGGTGGTGAGGCTGCCCGCGTCGGAGCCCGTGCCCGGTTCGGTCAGGCCGAAGCAGCCGAGCGCGTCGCCGGAGCACAGCCGGGGCAGCCAGGCGCGCTTCTGCTCCTCGGTCCCCCAGGCCGCGATGGTCTTGGCGACGAGGCCGAGGGAGACGGAGACGATGCCGCGCACGGCGGAGTCGCCGCGCCCGAGCTCCTCGGTGACCAGGGCGTAGGCGAGGTGGTCGCCGCCGGAGCCGCCGTACTCCTCGGGGACGGTCATCCCGAGGAAGCCCAGGGCCCCGAGCTTCTTCACGACGGCCCGGTCCACGCTCTCGGCGCGGTCCCACGCGGCGGCGTACGGGGCCACCTCGCGCTCGGTGAACTCGCGGGCGAGCCGGCGTACGGCGGCCTGCTCCTCGCTCAGCTCCATGTTCACCGGGCACCTCCGGGCACCTCGTCCGGGCTTTTAACTAGCGCCGGTAGTTTATGGCGGACAGGGCCTACTATGTGGCGCATGGCCAGACCGCGCAAGCCCCTCCTCAGCAGAGCCCGGATCGTCGAGGCGGCGGGTGAGCTGGTGGACGCGGAGGGGCTGGAGGCGGTGTCGACGCGTCGGCTGGCGGCCGCGCTCGGGGTCAGCGGGCCTTCCCTGTACAACCACTTCCGCACCAAGGACGAGATCCTGGAGGCGGTGGCGGACGCGGTGAGCGCGCGGGTCGACTTGTCGATGTTCGAGGGGGCCGGCCAGGACTGGCGCGGGGCCCTGCACGCGTGGGCGCACTCCTACCGGGACGCCCTGTCGGACCATCCGCACATCGTCCCGGTGCTGGCGCGGGGCCCGGGCCGCCGCCCGGCCGGACTCCGGGTGGCGGACGCGGTGTTCGGCGCGATGACGGCGGCGGGCTGGCCTCCGGCGCAGGCGACCCGGATCGGCGCGCTGATGCGCTACTTCATCCTGGGCTCGGCGGTGGCCTCGTTCGCCCGGGGTTTCGTGGACGACCGCACGGCATACGACCCGGCGGACTACCCCCACCTGGGCCAGGCCCACCTGCTGGCCGAGCGGCAGCGCGAGGTGGACGAGGGCGCCTTCGAGACGGGCCTGGCGGCGCTGCTGGACGGGCTGGCCCTCCAGTACGCGGCGTTGAAGGACGCCCCGCTGGACGCCCGATTGGACGCCCCGCCGGAGCGTCCAGCCGGCTGAAGAGCCGAGACGGGCTGAAGAGCCGAGACGGGCTGGAAGACGACCGCTAGAAGACGACGAGCGAGCGGCCGCCCTTGCCCGCGAGCATCGCGTCGAAGGCCGCCGGGATGCCGTCGAGGGTGATGCGGTCGGTGACCAGGGCGCCGAGGTCGAGGCGGCCCGCGCGGACGTGCTCGGCGATCACCGGGAGGTCGACGGCGGGGTCGCTGTTGCCGTAGACGCAGCCGGTGAGGGTGCGGGCGAAGTGGAAGATCTCCAGGGCGTGGAAGGTGATCTGCTGCTCCTTGCCCCCGATGCCGACGACCGTGGTGCGGCCGCCGCGACGGGTGGACTCCCAGGCCGCGCGGATGCTCTGCGCCCGGCCCGCGCATTCCACGGCGACGTCCACGCCGTGCCCGCCGGTGAGCGCGCGGATCTGCTTGGCGGTGGTGTCGGAGGCGAGCACGAAGTCGGTGGCCCCTGCGGCGCGGGCCAGCTCCTCCTTCGCCGGGGACACGTCGACGGCGATGACGGGGCCCGCCTGGGCGACCCGGGCGGACTGGAGGGCGGACAGGCCGACACCGCCGACGCCGAAGACCGCCACCGATTCGCCGGGACGGACCTGGGCGCTGTGGTGGACGGCCCCGTAACCGGTGAGGACGGCGCAGCCGAGCAGGGCGGCCTCGGCGAGCGGGATGCCGGCGGGCGCGGGCAGCACGCAGTTGGCCGCGACGACGGTCTCCTCGGCGAAGGCGGCCACGTTCAGTCCGGGGTGCAGCTCGACACCCTCGGCGTCGTGGGCGTAGACGGCGCCGACGCCGGAGAGCGCCGAGGCGCACAGCCAGACCTCGCCGAGGGTGCAGTGGTGGCACCGGCCGCAGGACGGGGCCCAGTTGAGCACCACGCCGTCGCCGGGGGCGACGTGACTGACGCCCTCCCCGACGGCGAGGACCGTACCCGCGCCCTCATGGCCGAGGACGGCGGGCACGGGGACCCGCATGGTGCCGGTGGTGAGGGAGAGGTCGGAATGGCAGACCCCGGCTGCGGTGAGCCGCACCCGGACCTGCCCGGGACCGGGATCGGGCAGCACGATCTCCCGTATCTCCAGCGGGGCTCCGACGGCGGGCAGGATGGCGGCGCGGACCATGGTCGTCGTCTCGTCTTTCCGGTGCGATGAGGGCGGAGGTGCGGAGCGGTGCGGTGCTCGGGATCAGAACTACTCGGAATCAGAACTGCAGGGACTTGGTCTGGAGGTACTCCGCCAGGCCGTGCGGGCCAAGCTCGCGGCCGACACCCGACTGCTTGTAGCCGCCGAAGGGCGCGAGCACGTTGAAGCGACCGCCGTTGATGTCCACCTGCCCGGTGTCCATACGGCGCGCGAAGGCCACGGCCGTCGCCTCGTCCTCGGCCCATACGGCGCCGCCCAGGCCGTAGACGGTGCCGTTGGCGATGCGCAGGGCCTCCTCCTCGTCCTCGTACGGGAGGATCGACAGCACCGGGCCGAAGATCTCCTCCTGGGCGATGGTCATGTCGGGGGTGACGTCGGCGAACACGGTCGGGGCGACGAAGTACCCCTGCTCGTGCGGTGTCTCCGGGCCGCCCGCGACGAGGCGCGCGCCCTCGTCCACGCCCTTGGCGATGTAGCCGCGGACGCGCTCGTGCTGCTTGGCGTTGACGACCGGGCCGACGCGGGTGCCCGGCTCGCGCGGGTCGCCGGTGGGGAACGCGGCGACGGCGGCGGCCGCGAGCGAGACGGCCTCCTCGTACTGGTCACAGTGGACGAGCATGCGGGAGAGCGCGTTGCAGCTCTGGCCGGTGTTGTTCATGACGTGACCCACGCCTGCCGCGACGGCCTTGGCCAGGTCGGCGCCGGGCAGGATGACATTGGCCGATTTGCCGCCCAGTTCGAGGGCGACCCGCTTGACGGCGGCGCCGGCGGTGGCGCCGATCTGCTTGCCGACGGCGGTCGAGCCGGTGAAGGAGACGAGGTCGACTCCCTCGTGCGCGGCAAGGGCCTGCCCGGCGACCGGGCCGGTCCCGGTTACCAGGTTGAAGACTCCCGCCGGGATGCCCGCCTCGTGCACGGCTTCGGCGAAGAGCTGTGCGGTCAGCGGGGTGTCCTCGGCGGGCTTGAGGACGATGGTGCAGCCGGCGGCGAGAGCGGGCGCCACCTTTGCAACGATCTGGTGCAGCGGATAGTTCCACGGCGTGATGGCTCCGACGACGCCGACCGGCTCCAGCAGCACGGTGGAGTTCCCGATCCGCTCCTCGAAGGCGTACGAGGACGCGAGCTCGGCGTAGGAGGAGGCCACCGCGATCGGCGACCCGACGTGGACCATCGTCGAGAAGCCGATCGGGGAGCCGAGTTCGGCGGTGATGGTGTCGGCGATCTCGGCCTTACGGGCCTGCAGTACGTCGCGCAGCGCACGGATCAGGGCGCCCCGCTCGGCCGCAGGCGTGGCCGCCCAGCCGGGGAAGGCGGCACGGGCCGCGCGTACGGCCGCGTCCACGTCCTCGCCGGTCCCGGCGGGGACCTCGGCGATGACCTGCTCGTCGGCGGGGTTCACGACCTCGATCCGGTCGCGTCCGACGGCAGGCCGCCACTCGCCGTCTATGTACATCCCGTCGTGGGCCTTCATGGCATTCCTCCCGAGCACGCACGAGCGCGTAGGTCCGACCTCGCGAACACCCTACAAACTAGCGCCGGTAGTTTTTGGTGACCAGGGGGCGGCCAGGATCAGATGATGCCGAAAACCATCCCTGCCGCGAGGACGACGAGGGAGGTCAGAGCAGCCCATTTCACGGTGAAACGGGTGTGGTCGCCGAACTCGACCTTGGCCATCCCGACGAGGACGTAGACGGCCGGAACCAGGGGGCTCGACATGTGCAGCGCCTGGCCGACCAGGGAGGCGCGGGCGATTTCCAGCGAGGAGACGCCGTGGGCGGCGCCTGCCTCCGCGAGGACGGGCAGCACACCGAAGTAGAAGCCGTCGTTGGACATGAAGTAGGTGAGCGGAAGGCTCAGCAGACCGGTGACGAGCGCCATGTGCGGGCCCATGCCCTCGGGGATGGCGCCGACGAGCCAGTCGGCCATGTGCTTGACCATGCCGGTGCCGGTGAGGACGCCCGTGAAGACGGCGGCGGCGAAAACCATGCCGGCGACGTTCAGGACGTTGTCGGCGTGGGCGGCGAGGCGGCCCTTCTGGTCCGGCATGTGGGGGAAGTTCACGGTGAGGGCGAGGGCGGCGCCGAGCAGGAAGAGCACCGGTATGGGCAACAGCTCCATGATCATCGCGGTGAGGAGTGCGACGGTGAGCCCGGCGTTGAACCAGTAGAGGCGCGGTCGCAGCGTGGCACGGTGGGGGTCGAGGCCCTGGAAACCGTCCTCGGGCGCCGACGCGGCGCCCGCCTGCGGGACGGGATCTGAGCCGGTGGCGACGGTGGCGGAGGAGGGCCGGGGGGCGTCGGCATTCGCCTCGGCTCCGGCTCCGGCTCCGGCTTCGGCTTCGGCCTTGGCCTCGGCCTCGGTCGAGCGGGGGGCGGCCGGGACGAGAGACGCTTCCACAGTCTCGGGCTCCGCCTGGCCGGGCAGGACCAGCATGCCGACGCGGCGCCGCTCCTTGACGCCGAGGACGTACGCCAGGACGAACACGAAGAGCAGGCCCACCGCGAGGGCCGGGATCATCGGGACGAAGATGTCGGCGGCGTCGAGCTTGAGTGCGGTGGCGGCGCGCGCCGTGGGGCCGCCCCAGGGCAGGGTGTTCATGACGCCGTTGGCCGTGGCCGCGACCCCCGTCATGACCACGAGGCTCAGCCCGAGCCGCTTGTACAGCGGATACATGGCCGACACGGTGATCATGAAGGTGGTCGACCCGTCGCCGTCGAGCGAGACGATGGCGGCGAGGACGGCGGTGCCGACCACCACCCGCATCGGGTCCGCCTTACAGAAGCGCAGGATGCCGCGCACGATCGGGTCGAAGAGGCCGACGTCGATCATCACGCCGAAGTAGACGATGGCGAACATCAGCATGGCGGCGGTCGGTGCGAGCTTGCCGACGCCTTCGATGACGTAGTCGCCGAGGTGCGCGCCCTTGCCTGCGAACACGCAGAAGAGTGCGGGGATGAGGACGAGCGCCGCGATGGGCGACATTTTCTTCATCATGATCAGGACCAGGAAGGTCGCGATCATGGCGAAGCCGAGGAAGGTCAGCATGGAGGGAAGGTAGGTGCCGCCTCCCCGGCCCAACAAGACGTCCGCGTGTGAGCAATACGAGCAAAACCCCAGCTCAGGGCAGGGGTGTCAGTTCAACGGGGAACCCGTTGAGCACCGCGGTGCCCGACAGCCGGTCGAGCCGGGTGCCGTCGAGCAGCTGGTTGACGTTCACGCCGGGCACGGCGGAAGCCACCGAGAGCCGGGTCCCGGGACGGTCGTGGCCCCAGCCGTGCGGAAGGCTCACCACGCCGGCGCGGACGGCTTCGGTGACCTCGACGGGCACCTCCAGGCTCCCGCCGTCGGCGGTGACCCTGGCCCGTCCCCCGTCGGTGAGACCGAGCCGCCCGGCGTCCTGCGGGTGGACGTGGAGGGTGCAGCGGTTGGAACCTCCGGTGAGGGCCGGGACGTTGTGAGACCAGCTGTTGTTGGACCGCAGATGGCGGCGGCCCACGAGCACCAGGGTGGCGGGGTGGTGGGCGAGCGACTCCCGCAGCCTGGGCAGCTCGGCCGCGATCGGTTCCGGGAGCAGCTCGATCCTGCCGCTGCGGGTCTTCAGCACGCCCGGGAGCCGGGGCTGCAACGGACCCAGGTCGATGCCGTGCGGGTGTGCGAGGAGTCGCTCCAGGCTGAGCGAGCCTTCGGCATCCGCGCCGAACCGGTCTCCGTACGGCCCGAGTCGCAGCATCAGGTCGAGGCGGCGCTCGGGACCGCTGTCGCCGGTGAGGAGGCCGGCGAGGTCTGCCGGGTCCCGCCCGTGCAGCGGGGAGCGGGGATCGGCGGTCTCCTTGACCAGGGCGGCCTGGACGGCCAGCTCGTCGACGGCTTCCGGGCCCGCCGCACCGTGCATGCCGGAGACGGCGAGGACGAGACGCGCGTGGATGTCGCACTCGTCGAGACGGCCCGCCTCCAGGGGGACGGCCGAGCGGGTGTAGCGCACCTGGTTGCGGATGGCGAAGCCGTTGAAGGCGAAGTCGTGGTGGGCGCTTTGCGAGGGCGGCGGCGGGGGCAGCACCACGTGGGCGTGGCGTGAGGTCTCGTTCAGGTACGGGTCGACCGAGACCATGAAGTCGAGCCCGGCCAGCGCCCGGTCGAGCCGGTCGCCGTCGGGTGCGGACAGGACCGGATTGGCGGCGATGCAGATGAGCGCGCGGAGCTGCCCCTCCCCCGGGGTCTCGATCTCCTCGGCCAGGGCGGCGGTGGGCAGTTCGCTCTTGGCCTCGGGGTGCCCGCTGACCCTGCTGTGCCAGCGACCGAGGCTGAAGCCCTTGCCGGGCCCGGCGGGGCGGGGCCGGGGTCCGGCGGCGGGCAGGGGGAAGAGGACTCCGCCCGGCCGGTCGAGATTGCCGGTGAGGATGTTGAGTACGTCGACCAGCCAGCTGGTCAGGGTGCCGTACTCGACGGTGCAGCTGCCGATGCGCCCGTAGACGGCGGCGGTGGGCGCGGCCGCGAGCTCGCGGGCGAGGGTGCGGATCTCGTCGGCCGGAAGGTCGCAGGCGGGGGCTACGGCCTCAGGAGTGAAACTCGCGAGCGCGTCGGCGAGTTCCCCGAGTCCCTCGGCTTGTTCCTCCAGTTCGCCGGGGGCGGCGAGCTTCTCCGCGAGCAGGGTGTGGGCGAGGGCGGCGAGCAGCAGGGCGTCGCTGCCGGGGCGCGGCGCGAGGTGGCGGTCGGCGAGCGCGGCGGTGCGCGTGCGGCGCGGGTCGACGACGACCAGCGTTCCGCCGCGGCTGCGCAGGGCCTTGAGCCGGCCGGGGAAGTCGGGGGCGGTGCACAGGGAGCCGTTCGACTCGACCGGGTTCGCGCCGAGGAGCAGCAGGAAGTCGGTCCTGTCGAGATCGGGAACCGCGATGGCGAAGGGGTCGCCGAAGAGCAGCCCGCTGGAGACGTGCTTGGGCATCTGGTCGAGGGTGCTCGCGGTGAACACGTTGCGGGTGCCGAGGGCTTTGAGGAGCAGCGGGGGGTAGAGCGCGCCGGCCATGGTGTGGGAGTTCGGATTGCCGAGGACCACGCCGACCGACAGGGCACCGTGCTCCCGGACGAGCGCGGGGACGGCGGCCGCGATGGCGTCGTAGGCCTCCTCCCAGGTGGCCTCCTGGAGCCGGCCGTCGCGGCGGACGAGGGGGGTCCGTAGCCGGTCGGGGTCCGCGTCGAGCTGGCCGAAGGTGGCGCCCTTGGGGCAGACGAAGCCCTTGCTGAAGACGTCCTCGCGGTCGCCTCGGGCCCCCGTGACCGTGGTGCCCTCGATGGTGAGGGTCAGGCCGCAGGTGGCTTCACAGAGGGGGCAGATGCGCAGGGCGGTGCGGGGCATGGGCCCTCCAGGGCGGCGGCGGACTGCGGCGCGGACACGCGGGCCCTTCGAGCATACCGACCGGTAGGCACGGAGAGGAGGGTCCGGCGGGAGCAAGTACGGCGGGGGGTGGGCGGGGCGGGCCGGGGACGGGGCGCCAGAGCAGAGGGAGACCGGGGACGGGGCGCCAGGGGCAGGGGGAGGCCGAGGACAGGGCGCCAGGGGCAGGGGAAGGCCGCAGGGGGCTCAGTCCAGTACGCGGGCCAGGTAGGCGTGCATCATCGCGCGGGTCTCGGCGACGATGTCCGGATCCCCGGCCGGGTCGGTCCGGAAGGCCAGGTGGATCAGGGCGTCGGTGGCCTCGACGGCGACCAGGACGGCGCGTTCGAGGACGGCGTCGGGCGTCAGGCCGAGGTGCGCGGAGAGCAGTTCGGTCAGACGCGCGGCGACCTGGCGGTTGGGGTCGACGTCCGGACCCTCGGCCGGGGGCGCGGGCACGCCGAAGTCGATGAGCGCGAAGCCGGGGACGCTGCGTTTCATCGTCAGGTACTCGTCCAGCACCGCGTCCACGACGGGCCGCCAGTGGGTGGCCGGGAGCTCGGCGAGCCGCTCCGCGATGCCTTCGGCGTAGCGGTCCAGGTTGCGGTGGGCGAGCGCGACGGCCATGGCCCGCTTGTTGCCGAAGAAGCGGTAGACGGAACCGATCGGTACGCCGGCGCGCTGTGCGACGGCGCGGGTGCTGAGGTTTTCGTACCCGGTCTCGTCCAGCACTTCGGCGCAGGCGTCGAGGATCCGGGCGAGCCGGTCGGCGCTGCGCTGCTGTATCGGCGCACGGCGCAGGGAGGGGGCGGGAGGCACGGGGTCCATCATGCCGTTCCTCGCTTTCGGGTGCGCCGGGGGCCTCGGTTCGGCTTTCAGTTCAGCAGCAGGCTGAGTCCGCCGACGGTGTACGTGATCATCAGCGCGAGCAGCGGCAGTTGGCCGGCCACGGCCTTCGCGGGCGGGAAGAGGCGGACCGAGCGGTCGTGGGCCGCGACGACGCCGAGCACGTGACCTGCGACGACGGCGACGACCTGGAGGGCGGCGAGGGCCCCGGGACCCAGGGGTGGGGCGGCTTCGGGGGCGTTGTCAGTGCCGAGTGCCATGCTTACCATGCGTGGTCCTTCGACTACAAGGAGGGAGAAGTAGTGAGCGATGAGATAGCCGAGGGCGATCGGCACGAGTGAGTGCGCGAAGGCGGTCAGCGGGCTGGGGTGCGGGCCGCTGACGAGGCGGGTGGCCGCCGCGCAGAGGCAGTACAGGGTGGCGACGAGGGCGATGGAAGCGAGCAGTCCGAGTGTGGCCGCGGGGGTGCGGCCGAGGGGGGAGGTCTGGAGGACGTTGATCCAGGAGGGGTTGTCGGAGAAGCCGTCGTAGGCGGTGGAGCCGAGCAGGACGCAGACGGTGGCGACGAGTCCGGGCCGCTCGGGTGTCGCGTCGAGTCCGTGGAAGGGGTTACGGAGGACGAGGCGGCCGTCGCTGCGGCGGCCGAGGGGGGAGAGCCGGGCCAGGAGGGCGGAGTACGCCTCGAAGGCGTCTCCGTCGTCGAACCAGCGCTCGCCGAAGCGGGCGGCGAGCGCGAGTTGGGCCGTGGCGTAGGCGGCGAGGGCGAACAGGAGGGTGGTGGTGGATGCGGGGTCAGGAGCGACGAGTTCGAGCCATGTGAAGCCGAATAGTCCGGCGGCGGCGGGCCATTGTCCGAGTCGGGCGGGGAGGGGGCGGCGGCCGGGGTCGCGGGGACGCAGGGCCCGGGAGAGCAGGCGGTGCAGGGTGCGGAGCGGGTTAAGGAGGCGCCAGACGGGGCCGAGGAGGAGGGAGGCGGGGACGAGTCCGACCCAGAGGAGGACGTAGACGGCGCCGGGAGCGGGGTTGCGTGCGGGGTCGTCGGGACCGAGGAGGAGGTGGAGCAGAACGGCAAGTGCGGCAGCGAGTCCCAGCCCGCGCAGTGCGGTGCGGGTGGCCGGCGCGTCGGCCACCCGCTGAAGGGCGGCGGGCAGGGCGAGCCCCGAGCGGTTTCCGCGGAAGCGGGAGGTGGACCAGAGCAGGCCGAGCGCGAGAAAGGAGACGAAGAGAGCGGCGAAGGCACCGGCGAACGCGTAGAAGGGAGAGATGGGCAGATCGTGCTGGGAGCCGATCCCGTGCGCGAGCGCGGTGAGCGGATCGGCCGGGTGAAGGACCACGCCCTGGCCGCGACCGCCGCCGCCCGCACCGGGGCCCGTGCCCGGGAGGAGGCCCGGCCCGCCCGGGCTCACCACCGGCCCGCCCACGATGGTGCCCTACGGCCGCTTTCACCCGACGGCGCGGCCGCCGGGGTCCCGACGCTGAGCGCGGGGCGGGGCGGGGTCATCGGACGAGGAGTTGGGTCAGGACGAGGTCGGACTCGTGGGTCTCGACCTCGAAGAGGCCCGTGCGGTCGGCCGTCAGGACCAGGGTGGCCTCCTGGCCAGCGGGCAGGGCGAGTTCCTTGTCGTATCCGTGGACGTGCAAGGTGTCCGCGCGGTCGCTGGTGACGCGCAGGGCGACCCGCTCCCCGCGCCGTAGCTCGGTGCGGGCGGGGGCCGGGCTGACCTTGCCGTCCCGGACGGTGATGGTGACGGTCCGGTCGGCTTCGGGCGCCGCCGGGGGCTGTGCCGGGGGTGGCGGCGTGCCGCCGTGGCTGTGGCCGCCGGGTGCGGCCTGGGCGGTGGCGGTGAGCGGGGCCGTGCCCTCGACCGGTTTGCCGGATACCGCCCAGGCGGTGTGGTCGTCCGCGTAGAGGCGGACGGTCAGGGTGTGCGTGCCTTCGGGGACCTGGGCGGCGGGCAGGTGGAACCAGGGGCCGTACAGCCGGGCCAGCTTGCGGCCGTCGAGCTCCAGGTGCGCGTGGCCCGCGCCCGGGAGGGCCGCGCCGCCGGTGCTGTCGGGGGTGAAGCGGAAGTTCTTCACCGCCAGCTGGAGGTTCCAGCCGTCCTCGGAGTCGGGCCGGGCAATGAGCTGGACCTCCGGCGCGCCCTCGGCCGGGACCTCGCGCAGCCGGTGGCCGGTGCCGTCGGCGGCGGTGAGCAAGGTGCCCACGCTTCCGGTGGCCTGCTCGTGGCTGGTGCCGGGCTTGTGGTGGGTGGTGGCCCGCCCGCCGCAGCCCGTCGCCGCGCCGCCCGCCAAGAGCAGGACGAGGGCGAGCAGGCCCGTGGCGCGGGCCGCCCGGCGGGCTGGGCGCGGCCGGCTCGTAGGCCCTGCGCACGCGTCGCACCGACCCGGGTCATCGGCCCGGGCGCCGTCGACACCGCTCATCGCGAACCTCCCGAGGAGTGCCGGGCCCGCCGGCCGGCCGTCCGAGGGTGCACGGCAGCCGACTCAGGCGATACGGCGGCTGGCGCGGTCCGTACGGCGGCCGGTCGACGTGCCGGGGTGCGGGTCATGCCGTGGCCTCCGGGGTCGTGGCGGTGGCCGAGGCGGGTGTCGACGGCGCGCCGAGGGTCGGGGACGGCGCCGTGGGGGCCGGGGTGTGGCCGTCGGCCGGGTCCTCGCCGGGGGCGTCGGGGGCGGCGGTCGGGGCGGCGCCGGGGGTGGTGGGGCGGGCTGAGGCGATGGCGGTCCATAGGAGCCAGATCACGGCGACCAGGGTGCGGAGCCAGGCGGGGCTGAGTGGGGTCCAGGGGATCATCAGGACGGCCTTGTCGAAGGCGTCGAGGAGCGTGAGGGCGCCCAGGAGCAGGGTGAGGCGGGCCAGCCAGGGGCGGGTGGGGCGCAGTGCCACGCCGACGCCCGTCCACCAGAGGCCGAGGAGGAGGAGGGCCAGTGCGGGGACGGAGGTGGCGGACAGGGCCATGGTGGAGCCGGCCACGTCCAGGGCCAGGCCCGCCAGGCCCAGGAGCGAGGCGGCCGTGCCGAGGCGCGACCCGCGCAGGCGGCGCCACCACAGCGCCCCGCCGACCAGCAGCAGGACCGCCGCCACCGCCAGCGCGAGCTGGGTCTCGACCCGCTCCAGACCGCGCGCGCCGTACCAGTCGCAGCCCGCCGGGAGCTTGCGCGCCTGGACGCTGTAGTCCGCGCAGACGAAGAGCTGGACCAGCTTGACCGGTTCGCCGACCAGCCGGGCCGAGGCCCCGGAGACCGCGCCGCGCCGCTCACCGCACTGCGGGACCGTGCCCGGGGAGGAGCCGTCGGGGCCGTCCTGCCAGCAGTTGCCGCGCCCCTGGCCGTCCCACCACACGTCCATGCCGTTGGGGCGGGCGGCGCCTGACCTGTCCTTGCCCATGGTGTTCGCGGCGTACCGGTTGTGGTGGGAGGTGTCGGTCTGCTTCGACCACTTCTCCTCGCCGCGCATGAAGGCCGGGACCGCGCTGAGGAAGAAGCCCGCGCGCCGGTGCCCGTACACCCAGTTGTCCTCGTAGAGGTTCCAGTTGCCGCCCGCGGTGATGATGCCGGTGCCCGGCGGCATGGAGATCTGCGGGCAGACGACACCGCGTTCGTAGCCGCGCTCGATCGGCGGCTTGGCGCAGGTGCCGTCGGCGACGTGGCGGTAGTAGTCCTGGTTGTTGTCGTGGATCAGGTTCCGCTCGAACTTGGCGTGGTTCTGCGGGAGTCCGGGATGACCGGGGAAGGCGCTGTCCATTGAGGCGCCGCCCATGTTCTGGTCGAACTCGTTGTCGTGCACCCAGACCGAGTCACCCGCGGTGCCGGAGTAGCCGACCATGTTGTGGTGGCTGCGGCAGCCGGTGATCTCGATGGAGTAGCGGGGGACCTCGTAGCCTCGGCCGTCGTTGATGTTGGAGGCGCTGCCGGGGTAGATGCCGGAGTCGCCGTTCCCGTACGACTCGCAGTTCTTGTAGAGCCCGTGGTCGCTGGCGAAGGTCAGGAAGCCGTACTCGTCGTTCCAGCGGGTCAGGACATCGTCGATGACGAAGCCGTCGCCCGCCAGCACGTACAGCGAGTTGAAGGTGGTGCGCTGGGCGGTGAAGTTGCGGAAGTAGACGCCGTTGGACCGGTCGGCGCGGATGGCGTTCAGCTTCTGGTACTTGGCGTCGATGACGACATCCGTGCGGGTGGCGCCGGTGCCTTCGATCTGGAGGTTCGTCTTGCCGAGGATCGCGACGAGGTTCTGGTTGTGGCGGCAGGCGACCTGCTGCTCGTAGCTGAGGATCTGGTAGCCGAGGGAGGAGTTCGGGGCCTTCAGTGCGGCGCACTCCCCCGCCGGGGCCCCGAGTGAGGGCTCCTCCTCGTACAGGCCGGGAAGGACCGCGATGTTCATGCCCGGCCGGTCGACGGCGTCGACGGCCTGCTGGAGGTGGCGGTAGCCGCTCTGCTCGCAGCGGTCGTACAGGGCGAGGTTGCGCTGCCTGAGCTCCTCCGGGAAGGCGGATATCCGGCGTTCGAAGGCGGGGCGATCGGTCTTGCAGACGATCAGGTCCGGCTCCGCCGCGCGGTACTCGGGTACGGAGCCCGAGCCGTCGGGGAGGGTGATCGGGCGCTCCTCGTGTGCGCGGGCGGCGGGCGCGGCGGCGAGGAGGGACACGAGGGCGAGGAGGGCGGCGAGGAGCGCCGCCGGCACGGCAGGATACCTGCGGGTCCACGACATGCGCGTGAGAGTAGAGCATTGTTCATCTTTTCGGATCCCCCCGCGCACGGGGGAATCGGGAACCGCGTGATCCGGCCATCCGCGCCAGGACACCGTTGACGCGCGGCCCGCGGAATCCTACTGTCGACCATAGGATTCCTTCGACGGAGCAGGAGCAGCACATGAGCGAGCAGGCCGGCGGCAGCGAGCAGGCCAGGAAGACGGCGGAGGCCCTGGAATACCTCACCGGCTTCGGCAACGAGCACAGCTCCGAGGCCGTCCCCGGCGCCCTGCCGCTCGGCCGGAACTCGCCGCAGCGCGCCCCCCTCGGCCTGTACGCCGAGCAGCTCAGCGGCAGCGCCTTCACCGAGCCCCGCAGCCACAACCGCCGCTCCTGGCTCTACCGGATCCGCCCGTCGGCCGCGCACCCGCCCTTCACCCGGATCGACAACGGGGCCCTGCGCACCGGCCCCTTCACCGAGGCCCCGGCGGACCCGAACCGGCTGCGCTGGAACCCGCTGCCCGACCCGGCCCCCGGCACCGACTTCCTGGCCGGCCTGTGGACCCTCGGCGGCAACGGTGACGCGACCCAGCGCACCGGTATGGCCATCCACCTCTACGCCGCGAACGCGCCCATGACCGACCGGGTGTTCAGCGACTCCGACGGCGAGCTGCTGATCGTCCCCGAGCGCGGCGGTCTGCTGCTGCGCACCGAGCTCGGTCTGCTCGCCGCCCGCCCGGGCGACGTGGCCCTCATCCCGCGCGGCGTCCGCTTCCGCGTGGAGCTGCTGGACTCCGACGCCCGCGGCTACGTCTGCGAGAACTACGGCCAGCCCTTCCAGCTGCCCGACCTCGGCCCGATCGGCGCCAACGGCCTCGCGGCCGCCCGGGACTTCCGGGCCCCGGTGGCGGCGTACGAGGCGCCCGACCTGCTCGACCGCCCGACCGAGGTGGTCAACAAGTTCTGCGGCAACCTCTGGTCCGCGACCTACGACCACTCCCCGCTCGACGTGGTGGCCTGGCACGGCAGCCACGTCCCGTACGTCTACGACCTGCGGCGTTTCAACGTCCTGGGCTCGATCAGCTACGACCACCCCGATCCGTCGATCTTCACGGTCCTGACCTCGCCCTCCGACACGCCTGGCCTGGCGGGCGTGGACTTCGTGGTCTTCGCCCCGCGCTGGCTGGTCGGCGAGGACACCTTCCGCCCGCCGTACTTCCACCGCAACGTGATGAGCGAGTACATGGGCCTGATCGAGGGCGCCTACGACGCCAAGGCCGAGGGCTTCGTCCCCGGTGGCGGCTCGCTCCACAACATGATGTCCGCGCACGGCCCCGACCACGAGACCTTCGAGCGGGCGAGCGCCGCCGAGCTGAAGCCGCAGAAGATCGACGACGGTCTGGCGTTCATGTTCGAGACCCGCTGGCCGATCACCGCCACCGCCCAGGCGGCCGGCGCCGATCACCTCCAGCGCGGCTATGACGACGTGTGGCAGGGTCTGCAGCGCCACTTCCGCGCCTGACCGGCACTGCATACGCTGCATGCGCCGCCGTCACCCCTGTCCAGCCGTTCGGAGATCCACCCGTGACCGCCTTCGCCCCCGACTCGCTGGTGCTGAACCGGAAGCTGCCCCTCTGGTATCAGGTGTCGCAGTCCCTGCGCGCCTCGATACTCGGGCGCACCCCGGACGCCTCGCTGCGCCTGCCCACCGAGGAGCGGCTGGCCGAGCACTACGGGGTGAGCGTGCTGACCATGCGGCAGGCGCTCAAGGAGCTGGAGGGCGAGGGGTTGATCAGCCGGCACCGGCGGCGCGGCACGTTCATCGAGCCGGGGGCGCTGCGCAGCACCCCGGTGCGACTGCTGGGCTCGGTCGACGCGATCGTGGCCCAGCAGTCGGGTGACCGTACGAAGATCCTCGGCCACGGCCGCACGGCCGTGGCCGGGGAGCTCCTGGAGCATTTCCCGGGCACGGCGGAGGTGGTCGCCTACCGCCGGCTGCGGTACGACCGCGAGAGCGGCGAGCCGACCAACTGGGTGGAGAACGCGGTGCTCCCGCAGCTCGCGGAGGCGGTGGACCTGGCCGATCTCGAACGCTGGCCGATGACGAAGGTGCTGCGGGACGTCGTGGGCGTGCGCATCAGCCGGATCACGGACACGGTCGAGGCGCGGCTCGCCGACCCGGAGACGGCCGAGCTGCTCCAGGTCCCGCTGCTCAGCCCGATCCTGCACTACACGGGCGTGACGTACGACGAGGACGGGCGGGTGGTGGACGTGGCGCGGATCCGCTACCGCGGCGACCGGTTCTCCTTCACCGTGACGGTCGACGCGCACTGACCGGCGAGGAGGACGGCGACGGCGTCCCGGCGAGGAGACCGGCGCCGGGGAACGGCGTCACTTCTTCTGCTCGTCCTCCGTGGCGCGCTCACCCTCCGCCTGGGACGGCGTGGTCCGCATCGTCTGGGGGTGGCGCTCCTTGCGCTGCTTGTCGTCCATGTCCTCGTCGAGGCGCTCGCCCTCGGCCTGCGACGGGGTCGAGTATTCGTCGTACTGGCTCATGACCCACTCCTCGGTCGGACCGCCTGGATGCGTACATGTGAGTACATGTGCGTACATAAGGAGCGTAGCGCTTCGGCCTGGACGCGGCCCGGCCGTCGGGTGCCGTCGCTACCATCGGCGGCGTGAGCGACGACGTACCGCTGCTGGACGATCTGATGCCCTGGTCCGTGGGCGGCCTGCGCCTGGGCCGGGACTGGGTGGCCGCGCCCGATCCGGCCGCCCTGCGCGCCCGCTGGGCCGCTCTGACCGGCTGCGAAGGGGCCGAGCGGGAGCGCTTGTTCCGCCCGAGCCGCAGGCGCACGCCCGCCGCCGGGGCGGCCGCGCTGCCGGGCCAGCGCTCGGCGTCCACGGCCCGTTTCGCCGACGCGCCCGGGCCCTGCCCCGAGCCCGTACGGGTGCTGCGCGAGCCCTTCGACGAGCAGTGGCTCCTGCCGGACCAGCGGCTCATCGACACGGCACGCCCGGAGCTCTGGCGGGTCCGCGACGAGCACCAGCTGTTCACCGTCGAGACCCCGGAGCTTCTGGTCACCGCCCACCTCCCGACCGGCCGGCTCGGCCGGATCCGGCCGCTGCACCGGCGCCCCGGCGGCGCGGAGCCGAACCTCGCCCCCGGCCTGCTGGACCTGCTGGGCGAGCGCTACGGCGGCTGGGCCAGCCCCGAGGAGTTCCTCTGCTGGATCCTCGCGGCCGGCCGCCCGGGCCCGCGCGGGTACGAGGTCCCGCTCACGGCCGACCCCGAGCGCTGGCGGGCCGGGCTCCGGCTCGGCCACCGGCTGCTCGCCGTCCAGCTGCGCGGGGCCCGCGGTGAGCCGCCGCGACTGCCCGGCGGGCGCCGCCCGTACGTCCGCTCGGCGGTCGGGGCCTGGCCCGACGGGCTCGCGTACGACGCGGACAGCGAGACCCTGAGCCTCGGGAGCGGGACGGTGTCGCCCGTGCCGCAGAAGGCCTGGGAGTACGAGGCGCAGGGCGTACGGGTCCTGGAGGCCTGGTTCGCCGCGCGCACCGCGCACCGCGGCCCGGACGCCGACGGGCTGGAGGCGCTGGGTCCCGCCGAGTGGCCGCAGAGCTGGACCTCGGAGCTGCTCGCCCTGGTGACCACCCTGGCCCTGCTGGCCGATCTGGCCCCGGAGCGGGCCGCGTTCGAGCCCGGCCCGGGCCTGGCGGCCGGTGAGCTGCGCGCGGCCGGGGTGCTGCCGCCGCCGGCCCGGGCCCGGCGCCCGGCCTCGGTGCTGGACCACCAGGAGGAGGGCCCGGGCGGCCAGTTCGCCCTGCTCTGAGCGGCGCTAGGAAGGCGGGTCCGAAGCCGGGCCCGCACCCGAGGCGGCCCCCGGATCCCACGCCCCCAGCAGCCGCATCAGCGTGCGGTCGAACACCGCGGCCATGTCCAGCCCCGCGCCCGGGACCGGGCCGCCGGCCGTGACGGCCGCCGCCAGCCGCGGGTACTGCCCGGTGGCCAGGCAGGAGCCGAGCCAGGCCGTCCGTACGGCCTGTTCCTGCGCCTCGCTCCAGGGCAGCGACCGGGCGCGCTCGGCCAGCGCGAGCTCGCCCGTCACGTAGGTCGCGACGGTGCCGTTGACGGCGGCCACGAGTTCCAGTTTCTCGGCGTCGGGGACCTCCAGCGGAGCCAGGCAGTCCAGGCTGTGCTCCAGATAGCGCAGGGCGTTGGGGCTGAAGCCGTAGACGGGGCTCAGCAGGCCCGGCAGCCAGGGGTGGCGGTGCATCAGCGCGCGCGTCTGGCGGGCCAGGGCCAGCATGTCGGCCCGCCAGTCGCCGGTCGGCCGGGCGAACTCGTACTCCCCGCTGACGGCGTCGACCATCAGCTCGTACAAGTCCTCCTTGCGCGGCACGTAGTTGTAGAGGGACATCGTCCCGGCACCGATCCCGGACGCCACCCGGCGCATGGAGACGGCCTCGATCCCCAGGGCGTCGGCGACCCGCACCGCTTCGGCGGCGATCGACTCGCGGCTGTGCGCGGGCCTGGGTCCGCGACCGGTCCGCTGGGGGCGGGACCAGATCACTTCGGGTTCAGCGGGTCGACCGCCGGCTGTCATCGCTCAGATCACCTCGTCGTCTCGCCCCCATCTTAGTTACGTACACCGTACGCAATGCGGTAAGGTCCCGCACATGACCACTACGTACGCTGTACTTAGTGAGGGTCTGGAGAAGAACTACGGGGAGGTCCACGCCCTGCGCGGGCTCGACCTCGCCGTCGCCGAGGGCACGGTCTGCGGCCTCCTCGGCCCCAACGGCGCGGGCAAGACCACCGCCGTCCGGATCCTCACCACCCTCACCACCCCCACCGGCGGCCGCGCCCTCGTCGCCGGCCACGACATCACCCGCGACCCCGGCTCCGTCCGCCGCGCCATCGGGGTCACCGGCCAGTACGCCTCCGTCGACGGGGAACTGACGGGCCGCGAGAACCTCAGCCTGTTCGCGCGGCTCGCCGGACTGCGCGGCTCCGCGGGCCGGGCCCGGGCCGACGGGCTGCTGGAGCGCTTCGGCCTCGGCGAGGCCGCCGACCGGGTGGCCGGCACCTGGTCCGGCGGGATGAAGCGGCGCCTGGACCTGGCGGCGGGGCTGATCACCCGCCCCCGGGTGCTGTTCCTCGACGAGCCCACCACCGGCCTGGACCCCGCGGCCCGCGAGCAGATCTGGACGGCGGTACGGGAGCTGGCCGACGAGGGCACCACCGTCCTGCTCACCACCCAGTACCTGGAGGAGGCCGACCGGCTCGCCGGCGACATCGTGGTCGTCGACCGCGGCCGCGCCGCCGCCACCGGCACCCCGGCCGAACTGAAGGCGCTGATCGGCGCCTACGCGGAGGTCGCCGTCACGGCCCGCGAGGCGCTCGCGGGCGCCGCCGGGGTCCTGGACCAGCTGACCGGCGGCCGCCCGGTGCTCGACGAGGAGCGGCTGACGGTCGGGGTGAGCGTGCTCGACGCCGGGCTCACACTGCCCCGCATCATCCGGGAACTCGACACCGCCGGGGTCCCCGTGACGGACGCGAGCCTGCGCCCGCCCACCCTCGACCAGGTCTTCCTGCGGCTCACGAAGCGTTCCGGGCAGGCAGGGGACGCCGGGCAGAGCGGGCACCACGAGGAGTACGCCGCATGAGCACCCTGCTGTACGACGGCGGAGCCGTCCTCGTCCGCCAGCTGCAGAAGGCCCGGCACGCCCCGGGCCTGCTGATCCTCACGCAGACGATGCCGATCACCATGCTGCTGTTCTTCGGCTACGTGTTCGGCAGCGCGCTGGCCATGCCGGGCTCCGAGTACCGCGAGTTCCTGGTTCCCGGGCTGCTCGCCGCCACGGCCGCGAACGGGCTGATGGCGGGCATGTTCACGGCCGCGCAGGACGCCCACCGCGGGGTGACGGACCGCTTCCGGACCCTGCCCATGAGCCGTACCGCCGTCCCGCTCGGGCAGACTGCGGCCGACCTGCTCACCACGGGTCTGTCGATGGTGCCCCTGATGCTGGTGGGGCTCGCGATGGGCTGGCGGTGCGAGAACGGACTCCCGGGCGCGGCCGGGGCGTGGGGCGTGCTGCTGCTGTTCCGCTTCGCCACCGCGTGGGCGGGCACCTACCTGGGCCTGTTGAGCCGGAGCGAGGAGGCGGCGGGCCAGCTCGGCAGCGCCACCTTCATCCTGCCGATGCTGTCCAGCGCCTACCTGCCGACCGCCGGCCTGCCCGGGGGCCTGCGCGCGGTCGCGGAGTGGAACCCGATCAGCGCGGTCGCCACGGCGGTGCGCGCCCTGTGCGGCAACGCGGGCGGCGAGGTGGTGGCGGGCGCGTCCTGGCCCGTCGCCCACCCGGTGGCCGGGGCGCTGCTCTGGTCGCTCGCCCTGCTCGCGGTCTTCGTGCCGCTGGCCACGCGCCGGTTCGCACGCGGCCGGGACTGAGGGGACGCCCCCGTCGGGGGGTGCGGCGGGCGCCCGTCGCCGCGGGCGGGGTGACAGGATCCCGCCCGACCGGGTAGGCAGGGGCCCATGGCTACCGAACCGCACCCCCTGGACGGCATCACCGTCGTCGCCGTCGAACAGGCCGTCTCGGCCCCCTTCGCCACCCGTCAGCTCGCCGACCTCGGCGCCCGGGTGATCAAGGTCGAGCGCCCCGACGGCGGCGACTTCGCCCGCGCCTACGACACCGCCGCGCGCGGCCTCGCCTCGCACTTCGTCTGGGCCAACCGCGGCAAGGAGTCGATCGCGCTCGACCTGAAGGACCCGCGGGGCCGGGAGGTCCTGCACCGACTGCTGGCGGGCGCCGACGTCTTCGTGCAGAACCTCGCGCAGGGCGCCGCGGCCCGGCTCGGACTCGACTCGGCCGCGCTGTGCGCGCGTTACCCGCGGCTGGTCGCCGTGGACGTCTCGGGTTACGGAGCCGAGGGCCCGTACGCCCACAAGCGCGCCTACGACATGCTCGTGCAGTGCGAGGCGGGGCTGGTCTCGGTGACCGGCACCGCGGAGCAGCCCGTGAAGGCGGGCATTCCGGCGGCGGACATCGCGGCGGCCATGTACGCCTTCTCCGGGGTGCTCGCCGCCCTGCTGCGGCGCGGGGTGACCGGCCGCGGGGGCAGGGTGGAGGTGTCCATGCTGGACGCGCTCGCCGAGTGGATGGGGCATCCGCTGCACCACACGATGCACGGCGGGGAGCAGCCCGTGCGCACGGGCCTCGCGCACGCGGTGATCGCGCCGTACGACGCCTATCCGACGGCCGACGGGGACCGCGTGCTGCTGTCGGTGCAGAACGACCGCGAGTGGCGGCGGCTCGCCGGACAGGTCCTGGAACGGCCCGAGTTGGCCGAGGATCCGGACTACGCGACGAACACGGCGCGCACCCACAACCGCGAGAAGACGGACGCGGTGGTGGCGCAGGCGCTGGGCCGGCTGGACGCCGACGAGGCGGTGGCGCGGCTGGAGGCGGCGGGCATCGCCTGCGCGCGCCTGAACTCCGTCGCCCAACTGGCCGGGCATCCGCAGCTGGCGGCCCGGGACCGTTGGCGGGAGGTGGGATCACCGGCCGGTCCGCTGCGGGCCCTGCTGCCGCCGATCGGGCTGCCGGGCGGCGCGGCACCGCACATGGGTGCGGTGCCCGCGCTGGGTGAGCACACCGAGTCCCTCCTGCGCGCCCTGGGGATGGCGGGCGCGCAGATCTCGGAACTGCGCCGGGACGGTGTGATCGCTTAGGGCCGGGAAGCCGCGGCCCGGGGGCCGTCGGCTGCGGTGCGGGGACGGTTACGAACGGCGGCTGCCGAAGAGCGTGCGACGCAGGCGGCGCAGCGGCGCGAAGAGCGAGACGCGCGCGCTCCTGCTCCGCAGGCGGTGCGTGTGGTCGCGGGAGGTGAGCTCGCGCATCAGCAGCGTCGCCTCGGCGGTCTCCCGGTGCGGGACGGCGGGTCCGCCCAGCACGGCGAGATGGCGGTCGAGGCGCGAGCTGGTCGCACTGCTGCCGCAGGTGATGGCAGGCACGCGGGGCGGCCTGCTGCGCATTGCTATCTGTTCCATGTTCTCTCCCCACCCGTACGAGGGCACCCGGCCCGGGCAGGTTAACCCTATCGTCCCCGGATCGCCCTCGGGTATCCCGGTGGTGTGAATTACCCCTGCGGCTACGGGGAGTTGACGGTTACTCAGCGGAGTCGACAGTCACTCTCCGCACGGATGTCACGCTGCGGAGGGCCCCGCCGCGCGTCCCGTCACGACAGGAGCCACACGCCGCACACTGCGCTAACTTGGAGTGACTGCGCGATGACGCATCGGCGCACAGGAGCACTCGGGGGCTCGCGTGAGTGAGGAATCGAACTCCGGTCGTGTCGTCGCGGGCCGCTACCGGCTGCTCGAGGCGATCGGCCGTGGCGGGATGGGCGTCGTGTGGCGGGCCCGGGACGAGGTGCTGGCCCGTGACGTCGCCGTCAAGGAGGTGCGGGCGCCCGACGGACTGGACCCCGCCGAACTGCAGCGGATGTACCGGCGCCTGGAGCGCGAGGCGTGGGCGGCGGCCCGCATCGCGCACCGCGGGGTGGTCACGGTCTACGACGTGGCCTCCGAGGGCGGGCGGCCCTGGATCGTCATGGAGCTGGTGCACGGCCTCTCCCTGGCCGACGCACTGGAGGCCGAGGGGCCGATGAGCCCGCAGCGCGCCGCGCACATCGGGGAACAGGTCCTGGCGGCGCTGCGCTCCGCGCACGACGCGGGGGTGCTGCACCGGGACGTGAAGCCGGGCAACGTACTGCTCGCCAACGACGGCCGGGTGGTGCTCAGCGACTTCGGGATCGCGAGCCTGGAGGGCTCCTCGGCGATCACCATGACGGGCGAGGTGGTCGGCTCCCCCGAATTCCTCGCGCCCGAGCGGGCGTTGGGGCGCGATCCGGGGCCCGAGTCGGACCTGTGGTCCCTGGGGGTCATGCTCTACGCCGCCGTCGAGGGCGCCTCGCCGTTCCGCCGGGCCACCGCGCTGGACACCCTGCGGGCCGTGGTGGACGAGGAGTTGCCGCCGCCGCGCCGGGCCGGGCCGCTGGCCCCCGTACTGGAGGGGCTGCTGTGCAAGGACCCGGCCGAGCGGCTGCCCGCGGCGGAGGCGGCCCGGATGCTACGGATCGTGGGCGCGGGCGGGGCCGTACGGGCGTCCGGCGGGCCGGTGTCGGGGCCGGCCGCGGTGACGGGGCCGGTGGCGGGCAGGGGGCCGGACGCGCCGACCGTCCTCGCGCACGGCCGCCCGCAGGAGCCGGGACCGGCGCGGTACGGGCAGCCCACACCGCCGCTGCCCGGGCCCGGGCCGGTGGGCCGCGAGAGTCGCGAGAGCCGGGCGGGGACGGTGCTGGCCGTCGGGATCGTGCTGATGCTGCTCGCGCTGGTCGCGCTGGGGTGGCTGCTGCTGAAGGACCGGGGGAACGGGGACGGGGACGGCGGCACCCCGTCGGGCTCGGCGAGCACCGCGCCCTCCGTCACCACGAGCCCTTCCGCGCCCGCGTCCGCCTCGGCGTCGGCCTCCGTGTCGGCTTCGGCCTCGGCCGGGGAGGGGCAGTACGTCTCGGTGTACGTCGACGCCGTGCGCACCTCCTACACCGGAAGCTGCCCGCCGCCCGCCGAGCGGGCGCCCGCCTTCACCGCGATCGTCGAGGTGGAGCGCACTCCCGTGTCGCTGGAGTACCGCTGGGCCACGAGGAGCGGGCGGACCACCGGTCCCGGCTGGCAGTCCGTCACCTACGAGGAGGGCGGGCCGCGGAGCCGGCGGCTGGAGCACACCGAGCTCACGTACGCGCCGGACGCGACCTTCGAGGACGCGGTCCGGCTGGAGGTGCGGGGACCGGCGGAGGTGGCCACCCAGTGGGTGCCCACCTCCGTGACGTGCGAGAGGGCGACGCCGACCGGCGGGGCCTCCCCCTCCGGCGCGAGCCCGTCGCCGGCGCCGAGCCCGTCCCCGAGCCCGGCGTCGACCGACGGGGATCAGGCGGTCGAGGCGGATCAAGCGGTTGTCGAGACGGATCAGGCGGTTGTGGAGGCGGATCAGGCGGCGTTCGTGAGGACCGGCAGGTAACCACCGGAGTGTCCGGAGGCGGTCGGGTGGTAGGACTCCGGGACGTTCAGCCAGTTGAGGCTGTGCAGCCACGCGCTGCCGGAGCAGATCTCGTGGCCCGTGAAGGCGCCGACGACCGAGGCGTAGGTGAAGCCGTGGTCGGCGGCGCGCTTGGCGATGGCGGCGTTGAGGTGGTCGGCCGCGCCGTTGATGGCGGAGCGCTCGCCCTCGGTCAGCCCGGTCGTGCAGGTACCGGCCAGCTTGTAGAAGCGGGGATAGCCGATGACGACGACGTGGGCGGCGGGGGCACGGCTGTCGATGGCGTTGTAGACCTGGTCGAGCTGGCCGGGGAGGGTGGAGTCCACGTAGGCCTTGGCCTGGTTCACGCGGGTGATGCAGGAGGATTCGGACTGGAGCACACAGGTCGTCATGACGTCGGAGAATCCGGCGTCGTTGCCGCCCACGGTGATGCTGACCAGGTCGGTGCCGGAGTTGAGCGGGGCGAGCTGGTTGGCGAGGACGTCACCCGTACGGGCGCCCGAGCAGGCGGTGAAGGAGAAGGTCTGCGGGGCGTGGGCGGCGGCCCACAGGGCCGGGTAGGCGCGGGTGGTGCGCTTGCAGTCGCCGCTCGCGGTGTCGTAACCGCCGGCGCCGAGGCCGGAGGAGTACGAGTCACCGAGGGCGACGTAGCCGAAGTCGGCCTGGGCGGCGGCGGACGCCTGGCCGGCGCCGAACAGGGCGGCGCCCGCGGCGAGTAACAGGGAGGACGTCAAGGCGGCGAAGCGCGGCATTCTCTTGCTCATGGGGGTGCGGCTCCTTGTGGGGGTTACTCGGGAGTTACTCCTGAGTCCGTGGTACAAGCAGCCGGGCGTGGCTGGAAGTGTTCATGCCAAGAATGTTCGGGGAAGAGTTGTGGCCCGAATCTTCACTCCCGCATGCGTTTGAAGAGGTAACTCGGGCACCCGATCCGGCGAAACACGGGTGCACGCGGGCACCGCGTGCCGGATCATGGACGCCATGCCAGCCAACCCGCATGACGCGCTGCCGATCCGGCTCAATGTCGACGACAGCGATTCACCGTCGGATGTCGTGGACGCGCTGTTTCTCGGCCGTTTCGCCTCCGGTGAGCAGCCGTACTCGCACAGCGTGTCCATCGAGCGGGTCAAGGCGGAGGCCACCCTTCTGCCGCCCGGGGCCGCCGTGTTGCGCTCGGCGCGCGACAGCGACCGCAGCGCCACCCTCGCCGAGGGCGAGGGCTGGACCATGCTCGTCTCCCGCTGGAGCCGTGGCGCGGACGTCACGGTGACCGCGGTCAACGACGAACTCGCGCAGTCGGTGCTCGCCACCGCCACGGAGGGCGCGCAGGACGAGCCCGAACCGCAGCCCGAGAACGTCACGATGGGCTTCTGGTACGTCTCCCCGCGCCGCGGCCCGTACCGGACGACCCGCCAGATCGCGGCCGGGACCTGGGCGGAGGTGCGGCCCAACTACACCGCGCCGGTGGCCGGGGCCATGGACCGGCTGATGAAGCTGACGCCGGACGACATCGCGGGCCGGCTGCTCCTGCTGCACGGCCCGCCGGGCACGGGCAAGACCTCGGCGCTGCGGACGCTGGCCCGGTCGTGGCGGGACTGGTGCCAGGTGGACTGCGTCCTGGACCCGGAGCGGCTGTTCAACGACGTGGGCTACCTGATGGACATCGCGATCGGCGAGGACGAGGGCACGTCGAGGGGCCGTTGGCGGCTGCTGCTGCTGGAGGACTGCGACGAGCTGATCCGCGGCGAGGCCCGCCACACCGCCGGGCAGGCGCTGTCGCGCCTGCTCAACCTGACGGACGGGCTGCTGGGGCAGGGCCGCAACGTCCTGGTCGGGGTGACGACGAACGAGGACCTGGAGCGGCTCCACCCGGCGGTGGTCCGGCCGGGGCGCTGCCTGGCCCGCATCGAGGTCGGCCGGCTGACGCACCCGGAGGCCGTGGAGTGGCTGGGCACGGACGAGGGCGTGTCCCGCGAGGGGGCGAGCCTGGCGGAGCTCTTCGCCCTGCGGCGCGGCACGGGCCCGGCGGCGATCCTGCCGCCGCAGCCGCACAGTTCGGAGGCGGGGCTGTACCTCTAGGAGTACGGGGCCGTACCTCTAGGAGTACGAGGCCGTACCTCTAGCAGTACGGGGCGGACGAGGTCCGGGTCACTGGGCGTACCGGGCCCGGACGGCGTCGCCGGCCGCGGCCGTCGCCTCGGCCTGAGTCAGGCCGAGGCGGTGCACCCGCTCCGCGTAGGCCTGCGCGGCGGAGGCGGCCTCGCGCGACGCCGAGTCCCCCGCGGCCGCGACGAACGTGCCGTTGCGGCCCCGCGTCTCGATCACCCCGTCGGCCTCCAGGGCCCGGTAGGCCTTCGCCACGGTGTTGGCGGCCAGCCCCAGCTCCTGCGCCAGGCCCCGTACCGTCGGCAGCTTGTAGCCCGCCGGCAGCCTTCCCGACCGGGCCCGGTCCGCGATCTGCGCGCGCAGCTGTTCGTACGGGGCGGCCGAGCCGGCCGCGGTGTCGAGGGTGATCTTCAGGTTCGTCGAGGTCACGGGGTGATTCTCCCCCATGGCCCCTTAATTGGGAGGCGCCGGGCGCCAGCGCGCCCGTAGCGTCTGCCGCATGACCGTATCGATCCGCGACCTCCGGCCCGACGACCCCTCGGACGCCGAGTCCGTCGTCCGGGTACGGCGCGCTGCCCTGCCCTTCATGATCACCACGGCCGAGGGCGTGGCCTTCGAGCTCGCCTGCGCCCACCCCGCGAAGCACTACCGCCTGCTCGTCGCCGAGACCGCCGCGGGTGCCGTCATCGGCACCGCCCAGGTCGGCATCGCCCACGACAGCCCGCAGCCCGGCCAGTCGTACGTCAACGTCCACGTCGATCCGGCCCACCGCCGTCTCGGCGCCGGCACCCTCCTGCTCCGCGCCGCCGAGGCGCACCTCGCCGCACGAGGCGCGGTCGACACGTACGCCTGGGTCCTGGACGAGCCCGCCCACCGCGCCTTCGCCGAGCGCCACGGCTACCGCCCCAGCCGGTCCGCGCACTTCCTGCGCCTGGACCTGGCCGGCGCCCTGCCCCCGCTCCCCGAGGTCCTCCCGGCCGGGGTCGAGCTGCGCCCCGCCTCCGCCTTCGCCGCCGACCCCCGTCCGCTCTTCGAGGCCGACGCGGAGACGACGTCCGACGAACCGGGGGACGTGGCCGTCGAGTTCGACGACTACGAGGACTGGCTCGCGCACACCTGGAACAGCCCGGCCCTCGACAAGGAGCTGACGACCGTCCTCCTCGTCGACGGCGCGGTGGCCGCCTTCACGGCCGCCCAGACGGATGGAGCGACCCGCTACGCCACGGCGATGACCGGCACCCTGCGCGCCTTCCGGGGGCGTGGTCTGGCGAAGCTCGTCAAGAACGCGTCGCTGCACCGGGCCCGCGAGGCCGGGTACACCGAGGCCTTCACCGGCAACGACGCCGGAAACGCTCCGATGCTCGCCGTCAACGAGTGGTTCGGATACGAGATCTGCGCGAGCGAGACGCGTTACACGAGGAAGCTGGGGACCCGATGACCGAGCGACCGACCGGCCGACCGACCGCGCAACCCACCGCCCGGCTGACCGTCGTCCTGACCAAGGCCGGCCGGACCAAGATCCGCTATCCGGCGGCGCAGGTCGCCGACGACGGCGACCGGATCTCGGTGCGCGCCCCCTGGGCGGCCGACGGCGTCCGGGACTTCGGCTTCGTGCGGTTCGAGCCGGGCGACGTGTTCGTCGAGCACTTCTGGCGGACGCGCTGGTACTCGGTCAAGGAGGTGTGGACGGGCGACGGCGTCCTCAAGGGCTGGTACTGCGACGTCACCCGCCCGGCGCTGGTGCGCAACGGGGAGATCCACGTGGAGGACCTGGACCTCGACCTGTGGGTCTCGGCGGACGGGACCCTCGTACTGCGCCTGGACGAGGACGAGTTCGCCGAGAGCGGCCTCGCGACGAGCGACCCGGAGGCGGCCGCCCGGGCCGTACGGGCGCTGGACGCGCTGGACGACCAGGCCCGGACGCCGGCGGGTCTGGGCGCGCTCCTGGCGTAGCGGCGGCGCGTCAGAACACCGGGAGGGCGAGCAGTGACGTGCCGTCCAGGAGGAACACGCGGTTCGCGTCGGCCGTGAGCCAGTAGCGGTCGGGGTTCTTGATGAGGGGGAACACCCACGGCGGCCGGTTCTCGGAGGAGAGGTCGATGACGTTGACGCCGCCCTGGGTCTTGTTGACGGCGACCGACCAGAGGCCGTTGCCCTGTACGACGAGGGGGCTGGGCGGGTCGCATTCGAGGAGCGCGGTGTAGGCCCAGTCCGTTCCCTTGCCGGTGCGCAGGTCGACGCGCAGGGGGAACTTCCGGGCCGTCGCGTACACGTGGTCGCCGTGGATGGTCGGGGGTCCCCAGAAGACCGTGGCGGCGCTCGGCTCTTCGCGGTTCTCGGCCGACCAGATTTCCCTGCCGTCGAGGAGGTCGAAGGCGGCGAGGTTCTTCCCGGTCACGCACAGGATCCGCCCGGACAGGGCGAGCTTGGCCCGTTCGCCGTCGGACAGCTTGCGGTGGTCCCACACCGTGCGGCCGTCGGCCGTGTCGAGGGCGGCGACGGTGCCGTCCGCCGCCGCGACGACGAGCCGGCCCTCGGCCGCCAGGCCGCGCGAGGCGGCCTTCGTACCGAGGTCCGCGTCCACGTGGACGGTCCAGCGGACCTTGGCGTCGGACCGGCCGATGCCGCGCACCCGCCCGTCCTTGGTGATCACGTACACGGCTTCTTCGTCCGCCGCCAGGAGCGAGGCGGCCTCGGCGGGAGCCGTCCACTTGGGCTCCCCGGTCGAGGCGACGAAGGTCACGAGGGTGCCGTCGCGGTCGGTGGCCGCCACGAGCCGGTCGGAGAGGGACAGATAGCGGTGAGCGGCCACCACCTGAGGCGCCGACCACCGCAGGCTGCCGTCGACGACGCTGTGCGCGGCGATGCCGCCCTTCGCCGCCCCGACGACGAGGACGTCCCGTACGGGCAGGGGCGCGGGCGTGTCGTCCGAGAGCACCGAGGCGAGGCTCCACAGCGGGTCGGGGGTCTGGCCGAGGACGTAGTCGCCCTTCTTCGCGTCCAGGACGCGGGCCTGCGGGACTTGGGCGGCCGCCGGGATGTCGAAGGGCCCGCGACGCTCGCCCCTGCCGATCCACCAGGCGGCGCCGCCGCCGGCCGCGAGCACGGCTCCGCCGGCCGCGAGGCCGGTCAGCAGGCCGCGCCGGGAGAGGGGGCGCCGGGCGGCCGTGACCCCGCCCGGCAGCGTGGTCAGCCGGTGCAGGCTCTGCTCCCGGGTCGTGATGTCCTGCGCGATCGGGCCCTTGCGCCAGAGGCGTTCGGCGCCGCGGGGCGGGGCGAAGGCCCCGATGATCTGGTCCGGCAGGGGCCGCGCCGCCGGGTCCTTGGCCAGGCACGGACCGATCAGCGGCTGGAGCACGGGCGAAACCCGGTCCAGGCGCGGCGCGCCGTGGACGACCTCGTACTGCACGGCGGCGACGTGCGCGCCCTCGTAGGCGTGCTGCCCGCTCGCCGCGTACACCAGGACCGCGCCGAGGGAGAAGACGTCGGCCGGCGGCCCGACGCGCTGCCCGAGGACCTGCTCGGGCGCGCCGTAGCCGGGGGTGACCGGGACCTGGCCGGTGGCGGTGAGGGTGAGGCCGTGTTCGGGGCGGGCGATGCCGAAGTCGATGACGCGCGGGCCGGTCGCGGTGAGCACGATGTTGGCGGGCTTCAGGTCCCGGTGGACGAGGCCGGCGGCGTGGATCTCGCGCAGCGCGCGGGCGAGCGCCGCCGCCAGGGCCCGTACCGTCGCCTCGTCGAACGGTCCGTGGGCGCGGACGGCGTCGGCGAGGGTCGGCCCGGTCAGGAACTCGGTGGCGATCCACGGACGCCCGCCCTCCGTCCGGGCGTCCAGGACGCGGGCCACGGACCCGCCGGTGACCGCCCTGGCCATCTGGGCCTCGCGGACGAACCGCCCCGTGAGGTTCTGGTCGTGCGTCAGGTGGGGGTGCAGCACCTTCACGGCGGCGGCGTGCCCCGCGCCGTCCTGGCCGACGTAGACCTTGCCCATGCCTCCTTCGCCGAGCACGGCGAGGATGCGGTACGGACCCAGTCGGATCGGGTCTCCGGATTCCAGGGGCTTCATGGGGTGCGGCTTTCTGTGGGCTCAGTCGAGGGGGTACGCGGCGACGGACTCCTCGCCGAGGGCGATGAGGCGCCGGGCGGAGGGGTGGGCGAAGTACCGTGCCCTGGCGGCTTTGAAGGGACGGGACACGGCGCCGGTCCGCAGGTCCGCGGCCAGCAGTCCGGACGAGGCCGCGCTGTACGCGTACACGTGCGCGGTCCCGACCGCGGGCGGGGCGTCGAGGTCCTCGGGCCCGGCCCCGCCGCTCGTCTGGGCCCACCGCAGTGTGCCGCCGGCGGCATCGACCGCGATCAGGCCGCGGCCTTCCTCCACCGCGTACACCACGCCGTCCTTGACGGCCGGAGGGCTGAACCGCGCCTTCGGGGTCTGCCCCTCGAAGCGCCAGGCCACCTTGCCGTCGGCCAGGCGGAGGGCGAGGAGTTCGCCGGCCGACGGGTAGACGTGCCGGTCGTCCACGGCGAGGTGGGCCCGGCTGAACGCGGGCTGCTCGCCGTCGAGCGGCCGGTCCCACAGCGCCTTGCCCGTCCGCGCGTGGTGCACGGCCAGGCGCGGCCGGCCGTCCGCGGCCTGCTGGACGAGGACCAGGTACTCGCCCACGGCCTGGGCGCTCAGGACGTGCAGGCGCTTGGATCCGGCGGGCCGGGCGGGGAGCGGGACCTCCCAGAGCGTGCCGCCCGACCGGGTGTCGACGCCCAGCAGGAACCACGTCTGGTCCTTGCCGAAGCCGTCGCGGACGTCGGGGCCCCGGCCCGCCACCAGGTAGAGGGCGTCGGCCGTCGCGCAGAGCGCCTGCGTTCCGTAGAGGATCGCCCTCAGGTCCCCGCGTTCGCCGAAGGGAGCCCTGAGCCTGCCGGTGGCCGGGTCGACGGTGGACACCCTGAGGGGCCCGTTCTCGTCGAGGGTGTGGTCGACGGCGTAGATCTGCCGGCCGTCCGTGGCGGTGCGGCGGAGGAAGGAGAAACCGGGATCCGGCCACTTCACCGCTCCCGTCGCGGGATCCAGGCCCTGTACGGTGCTCTGCCCCACGAGGAGCAGTCCGTCCAGGAGGAGGGGCGCGGGGGGAACGAGCGGGTCGGCGTAGCTGGTCCCCACCTGCCAGAGCATGTCCCACGCGGGCTCCTTCGCGACGACGGCGGGGCCCTTCGGGCGGGCGGCGCCGTGACGGGCCTGCCAGACCCAGGCGCCGGCTCCGACCGCTGCCGCCCCGAGGACGGAACCGCCCCCGGCCAGGAACCTGCGGCGGGACAGGACGGAACCGGTGGCCGGGGCGGACGGGCCCGCCGGACCGGCGCTCGGGAGGGTCTGGGCGGGGGCGAGTTCCGGCGGGGCCGGGAGGCGGTGGGGCCGGGCGTGCCAGACGGCGCCGGCGCGGCGGGCGATCTCCGCGAGCAGGGGCTCGGGCAGATGGCCGGCGAAGGCTCCCGGTCCGGGGTTCAGCTGGGCGGCGAGTTCGGTGGTGGTGGGGCGGTCGGCCGGGTTCTTGCCGAGGCAGCGGGTCAGGACCGGGAGCAGGGCCGGGGGGACCCCGGTGAGGTCGGGCTCGGCGTAGCGAACGCGGTAGAGGAGGTCGGCGTGCCGGCCCGCGCCGAAGGGGCCGTGGCCGGCGGCCGCGTAGGTGAGGACCCCCGCGAGCGCGAAGACGTCCCCCGCGCTGGTGTGTTCCTGGCCGGTGGCCTGCTCGGGGGACATGAAGGCGGGGGTGCCCGCGGCGGTGCCGGTGCGGGTCAGGTGCGCGTCGCCGAGGGCGCGGGCGATGCCGAAGTCGATGACCTTGGGACCGTCCGCCGTGATCATGATGTTGGAGGGCTTGAGGTCGCGGTGGACGACGTCCGAGGCGTGGAGCTGGGCCAGGGCGGCGCACAGCAGGGTGCCCAGCGCGCGCAGCGCGGGCTCGGGGAGCGGTCCCGCGAGGGAGACGGCGTCGTCCAGGGGCGGGCCGAGCACGTACTCGGTGGCCAGCCAGGGGGTTTCGGCGAGCGGGTCGGCGTCGAAGACCCGGGCGCCGTGTACGGGGCCGATGACGCGGGCCGCGTCCACCTCCAGGCGGAAGCGGGTGCGGACGGCGGGGTCGGTGGCGATGCGGGCGTGCATCGTCTTCAGCGCTGCCGTACGGCCCGTGGCCGAGCGGGCGAGGTAGACGGTGCCCATGCCGCCGCTGCCCAGGCGGGCGAGGAGGCGGTAGGCGCCGAGCCGGTGCGGGTCGTCGTGGGTGAGCGGGGAGAGCATCAGCCGTCAGTCCAGGGAAGCGGGAGCGGGGAGTTCGGCCGCGAGGACCTGCGCCGACTGGCGCGCGAGCGCGGCCACCAGGGAGGCGGGCAGGGGAAGGGGGGCGGCCGCGTCCAGGACGGTGGCGGGGGCGCCCGCCACGGGCACGGCCGGCTCCAGGTGGGCCAGGACCTGGTGGGCCTGCGGACGCCTCCCGGGGTCACGGGAGAGGCATGCGGTGATCAACGCACGCAGCCCGGCGGGGAGTTCGTCGCCCTCGGGGACGGTGTGGCCGGTCGCCGCGTAGGCGAGTACCGCCCCCAGCGCGTACACGTCGCCCAGCGGGCGGGGCCGTCCACCGGCCGCTTGTTCGGGCGCGAGGCTGCCGGAGTCGAGGCCCGGCAGGCCGCCGCGCTGCTCACCGTCCGGCGCCGCGGCCCGTACCGCGCCGAAGCAGCTCAGCCGGGGGCCCTCGGTGGTGAGCAGGACGGCGGCGGGGGACAGACCGGCGTGCGTCACGCCCTGGGCGTGCGCGGTGGCCAGCGTCCGGGCGAGGGCGGCGCCCAGGGCCCGTACGAACGGCTCGGGCAACGGACCGCCGTGCGCGCGCAGGGCGGCGGGGAGCGGGAGGGCGGGGGCGTACGGCGCCGTGCACCAGGGGAGTTCCGCCGTGCCGCCGACCTCCGCGACCGGCAGGAACCCCGGTACCGAGAGCCGACGGGCACCCTCCGCCTCGACCGCCCAGCGGTTCGGGTCGGCATCGGTGCGCGGGAGGAAGGCGAGGAACGTGCGGTCGCCGTCGGCGCTGCGGGCGATGAACCGGCGGGCGGGCAGGCCCGGTTCGCGGTCCGCGTCGAGCCGGGCCAGGTTGCGGTGGGGCCCGCTCCGCTCGGGGTCGTCACGGCGCAGCGGTTCCATGCGCGTCTGTTCTCCCCCGGTGTGTGATGAGCAGGGGCCAGCCTACTCAAGCGCCGGTGCGCGGCCGGAGGGAGGTGCACAAGGCGGCCACGGCGGGCGCCGACGGCGGCCCTCGGCCCGCTTCCTGAGGCCCTCCTTACTGCCGCCTTAAGCCGACCCTAAGGATCTCCTCCGGCGGCCCGGATCGGGCGGAAGCCCTGGTCCGGGGGGCTAGCTTGGGCCGGGCCAGGACAGGAAGGGCCCGACGTGGCGCCGCCGGGGGGCGGCGCCGCGGAGCCCGATCCCGATGCCTCCGGCGCTCCCCCGCCTCGTGCCCGAAGGAGATCCACCCATGCCCGCACGCCGCACCGTGACCCGTACCGCCGGCAGCGCCGTCGTCGTCGCACTGGCCCCGCTCGCGCTCGCCGCGTACGCCGCCGCTCCCGCGGCCGCCCACGGCTCGATGACGGACCCGGTCAGCCGGGTGGCCGCGTGCTACGCGGAGGGCCCGGAGGCCCCGCGGTCGGCGGCGTGCAAGGCGGCGGTCGCCGCGAGCGGGGCGCAGGCCTTCTACGACTGGAACGCGGTCAACATCGCCAACGCGGCCGGGAACCACCGGGCTCTGATCCCGAACGGCCAGCTGTGCTCCGCGGGCAACGACAAGTACCAGGGTCTGGACCTGGCCCGGGCCGACTGGCCCGCCAGCACGATGACCGCCGGCGCGCACACCTTCCGCTACAAGGGCACGGCCCCGCACAAGGGTTCCTTCGAGCTGTACGTGACGAAGGACGGGTACGACCCGACGCAGCCCCTGCGGTGGGCCGACCTGGAGCCCGCCCCCTTCGCGAAGGTGACCGACCCGGGCATGCAGAACGGCGACTACGTCTTCCAGGGCACCGTCCCGGCCAAGTCCGGCCGCCACGTGATCTACAGCATCTGGCAGCGCTCCGACAGCCCGGAGGCCTTCTACACCTGCTCGGACGTGGTCTTCGGCAAGGACAACGGGGGCAGCGGGGGCAACGGCGGGAGCGGCGCCAACGGCGGCACGCAGACCGGCAAGCCCGGCACCAAGCCCACCGCGAAGCCCCAGCCGAGCTCCGCCCCCTCGGCGCCCACGGACCAGCAGATCGCCGAGGGCGCGGACAAGTCCACGGTGGAGCACAACGGGCACGGCGACAACGACCCGAAGACGAACGGCAGTACGGCCGTGCCGGCGGCCGTCGAGACCGCCACCGCCGCCGCGGCCCCGCAGGGCGACCACCTCGCCCAGACCGGCGGCAGCGGCGCCACCCCGTCGATCGCGATCGCCGGGGCCGGCGCCCTGTCCGTCGGCGCGGCCGTGCTGTTCGCCCTGGCTCGCCGCCGCGCGACGACCGGTGGCTCCTCCCGCCGCTAGCCGTCCGGCCGGAGGAGCGAGCCGGCGCCGCTAGTCGAAGACCGAGGCGCAGGTGGTCGGTTCGGCGTGCGCCGGGTCGAGGGCGTTGAGCGCCTCGTGCCAGGCGATCCGGTCGGTGATCCCGATGCCGGCGTGTTCCGAGAAGTCCAGGACGCACAGGTCCTGGAGCACGACGTTGCGGACGTTCGGGCCCTCGAGGAACTGGGTCCGGTACGGGGTCACCACCTCGTCGTACTTGGTCGCGATCACCGTGTACTTGACCCCCGGCACGGTGTCGCCGCCCTCGTTCAGCTTCTGCTGGAAGGGGGATCCGGCGATCTGGTCGGCCAGGCCCGGGGTCGCGGTGCTGATCAGGTCCTCGGCCCCGGGGAAGTACGGGAGGAGCTTGGTGAAGCCGAGCAGGGTGGTGCCGTGGTTGCTGGGCGCGAGGCCGACCAGGCTGTTCACCTTGTCGGCGCCGCCTAGGAACTTCAGGTAGTAGCGCGGCATCATGCCGCCCTGCGAGTGGCCGATGATGTCGGTCTCGGCGGAGCCGGTGGCGGCGAGCACCTTGTCGACGAAGACGTCGAGCTGGCCGGCGGACTTGTCGATGGGGCCGAGCCCGTTGAAGAAGGGGACGCCGGGCAGTTGCCCGTAGTCGAGCGAGTAGACGCAGTACCCGCGGTGCACGAGGTACGGCGCGAGGCCGAGCCAGTTGTCGACGGAGTTGCCGAAGGTGCCGTGCACGAGCACGACGGGGCGGGGGTGCGCGGCGGACGGCTTGCAGGACCAGTTGTTCCAGCCGCTGCTGGGTGCGGTCGTGGCCTGCGCCGCGCCGGTGGGGGCGACGAGCGCGGCGGCGGTCAGGGTGAGGACGGCCAGCGGGCGGAGCAGGCGTCTCCAGGGCAGCATCGTGTGATCTCCTTGCGGATCGACTCAAGGGGATGGGCGTGGGGGTTCGTCCCGTGATCCGGATCACAAAGGGGCGCTGCTGCCGCCAAATTACGGGTGAGTAGCAACACAGGGAAGTTACGCGTCGGTAAAAACTGGCGTGTCGCCGAGCCGGCGCCGTTCCTCCGTCAGGCGGCGAGCGTGCCGCGGCCGATCGCCCGAGGTCCGAAGCGTGCGCGGACCCGGTCCGTGACGGCTTCCAGGCGGCGGGCCTTCTCGTCCTCGGGGTCCAGGCTGAGCTGGTGCGCGGCGCGTTCGGCGGGGGTCAGGTCCTCGGCCCGCAGGGACAGCGCGCGGACCCGCGCCCGTTGCAGGCCGAGGCCCGCGTACAGGGCGTAGGCGGCCTCGGTCAAGGCGGCGGAGTGCGCGGTGGGTTCGGCCAGCTTGCGCGTGCGGGTGAGCGTGGTGCGGTCGGCGCAGCGCACGGTGAGCGAGAGGGCGCGGCAGACCTGCCCGCGGCCCTCCTCCTGTGTACGAAGTCGCGCGCCGAGCTCCTGCGTCAGCGAGAGCAGGGCCCGCCGGTGCCGCACGGGATCCAGCTCGTCCCGGTCGAAGGCGCGCTCGGCGGCGATGCTGCGGGCGGCCGCCCCCGGCTGGACGGGGGTCCGGTCGATCCCGAGGGCGCGCTCGTGCACCTCGCGCCCGAGCCGGGCTCCGAGGATCCGGCGCAGGGCCGCGGGTGGGGCGGCGGCGAGGCGGCCGACGGTGTCCAGGCCGTAGGAGCACAGGGTGCGGGCGGCCTTGGGGCCGACCCCGTCGAGGAGGATGACGGGCTGGTCCGCCAGGAAGTCCCGTACGGCGGCGGGCTCGTCGGGGATCACCCGGGTCTCCCCCGCCCGGGTCCCGCGGGCCGCCGCCCGGGCCAGCATGGGGTTGGCGGCCACGCCGACGGCGGCGTCCACCCCGTACAGGGCGAGCGCCCGGACCCGGATCACGGCGGCCAGCCGGGCGGCGTCGCAGCCGAAGTAGCGCAGCGCGCCCCGGACGTCGGCGAGGGCGGCGTCCGGCGGCAGTGCCTGCACGGCCGGGGTGATGCCGCCGAGCAGCGCGAGCACCCCGGCGTACGCCTCGGCCCCGAGCGGGCCCCCGTCGGCGGGGCGCAGCCGCAGGCACATCACGGCCGCGCGGGACCCGGCCCCCGCGTCTGCGGACCGGCCGGTGGTCATCCCGCGCTCCCCGGGCTGGAGTGCCACAGCTTGCGGCCGGTCGCGGGGCCGGCGCCGGGGGGCTGGAGGTCGGCCCAGGGGTTCATCTCGTACCCCGTGGAGAAGTGGATCCGGCGGCCCGCTCCGCGCCCGGCGGCCGCGGCGTCACCTCCACCGTCTCCCTCGCCGCCGCCGTCGCCGTTGCCGTTGCCGTTACCGTCCACGGACGCGGACGCGCTCGGCGCGGCCGGCGCGGCCGGTTCCGCCAGCCGGGCCGCGACCGCGTCCAGGCCGCCCGACGCCCGCAGTTCCACCAGCTCCGCCAGGTTCCACGCCGCCGCCCCGACCACGCTCAGGCTCTGCGGGCCCCGCCGCTGCACGACGCCCCGTACCAGCAGCAGGAAGGAGTGGAAGACGGTGTGCGCGCACCGCTCGTGGCTGTCGTCGAAGAAGGCCAGGTCGACCAGTCCCGTGCCGTCGTCCAGCGTCGTGAAGATGACCCGCTTCCCGGACCGGATCGGCGGGGTCTGGGTGGCAGCCTTGGCCCCCGCGACCAGGACGGTCCGCCCGTGAGCGGCGTCCCGCAGCCGGCTCGCCGGGATCACCCCCAGCTCGGCCAGGAAGGCGTGGTGGTCCGCCATCAGGTGCCGCGAGGTGTCCATGCCGAGGACGCCCAGCTCGGCGCTGAGCCGTTCCGCTTCGGTCAGGTCGGGCAGCCCGACGCGGGCCGTGGACCGGCCGCCCTCCAACGGGAGTTGAGCGCCGCCCCGGACCCCCGCCGCCCGCTGTGCGCCGTGCAGCTCGGTCAAGTGCAGCAGCAGATCGCGCCGGTTGGCGCCGAAGGAGTCCAACGCGCCGACCTGTGCCAGCCGTTCGGCGACCGGGCGCCCCGGGTGCGCCCGGTCCCAGAAGTCGCGCAAGGAGGTGTACGGCCGTCCGGCCGCGATCCGCTCGGCCTCGGCCTCGCTGATGCCGTGGACGTCGGTCAGCCCGAGGCGCAGCCCCCACACGGCGGGCGCCTCGGACACCAGTTCGATGCGATGGGCGACCGCGGACCGGTTCACGTCCAGCGGCAGCACCGGCACGCCCCGCCGCCGCGCGTCCGCCAGCAGCAGCCGCTTCGGGTACATCCCCGGATCGTGCGTGAGCAGCCCGGCGTAGAAGGCCGCCGGATGGTGCGCCTTGAGCCATGCCGACTGGTAGGTGGGCACCGCGAAAGCCACCGCGTGCGCCTTGCAGAAGCCGTACGAACCGAAGGCCTCCACGATCTCCCAGGTCCGGCCGATCACCTCCACCGGATAGCCCCGCTCGGCCGCCTTCGCCGCGAACCAGACCTTGATCCGCGCCTGCGACTGCGGGTCGGAGAGCCCGCGCCGCACCCGGTCCGCCTCGTCCCGCCCGCAGCCGGTCATCACGTGCACGATCTCGATGACCTGCTCGTGGAAGACCACCACCCCGTACGTCTCGCGCAGCGCGTCGGCCAGGTCCGGGTGGGGGAAGCTGACCGGCGCCCGCCCGTGCCGGGCCGCGATGAAGGGCCGCACCATGTCGGCGGCCACCGGCCCGGGCCGGAAGAGGGAGATGTCGACGACCAGGTCGTGGAAGGTCGACGGCTGGAGCCGGCCCACCAGGTCGCGCTGGCCCGGCGATTCGATCTGGAAGCACCCCAGCGTCTCGGCCGAGCGGATCAGCTCGTACGTGGCCCGGTCGCCCGGCGGCACCTGCGCCGGGTCGTCCAGGTCGAGCTCCTGCCCCGTGCCGCGCCGGATCTCCGCGACCGCGTGCGCCATCGCGGACTGCATCCGCACACCGAGCACGTCGAGCTTGAGCAGCCCGAGCTCCTCCACGTCGTCCTTGTCGAACTGGGACATGGGGAAGCCCTCCCCGCTGGTGGGCACCACCGGCGTGCGGGCGAGCAGCGAGGCGTCGGAGAGCAGCACCCCGCACGGGTGCATGGCGATGCCGCGCGGCAGCGCGTCGAGCGATTCGACGAGCTCCCACAGCCGCCCGTACGACTCGCCCCGTACGTCGCGCAGTTCGGGGAGCTCCTCCAGCGCGGCGCGGGCGTCGCGGGCCCGGATGTGCGGGAAGGCCTTGGCGAGCCGGTCGACGGCGGCCGGGTCCATGGACAGGGCGGCGCCGACGTCGCGGATGGCGTGGCGGACCCGGTAGGTCTCGGGCATGGAGACGGTGGCGACGCGCTCGGTGCCGAACCGGTCGATGATCCGCCGGTAGACCTCCAGCCGGCGGGCGGACTCCACGTCGATGTCGATGTCGGGCAGCACCCGCCGACGCTTGGACAGGAAGCGCTCCATCAGCAGGCCGTGCGCGACGGGGTCGGCGTGCGCGATCCCGAGCAGGTGGTTGACGAGGGAGCCGGCGCCGGAGCCGCGCGCGGCCACCCGGATGCCCATCTCCCGTACGTCGTCGACGACTTGGGCGACCGTCAGGAAGTAGGAGGCGAAGCCGTGGTAGGCGATGATGTCGAGCTCGTGGTGCATCCGCTCCCAGTACGCGCGGTCGTCCGCGTAGCCCCGCAGGACCATGCCCGCCGAGGCCCGGGAGGCCAGGACCCGCTGGGCGCTGCGGTGGGCGGCGCCGACGAGCCGGGCCTCGGGGAAGTGCACGGAGCCCATGCCGAGGTCGTCCTCGGGGTCCACGGAGCAGGCCTCGGCGGTGTGCCGGGTCTCCGCGAGCAGCCGCCTGGCGTCGGCGGGGCGCAGGCCCGCCGCCCGGGCGATCCGGTCGGCGGCCTCGGCCATGGCGGCGGGGTCCTTGAGCCAGCGCTCGCCGGTGTCGAGGGGGCCCCGGATGTCGATGGGGACCAGGCGGCGGGCCGCGTCGAGGACGTCGGCGACCGGGCCCTGGCCGGGGTCGGCGTAGCGGACGGCGTTCGTGAGCACGGCCGGGACGCCCTGCTCGGCGGCGAAGCCGACGGTACGGGCGGCCAGCCGCAGCGAGCCGGGCCCCGTGCCGGTGCGGCCGTGGTGGACGGCCTCCAGGCGCAGGGAGTCGCCGTAGACCTCCCGCCAGGGCGCCAGCAGCCGGGCGGCCCGGTCGGGGCGCCCGGCTGCGAGCGCCCGTCCCACCTCGGAGCCGGGCCCGAGCAGGACGAGGACGCCCTCGCCGCGCAGGGCGCTCCAGGGCAGCAGCGGGACCTCGGGGCTCCCCGCGTGGGCGGCGGTGACCATCCGGCACAGCTCGGCCCATCCGGCGGCCCCGTCGCGGGCCAGGAACACGGCCCGCGCGGCGGACTCGTCGAGGAAGGCCCCGCCCTTGACGGGGGTGCGCCGCCGGAACGAGGCCTCGCCGGCCGGGGCCCGGCCTCCGGCTCCGGTTCCCCGGGCACCCGTACGCGCGCCGCCCCGGGCGGAGCCGGTCGAGCCCCCCGACCCGGCCGGCCCCGCCTCGGACGACGCGGCGGGCGATACCGCCATGTCCACTCCGAACAGCGGCCGGATCCCCGCCGCCGCGCACGCCTTGGCGAACCGCACCGCGCCCGCCAGGGTGTCGCGGTCGGTCAGGGCGAGGGCGTCCATGCCCCGCTCGGCGGCGCGTTCCGCCAGCCGTTCGGGGTGCGAGGCTCCGTAGCGCATGGAGAACCCCGAAACGGTGTGCAGATGCGTAAAACCAGGCACCCGCGGCCTCCTGCTTCCCTCGTTGAACACCTCCTCCCCCTGTCTCCACCATAGAGCAATTCGAATACCCGTGCGAAACGCTTGTTCGATCGTCCGTGGGTCATCCGTTCGGCCCACCCCTGCTGCGGCCGGGCCCCCGCACGCCGAGCGTGTGAGCATGACCCAGCGCACCGAGAGCACCGACCCACGCCCGTCCCACGGCTTCCTCGCCGAGGTCAAGGACGCCGTGACCACCCGGGCGGCCCTGCTGGTCCTGGGAGTGCTGGTCCTCCAGCTCGCCTTCATCACCTCGTACATCGGGGCCTTCCACCATCCGAAGCCCAGCGAGATCCCGATCGCCGTGACCGCCCCCGCCGCAGCGGCGGCCGAGCAGTCCGTGAAGCAGCTCGCGGCCCTGCCCGGCAAACCGCTCGACCCGCACGCGGTCGAGGACGAGGCGACGGCGCTCGCGCAGATCAAGGACCGGGACGTCGACGGCGCTCTGATCGTCGACCCGGCCGGCACGACCGACAGGCTGCTGGTCGCCTCCGGTGGCGGAGCCTCGCTCTCCCAGGCCCTGGAGGAGATCGTGGGCCGCGCCGAGAAGGCCCGCGGCCGCACGCTCCGGGTCACCGACGTGGCCCCGGCCGACCAGGGCGACAGCCGCGGTCTGAGCTCCTTCTACCTGGTGGTCGGCTGGTGCGTGGGCGGCTACCTGTGCGCCGCCATCCTCGCGATCAGCGCGGGCGCCCGCCCGGCGAACGCCGCCCGCGCCTTCATCCGGCTCGGCGCGCTCCTCGCGTACGCGATCGCCGCCGGGCTGCTCGGGGCGGTCATCGCGGGCCCGGTCCTGGGCGCGCTGCCCGCCGGCACCCTGGGCCTGTGGGGGCTGGGCACCCTGGTCGTCTTCGCGGTCGGCGCGATCACCCTCGCCTTCCAGGGGCTGGCGGGCGTGGTCGGCATCGGCCTGGCGATCCTGCTGATCGTGGTGTTCGGCAACCCCAGCGCCGGCGGCGCCTACCCGTACCCCCTGCTGCCGCCGTTCTGGAGGGCCATCGGCCCGGCCCTGCCGCCGGGCGCCGGTACGTACGCCGCGCGCTCCCTCGCGTACTTCAAGGGCAACGACGCGGCCGCCCCGATGCTGGTGCTGTCCGCCTGGGCGGTGGCCGGCTCGGCCGTCACCGTGGCCTGCGCGGCGTTCCGCAGGGGCCGGCCGGGGGCCGCCGTGGGCAGCGGACTCCCCGACGACGCGCCCTCCGACGCTCGATGATTCCGCTCGAAGTGCGCCCTACCGCGCTCCTCCCCCAGCGCGCACAATCACCGTGACGACCCGAGTCGACCGTGAGGGAGGGAACGCGTGCGCAAGCAGGTGCGCGCCGCGGACGGACGCGCTCTGACCGTGGAGCGCTGGGGCGATCCGGACGGCAAACCCGTTTTCCTCCTCCACGGCATGCCCGGCAGCCGCCTGGGCCCGGCGCCCCGCGGCATGGTCCTCTACCAGCGCCGCATCCAGCTCATCGCCTACGACAGACCCGGCTACGGGGGCTCCGACCGCCACCCGGGCCGCACCGTCGCCGACGTGGCCCAGGACGTGGCCGCCGTCGCCGACGACCTCGGCCTGGAGACCTTCGCCGTGGCGGGCCGCTCCGGCGGCGCCGCGGGCGCCCTGGCCTGCGCGGCCCTGCTGCCCGACCGCGTCACCCGGACGGCGGCGATGGTGGGCCTGGCCCCCCGCGACGCGGAGGACCTGGACTGGTTCGCCGGCATGGCCGCCTCGAACGTGAAGGAGTACACCACCGCCTTCGACGACCCGGAGGAGCTCGCGGCCCGGCTGATCCCGCGCGCCGCCGGCATCCGCAAGGACCCCGGCCGGCTGCTGGACGAGCTGCGCCGGGACCTGACCGACAACGACCGCATGATCGTCTCGGACGCCGGGCTGCGGTCGATGCTGCTGCGCAACTACAGCGAGGGGCTGCGCCATTCGGCGTACGGGTGGATCGACGACCTGCTGGCCTTCATCCGCCCCTGGGGCTTCGACCCGGCCGACATCCGCGGGCCCGTGCTGATCTGGCACGGCGAGCTCGACGTGTTCTCCCCCGTGGGCCACTCCCGCTGGCTGGCCCGCCGCATCCCGGGGGCCACCACCACCTTCGAGCCGGCCGCCGCGCACTTCGCGGCCCTGCGCGCCCTGCCCGACGTACTGAACTGGCTGCTCCGCGAGCCGCCCGCCGACGGCCCTGCCCCCCGCGGCCTGACCCCCGGCCGCACCGAACAGCAGCCCGCCTAGGAACTCTCCGGCGACGGTCCGCCAGAAGAAATGGATCTTGCCATCCGGCGAACGGCCGAATAAGCCCCCTTGGAAATCCGTTGCCGTTGCTCTGGAACGGTTGACCAGGCGTCATGTCTGCGGTTGCCAAGGGGGTGTGGCCGAGTAAAGTCCACGCATGACGGCAGCGCGTCGCTGTTTGTCATACGCATGCCCATTCCACATGGCTTCCCCGAGGACGGTGTCGTGAACACTTCCGCAACCCCCCCGACCAGCACGGTCAAGGCCCGCCGGGTCCCGCTCACCAAGATCGACGTCCACACCGCCTCCGCGGTGTCGGCGCTCGGCCGCGTGCTGCCGACCGAATCCGGTCGTTCGGTGCAGTCGCCGATCTTCAACTCCGCGCTCTGACACCGAAGTAAGCGCTCTAGACTGGTGGAA
The DNA here is from genome assembly GCF_043076955.1 of Streptomyces sp. NPDC016562. Taxonomy (NCBI): domain Bacteria; kingdom Bacillati; phylum Actinomycetota; class Actinomycetes; order Kitasatosporales; family Streptomycetaceae; genus Streptomyces; species Streptomyces sp. NPDC016562. The sequence continues at coordinate 66,169 of NZ_JBIBRZ010000005.1, read as the reverse complement.
TGACCGGCCTGATCGCATTTCGCGAGATCGTCCTGAAAGTTCACAGCAGATGCGATCTTGCTTGTGATCATTGCTATGTCTACGAACACGCAGATCAGAGCTGGCGAGCCCGGCCGAAAGTGATCTCCCCCGAGGTTATTTCGCACACCGCGTCGCGGCTCGCCGAACATGCCCGTGACCATGCACTCCCCTCCGTCACGGTGATCTTCCACGGAGGGGAACCCCTGTTGGCGGGCACCGCCCGGCTCCGGCTCGTCTGCCAGGAGTTCAGCCGGGCGCTGGCCGGTATCGCGGCCCTCGACCTGCGGATCCACACCAACGGGCTCCAGCTCAGCACCCGTTACCTCGACCTCTTCGACGAGTTCGGCGTCCGGGTCGGCATCTCCCTCGACGGCGACCGCGCCGCCAACGACCGCCACCGCCGCTTCGCGGACGGCCGTACGAGCCACCCGCTGGTCCTGGCAGCCGTCGACCTGCTCCGCTCCGAGCCCTACCGCCACCTCTACCAGGGCCTGCTCTGCACCGTGGACGTGGCCAACGACCCCGTGGCGGTCCTGGACGCGCTCGTCGCACTCGAACCCCCGCGCGTCGACTTCCTCCTCCCGCACGCCACCTGGGAGAGCCCGCCGCCCCGCCCCGACGGCGCCCCCGACGCGTACGCGCGCTGGCTCCTGCGGGTCTTCGACCACTGGGAGCGCCTCGGCCGCCCGGTGCCCGTACGGCTCTTCGAGTCGCTCTTCTCCACCCTGCGCGGCGGGCCCAGCCTCACCGAGTCGCTCGGTCTCGCGCCCACGGACCTCGTCGTCGTCGAGACCGACGGGACGCTGGAACAGGTCGACTCGCTCAAGAGCGCCTTCGAGGGGGCCGCCGCCACCGGGTTCAACGTCTTCGACCATTCCTTTGACCAGGTCGCGGCCCACCCGGGGGTCCGGGCCCGGCAGCTGGGCCTCGCGGGCGTCAGCGGTTCGTGCCGCCGGTGCCCCGTCGTACGTTCGTGCGGAGGCGGGCTCTACACCCACCGCTACCGGGACGGGGGCGCGGCCGGCGGGGACTTCGACAACCCCTCCGTGTACTGCACCGACCTGCGCGAGCTCGTGGACGGGGTCGAGGGCCGCACGGCCCTGCGGGAGACGGCGCCGCAGCTGTCCGATCCGGCCGAACTGGCCCGTTCCCAGGAGGAGCTGACGCGGGTCCTGCTGGCCCGACTGCACGCGGACCTCGCCGGTGATCCCGGCTGGGCGCGTGCCTGGGAGCTGCTCGACGCCGTGGAGCGGGCCGGCGACGCGGGCGTGGACGCGCTGGACGCCGTGCTGGAGCACCCCTTCACGCGGACCTGGGTGCTGGCGGCCCTGGACGCCGCCCGCGACGGCGGACGGGACGGCGGGCGCGACGGCGGACCGGAGGGATCCGAGGCGGCGCGCCGGCTGACCGCGCTGGCGGTGGCCGCCGTGCTGCGGGGCGGGCTGGACCTGCCGGCCGAGGTGGTCTACCGGGACGGCGAGGTGTACCTGCCGACGCTGGGGCTGCTGCGGCTCGGGGAGCCCGGCACGCAGGGGCGGGCCGCGCTGCGGACCACCGACGAGGGGTACGCCGTACGGGACGGCCGCACCGAGCACCGCTTCGGGCCCGCAGCGGGGGACGCGCGCTGGCAGCCCGTACGCACCTGGTCGCCCGGACCGGACGCGGCCCCGGTGGCGCTGGAGGACCTCGACCCGTACCGCAACTGCTTCGCCCGCCCGCCCCGGCTGCGCCTGGGCGCCGGTGAGGCCGAGGAGTGGCGCGGCAGGCTGGACCGGGCGTGGGCGCTGCTGCACGAGGCCGTGCCCGGGTTCGCCCGGGCGGCGGCGGTCGGGCTGACCACGCTGACCCCGCTGGCGGGCGGCCCGCGCGCCGGCGGCTGGGGCGAGGCGGGCCGACATGGGCCGGGGGCGCTCGGGGTGCCCTACGCGGCGGGGGTGCCGGAGACCGCGCTCGCGCTGCTGACCGGCCGGCGGCGGGCCCGGCTGCGGGCCCTGACCGAGGTGACCGACCTGTACGCGCTGGACGGGGAGTGGCAGCACCCGTCGCCGTGGCGGGAGCGCCCGGTGCCGGTGTCCCGGCTGCTGGCCGACGTACACGAGCGGGTGGCGGTGGAGGCGTACCGGCGGGCCACGCGGGCCGCCGAGCCGGGCGCAGCGGACCGTATCCACCAGGCCCTGGACCGGCTCTCGGAGGCGGCCGAACTGACCGTCACCGGCAAGCGGCTCGTCGCGGAACTGCGCTGGGAGCTGAAGGCGGTCGACGCGTGAGCACCCTCCGGCTGGCCGCGGCGCTGCGGCAGCTGGGGGTGCGTCCCGGGATGCGGCTGCTGGTGCACGCCGCGCTCGGCGGGACGGGGCTGCGCGCCGAGCAGCTGCGCGACGCCCTGACGGGCGTCCTCGGCCCGCGCGGCACGCTGGTGGTGCCGGCGTTCACTCCCGAGAACTCCACGACCTCCCATGCGCATCTGGAGCGGGTCGCGGGCCTGGACGAGGCGGGGCGACGGGCCTTCCGCGACCGGATGCCCGCCTTTGATCCGGCGAGCACCCCGAGTCAGGGCATGGGCTCCTTCGCCGAGGCCGTCCGCACCGCGCCGGGCGCCGCGCGCAGCGCTCACCCGCAGACCTCTTTCGCCGCTCTGGGCGCGGACGCGGAACGCCTCTGCTCCGGGCACCGCCTCGAAAGCCACATGGGGGAGGAGTCACCCCTGGGGAAGTTGTGCTGGGAGGGCGGCCGGGTACTCATGATCAATGTGGGGTTTTCCGTCTGCACCGCTTTCCATCTCGCGGAGTATCGAATTCCGAAGCCCCCCTTGCGCATGTACGAGTGTGTGGTGAAGGTGAACCTTCCGGGGGGCCGGCAGGGGCGGTGGGGGGAGGAGTGGACCGCGTACGAGGACGTCGCGCTGGACGACGGCGATTTCGCGGAGATCGGCCGCGCGTTCCCGGATTCCGGGGTGCGCCGGGGGCGGCTGGGAGACGCGTCGGCCATGCTCTTCTCGATTCCGGACGCCGTCGACCACGCCCTTGAGTGGATGACCGAAAACAGACGCTGATTGACTGAACGATGAGGGGATCTGGCGAAGCAGCTCCGGAATGATGTTTCTTCGCTCGCATCTTCGGGACGGGGGTCGTGTGCCCGCAAAAGGGGAGCCGTACTTTTTTCTGAGTTATGCGCATACGCCGAGATTCGGGGCCGGGGGACCCGATCCGGACATGTGGGTGGAGCGCCTCTTCCGCGATCTCTGCGGTCACGTGATGGCGCTGACGGACCTGCCCGCCACCTACGAGGTCGGGTTCATGGACCGGGAGATACGCAGCGGTGAGGGCTGGTCGGAACGGCTCGCGCAGGCACTGGCCAAGTGCCGCGTCTTCGTCCCCCTGTTCTCGCCGCGGTACTTCGCCAGCGAGATGTGCGGAAGGGAGTGGTACGCCTTCGCACAGCGCACCGTCCACCACGTGGCGGTCAACGCCGGCGGCTCGCCCGCGGAGGCCATCGTGCCCGCGTTGTGGGTACCGGTGCCCCCGGCCCAACTGCCCGGCCCCGCCGAGCGTCTGCAGTTCAACCACAACACCTTCGGCGAGCGCTACGTCACCGACGGCCTGTACGGGCTGATCAAACTGCGCGGTTACGCCGAGCAGTACGAGAAGGCCGTGTACGAGCTCGCCCGGCGCATCGTCCAGGTCGGCGAGAGCGTCCACCTCGATCCCGTCCGCCCGGTGGACTACCGCGTGGTCCCGAGCGCCTTCGGCCCGTCCAACAGCCCGACCGGCAGCCCCGCCCGCACCCTCCACGTCACCGTGGCGGCCGCCTCCCGGCACGACCTACCGGACGGCCGCAGCCCCGAGTACTACGGGGACAGCGCGCTGGAGTGGAACCCGTACCACCCGGTGTCCCAGCGGCCCATCGCCTACGTGGCCGAGGACCTGGTCAAGAACCTCAACTACCAGACCACCATCGCCTCCTTCGACGACGAGGCCGGGCACTTCGACAGCAAGCAGCCGCCGACCCGGCCCGAGATCCTGATCGTCGACCGCTGGGTGGTGGAGGACGAGCACCGCCGCCAGCGCCTGGCCGCCTTCGACCAGGAGTCGCGCCCGTGGATCAACGTGGTCGTGCCGTGGAACCGCTACGACCACCAGAGCCGGGCGAAGGAGGCCGAGTTGGCGAGGCGACTGGAGGAGACCCTGCCGGTCAAGATGAGTCAGGGCCGGGCCGCCTGCCGGGCCGCCGCCAACGGCGTGGCCAACATGGAGACGCTCGGGCAGATCCTGCCCCAGGTGGTGGAGGCCGCCGCCCAGCAGTTCCTCAGACACGCGCAGGTCTACCTGCCGGCCGGCAACACCCACACCGAACGCCCGCGACTGCTCGGGCCGATGGGCATGGGCGGGCCTCCCCACCCTCCGCCGGCCCCCTTCCCGCCCGACGCACACGACGGCCACAACGACACCAACGACACCGATCGGGGGGACGCGGATGACAGCGAGTCGTGACAGCAGGGACAGCCGTGACGGACGCATCGTCACCTTCTACTCGTACAAGGGCGGCACCGGCCGCACCATGGCGCTCGCCAACACCGCCTGGATCCTGGCGGCCAACGGCAAGCGGGTCCTCGCCGTGGACTGGGACCTGGAGGCCCCGGGCCTGCACCGCTTCTTCCACCCCTTCCTGGACCCCTCCACGCTCGGGGCCACCACCGGCGTCATCGACCTGATCAGCGAGTACGCGTGGGCCGCGACCAGCCCGGTGCAGCGTCCCGACGACTGGCACAAGGACTACGCGCGGATACAGCCGCACGCCGTCTCCCTCACCCCGGAGGCGCTCGGCTGGGAGTTCCCCGACGGCGGCACCCTGGACTTCGTCTCGGCGGGCCGGCAGAACCGCGAGTACTCCGCGACCGTCTCCACCTTCGACTGGGACAACTTCTACGACCGGCTCGGCGGCGGGCTCTTCTTCGACGCCTTACGCGCCGACATGAAGCGGAACTACGACTACGTCCTGATCGACAGCCGCACCGGCCTGTCCGACATCGCGGACATCTGCACCGTCCACCTCCCGGACGTGCTCGTCGACTGCTTCACCCTGTCCGACCAGTCCATCGACGGCGCCGCCTCCGTCGCCCGCCAGATCGACGAGCGGTTCAACGACCGGGGCATCAAGATCTACCCGGTCCCCATGCGCATCGACGAGGGCGAGAAGGAGAAGGCCGACGCCGGCCGCGCCCTGGCCCGGATCAAGTTCGACCGCTTCCCCTACGGCCTGGTGGGCGACGAGCTCACCTCCTACTGGGGCGCGGTGGAGATCCCGTACCGGCCGTACTACGCCTACGAGGAGACCCTGGCGACCTTCGGCGACGAGGCGGGGCTCACCAACTCCCTGCTGTCGGCGTTCGAGCGGCTCACCACGGTGATCACCGAGGGCGAGATCACCTCCATGCCGGTCATCGGCGACGAGGTCCGCCTGCGCATCCGGGACGCCTTCACCCGGCGCCGCCCGGCGCTGCCCGCCGACCTCTTCCTCTCGTACGTCGCCGAGAACCGCATGTGGGCCGACTGGATCGAGTCGGTGCTCACCCGGGCCGGCTTCCGGGTCGTCCCCAGGGACGTCTCGGCCGAGCGGCCCGCCGCGACGTCCTCCTCCGGGGACACCCTCGGCGGCGCGGGCCTCAGCATCGACGCCGCCGCCCGGACCGTGGTGCTGCTCTCGACGGCCTACCTCAAGTCCGCCCGGGCGGTGGAGGTGTGGCAGCGCGCGGCCGCCGAGGACCCGACCGGGGGCCGGCGTCAGCTGGTGCCGCTGAGGGTGGGCGACGTACGCCTCACGACGCCCTACATCGACCGCAACCCGGTGGACCTCTTCCGGCTCGACGAGGCGCACGCCACCAGCGCCCTGCTGCGCGCGGTGGAGCGGCCCACGGCCCTGCCCGACGGTGTCAGCAGCGCCACCCAGCCCGGCCCCCGCTTCCCGGGGACCGTTCCCAAGATCTGGAACGCGCCGCCCCGCAATCCCGGGTTCACCGGGCGCAGCATCGTGCTGGAGCGGATGCGCGACCAGCTCGGGGGCGGCATGGCCGTGGTGCTTCCGCAGCCGCAGACCCTGTTCGGGCTCGGCGGCGTCGGGAAGACCCAGGTGGCGCTGGAGTACGTCCACCGGTTCATGGCCGACTACGACCTGGTGTGGTGGATCTCCTCGGAGCAGACCGACGACGTGGTCGCGGCCCTCGCGGAGCTGGCCGTGCGCCTGGGCGTGCAGACCGGCGAGGACATGGCGGCCGCCTCCCAGGAGGCGATCGACCTGCTGCGGCGCGGGGTTCCCACCTCGCGCTGGCTGCTGGTCTTCGACAACGCCGACGACCCCGAGACGCTCAAGCGGTTCCTGCCGCCGGGCGGCCCGGGCCACGTGCTGGTGACCTCCCGCAACCAGTCCTGGTCGCAGTACGGGGACGCGCTCCCGGTGGACGTGTTCCTGCGCGAGGAGTCCATCGAGCACCTCCAGCGCCGGGCCGACTCGCTCAGCAAGGAGGACGCCGAGCAGGTGGCGGTGGCCGTGGGCGACCTGCCGCTGGCCGTCGAGCAGGCGGGTGCCTGGATCGCGGAGACCGCGACCCCGGTGTCCGCGTACATCGAACAGCTGGCCCAGCAGGCCGCCCGGGTGCTGAGCCTGAACCAGCCGCCCGGCTACCCCGAGCCGGTGGCCGCCACCTGGAACATCTCCATAGAGCGGCTGCAGTCCCGCTCCCCGGCGGCCGTGCGGCTCCTGCAGCTCTGCGCCTTCCTGGCGCCCGAGCCGATCTCCGCGGACCTGCTCTACAGCAAGGAGATGATCGACGCCCTCAAGCCCTACGACCCCTCGCTCCAGGAGAAGCTGGTCCTGGGCCGGGTGATCCGGGAGATCGGCCGGTTCGCGCTGGCCAAGGTCGACCAGGTCAGCAAGAGCATCCAGGTGCACCGGCTGGTCCAGGCCGTGATCCGGTCCCAGATGCAGGAGGAGGAGCAGCGCGAGGCCCGGCACGCCGTGCACCGGATCCTGGCGGGCGCCCGTCCGGACGACGACGAGCCGATCGACAACCCGGCCACCTGGCCGCGGTTCAACACCATCTGGTCGCACCTGACCCCGTCCGAGGCCCGCTACTGCAAGGAGCCGGAGACGCGCAGGCTGCTGATCGACCGGGTCCGCTACCTCTGGAAGCGCGGTGACTTCAAGGCCGCGTACGCGCTGGGCGAGGAGCTGCGGGCGGCCTGGAAGGAGCAGCTGGGCAACGACGACCTGCAGTACCTGTACCTGCGTTTCCACCTGTCGAACATCCTGCGCTCGCAGGGGCGGTTCGTGGAGGCGAAGGAGCTCGACGAGGTCACCCTGGAGCGGCAGCGGGCCGTACTGGGCCCCTCGCACCCGCACACCTACATGACCATGAGCGGCCTCGCCAACACCCTGGGCGCGCTCGGGCAGTACGGCAAGGCGATGGAGCTGGCCACCGACGCCCACGAGGGCTTCAGCCAGATCTTCCACGAGGCGCATCCGCGCACGCTGGCCGCCGCGAACAACCTGGCGCTGAACCTGCGGCTGGTCGGTCAGTACACCCGGGCCCGTGAGATCGACCAGGAGGTGCACGACCTGCGCACGGAGGTGCTCGGGCCGGAACACCCGTACACGCTGTCCTCCGCGAACAACCTCGCCCGCGACCTGCGCGAGGTGGGGCGCTACGAGGACTCGGTCCAGCTACTCAGCCGGACCTACGACACCTACAAGCGGACGCTGGGAAGCGCCTTCCCCGGCACGCTGGCCGCCGCGAAGAACCTGGCGGTGTCCCTGCGACGGGCCGGCCAGCTGGAGGACGCGCTGCGGCTGACCACGGCCACCCGGGCCCGCTACCGGGCCAAGTACACCGCCGTCAATCCCGACCTGCTGTCCTGCGAACTGAACCTGGCCTCCGACCTGTTCGCGACGGGTGACCCCGGCGGGGCGCGGGACCTGGCGCAGGAGGTGGTGGACGAGTACATGAAGGTGCCGGGCGAGCGGCACCCCTACACCCTGGCGGCCGTCAACAACCTGGCGGTCTTCCACTGGGGCACGGGCGCGGCGCAGACGGCGGAGACGCTGCTGAGGCAGACCATCCGGCTGATGCGGGACGTGCTCGGCGACAGCCATCCGCACACGGTCTTCGCCCTCCTGAACCTGGCGAACGCACGGGCCGACCTGGGCGATCCGGAGGGCGCCCTGGACCTGGAGCGGACGGCGGTGATGCGGCTGCGCGAGGTGCTCGGGGCGCACCATCCCGAGACCCTGGCGAGCAGCTCCAACATGGCGGTCAGCCTGGACTCGATGGGCCGCAAGGAGGAGGCGGCCCGGCTGCGGACGGAGGCGGTGGTCGAGCTGACGAGGCTGCTCGGCGAGGACCATAGCCTGACCCGCTACGCCCGTGACGAGCGCCGGATCCACCGCGACCTGGAGCCGCTCGCCGTGTGAACCGACGGTGGGCGGCGGGGGCCCCGCGACCGCGGTGGCCCCGCCGCCCGCCACCCGACAGCAGGGGGGCGCTGTGCCCGACAGCATGACCTTTCGAAACGAGGACCTGCCGGCCCTCTTCCACCACACCGACCAGGCGGCCATCTCCCGGCAGCGGGAGTCCACCCAGGCGACGCGCGCGCAGCTGATGCTGCTGGTGGCGGCCGCGGTGGCCGCCGCCCTGCCCGACGGACCGAAGCTGGGCTCGATGTACCTGTTCGGGCTGCTGAGCGCCCTGTCGTACCTGGGGGTACTGGCCGTGGGCGTGCGGGCGACCCGGCGCCGGGCCCGCCCGCAGTGGCAGCTCAACCGCAGCGCGGCGGAGTTCATCAAGTCTCTGGCCTGGCGGTACGCGGTCCACGGGGCGCCGTTCGGCAGCGAGGCCGCGGCTCCCGAGGAGACGTACCGCACGCGGCTGGAGGCGGGTCTGGACGAGCTGCGCAAGATGGGCTGGGAGGACCCGCGGGCCACCGGGACGGTGCCGGAGGGCGGGGAGATCACCGGCGCGATGCAGCGGCTGCGCGGGATGGACTACCACGTGCGGCGCGAGACGTACGTCCGGGACCGGCTGATCGAGCAGCGCAACTGGTACCGGCGCAAGACCGAGGTGTCCCGGCGCGCGACCAACGTGTGGGCGTGGACGATCGTGCTGCTGACCTGTCTGGGCCTGGCCGTGGCGCTGCTGGGGTCCTTCGGGTCGGGCCCCGGGCCGAGGCTGACCGGGCTGGTGAGCGCGGCCGCGGCGGCCGGCATCGCCTGGAACGAGGTGCGGCGCCACCATCCGCTGATCGAGGCGCACACCCTGATCGAGCAGGACCTGGCGGCCATGATGGTCGTGATGCAGACGACCATCACCGAGTCCCAGTGGCCCACGTCGGTGTACGAGACCGAGCGGTACGTCTCGCCGCAGCACACGGACTGGCTGGCCCGGCACAGCAGTTGAGGCACGGGCACGGCGGTGGGGGAAGGGACGGGCGGGGTGTGACTCAGTCCCGGGTCACGCCCTCGCACCAGATGACGGTGACCGGTTTGCCGAGGGCGCGCGCGTAGGCGACGATCTCGGCGGTGCCGCCGTGGCCGCGGGCGGGCTGCCCGTCCCAGACGGCGACGAGCCGGTCGCAGGAGTCGGCGATGTAGGTGCCGGCGGCGTAGTAGGCCTCGTCCGTGGAGCGGGCGAAGTCCATGCGGACCTCCTGGGTGGCCCGGAGCCTGAGCTGCTCGTAGCGGGCCAGGGCGGCGGCGTCCTCGAAGGACCGCTCGTAGTCCCCGCTGGGGATCACCACGGTGAGGTCGGCGCCGCATTCGAGGGCGATGGCGGCGAACATCTGGTCCGCGCCCTCCGCGAGGCTGGAGAACGCCTCCAACGGCCCCTCGTGGCCGTCCAGTACGGCGCGCAGGCCGCTCTCCACATGGCCGAGCACCGCGTCCGGGATGGACCGGTGCCCGGTCACGCCGATGCGTTTCATGCAAAAGCCTCCCCCGGTCAACACCCCTGGACATCCTCCCAGAAGCGGGGAGTACGTCCAGGGGTGCGACGGGGGCGCGTGGGTCACCGTCAGTAGACGCTGACCCCGTAGGCGTTGAGGGCCTCGACCACGGGCTGGAAGAAGGTGGTCCCGCCCGAGGAGCAGTTGCCGCTGCCTCCGGAGGTGAGGCCGACGGCGCGGGTGCCCGAGTAGAGCGGGCCGCCGCTGTCGCCCGGTTCGGCGCACACGTTGGTGCGGATCATGCCGTAGACGATGTCGCCGCCGCCGTAGTTGACGGTGGCGTTGAGGCCGGTCACCGAGCCGCTGTGGATGCCGGTCGTGGAGCCGCGCCGCGTGACGGACATGCCGACGGTGGCGTTGACGGCGCTGGTGATGTCCTGGCTGCCGACGGTGCCGGGCGGCACCGGCGAGTTGCTCGCGTACTTGATGAGGCCGTAGTCGTTGTTCGGGAAGCTGGAGCCGACGGTGGAGCCGACCACGGTGGTGCGCGCCGAGTTGCTCCACCAGGTGCCCGCGCCGTCGGTGCAGTGTCCGGCGGTCAGGGCGTAGTACGTGGTGCCGCTGCGCACGTTGAAGCCGAGCGAGCAGCGCCAGCCGGAGGCGTAGATGGCGTCGCCGCCGGAGACCAGTTTGGTGAGCTTGCCGGGGGTGCGCTCGATGCGCAGGGCCGCGGCGTCGGCTCCGGCCTCGCGCTTGATCCTGGCGATGTCGGCGGCGGAGACGGTGGAGTCGGCGGTGACCACGAGGGTCCCGGTGGCGGAGTCGGTGTGCCAGGCGGTGCCCGCTACGTCGGCGCGCAGGACGGATGCGCCGGCCGCGGCGAGCCGGTCGGCGCTGAAGCCGTCCTGGGGGTCCGCGCTCGCCGCGGTGGGGACGGCGAACGCTGCCGCGGCGGCCAGGCCGGTGGCCATCGCGAGCAGCCTGTTACGGGTCTTGCGCTTGATCCTCACTTCTCGTCCTCCTGGAGAGGGTCGGGGGCCCGGCGGTCGTGGGGGTGCCTGGGCCCGTGAGGCGCAGCCGGGGGCACGGGGGTCGCATGTATTTTGACCGTGTCCCTGACAAGCGCTCTCGGGAGTGTGCTGTCGTCGGATATCGGTCGCAAGAGCGGCTTTCAGCCGCCGCTCGCCGGCCGGGACGCGCGAGGCCCCGTCCGGACCGGCGCGTCCCCGGGCGTGGGAACGGAGAGACGAGAGGGTCCGCCACGGAGCACGGGGGCAGCGGGGACCGAGGGGGATCCACAGCGGGTCGCGCCGCGCGCGCCGGGTATCGCGGGCGCCGGGAAACCCGGGTCGGGGTCGTACGGTGTGGTCGCCCCGCCGGCGCCGGCCCGGCGGACCGCGCGGCCGCGGCCCAGGACGCGCGCCGCTCCCGGCCCCGCGCGGCGGACACGGACGGGGCGCGCCTCCCGCACGGCGGGCCGGTAGCACGAGGGCGGGGCCGCGGCGGCGCCGGCCGCGCGCCGGCGCGCGGGAACGGCCGGAATTCGCCCCTCCGGGTCATCGGCGTGCCCGGGGCTCCCCCGCGGCGGAGCGTGCGGATCGTCTGCGTCGTCACTCATCCCGCTCACCCCTTCCACCCTGGTCCGTACGGGAATCCCCGCGTACCCCGTCCGGACCTGTGAAAGCTGAGGGGGTGTCCGGTGGGTCTAGGCCGTCAGCAGTCGCACCCGCAGTCGCACCCGTCGCAGCAGCCGCCTTCGCCGCAGCAGTTGCAGCCGCTGCAGTCACAGTTGCCGCAGTCGCAGTTGTCACACCACGGCTGCTTCTTCTTCCGGGACCACGGGCCGTCGTGCTCGGTGCAGCACAGCTGGCAGGTGCAGAACAGCCCGATGGCCACCGCGCAGCCCGCGAGCAGCCCGCGCCGCGGCTTGTGCGGGGGCAGGCCACCGCCGCCACCGGAACCGCCGCCCCAGCCGTGGCCGCCCGGACCACCCGGACCGCCCGGGCCCATGGGCGGGGCCGTTCCGGGGCCGCCCGGGGCGTAGGGGTTCCCGTTGCCGTAGGGGTTCCCGTTGCCGTAGGGGTGGCCGCCCGCGTACGGGGAGCCCGCGCCGGGGGCGCCCGCGCCCGGGCCGTAGCCCTGCGGCGGCGGGCCGAAGCCCTGCCCGGCGGCGTTCATCGCCGTGTGTCCGCAGCTGCCGGTGCCGAAGGCCCGGTCCACGGAGGTGCGCAGCTCGTGCACGAGCAGCCGGTGGGCCAGCCCCGCGTCCGCGAACTCGACCTCGCGCAGCGCGAGCTTGATGCCGTGCAGGGCGTCGTCGCACAGCCTGCGGGCCTCGGCGAGCGAGGTCCCGGTCGCGGTGAGCGGGTTCCAGGCCCCGGCGGCCGCGTCCGCGCCCTGGTCCTCCACCGCGTCCAGCAGGTGCGCGAGGCGCCCGAAGTACCGGCCCGCCTCGGCCAGCGCGGGGGCGTTGCCTGGCCGTCCGGCCAGCTGCGCGGTATGCGCGAAGGCGGCGGCCGTCGCGGTCTCCGTCGGCTCGGTCACCACGAGGACGGACGTGCCGGGCCCGGCCAGCGTCTCGATCCCCTCCTGCCGGTCCACGGCGTCGACGAGCACCGCCGTGTCGAAGCCGAGCGAGGCGCCGGTGCGGGCGCCGGCCCGGTCCCAGCCGCGGGCCACCCGGCGCGCGGCCATGGCTATGGGAGCCCGCGCCAACAGCCCGTCGCGGTCCGCCACGTGGTCGCGCACCTTCGCGGAGGCGAGCACGAGCGAGACGGCCGCGGCCAGCCGCGCGCCCTCGCCGTTGGCGACGGAGGCGGTGCGCATCCCGCGCAGGGGACAGGGGCCCGCGGTGCGCCGCGAGCCGGAGGCGGGACCGGACTGAGCGTCCGTCAGGACGGAGACCAGCAGCCCGTCATAGTTCGTGACGATCCGGGCGAACTGTCCGTGGTCACCCCGAAGTGCCAGACACAGCCCGCACAGATGGGCCATCCACTCCGCTTTGAACCGCTCCCCCAGCCGGTGCGTGCAAGGCCTGACGATGCCGAACAAGGTGCTTCCCCCGTGTGTCGTACGCGTGCTTGGCGGGCATCGTATCGACCCGCCTTCTTCACCCGTACGTCCGCACCGCTCACCCGCACGGCGGCAGCAGTCGTATTTTCACTCAGTCAGCAGTGGTAGGCACCAGGATCCTTGACCGTACAACGGATGTTCTGCACCAGTACCGTCACGAAACCCCTGCGCGGCGACTATCCACTTGGCGCGTTGTCAGCATCATGGACGAGCATAGGGGCAGCGGAGAGAAGACAGACTGACCGCGGTGAAAGGAGGCAGTCCATGGGTTCGGTGCGTAAGGCGAGTGCCTGGCTGGGTCTCGTGGAGGACAGCGACGACGAGCGCTACTACGACGACGACTACGCGGAGGCGGCCCAGGGTTCGGTGGCCGGCCCCGGCGAGCAGTGGGTCACCGACCCGCGGGTCAAGGTGGCCTCCGAGTCGGCCGTGGAGCACGGCCGTCGGATCGCGACGGTCACCCCGGACGGTTTCCGTGACGCCCGGGGGATCGGCGAGCTGTTCCGCGACGGAGTCCCGGTGATCGTCAACCTGTCGTCGATGGAGCCGGGCGACGCGAAGCGCGTCGTCGACTTCGCGGCCGGACTGACCTTCGGGCTGCGCGGTTCCATCGAGCGGGTGGCGACCAGGGTCTTCCTGCTGACCCCGGCCGACACCCAGATCGTGAGCGGCGAGGCCGGCGGCCGCGCCCGCGACTTCTTCAACCAGAGCTAGGCAGGGCTCTCACCGGAAGGCGTCCAGCCCGGTGAGCGCCTTGCCCAGCACCAGCTGGTGCATTTCGACGGTGCCCTCGTAGGTGAGCACCGATTCGAGGTTGGTGGCGTGCCGCATGACGGGGTATTCGAGGGAGATCCCGTTGGCGCCCAGGATGGTCCGCGCGGTGCGGCAGATCTCGATGGCCTCGCGGACGTTGTTGAGCTTGCCGAAGCTGATCTGCTCCGGCCGCAGGGTGCCCGCGTCCATCCGCCGGCCCAGGTGGTGGGCGAGCAGGATGCCCTTGTGGAGTTCGAGGGCCATGTCCGCCAGTTTGGCCTGGGTGAGCTGGAAGCCGCCGATCGGCCTGCCGAACTGCTCGCGCGTCCGCGCGTAGTCGAGCGCCGACTCGAAGCTGGCGCGCGCCGCGCCCATGGACCCCCAGATGATCCCGTACCGCGCATGGCTGAGGCAGCCGAGCGGTCCCTTGAGTCCGGTCACCCCCGGCAGCACCGCGTCCGCGGGCAGCCGTACGTCGTCCATGACCAGCTCGCTGGTGACGCTGGCCCGCAAGGACCACTTGTGCTTGATCTCGGGCGCGGAGAACCCGGCGGACTCGGTGGGCACCGCGAAACCGCGGATCCCCTCGTCGGTCTGCGCCCACACCACGGCGACGGAGGCCACCGACCCGTTGGTGATCCACATCTTGCGGCCGTTCAGCACCCAGTCGCCGCCGTCGCGCTTGGCGTAGGTGCGCATGGCGGCGGGGTCCGACCCGACGTCGGGCTCGGTGAGCCCGAAGCAGCCGATCAGCTCACCGGCCGCCATGCCGGGCAGCCAGCGCTGCTTCTGCTCCTCGGAGCCGTACTTCCAGATCGCGTACATGGCCAGCGAGCCCTGTACGGAGACCAGCGAGCGGATCCCGGAGTCGGCGGCCTCCAGCTCCAGGCAGGCGAGCCCGTACTGCACGGCGCTGGCGCCGGCGCACCCGTATCCCTGGAGGGACATCCCGAGCGCCCCGATGGCCCCGAGCTCCCGGGCCAGCTCCCGGATCCCGGGCAGCTCACCGCTCTCGTACCACTCGGCGATGTGCGGCAGCACCCGGTCGGCGGCCCAGCTGCGGACGGTGTCCCGGACGGCGAGGTCCTCGGGCCCGAGGAGCTCGTCGAGCCCGAGCGGATCGGTGGGAACGAAGGACACGGGGCCTCCCGGCGACCTGACAGAACCTAGCGGCGCAAGTTTTACGCCGCACCCCAGACGCTAGCGACCCACCCCGGTCAAAATCCACCCCCGCCTACCAGCCCGCCGGCGCTTGAGGCGCGGGGCCAGGGGCGGCGCCCGCCTATTCAGCCCCGCCGCACATTCAGCCCCGCCGGCGTTTGAGGCGCGGGGTCCGGGGCGGAGCCCCGGCAACGGCGCTCAGCCCGCACGCTCCACGGAAGCCGAAGCCGGCCCAGCCACCGCCACCCGCTCCCCACCCGCCTGCGCGGGCAACCGCACCGGCTCAGCGGCCCCCAACCCCCCGCACTCCATCACCCTCGGCAGCCGCAACGCCATCACCGCCCCCGCCAGCAACAACCCCGCACTCACCACGAGAGTGACGTGCAGCCCGTGCACGAACGACTCCCGCGCCGCGGCGTACAGCGCGGCCCCCGCCGCCCCGCCGAGATCCGCGGCGATCTGATACGCCTCGCCCAGAGAATGGGCCGCGCCCTCCGAGTCCGCGGCGGAGACCCCCGGCACGCCCACCAGCCCCGGCCGGTAGGCCGCGTTCATCACGCTGCCCAGCAGGGCGATGCCCATCCCCGCGCCCAGCTGGTACGAGGTCTCGCCGATCGAGGCCGCACCGCCCGCGCTCGCCGCCGGCGCCTCGCTCAGCATCGACTCGTACGCCGCGAACAGCGTGGTCTGGAGCCCGAAGCCGAGCAGGACGAAGCCGACGGTCAGCAGCACCGGCCGGTCCTGCTGGCCCATCAGCGTCAGCAGCAGCACGGCGGAGGCGGTCACCAGGAAGCCCAGCGACACCATCGTGCGCGGCCCGATCCGGCCCAGCGTGTAGGACCCGGTGGCGCCCGCGGCCATGGCGGCGAAGGTCAGCGGCAGCAGCCGCAGCCCGGTCTCCA
This sequence comes from Streptomyces sp. NPDC016562, assembly GCF_043076955.1. Classification (NCBI taxonomy): domain Bacteria; kingdom Bacillati; phylum Actinomycetota; class Actinomycetes; order Kitasatosporales; family Streptomycetaceae; genus Streptomyces; species Streptomyces sp. NPDC016562. The sequence continues at coordinate 50,331 of NZ_JBIBRZ010000005.1, read as the reverse complement.
GCGGGCTCAGGTGCAGCACCAGCTGGAGGTACTGGACGGCGATCAGCTCCAGGCCCACCAGGGCCAGCATGGCGAGCACGATGCAGGCCACGGAGGTGGAGAAGGCGGCGCGGGAGAACATCCGCATGTCGATCAGCGGGTGCTCGCGCCGCCTCTGGCGCCGCACGAACAGCACGAGCAGCACCGCCCCGAGCAGCAGCGGCACCACCGCCTGGGCGTCGAGGAGCTGACGTTCGGCGCCGAGGCGCTTGACCCCGAGCACCGACCCGAGGACGCCGGCGGCGGCCATCAGCGCGCCGAGCACGTCCCACGGCCCGTCCGAGGCGCCGCGCGACTCCGGCAGCAGCCAGCGTCCGAGCGGCAGGATCAGCGCCATCAGCGGGATGTTGATGAGGAAGACGGAGCCCCACCAGAAGTGCTGGACGAGGAACCCGCCGAGCACCGGCCCGCTCGCGGCGCCGACGGCGGCGACGGCGGTCCAGATGCCGATGGCCAGGGCCCTCTCGCGGCGGTCGGGGAACACCTGGCGCAGGATCGACAGCGTCGCCGGCATGATCATCGCGCCGCCTACACCGAGCAGCGCGCGGGCGGCGATGAGGACCTGGGCGTTGTCGGCCAGGGCCGCCATCGCGGAGGCCGCGCCGAAGAGCCCGTAGCCGAGGAGGAGTACGCGGCGGCGGCCGATCCGGTCGCCGAGGGTGCCGAAGAGGATCAGCAGGGCCGCGCAGACCAGCGGGTAGGCGTCGACGATCCAGAGGAGCTCGATGGAGCCGGGGCGCAGGTCCTCGGTGACGGAGGGGACGGCGACGTGCAGGATCGTCGCGTCGAGGGCGACGAGGACCAGGCTGACGCACAGGACGCCCAGGACGACCCAGCGGTTGGTCCCGCCGGAGGCGGCGCTCAGCCGCTGCCAGGGGGAAGGGGCCTTGACCCCGGCCGCGTTCGTCCCCGACATGCATGTACCTCCCAGGTGATCCCTCGCGCTCGGCGGACCAGCGTCTTCGGAGCCGCGGGGGGTGGTGCGCTCTGCGGCGTCCAACGGGGCCCGGCATCGACACGCGGGTGAACGGTCAATGTACGCGAGTTCGCTTCTCGGACACGTGGCCAAGCTCTCATCCCGGCGGCGCCCGCGGTGTGGCGTACGCCACTCCCGGCGCCCCCTCCTCAGCCCGCCGTGCACACGCCCTCACGCGGCGTGGTCGCCGTCGGCCCCGCCCGTGTCACCCCCTGGACCGTCACCCGGGTCACCGCGCCCCGCCACCGATAATCATCCCCGTGAAGGATCTTGGATTTCGCCGGGCCGCGCCCGCGCTGGCCCTCTTCGCGGCGGTCCGGCTGCTCGGGCTGACCGTGCTCGCGGTGTGGGGAGCGGCGGCCGGCAGCAGCCCGCACACGTTGCTGTCGGCGCGCTGGGACTCGCTCTGGTACGCCCGCATCGCCGCGCAGGGCTACGGGTACGAGGTGGTCCTCCCGAACGGGGACGTCCACTCGAACCTGGCCTTCTTCCCCCTGCTGCCGTGGCTGGAGCGGCTGGTGTCGGCGGCGAGCGGGCTCTCCCACGGCTCGGCGGGCCTGGTGGTGTCGGCGCTCGCGGGGCTCGCCGCGGCCTGGGGGATCTTCGCGGTCGCCGATCTGCACCACGGCCGCCGCACCGGGGTGTTCGCCGTCGGGGTGTGGGCGGCGCTGCCGGTCGGGATCGTTCAGTCGATGGCGTACAGCGAGTCGCTGTTCACGGCGCTGGCCGCCTGGGCTCTGTACGGGGCCCTGCGCGGCCGGTGGCTGACGGCGGGCCTGCTCGCGGCCGCGGCGGGGCTGACCCGCCCGGTGGGCGCGGCGGTGGTCGCGGCGGTGTGGGTGGCCGCGGTACTGGCCTGGCGGCGCGGGGAGCGGTCGTGGCGGACGGCGGTCGGTGCGCTGATCGCCCCGATGGGCGCGGCGGCGTACGTGCTGTGGGTCGGCGCGCGCACCGGGGGCGGGCTGCTCGGGTACCTGGACGTGCAGGCGGGCTGGGGCAACGGCTTCGACGGCGGCTGGGCCTTCGCCCGGTTCGTCGGGGCGAAGCTGGCCTCGTCGGCCTTCCTCGCCGGGGCGGGTCTGCTGGCGGGGGTCGCGCTGGTGCTGTGGCTGTACCGCGCGTGCGTGCGCCAGCGGCAGCCGGCGCCGCTGCTCGTGTACGGCGGGATCGTCGTGGCGCTGGCGCTGTGCGCGTCCGGGTACTTCGGCTCCAAGCCCCGGCTGTTGCTGCCCGCCTTCCCGCTGGTGCTGCCGCCGGCGGTGGCGCTGGCCCGGTGGCGGACGGGGCGGGCGGCCCCGGTGCTGGGCGCGGCGGCCCTCGCCTCGGCGGTCTACGGGGCCTTCTGGCTGAACGGCTCGGGACCTCCATAGGTCACCCACGTCACGGAACGGATCATTCCGAACCATCTTTCAGCAAAGGAAATGACCTTCGGCAATATGGCCCGGCTAAGCGCGTGAAACAATTGCCGGGACGGTGATCAAAACCGGCCCAACCGGTGCGGAAATACCGGGAATTAAGTCCCGCATGAGACCAACTCCACATCACATGGTCATCACAAAGCCCGCGATTCGCCCGGGCTGAGCAGCGGCGCGCGGTAACGTCGATTGAGTGCGTACCGACCAAATCCTGACCCGTCTGGAGCGGGTGTTCGCCCGGCTGGACCGGGAACCAGAGCGACCGGCTCATCTGCAAACCCCGCAGATGAGCCGGCACCGCGTCGTACTCCTGGGATCGACCCTCGTCTTCTATCTCGCCATCGTGGTGGCCGTACTGACCACTTCCTGGCTGGTCCGCCTCGACTGGCAGGTCATGTTCTTCCGGCCCTACGAGCAGTGGCCGCAGCTGCACGCCTTCCTCGACTACCTCGTCGTGCTCGGGCAGCGCGGACCCACCGCGGTCATGGTCGCCGCATGGCTCGGCTGGCGCTCCTGGCGCCAGCACACGCTGCGCCCGCTGATCACCCTCGGCGTGGCACTGCTGCTGCTCAACATCACCGTCGGGTCCGTCAAGCTCGGCCTCGGACGGCTCGGCCCGCACTACGCCACCGAGATCGGTTCCGCCGAACTCTTCGCCGGCGGCGATATATTCCCTTCCGGCCACACCGCCAACGCCGTCGTGACCTGGGGAATCCTGGCCTATCTGGCCTCCACCGTGGTCACCCGGCGGGTGCTGTCCGTGGTGTCCGCGGTCGTCTCGCTGAGCGTGGGCGCCACCACCGTCTACCTCGGCACCCACTGGGTCAGCGACGTCCTGCTCGGCTGGTCCGCGGGGCTGCTGATCCTGCTGGCCCTCCCCTGGTTCGAGCCGCTCATCGCCCGCGCCGAGGCCTACGTCTTCGAGCTGCGCGAGCTGCTGCGCCGCCGCGCCGAGACCGGACGGATGCCCGCCCCGGTCGTCACCGCGCTCACCCCGCTGCTCTCCGCGGGCGGCAAGTGGCAGCTGCGGCGCGTCGCCGACGCCACCGGGGAGCCCGCCACGGCCCCCGCCACGGCCGGCGCCGCCACCGCGCACTCCCCGGCGCCGCGGCCCGCCGCCGTGCACCCCGCCGCGCGGGTGCACCTGATCCGCTCCGAGCGCACCCCGGTGACGCCGGTCGGCAGCCGCCGCCCGGCGCACGCCGAGCGGACCGCCGCCCGCAGCGCCGCGGCCCGTCCGGTGGCCGGCGGCTGAGGGCCGGACCGCGGGGGCGGTACGCACCACCTCACCCCGCGACGTGAAGGCGGGCCGGGTCACTTGACCCGGCCCGCCTTCGTCGTCCGTCAGCGCCACGCCCGGACGTTCGTCCGTCCCGGGTCACGCTTGTGTCACAGAATATCTACAACCGCAAAGGCATTCCCGGACCGCGACACGCCCGCCGCTCAGGCGTTTTGGAATTCCCGCCGAGCGCCACGGAATTCGGGCCCGAGATTGCCGCCCGCCATGGACCGGACCAGCTGAATCCCCCTCAAGCCCGCTACATTTCCTTCACTTCTCCCGGATCCACGGCCCGCCCCAGGAGATCCCGCGCCGCTCTGATCCGGTCGGTCAGCTCCGGAGGCTCGACCACTTCGAACTCACAGCCGAGCAGCATGACGTGAATCACCAGAACGTCCAGGCTCACCGCCCCGGTCCGCAGCAGGCAGCTCTGCCCGTCGACCGGTTCGAGGACCCCGTCGCTGGGCCCGATGATCCGCGCCGCCTCCTGCGCCGACACCTTGAGCCGCACCACCGCGTGAGCCGCGTACGCCCGCTGGGACACGCCCCGGGAGACGTACGCGGCGAGGTCCTCGGAGGGCGGCGGGCGCGGGGTGAAGCGCGGTCCGTGCGGCGGCCTGGGCTCGATCCGGTCGGCGCGGAAGGTCCGCCACGCCTCCCGGTCCAGGTCCCAGGCGACCAGGTACCAGCGCCGCTCGGTGCACACCAGCCGGTGCGGCTCGACCGTGCGGCGGGTGGCGTTGCCCTCGTGGTCCCGGTACGCGAAGCGCAGGCGTTCGCCGTCCCGGCAGACGGAGGCCAGGTCGGTCAGGACCGAGGGGTCCACGGTGGAGCGCTGGGCGCCGCGCAGCATCGGCACGGTGAACTCGTTGAGCGCGGACACCCTGCGCCGCAGCCGCGACGGCAGCACCTGCTCCAGCTTGGCGAGGGCCCGCACGGACGCCTCCCCGATCCCCTCCACGCCGTTCCCGGCGGCGGTGCGCAGCCCGACCGCGACGGCCACGGCCTCGTCGTCGTCCAGCAGCAGCGGCGGGAGCTCGGCCCCCGCCCCCAGCTGGTAGCCGCCACCGGTCCCGGGACTGGCGTTGACCGGATAGCCCAGCTCCCGCAGGCGGTCCACGTCGCGCCGGACCGTCCGCGGGGTGACGCCGAGACGGTCCGCGAGATCGGCCCCGGTCCATTCGCGGTGGGCCTGTAACAGGGAGAGCAGGCGCAGCAGTCGTGCGGAGGTGTCGAGCATCCCCCGAGTCTGCCAGCGGGCCCGCGGGGTTCAGCGGGGAGGCGACGGAACCGGCCCGGGGGCACCGGGCGACGCGACCACCGGGACCGGCGCGGCCGACGGAGCCACCGGCACAGGCGTGGGCGAAGGCGAAGGCGAAGGCGTAAGCGACGGCGAAGGCGAGGGCACCGGCTGCGGCGTCGGCGTCGGGATCACCAGCATCACGCCCACCGCGAGCACCGCGGGCAGCGGCCCGATCAGCTCCCGGTTCGCCTCGTACAGCGCCTTCCACCCGCCCCGCACCCGCCGCTTCCGGGCGATCGACACCAGCGTGTCCCCGGCCCGCACCACGTGCATCCGGCCCGCCAGCCCGTACCGCTTGGAGCAGACCGGCCAGGCGTTCCACCCCTGCGCGCCGAGGACGTCCTCGGCGATCCGGATCTGCTGCGCGCGGCCGGCCAGGTCGGCCCGCGGGGCGAAGGCCAGCCCGCCGTGCTCCTCCCACGTCGGCTGCCAGATCTGCAGGCCGCCGTAGAAGCCGTTGCCCGTGTTGGTCGCCCACCGCCCGCCGCTCTCGCAGTCGGCCACGCAGTCCCAGGGCCACTCCCCGCCCGGCCCGCAGTCCCCCGGCCCGGTCCCGATGACGCCCGGGGAGCCGGGGTGCGCCGCCCCCGCCGGGCCGGCCGCGGGAGGCGGCGGAGCCGAGGTCGCCGCGCCGCCTGGGGGTGCGAGCGCCAGTACGGCGAGAGCCGCGGACGCGGCCGTGAGGGCGGCGGCCCGGCGGATCCGGAGGTGGGGCACCGGGTCACGCTACGCAGCCGTCCGTCACCCCTCCCGGCCCGCCACGCCGTGGTCACCACACCCCACCCGGTCGGCCGATCCGTCACCCGTACCGCAAACGGCCACACCCGGCCAGCAACTGCGCACAACCAGAAAAGAGTTGGTACGAAACAGAACCTCCGGTCGGACGGTTCACTCCTCCGGGGGCCCGGTTCGAATCCGTTCCCTCCAATGGCGTGACCCCTGCCACCGCTCCCCCGTTGAGCCCGGCGAGCCGGGAGCCGCCCGGCCCCGCCCCTATGCCGAGGAGCCACCCCGTGCCGCGCATGCTCGACGTCAGTGATGAGGTACGTGCCGAGATCGGTGACGAAGAAGCCGACAGGCTGCTCGTCGGCGACGACGCGCCGCGCAGTTACGACTGCACCTCCTGCCGCACCCCCGGCGACCCGGAGAACGACCGCACCAGCACGGTGCTGTTCGTCGGCGAGGAGACCGCCGTCCTCGCCTTCGCCCACGCGGCCTGCATCCCCTCGCAGGTCGTCTCCGTCTCCGAGGAGCAGCTCCAGGGAGCCGTCCGCAGCATCACCGGCGACAGCCCGGCCCCCGACGCGTCCGCCGGCGGCAGCGCCCCGCAGAACGTGCCCGGCGGCCAGGCCGTCCTCGGCATCACCAGCGGCCTGATCCTGATCGGCGGCGAGCTGCACCCCGCGCTGGTCGTCGAGCCGACCGCCCCGATCGCCCGCCCCGGCAGCGACGGCCCCGGCGACGACTTCCTGCCGCTCCTCATCGAGCAGGGGTTCCGTCCGGTCATCGACACGACCGAGCTCCCCACCCTCCTCGGCGGCTGGTCGGTCCTGCTCGCCGCGGGTCAGCTGCACGCCGTACTGCAGCCGGGCACCGAGGGCGCCGGCCAGGTCGCCTGGTGGCAGGCGCACCAGGCGCTGTCGGTCACCGACAGCTGGCGAGCCGCCGTCAACAAGACCCAGCGCGTGCTCATCTACGCCGCCCCGGTCGGCTCCATCGGCCAGCAGCCCCGCGAGGACCTGCTGCGCGACGCGCTGGACAAGGCAGCCGCCGCGGGCAAGCTCGTGGCCGCCGCGATGCCCCTGGCGGGTACGCCCGGCGCCTGAGCCGGCCGCCCGGACTGACGGCCGTCAGCCTCCCGCCGAGGGGGCCGGGCGGCGTGCGCCGGGGGTGTGCGGTCCGTCCCGCACACCCCCGGCGATCTGTGTTTCCGACCCGGTCACCCCGGTTATTCCGCCCCCGTCACCCCGCATCCGCAGGGCGCCGGTTTCGTTGGCTGATACGTGCATTCATACGACTCCTCCCGCGCCCCGTCCTATCCGAGCTCCGTCCCCGCGATGCGCCCCGCACGGGACCGCGACAGCTCTCCGGCCGCCGTCTCGCACACCCCGATCTACGACACGCTGTACTCGGAGTACCTGCGCGCCTTCCGGGCGCTGCCGGGCGACCGCAGCGGCGAGGAGGACCTCGGGTTCACGGCCTTCTCGCACGGGCGCGGGTACGGCGGGCGCAGCTCGTACGACAGCGGCTGGAGCGGCTCCGCATGGCAACGGGTCGAGGACTGGCAGCCCTCGTACACCCCGCAGCCCGCGTCGCAGCCCGCCCCGGAGGTACAGCCGCAGCCGCAACCGGCGTACTCGTACGCGGGCAACGGCCGTGGATACGCCGACGGGCGGCAGCACCAGACCGGGATGACACACGTCCCGGCGGCCCTGCCGCCCGCTCCGCGCCGGGGCTACTGACCCCGGCGCCTCCGGCGCCTGCGGCTACTTCTTCTTCTTGTACTGGGCGCCGCGCTTCTCGCGCACCCGCACCGAGATGTGGATCGGGGTGCCCTCGAAGCCGAACTCCTCGCGCAGGCGGCGCTCGATGAAGCGCCGGTAGCCGTGCTCCAGGAAGCCGGAGGCGAAGAGGACGAACCGCGGCGGCTTGCTGCCCGCCTGGGTACCGAACAGGATGCGGGGCTGCTTGCCGCCACGGATCGGGTGCGGGTGGGCTGCGACGACCTCACCGAGGAAGGCGTTCAGCCGGCCGGTCGGGACGCGCGTCTCCCAGCCCGCGAGGGCCGTCTCGATCGCCGGGACCAGCTTCTCCATGTGACGGCCGGTGAGCGCCGAGACGTTCACGCGGGGCGCCCAGGCGACCTGCTGCATCTCGGTCTCGATCTCGCGCTCGAGGTAGTAGCGGCGCTCCTCGTCGAGCTCGTCCCACTTGTTGTAGGCGATCACGATCGCACGGCCCGCTTCGACGGCCATGGTGATGATGCGCTGGTCCTGGACGCTGATCGTCTCGGTGGTGTCGATCAGGATGACCGCCACCTCCGCCTTCTCGACGGCCGCGGCCGTGCGCAGGGAGGCGTAGTAGTCGGCGCCCTGCTGGAGGTGGACCTTCTTGCGGATGCCGGCGGTGTCGACGAACTTCCAGGTGATGCCACCGAGCTCGATCAGCTCGTCGACCGGGTCGCGGGTGGTGCCGGCCAGCTCGTTGACGACGACGCGGTCCTCCTTCGCCACCTTGTTGAGCAGCGAGGACTTGCCGACGTTCGGGCGGCCGATCAGCGCGATGCGGCGCGGGCCGCCGGGGGCGGCGGCGCCGAAGGTCTGCTCGGGAGCCTCCGGCAGGGCCTCCAGGACGGCGTCGAGCATGTCGCCGGTACCGCGGCCGTGCAGCGAGGAAACCGGGTGCGGCATGCCGAGGCCCAGGGACCACAGGGACGCCGCGTCGGACTCGCCGCTCTGGCCGTCGACCTTGTTGGCGCACAGGACGACGGGCTTGCCGGCCCTGCGCAGCAGGCGCACGACGGCCTCGTCGGTGTCGGTGGCGCCGACCTTGGCGTCGACGACGAAGACGACCGCGTCGGCGGCCTCGATGGCGTATTCGGCCTGGGCGGCGACGGAGGCGTCGATGCCGAGGACGTCCTGCTCCCAGCCGCCGGTGTCGACGACCTTGAAGCGGCGGCCGGCCCACTCGGCCTCGTAGGTGACGCGGTCGCGGGTGACGCCGGGCTTGTCCTCGACGACCGCCTCGCGGCGGCCGATGATCCGGTTCACCAGGGTCGACTTGCCGACGTTCGGGCGGCCGACGACGGCGAGGACGGGCAGCGGGCCGTGGCCCGCCTCCTCGATCGCGCCTTCGACTTCCTCGATGTCGAAGCCCTCTTCCGCGGCGAGCTCCATGAACTCCGCGTACTCGGCATCGCCAAGTGCTCCGTGGTCGTGCTGGTCGTTCATGAAGTCCGTTCCTCGTCGTTCGTGGTGATCGGTGGTACCCGCGCAGCGCGGTTCCACTACTAGGTCAAGTCTCGCTCAGCGCCCGGTGAGGCGCTTGGCTTCGGCCAGGTGGGCGGTCAGCCGGTCCTGGATGCGTACGGTGGCCCCGTCCAGGGCGGTGCGGGTGCGGCGGCCGGTGCCGTCGCCCGCGTCGAAGGCCGAGCCGAAGACGACGTCGACCCGGCTCTTGAGGGCGGGCAGGCCCTTGACGATCCGCCCGCGGGTGTCGCCGCTGCCCAGCACGGCCACCGGCACGATGGGCGCGCCGCTGCGGACCGCGAAGTACGCGAGGCCCGCGCGCAGCGAGGCGAAGTCGCCCTCGCCCCTGCGGCCCTCGGGGAAGATGCCCAGGGCGCCTCCGTGGTCGAGCACGGCGAGGGCGCGGCTTATCGCCGTGCGGTCGGGGCCGGCGCGGTCGACCTTGACCTGCCCGATCCCGTCGAGGAAGGGGCCGAGCGGGCCGACGTACGCCTCCTTCTTGATCAGGAAGTGCAGGGGGCGGGGCGCGGTGCCCATGACCATCGGGCCGTCGATGTTGTGCGAGTGGTTCACGGCGAGGATCACGGGACCCGACACGGGCACCTTCCAGGCCCCCAGAACGCGCGGCTTCCACAGCCCGTACATGAGGCCGATGCCGATGCGCCTGGCGACCGCCGCACCCCTGAGGGAGGGCGCTTCGCTCACTTGCGGCCCGCCCGCTTCTCCTCGACGAGCGTGACCACGCACTCGATGACCTGGTCGAGCGTGAGCTCGGTGGTGTCCACCTCGACGGCGTCGTCCGCCTTGGCCAGCGGGGAGGTCTTGCGGCCGGAGTCGGCCGCGTCGCGCTTGATCAGCGCCTCCTTGGTGGCCGCGAGGTCCGCGGCCTCCTTGCCCCGGAGCTCTCCGCTGCGCCGGGCGGCGCGCGCCTCGGGGGAGGCCGTCAGGAAGACCTTGAGGTCGGCGTCGGGCAGGACGGTGGTGCCGATGTCCCGGCCTTCGACGACGATCCCCTCGGACTCCTGGGCCGCCTCGGCGGCGATGGAGCGCTGGAGCTCGGTGATGAGGGCGCGCACCTCGGGGACGGCGCTTACGGCGCTGACCTTGGAGGTGACCGCCTGGGTCCGGATGGGCCCGGAGGCGTCCAGGCCGTCCACGGTGATGGTGGGGGCGGCCGGGTCGGTGCCGGACACGAGGGCGGGCTTGCCCGCGGCGACCGCGATGGCCTGCGGGTCCTCGGTGTCCACGCCGTTGGTGATCATCCACCAGGTGATGGCCCGGTACTGGGCACCGGTGTCCAGGTAGCGCAGCCCGAGCTTGGCGGCCACGGCCTTGGAGGTGCTGGACTTGCCCGTGCCGGAGGGACCGTCGATGGCGACGATCACGGCGGACGGAGCTGCGGTTTCCACGGTGCGGGCACCTTCCTGGTTGCGCGTACGTGTCCGGGCGCGGCAAAGCGCCCCTCCCCAAGGTTACCGGCCCCCGGCGCCCCCGGATCCCGGCCCGCTTCTCACGCCCCGCAGGGTGGAGGCGAGGGGCCGGGCCAGGGGCCGCCCGGCTACTGCTGGCGCAGCGCCCAGCCGCGCTCCCTGAGCTCCGCGGTCAGGCCGGCCACGGCCCTCGGTTCCACCATCAGCTGCACCAGGCCCGCCTGCTGCCCCGTCGCGTGCTCGATCCGCACGTCCTCGATGTTGACCCCCGCCCGTCCCGCGTCGGCGAAGATCCGCGCGAGCTCGCCCGGCTGGTCGGAGATGAGCACGGCCACCGTCTCGTAGACGGTCGGCGCCGCGCCGTGCTTGCCGGGCACCCGCACCCGGCCCGCGTTGCCCCGTCGCAGCACGTCCTCGATGCCGGCCGCCCCGCCCCGCCGCTTCTCCACGTCGCCCGACTCCAGGCCCCGCAGCGCCTGCACGGTCTCCTCCAGGTCGGCGGCGATCCCGGCGAGGACGTCCGCGACCGGGCCCGGGTTGGCCGAGAGGATCTCCACCCACATCCGCGGGTCGGAGGCCGCGATCCGGGTCACGTCCCGGATGCCCTGCCCGCACAGCCGCACCGCCGTCTCGTCGGCCTCCTCCAGCCGGGCCGCGACCATGCTGGAGACGAGCTGCGGGGTGTGCGAGACCAGCGCCACGGCCCGGTCGTGCGCGTCGGCGTCCATCACGACGGGTACGGCGCGGCACAGCGCCACCAGTTCCAGCGCGAGGTTCAGCACCTCGTGGTCGGTCTCCCGGGTCGGGGTCAGCACCCAGGGGCGGCCCTCGAAGAGGTCCGCCGTCGCGGCGAGCGGCCCCGACTGCTCCTTGCCGGCCATCGGGTGCGTCCCGATGTAGGCGCTGACGTCCACGTCGAGCGCCGCCAGCTCCCGCCGCGGCCCGCCCTTGACGCTGGCCACGTCCACGTACGCCCGCGCCACCCCGCGCCCGATCAGGTCGGCCAGCGTGGCCGCCACGTGGGCCGGCGGTACGGCGACGATCGCCAGGTCGACCCTGTCCTGCGGCGCCTCGTCGGTGCCGGCGCCCAGGGCGGCCGCCGTACGGGCCTGGTCCGGGTCGTGGTCCACGAGGTGGACGGTGATGCCGCGGGCGGTCAGGGCGAGGGCCGCCGAGGTGCCGATCAGTCCGGTTCCGATGACGACGGCGGTTCTCACGGGGCGCTCCAGGGTTGCGTACGGCACGACGGCGGGACTTCCCGCCAGGGTAGCCAGCGCGGACGCCACGGGGCCCCGGGTGTCCGTTCGCTGGGACGGCGGGCGCTGGGGTAGAACCTCCCGCATGATCTTCCACATCGTCCCGCTCGCCGACTGGACCGCCGCGCCCGACGTCCCGTACGCCCCGCCCTCGCTCGCGTCCGAGGGTTTCGTGCACTGCTCGGCGGACCGGGCGACGGCGCTCGACATCGCCGACGCGCACTACCGCGCGGTGCCGGGGACCCTGCTCGCGGTGGAGCTCGACGAGGACGCCCTGACCGCGGAGGTCCGCCGTGCGGGTGATTCCGGCGGCCGGTACCCGCACGTCCACGGGCCGTTGAACCGGGACGCCGTGGTCGACGTGTGGGAGGTCGTACGCACACCCGGCCGCCCTGCCGCACTGGCCCCATGGCGGCCGGGTGGCCACTGACCGGCGCGGCGGACTTCTCCCGGAGGGCCGCCGCAGGCCAGGATGCTGCTCGCCCACCGGCCACGAACCGAGGAGACACCCATGAGCGACCCCCTGCAGACGGCCCGGCGCACGGTACTGGCGGCCGGCGCGGCCGCCCTGGCCGGCGGCACCCTCGCCGCGTGCGGCGGCGACGGCGGCGGCGGTGACGGCGGAAAGACCGCCGGATCGCAGTCGAGCACCGCGGCCACCCTCTCCACCTCCGCCCCCGCCTCCGGATCCGCCTCCGCCCCGGCGGAGACCGGCGCGGCCGGCGGGAAGGCGATCGCCAAGTCGGCGGACGTGCCCGTGGGCGGCGGCAAGATCCTCAAGGAGGAGAAGCTCGTGGTGACCCAGCCCACGGCCGGGTCCTTCCGCTGCTTCACGGCGGTCTGCACCCACCAGGGATGCCTCGTGAACAAGGTGGAGAACGGCACCATCGACTGCCCCTGCCACGGCAGCAAGTTCGAGGTCGCGGACGGCGCCGTGGCCAAGGGTCCGGCCACCCGCCCGCTGGCGGAGAAGAAGATCGCGGTGGCGCCGGACGGCACTATCTCGCTCGCGTAGCGGCAGGTCAGGCGCCTACGCTCCCCGGATGGACGATCTGACGCTGGTACGGGACCACACGGTCTACCAGTGCGTGATGGGCTCCCGGGCGTTCGGGCTGGCGACGGAGGCGAGCGACACCGACCGGCGCGGTGTCTACCTCGCCCCGACGCCGCTGTTCTGGCGCCTCGACAAGCCCCCCACGCACGTGGAGGGCCCGCGGGACGAGGAGTTCTCCTGGGAACTGGAGCGCTTCTGCGAACTGGCCCTGCGCGCCAACCCGAACATCCTGGAGTGCCTGCACTCCCCGCTGGTGGAACGCGTCACCCCGGTCGGCGAGGAACTGCTCTCCCTGCGCGGGGCCTTCCTCTCCCGCCGGGCGCACACCAGCTTCAGCCGGTACGCGGCCTCCCAGCGCGGCAAGCTGCTCGCGGACGTACGCGTCCACGGCGCCCCGCGCTGGAAGCACGCCATGCACCTGCTGCGCCTGCTGCTGTCCTGCCGGGACCTCCTGCGCACGGGCCGTCTGACCGTCGAGGCGGCCCCGTACCGCGACCGGCTCCTCGCGGTCCGGCGCGGTGAGCTCACCTGGGAGGAGGCCGACGCCTGGATGGCCCGCCTCCAGGAGGAGACCGAGGCGGCTCTCGCCACCACGTCCCTGCCCCCGGAGCCGGACCGCGCCCGCGTGGAGGACTTCCTCGTCCGCGTGCGCCGGGCGTCAGCCGCGTAGCCCGTCGTCCCACAGGGCGCCGAAGGCCAGCAGCTCGTCCCGGTACTCGATGCGGCCCTCCCACTCCCGGGGCCAGACGTCGGCGCCGAGGTGGGCTCCGGCGAAGGCGCCGGCGAGGCAGGCGATCGAGTCGGAGTCGCCCCTGGTGCAGGCCGCGCGGCGCAGGGCCAGGAGCGGCTCGTCGGGGAAGAGCAGGAAGCACTGCAGGGCGGTGGCGAGGGCCTCCTCCGCGATCCAGCCGTCTCCGGTGGTCAGGCAGGGGTCCGTCTCCGGGGACGGGGAGCGCAGCGCGGCCGCCAGCCGGTCCAGGACCGCCAGGCACTCGTCCCAGCCCCGCGCGATGAAGGATTCCGGTGTGGCGTCGGAGGGGGTCCGCCGCCAGAGGTCGCCGAGCCAGCGCTCGTGGTAGCGGGTGCGGTTCTCCAGGGCGTACGAGCGCAGCCGCCCGACCAGGCCCGTCACCTCGGTGCCGGCGGCCAGCAGGTGCACGGCCCGCGCCGTCAGGTCGCTGGCGGCGAGCGCCGTGGGGTGGCCGTGGGTGAGGGCCGACTGGAGCTGGGCCGCGCCGGCCCGCTCCTCCCCGGTCCAGTGCGGGACCAGGCCGACGGGGACCACGCGCATGTTCGCGCCGCAGCCCTTGGAGCCGAGCTGGCTGGCGTCGCGCCAGTCCCGCTCGGGGTGGTCCAGCAGGGAGCAGGCCCGCAGGCAGGTGTTGCCGGGGGCGCGGTTGTTCTCCGGCGAGTGGTACCAGTCGACGAACTCCTCGCGGACCGGCCGGGTCAGTCCCGGCGGGCCGACCGGGCCGCGGTCGGCGGCCGTCTTCATGCCGCGCGCCAGGGCGAGGGTCATCTGGGTGTCGTCGGTGACGAGGGCGGGGCGCGGCAGCGCCATCTCGCGCCACGGACCGGTCTTGGCCAGGATCGACGGGACGTCGTTGAACTCGGTCGGGAAGCCGAGGGCGTCGCCCAGGGCCAGGCCGATCAGGGCTCCCGTCGCGGCTCGCTTGGTCTGCGCGGGCATCGTCATCCTTGTCCTTCCGAAGGGCGGAGCAGGGGCGGGTGGAGGGTGGTGGCCGGTCCCGCCCGGTAGAGGGCGGCCGGTTTGCCGCGCCCGCCGGTGAGCCGGGCGGCGCCCGGTACGGCCTCGACGAAGCCGGGGGTGGCCAGGACCTTGCGGCGGAAGTTGGGGCGGTCCAGCGGTGTGGCCCACACCGTCTCGTAGACGTGGCGCAGCTCGCCCAGGGTGAACTCGGGCGGGCAGAACGCGGTGGCCAGGCAGGTGTACTCCAGCTTCGAGCCGACCCTCTCGCGCGCGTCGGCGAGGATCACCGCGTGGTCGAAGGCCAGGTCCGCCGCCTCGTCCACCGGCACCCAGCGGGCCTGGGCCGCGTCACCGCCGCCCTCGGCCACCGGTTCCGGCATGTCGGGGACGAGCGCGGTGAAGGCCACCGAGACGACCCGCATCCTGGGGTCGCGGTCCGGCTCGCTGTAGGTGCGCAACTGCTCCAGGTGCAGGGCGCCGACCACGGGCGCCGACAGGCCGGTCTCCTCGGCCAGCTCCCGGCGGGCCGCCGTCTCGGCGGACTCGCGGGGCAGGACGAAGCCGCCGGGCAGCGCCCAGGCCCCCGCGTACGGCTCCTGCCCGCGCCGGATCAGCAGCACCTGCAGCCGCCCGCCTCGTACGGTGAACACCGCGAGGTCGGCGGTCACCGCGAACGGCGTGAAGGCGTGGGGGTCGTAGCCCGCCGGCGGCGCCCCGTTCACCGGGTCTCCGGGAGGGGGTCGGCGAAGTGCCAGCCTTCGGCGAGCAGGGCGTCGACGGCCGTCACCGCGGCCGCCAGCCGCTCCTCGCGGTCGCCCCGGACGGTGAGGAAGCGCCGGCCGGTGGCTTCGAGCTCCTCCCGGAACCGCCCGGTCATCCAGGGCCGCAGGTGCGGGCCGTCGCGCAGGCCGTCGTCCTCGAAGGGCACGTCGGCGTGGTCGGTGAGCAGGTACAGGTCCCGCCGGGTCCGGGCGGCCCGCCGCTCGACCTCCGCGCTGCGCCCGCCCGTGTACCGCTCGTGCCAGATGCCGGTCGCGAAGGAGTCGGTGTCGCAGAACAGCACCGGCGAGCCCGTCCGGGCGGCCCGCTCCTCCTCCGCGTCCTGGCGCCGCGCGATGACCGGGAACTCCGCCGAGGCGAACGAGATGTCCGCCCAGGTGGCCGCGGGGTCCGCCGCGCGGGCGGCCGCCAGCTTCTCCTCGCTGTACAGGCGCCCGTACTCGGCGACCCAGCCCGTCCGGGCCCAGACCCCGCCGCGCCGCCGGTAGTGGGCGGCGAGCGCCCGCGACAGCGTGGTGGTGCCGGTGGACTCGGCCCCGAGGACGACGACGCGTCGGGTCAGCGCGGCCCGTACGGCCGGTCCCAGGTAGTCCCAGCAGGCGACCGGGTCCGCCCGCACCGCCGTGCCGGACACCGGGAACAGGGTCCGCGCCGGGTCCACGCAGACCTCCTCGGCGCCGAACCGCCGGGCGAGCTCGGTTCCGTACGCCTCCGAGGTGAAGACGGCGTCCACCGGCCCGGCGACCGCGGCCCGGAAGATCGCCATGTGCGCCTCCCAGACGTCCGGGTCGTGCAGGTCGACGGGGACGTCGTCGACCGCGCCGACCACCTCGGCGCCGGGGTGCGCCTCGCGCATCCATGCGACCCGGTCGGCCAGCGGGACCGACTCCACCGAGGCGGCGCAGACCAGGACGGTCAGCCGCTCGCACCGGTCCTGGGCGGTGCGCACCAGGTGGTGGTGGCCGGCGTGCGGCGGGTAGAACTTGCCCAGCACCAGGCCGTGCCCGAAGCGCCTCATGCCCGCGCCTCCCGTACCGTGCGGGCGCCCGCGGCCGGGAGCGTGCGGCGCCAGCCGAGCAGTCCGGCCACGCACAGGGCGAGGAAGCCGACGTAGAGCAGCGCGGTGAGGTGGAGCCCCTTGTAGGCGTACAGGGGGATGTAGATCAGGTCGGCTGCGATCCACAGCCACCAGGACTCGACGAGCTTGCGGCACTGGCCGTAGGTGGCGGCGAGCGAGAGGCCGGTCGTCAGGGCGTCCCAGAACGGGACGGTCGAGTCGGTGGCCCTGCTCAGCAGCAGCGTGAGGGCGAGCACCCCCACCGCCCCCGCGGCGGCCAGCGCGGCCCATTCGGTGCGCGTGGTGCGGCGCACCGGCAGGGCCCCGGTGGTTCCTGGTCCACCCCCGTGGGTCCAGGACCACCAGCCGTACGCCGCGAGGGCGATGAAGACGATCTGGAGCCCGGCGTCGGCGTACAGGCCGGCCTGGGTGAACAGCACGATGAAGAAGACGTTGTTGGCGATGCCGATCGGCCAGTTGGCGATGTGCTGCCGGGCGACGAGCCAGACGCACAGGGCACCAGGGACGAATCCGAGTACCTCGGTCCAGCTCATGACGACCCCCTTTAATAGTCAGGTTGACTATAAACAGAGGGAGGGCCGCCGGGCAAGCGAAAAGCCCGCAGCGCCGGGGGCACTGCGGGCTTCTCGGTCCTGGGGTCAGACGGTCTACAGACCGACCTCGCGCATCAGCATGCCGACCTCGGTGTTGGTCAGGCGGCGCAGCCAGCCGGACTTCTGGTCGCCCAGCTCGATCGGCCCGAAGGAGGTCCGCACGAGCTTCTCGACCGGGAAGCCGGCCTCGGCCATCATGCGGCGGACGATGTGCTTGCGGCCCTCGTGGAGGGTGACCTCGACCAGGTAGTTCTTGCCGACCTGGTCGACGACGCGGAAGTGGTCGGCGCGGGCGTACCCGTCCTCCAGCTCGATGCCGTCCTTGAGCCGCTTGCCGATCTCACGCGGCAGCGGGCCGGTGATGGCGGCGACGTAGGTCTTCTTCACGCCGTACTTCGGGTGCGTGAGGCGGTGGGCCAGCTCACCGTGGTTGGTGAGGAGGATGATGCCCTCGGTCTCGGTGTCGAGCCGGCCGACGTGGAACAGACGCGTCTCACGGTTGGTGACGTAGTCGCCCAGGCACTGGCGGCCGTCCGGGTCCTCCATGGTGGAGACGACGCCGGCGGGCTTGTTCAGCGCGAAGAACAGGTACGACTGGGTGGCGACGGTCAGGCCGTCCACCTTGATCTCGTCCTTCGGCTGGACGCGCTTGCCCTGCTCCAGCACGATCTCGCCGTTGACCTCGACGCGGGCCTGCTCGATGAGCTCCTCGCAGGCGCGGCGCGAACCCATGCCGGCGCGGGCGAGCACCTTCTGCAGTCGCTCGCCCTCCTCCTCGGCGCCCGGGAAGGTCTTCGGGGTCTTGATCACGGGCTTGTCGGCGTACCGGTCGCGCACGCGCTCCTCGATCCGCGCGTCCAGCTCGCGCGGCCGGGACTGGCCGCTGCGGCTGCCGGGACCGCGGCGCGGGCCGCCGGCCCCGCCGATGCCGGGGGTCTTGGAGGTCTTGGGGCCGCCCTTGGCGCCACCGCGCGCGGACGCGCCACGGGCGCCGCCGCCGCCGGCCTTGGGGCCCTGGCGTCCGCTGCGCTCGCCCTCGGGGCCCACGTCGTAGCGACGCTCCTCGGGGCGGGGGTTGCGGGGACGCTGGGGCGCCTGGTCGCGGTCACGCGCGTCGGAGCCGCCCTGGTAGCCACCGCCCTGGTAGCCACCGGAGGACGAGCCGCCGCGGTAGCCACCGCCACCGGAGGAGGAGCCACCGCGGTAGCCACCGCCGCCCGAGGAGGAGCCGCCGCGGGAGCCGCCCCCGGAGGAGTTGCCGCCGCGGTAGCCACCGCCGGAGCCGGAGCCGGCGCCGCGGGATCCACCGCGTCCGCCACCACCGCCGCCGCCGCTGTTCCTGTTGCCGCCGCCGTTACCGTTGCTTCGCATCAAATGTCCGTCGTCTTGTCGTCGTCTTCATCAGTGTCCGGTGCGTCCGGATCGAACGACGGCACACCTTCTTGCGTCTCGGCTTCGATCGCGTCCGCCTCGGGGAGGAAGGGCGCGAGCTCCGGGAGCTCGTCCAGGCCGCGCAGGCCCATCCGCTCCAGAAAGTAGTTCGTCGTCCTGTACAGGATCGCACCTGTTTCGGGTTCCGTCCCCGCCTCCTCCACCAGACCCCGCTGCAGGAGGGTCCGCATGACCCCGTCGCAGTTGACTCCGCGGACCGCCGAGACCCTCGATCGACTCACCGGCTGGCGGTACGCGACGACCGCCAGGGTCTCCAGGGCCGCCTGGGTGAGGCGGGCCTGCTGGCCGTCCAGGACGAAGGACTCGACGGCCGGTGCGTACTGCGCCCGCGTGTAGAACCGCCACCCGCCGGCGACCAGCCGCAGCTCGAAGCCCCGGCGGGCCGCCGTGTACTCGTCGGCGAGCTCCCGCAGCGCGGCCGCGACCTCGCGGGGTGTGCGTTCCAGCACCTTCGCGAGGTGCGCCTCGGTCGCGGGCTCGTCCACGACCATGAGGACGGCTTCCAGGGCCGGCTTCAGCTCCAGCGCGGCCACCGCACTCGTGTCGCTGCTCAATCCTTCGCCTCCACGATCTGGTCGAACTCATCCGTCACGGTCGGCATCCCGTCGCCGTCCCCGCCGCTCCAGCGCACGGTCAGGGTGTCCAGGGCCGTCTCCTGGTCGAGTACGACCGCCTTCTCCCGGTAGAGCTCCAGGAGGGCCAGGAAGCGCGCGACGACGGTCAGGGTGTCCCCGGCGTCCTCGGTGAGCTCCTGGAACGTGGCCTCCCCGCGCGCCTTCAGCATCCGCACCACGAGCCCGGCCTGCTCGCGCACGCTGACGAGCGGCGCGTGGATGTGGTCCACGTACACCTGGGGCTTGGCCTTGGGCTGCATGGCCTTGACGGCGAGCCGGGCGAAGCCCTCGGCCCCGATGCTGATGACGACCTCGGGCAGCAGATCGGCGTGGTGCGGCTCCAGCCCCACCGTGCGCGGATAACGCCGGCCCTCGGCCTCCGCCCGCCGCTCGAAGATCTCGGCGATCTGCTTGTACGCCCGGTACTGGAGCAGGCGCGCGAAGAGCAGGTCCCGTGCCTCAAGGAGCGCGAGGTCCCCCTCGTCCTCGACCTCGGCGACCGGCAGGAGCCGGGCGGCCTTCAGGTCGAGCAGGGTGGCGGCGACGACGAGGAACTCGGTCGTCTGATCGAGGTCCCAGTCCGGCCCCATGGCCCGGATGTGGGCCATGAACTCGTCGGTGACCTTGGACAACGAGACCTCGGTCACGTCGAGCTTGTGCCGCGAGATCAACTGCAGCAGCAGATCGAACGGCCCCTCGAAGTTCTCAAGCCGCAGCGTAAACCGCCCGTCCCCCACCCCAGAAGCCCCCACAGGCGCCTCAGAAGCCCTTGGCGCCTCCACACCGGCCCCCACACCCCCAGGGCCCTCAGCAAGCACCTCAGGACCGACACCACACCCCAGGGGGCGACGGGAGGAACGGCCGGATCCGGCGGAGAGGGACATCACAAATCCAGGGTGGGAAGAAAAGGACCACGAGCAGCGTAGGCCCCCGAGACCACCACCCGCCGGTTGCGACGGGGTCGGGTGTGTGGCGGGGTGTCCCCGCAGGGCGCCGAACACACCGCCGCCGCACGGCCCGACCCCTCGCCACGTTCGGCGCCCGAGGAGACACCCCGGCGCGCGCCCGGCCCCTTCGCAACCGGCCCCGCAGCTAGGCCCCGGCCCAGAGGCAGCCGGCCCCGCAACCCGCCCAGCCCCGAGGCCGGACCGCGCACACCGCCCGCCGGAAGCCGAAACGGCCCGACCCGAAACAGGGCCGAGCCGAAACAGGCAGCGCCAAGCCAAGGCCGACACCACCGAGCGGGCCGCAGGCCACTCAGCGGCCGCGCAACCGCCGCACCAAAATACTGGCGTCCCCCCGCGATTCGAGATCGGCGAGCACCACGGCCACCGCCTCCCGCACGATCCGCCCCCGGTCGACCGCCAGCCCGTGCTCCCCCCGCAGCACCAGCCGCGCGTGCTCCAGGTCCATCAGTTCCTCGGCGGAGACGTAGACCGTGATCTTCTCGTCGTGCCGCTCGCGGCCGCTCGGCCGCCGGTTCGCGCCCCGGCCCTGCCCCTTGCCCCGGCGGGTCGCGCCCGTCGGGCCCGGGCCGGGGCCCGCCCCGCCGGCCGCACCGGCGGGGCCGACAGAACCTTCCTGCGGTCGCCGCGGCTGTCCCACCACGGGCCCGCCGGTCTCCGTACCGGCCGCAGCCTCCCGGCTCCGGCCTTCCTGCCCCGCGCCCTCGGCCGTGGCGGCCGCGTGTTCCACGGCGGGCGACTCCTCGGCCCCGCGCCGCGGCGAGGACGACTGGAGTGCCATCCCCCCGGTCGTACGGAACAGTTCGTCGGCTCCGGGCAGACTCACTCGGCGTGACACCGGGCGAGCACCTCCCTGGCGAGCTGGCGGTACGCGGCGGCGCCGACGGAGTTGGAGGCGTACGTCGTGATCGGCTCACCGGCGACCGTGGTCTCCGGGAAGCGCACCGTGCGGCCGATGACCGTGTGGTAGACGTGGTCGTCGAAGGCCTCGACGACGCGCGCCAGCACCTCGCGGCTGTGCACCGTACGGGAGTCGTACATCGTGGCGAGGATGCCGTCGAGTTCCAGCTCGGGGTTGAGCCGCTCCTGCACCTTCTCGATGGTCTCGGTCAGCAGGGCCACCCCGCGCAGTGCGAAGAACTCGCACTCCAGCGGGACGATGACCTTGTGAGCCGCCGTCAGGGCGTTCACGGTCAGCAGACCGAGCGAGGGCTGACAGTCGATCACGATGTAGTCGTAGTCGGCCATCAGGGGCTTGAGGGCCCGCTGCAGCGTGGACTCGCGCGCGACCTCGCTGACCAACTGCACTTCGGCAGCGGACAGGTCGATGTTGCTCGGCAGCAGGTCCATGTTGGGGACCGCCGTCTTGAGCAGCACCTCGTCGGCCGACATGCCCCGCTCCATGAGCAGGTTGTAGACCGTCAGGTCGAGTTCCATCGGGTTCACGCCGAGACCCACGGACAGCGCGCCCTGCGGGTCGAAGTCGACGAGCAGCACGCGGCGCCCGTACTCGGCGAGCGCGGCACCCAGGTTGATGGTCGACGTGGTCTTGCCCACGCCGCCCTTCTGGTTGCACATTGCGATGATCTTCGCCGGACCGTGGTCGGTCAGCGGACCCGGGATCGGGAAGTACGGCAGCGGGCGTCCGGTCGGGCCGATCCGCTCACGGCGCTGGCGGGCAGCGTCGGGGGCGAGGGTGGCCGCGTACTCGGGGTCCGGTTCGTACTCCGCGTCGGGGTCGTAGAAGTGCCCCTCGGGCACGTTTTCGTAGTCGGCGAAACCCACGGGCTTTTCGCCGCTCAGGTCGCCGGCCCTGGAGTTCACGTCTAGGCCGTCCATGCTCTTTTGAGGCGTCGTCATGTGCTGGTGGTTTGCGAAGGTGCGTACTGCGACGGAGCCGACCGCTTCGAGCCCGGTCGGGCCCTGGGCCCGCTCGGGGGGTACCTCCGCGCCTGCAGGGCGCTGGGGGTGCGTCCCTGCTCGACCACCCCCAGGAGCAAATGTCGACTCATTCACAAGTCGTCTTACCTCCTCGGACGTGACCAGGACACTTATCGATAGGTCAGCGTGGCACCATGCCGACGGTTGGCGACTCTATGGCGTGTCACCGCTCAGCGGCAACACAATCCGCCGGACCCGGCACGATGTGTCGGCAACCGAACACCACTCTGTCAAGGGCGTACGAGCTGTCGCCGCGAAGTTTCGCGGGTGTGCGAAAGGGTTAAAGGGTTACGTTCGAGGCGAGTTGAGCGGGCTCCGCGGGCACCGCGCAAACGCGCCCGGCCGGACCTTGCGGGCAAGGTCCGGCCGGATACGTGAGATTGACGTCAGTCGTTGACGGTTCAGCCGAGCAGCGTGCTCAGCTCAAGGGTCTCCAGGCCGTGGGCCTCGGCGACGGGACCGTAAACGACCTGCCCGTCATGGGTGTTGAGGCCCAGGGCGAGCGCGGGGTCACGGCGCAGCGCCTCGACCCAGCCGAGGTTCGCGAGCTGCACGATGTAGGGCAGCGTGGCGTTCGTCAGCGCGTAGGTGGAGGTGTTCGGCACCGCGCCCGGCATGTTGGCGACGCAGTAGAAGACCGAGTTGTGGACCTGGAAGGTCGGCTCGGCGTGGGTGGTCGGACGGGAGTCCTCGAAGCAGCCGCCCTGGTCGATCGCAATGTCGACAAGGACACTTCCGGGCTTCATCTTGGCGACGAGCTCGTTGGTGACCAGCTTCGGGGCCTTCGCACCCGGGATGAGCACCGCGCCGATGACGAGGTCGGCCTCGATGACGGCCTTCTCCAGCTCGTAGGCGTTGGAGACGATCGTCTTGATCTTCGTGCCGAAGATCTTGTCGGCCTCGCGGAGCTTGTTGATGTCGCGGTCCAGCAGGGTCACGTGGAAGCCCATGCCGACGGCGATCTGCACGGCGTTCCAGCCGGAGACGCCGCCGCCGATGACGACGCACTCGCCGGCGTGGGTGCCGGGGACGCCGCCGGGGAGCACGCCGCGGCCGCCGACCGAGCGCATCAGGTGGTAGGCGCCGACCTGCGGGGCCAGGCGGCCCGCGACCTCGGACATCGGGGCGAGCAGCGGAAGCGCGCGGTTGGCGAGCTCGACCGTCTCGTAGGCGATGGCGGTGGTGCCGGACTCCAGCAGGGCGTCCGTGCACTCGCGGGAGGCCGCCAGGTGCAGGTAGGTGAAGAGGGTCTGGTCCTTGCGGAGGCGGTGGTACTCCTCCGCGATCGGCTCCTTGACCTTCAGCAGCAGGTCAGCGGTGGCCCACACCTCGTCGGCGGTGCCGAGGATCTCGGCGCCGGCCGAGACGTACTCGGCGTCCGTGATCGAGGAACCCACACCGGCGTTCTGCTCGATGAAGACCTGGTGGCCGTTACGGACGAGCTCGTGGACACCGGCGGGGGTGATGGCCACGCGGAACTCGTTGTTCTTGACCTCGCGGGGGATGCCGACCTTCATCGTCGATCACGGTCCTTGGCTCAGGGGAAATTATGGGGCACTTCCATACATACCCGCCCACAAGAACGCGCAACGGGATGCACCACGGGATGACGTGGTGAACCCAGTTTAATGAAGGATGAACTCGTGTCTAGCCTTGCAAACAAATAATCTTAGTCGGATCCACTGCGGATTTCGCAGGCTGCGGGGTCGTCTCCCAGCAATCTGTCGGCCGCGGACCGGTGCAGCCTGGCTGCCGCGGGGTCCCCCAGCCGGTCCAGCGTGTCGGCCAGCCGGACCTGCAGCGCGGCCTGAAGGCGCAGGTCCCCGGCCCGGCGCGCCAGCTCCACCGCCTCGCGGCAGGTGTGCAGCGACTCCTCGGGCCGGCCGGCGTACTCCTGGACCCGCGCCATCTCGCTCAACGCCTTTGCCTGGCCCGGGACATCGGCCAGCTTCCGGTAGCCGGCGGCGGCCGCCCGCCAGCTGCGCAGCGCGTCCCCGTACCGGCCCGCGTACGTGTACACGTTCCCCAGTCGCCCGTACAGCCGCGCCTCGTCCGCGCGCTCCCCCCGCGCGAGGGCCTGGGACAGGGCCCGGCCGAACCAGTCGGAGGCCCGGTGCCAGTCCCCCAGCTCCTGGTGGGCGCCCCCTACGGATTCCATCGCGCGGCCCGTCGCGTACGGGTCGTTCGCGGCCCGTCCGGCGTCCAGCGCGGCCCGGTAGCGCTCCAGCGCCTCCCGGGTCCGGCCGGTCTCGGCGTCCAGGTCGGCCAGGTTCAGCAGTGCGGCGGCCTGCTCCCGGTGCAGCTCGCGGCGCTCGGCCACGCCCAGCACCAGGCGGTGCAGCCCGTACAGCTCGGGGGCGGCCGCGGCCGTGCCGCGGTGCTCGGCGAGCGCCCGTACGAGCGCTGCGACCAGCCGGCGGGCCAGGGTGTCCAGCTCCCCGTCGGCCACGGCCAGCGAAGCGGCCGCGCTGAGCGCGGGCAGCCGGGTGTCCAGCCAGATGGCGGCGGCCCGCCGGTCGGGGAACCGCAGGGCGCGCGGCAGCCCGTCCAGCAGCTCCCGCGCCCCCTCCTCCTCCGGTGCGGCCGTGGCCCGGCAGGAGTGCAGCAGCCGTACGGTGCGCTCCAGCATCCGGGCCCGGGCGAGCTGGACCTCGGCGGGGCGTTCCTTCGCCTGGAGCAGTGCCTGGAGCAGCGGGGCGAGGCAGCCGGGCAGCAGGAACAGCCCGTCGGCCGCGTGGTGGACGAGGCCCAGAGCGGCGAAGTCGTCCAGCGTGGACTGGGCCGCGGCCACCGAGCAGCCGGCGAGGGCGGAGGCGGTGTGCGAGTCGATGATCCCGGCGGGGGCCAGGGGCAGCAGGCGCAGGGTCCGCTGGGCGGGCTGCGGCAGGGACTCGTAGACGAGCCGGAATCCCCGGGCGAGCGGGCCGCCGGTGCTGGCCGGCATGTCGTGCAGCTGCTTGGCGAGGTCGGAGACGGAGGCCTTGGGGTGGGCGGCGAGCCATCCGCCGACGAGGCCGAGCGCGGCGGGCTGGCCCCCCAGCTCCTCGGCGAGGGTCTCGGCGGCGCGGGGGTCGGCGGTGACGCGGGTGTCGCCGATGCGCTGGGCGAGCAGCTCCACGGCCGACGGTGTGTCGAGCCCGCCGAGGGTGCAGGGCCGCACGTCCGGGATCCCGGTGAGCGGCCCCTCCGCGGTGACCACGACGAGGCATTCGGGGGTGTCCGGCAGCAGGGCGTCGACCTGGTGCGGGTCGGCGGCGTCGTCGACCAGGATGATCACCCGGCGCCCGTCGAGCGCGGTGCGCAGGGCGGAGCTCAGCTCGTCCTCGCCGGCGCCGGGCGGGGTGGGCTGCCCGAGCTCCTCCAGCAGGCCGCGCACCGCCCGCTCGGTCGCCACGCCCTCCCCGCCGGGAGTGGTCAGCCGGGTCCGGAGCACGCCGTCGGGGTACTCCCCGGCGACCTCGCGCACGAACGCCTCGGCCAGGGCGGTCCGCCCGGATCCGGGCCGCCCGGCGACGAGCAGGACCCGGGCCCGGGGCGCTTTGGCCTTGCGGCCGGAGAGGGTGTCGAGCCCGGTCCGCGCGATGTCCTCGCGGAGCTCCTTGAGCTCACGCCGCCGCCCGACGAAAACCGTCACGGATCCGCTCCTCTCCCTGCCTTCGGATGGCGAGCGTAGTTCACGCAGAGCGACGACCAGGGTGGAGCGCGGCGGACATATCGCCTGATCGGATCAGTAGATGGTCCCATTTTTGGGCGCGGCGGCGCCGCGCCGGGCGGCTACGCCTCGTACGGCCGGGCCGGCCAGGGGGCCTGAGCGGGCCGCAGGGCCTCCAGGCCCTCGCCCGCCATCGCCGCGGAAAGGGCGAGGACCCCCGTCACCAGACCCGGGTTGCCCAGCCTGCCCGCCAGGACACCGGCCACCAGGTCCCCGAGGGGGACACGGGCGATCTCCATGTCCGCCTCCTCCTCGGAGACCACGTACCGCTCCCCCTCGGCCTCCGAGAGGTCCCGCGCCAGGAAGATCCGTACCGCCTCGTCCGACCCGCCGGGCGAGGAGAAGAAGTCGGCCAGCACCCGCCAGTCCCCCGCCTTGACGTGCGCCTCCTCGTACAGCTCCCGCTGCGCGGCGTGCAGCGGGTTCTCCCCCTGCACGTCCAGCAGCCCGGCCGGCAGCTCCCACAGGCGGTGGCGCACCGGGTGGCGGAACTGCCGCAGGACCAGCACCCGCTGCTCCTCGTCGAGGGCCAGGACGCAGACCGATCCCGGATGCGCCTGGTAGTCGCGCCGCACGACGGACCGGTCCGGCATCCGGACCTGGTCGGAGCGCACCGCCGTCTTCGCCCCCTGGAAGGGGGTGCGCGAAGCGACGACCTCCCACTCCTCCGGTGTGTCCGCGATGTCGTTGCCCATGGCCATGGCCGTACCTTCCCGAGAAACGCGACAGCCGGGGCACGATCCGTGCCCCGGCTGTCTACGTTATGCGGTCAGGCGCTCACTTCGCGGACTGCTGCCGCTCCACGGCCGCCTTGACCAGACCCGCGAACAGCGGGTGCGGGCGCGTCGGGCGCGAGCGCAGCTCCGGGTGGGCCTGGGTGGCCACCAGGTAGGGGTGCACCTCGCGGGGGTACTCGACGTACTCGACGAGCTTGTTGTCGGGGGAGGTCCCGGAGAAGACGAGGCCCGCCTTCTTCTCCAGCTCGCCGCGGTAGGCGTTGTTGACCTCGTAGCGGTGGCGGTGGCGCTCGTCCACGTACGCCTGGTCGCCGTAGACCTCGCGCACGATGGATCCCTCGGCGAGCTTCGCCGGGTACATGCCCAGGCGCATGGTGCCGCCCAGGTCGCCCGCGCCCTCGACGAAGGCCAGCTGCTCCTCCATGGTCGAGATGACCGGGTGCGGGGTGGAGGCGTCGAACTCGGTGGAGTTCGCGTCCTCGATGCCCGCCAGGTTGCGCGCGGCCTCGATGACCACGCACTGCAGGCCCAGGCACAGGCCGAGCAGCGGGACCTTGTTCTCGCGGGCGTAGGTGATCGCGCCGACCTTGCCGTTGACACCGCGGTCGCCGAAGCCGCCGGGCACGCAGATCGCGTCCACGTCGCCGAGCACCGCGGCGGCGCCCGCCGGGGTCTTGCAGTCGTCGGAGGTGACCCACTTGATCTGGACGCGGGCCTTGTTGGCGAAGCCGCCGGCGCGCAGCGCCTCGGTCACCGACAGGTAGGCGTCGGGCAGGTCGATGTACTTGCCGACGAGCGCGACCTTGACCTCGTGGTCGGGGTTGTGGACCCGGTCGAGCAGGTCCTCCCACACCGTCCAGTCCACGTCGCGGAAGGGCAGGTCGAGCTTGCGCACGACGTACGCGTCCAGGCCCTCGGTGTGCAGCACCTTCGGGATGTCGTAGATCGACTTGGCGTCGATCGCGGCGACCACGGCGGCCTCGTCCACGTCGCACATCAGCGAGATCTTGCGCTTGATGGAGGTGGGGACGTCGCGGTCGGCGCGCAGCACGATGGCGTCGGGCTGGATGCCGATGTTGCGCAGGGCCGCGACCGAGTGCTGGGTCGGCTTGGTCTTCAGCTCGCCGGAGGGGCCGATGTAGGGCAGCAGCGAGATGTGCACGACGAAGACGTTGTCGCGGCCGACCTCGTGGCGGACCTGGCGGACGGTCTCCAGGAACGGCAGCGACTCGATGTCGCCGACGGTGCCGCCGACCTCGGTGATGACGACGTCGACGTCCTCGGTCGCCATGCGGCGGATGCGGTGCTTGATCTCGTTGGTGATGTGCGGGATGACCTGCACGGTGTCACCGAGGTACTCGCCGCGCCGCTCCTTGGCGATGACCGTCGAGTAGACCTGGCCGGTGGTGACGTTGGCCGAGCCGTCGAGGTCGACGTCGAGGAAGCGCTCGTAGTGGCCGATGTCCAGGTCGGTCTCGGCGCCGTCGTTGGTGACGAACACCTCGCCGTGCTGGAACGGGTTCATCGTGCCGGGGTCGACGTTCAGGTACGGGTCGAGCTTCTGCATCGTGACCCGCAGGCCGCGCGCCTTCAGCAGCGCACCCAGGCTGGAGGCCGTCAGACCCTTGCCGAGGGACGAAGCGACACCCCCGGTGACGAAGATGTGCTTGGTCGTCATGGCTGTGCTGTTTCGAAAAGCAGCGGGCGGCGTCGCCAAGAGGGGGCTCCCGTGGTCGCGAGGTGAGGTGCGTCCGGCGCCGGCCACCCTCGATCCGGAAGGGTCTCAGGGGGCGCCGAAGCTGCGGTTTCGGGGCTCCTGATTCGCACAGGCAGACCACCGGTCCACGGGGTACCAGCCTATCAGCGCCCGGGCCGGTCCGCCTCCGGCCACGCGGCGCGGCCCCCTCGGCCGGGCCCCGCCGGGGCCCGCTGAGCCGACGCGTCGCGGGCTCACCCGTTCGGCCCAGCCGCATTCTTGCCCGGCCCGCGGAGATCACTAGGGTGGGCCGTCATATCCTGCTCGGATATTGCACACATCAGCGCCGGGCAGTCCGTCAGACGGCCTAGCCGAGCCGATATACGGAATCATGGCTCACGCGGGGATCCCTGCACACAGGAGACCGCGCAACCGCGCAATGCAAGCGCCCTTCGGGGCGGACGTGGCCGTTCGACTGGAGATGCACGTGTCCGGGCGCATCGAGGATTACGCACTGATCGGGGACATGCAGACCGCCGCACTGGTCTGCCGGGACGGGGCGGTGGACTGGCTGTGCCTGCCCCGCTTCGACTCCCACGCCGTGTTCGCGAGCATTCTGGGCACCGAGGACCACGGGTTCTGGCGGATCGGACCCGCCTACCCGGCGGGCGCCGAGGCCCCGCTCGCCACCCGCCGCCGCTACCGCGGCGACTCGCTGGTGCTGGAGTCGGAGTGGGACACCCCGCGCGGCAAGGTCCGCGTGATCGACTTCATGCCGCCCCGCGAGCACCACGCGCCGCAGCTGATCCGCATCGTGGAGGGCGTCAGCGGGCGCGTCCCGATGCGCTCGGCGCTGCGGATGCGCTTCAGCTACGGGCGGGTGGTGCCCTGGGTGCACAAGATCGACGGCCGTACCGTCGCCGTCGCGGGCCCCGACTCGGTCTGGCTGGACACCGAGGCGCAGACGTACGGCAAGGACCTGACGACGTACTCCGACTTCACCGTCGGGCCCGGCGACCGCATGGCCTTCAGCATCAGCTGGCAGCCCTCGCACCGCGGCGCCCCGGAGGCCCCGGACGCGGAGGCGGCCCTGGAGTCGACCACCGAGTTCTGGCGCGAGTGGGTCGACCAGTGCACCTACCACGGGCCCTACCGGGAGGCCGTGGTCCGCTCCCTGATCACCCTCAAGGCCCTGACGTACGGGCCCACGGGCGGGATCGTGGCCGCGCCGACCACCTCGCTGCCCGAGGAGATCGGCGGGGTCCGCAACTGGGACTACCGCTACACCTGGCTCCGCGACGCGGCGATCACGCTGTCCTCGCTGCTGCGCACCGGCTACCGCGAGGAGGCCCGCGCCTGGCGCGAGTGGCTGCTGCGCGCGGTGGCCGGTGACCCGGAGAACCTCCAGATCATGTACGGGATCGCGGGCGAGCGGGAGCTCGGCGAGACCGAGCTGGACTGGCTGCCCGGCTACGAGAACTCCCGCCCGGTCCGCGTCGGCAACGGCGCCGCGGGCCAGCTCCAGCTCGACGTGTACGGCGAGGTCACCGAGGCCCTGCACCTGGGCCACATGACCGGCCTGGCGCGCAGCGACTACGCCTCGCTGCTCCAGCTGAAGCTGATCCGCTACCTGGAGACCCACTGGGACCAGCCGGACGAGGGCATCTGGGAGGTGCGCGGCCCGCGCCGCCACTTCGTGCACTCGAAGGTGATGGCCTGGGTGGCCGTGGACCGCACGATCAAGCTGATCGAGAGCGGCGACGCGGACGGCCCGCTGGAGCGGTGGCGCGAGCTGCGCGACGAGATCCACCAGGACGTGTGCGAGAAGGGCTACGACAAGGAGCGCAACACCTTCACCCAGTCCTACGGGTCGAGGGAGCTGGACGCCTCCCTGCTGCTGATCCCGCAGATGGGCTTCCTGCCGCCGGACGACAAGCGGGTCATCGGCACGATCGAGGCGATCCAGCGCGAGCTGTCCACGCCCGACGGTTTCATCCTGCGCTACCCGACGGCCGGCGACGAGGCCGGTGTGGACGGCCTGCAGGGGGACGAGGGGGCCTTCCTCGCCTGCTCGTTCTGGATGGCCGACGACCTGGCGATGATCGGGCGGGTCGACGAGGCGCGGCGGCTCTTCGAGAGGCTGCTGGCGCTCCGCAACGACCTGGGGCTGCTGGCGGAGGAATGGGACCCGCGGCTCCAGCGGCAGGTCGGGAACTTCCCGCAGGCCTTCAGCCACGTCCCCCTGATCGACACGGCGCTGCGGCTGACCGCGAGCGGGGCGTACGGCGGTTAGTGCCGGACGCGGGCACCCTGCGCACGGCCGGGTGCCCGACGCGCCGCAATGATCTCCCCCGCCTACGCTGGAAGGGTCCTACGCCCTTCTCGGAAGGGGGAGGCCATGGCGCCCCTCTCGAAGGCGGGTACGGCGCTGGCCGCACTCCGCGAGGATCTGGCCGGTGACGTCTTCGCCCCGGACGATCCCGGGTACGACGAGGCCCGGACGGTCTTCAACGCGATGATCGACCGCAGGCCCGCCGTCATCGCCCAGTGCGAGAGCTCGGCGGACGTGGTGACCGCCGTGCGGTTCGCGAGGGAGCTGGACCTGAAGATCGCCGTGCGCGGCGGCGGGCACAGCGTCGCCGGCATGTCCCTGTGCGACGGCGGCCTGGTCGTGGACCTGCGCCGGATGCACGAGGTGACGGTCCACCCGGCGGCCCGGGCGGTCCACGTCGAGGGCGGCGCCACGATGAGCCATCTGGACCGGGCCTGCGAGCCGTACGCGCTGGCGACCACCGGCGGCCGCGCCTCCACCACCGGGGTCGGCGGCTTCGTCCTGGGCGGCGGCACGGGCTGGCTGGACCGGAAGTTCGGGCTGGCGGTGGACAACCTGCTGGGCGTGGAGCTGGTCACCGCCGACGGCGAGCTGATCCACGCGACGGCGCAGGACCACCCCGAGCTGTTCTGGGGGCTGCACGGCGGCGGCGGGAACTTCGGCATCGCCACCTCGCTGACCCTGCGGCTGCACGAACTGCCCGCCATGTCGATCGCGTTCCTGCTGTACCTGCCGGAGCGCGGCCCCGAGGTGGTCCGGACGTACCGGGACGTCATCGAGGCGGGCCCCGTCGAGGCCTCCGGCGGCGCGATCTACCTGACCGGCCCGCCCGAGGAGTTCGTGCCCCCGCACCTGGTCGGGAAGCTGCTGGCGGGCGCGCTCCTGACCTACGCGGGCCCCGAGGAGGAGATGCGCAAGCTGGCCGGGCCGCTGCTGGCGATCCCCCACGAGGTGGAGATGGTCACGGCCATCCCCTACGCCGATCTGCAGTGCATGATCGACGACCCGCCGGGCATGCGGAACTACTGGTCGGCGGAGTACCTCACCGGGGCGCCCGACGCGTTCGTCGACGTGTTCTGCGCCCGCGCCGACTCGATGCCGGTGCCGACCGGCACCCAGCACGTGGTCTGGCCGCAGGGCGGCGCGATCGCCTCGGGGCCCGCCGACTACCCGGTCGCCTTCCGCGACGCACCCTGGGCGGTGCACCCGTTCGGCGTCTGGGAGGCACCCGAGGACGACGAGCGGGTCCGCCAGTGGGTCAAGGACGTCCGCACCGACGTCCAGCCGTGGAGCACCGGCGCGGTCTACCTCAACTTCACCGGGGACGAGGGCGGCGAGCGGGTGGTCGCGGGCCTGGGCGCCGAGAACATGCGGCGCCTGGGCGAGCTGAAGCGGCGCTACGACCCGGACAACGTCTTCCGCTTCAACCACAACGTCCGGCCCCTGTGACCCCCCGCCGCCGTCCGGCGTCAGACGAGGGCGGCGATCACCTCCCGGGCCGCCCGCTCGCCCTCGGTGGCGCCGCCCTCCATGAACCCCTGGAAGTCGTAGCTGCAGTGCTCCCCTCCGATGTGGACGTTGCCCTGCGCGGTGCCCTCGTACTTGGCGTAGCGGTGCAGGTAGCCGGTCGGCCAGTACGAGTAGGCGCCCAGCGAGTACGGGTTGCGGTGCCACGCGGAGAGCTGGGCCCGGCCGGTCCAGACGGCCTTGGTGCCAGGGTAGAAGGCGTCGATCCCGGTCAGCATCCGGGCCGCGAGGTCGCGGACGTACGGGTCGGCCTCGGTGGCGAAGGGGCTCCCCGGGGTGAGGGATCCGGCGAGGCTGCCGCCGCCGTACTGGAGCAGGATGCCGCCGGTGCCGGGCTGCACCTTGGTGGTGTCCCAGGTCTGCTGCACCGCGGAGTCGGTGAAGCAGTCGCCCGCGGAGACACCGGGCCAGGGGCCGGTGCCGCGCCAGGGGCGGGCGGTGAACTGCATGTTGAGCTTGGTGCAGAAGCCCATCCGGGCGTCGCGCAGCAGGTTGCGCATCAGCGGGTCGAAGCCAGCCTGCGAGGTGTCGATGCGCTGGAGGATCGGCAGCGGCAGGCACAGGACGGTGTGATCGGCGACGGCGGTGCGCACCGAGCCCGCGTCGTTGAAGGTGAGGGTCTGGGTGCCGTCGGCGTTGGCGCGTACGGCGACGAGCTCGCGGCCCATCACGAGCGAACCGGCGGGCAGGGCGGCGGCGATGGCCTTAGGCAGCCGGTCGTTGCCGCCGGTGATGTGGTAGCGCTCGTTGGACAGGCCCCAGACGTTGAAGTTGCCCGGGTTCGGCTGGTAGCCCATCAGCAGGACCAGGGCGAGCGCCGACTGCCGGTCGGTGTCGGCGCCGTACTCGACGTTGTAGGCCACGTCGATGAAGCGGCCGAGCTGCGAGCCGTGGCCGCCGGGGACACGGGTCTCGATCCACTCGTACAGGGTCATGTTGTCCAGGGCGGTGCCGGCGGCGGTGGTGTTGTTCCAGGAGACCTCCCCGGCTTCCGACAGGTCCCGGTGCAGGGCCTGGTAGACGGCCTTGAAGTCCTCGTCGGCCTGGGTGCGGGAGTAGTACTCGCCGTTGAACCAGAGGACTTCCTCGGCGCCGTTGGGGCCGCCGCCGAGGAAGTCCTCGGTGGGCAGGTTGAAGCGGCGGCACAGTTCGAGGATCTTCTTGTGGCTGGTGTCGATCAGCTCCCCGCCGATTTCGGAGGTCTGTCCGTACGCCCAGTGGCCGGACTGGGTCCACATCCGGCCGCCGACGCGACTGGGGTTGGCCTCGTAGAGGGTGAAGGGGATCCCCGCGTCCTTGAGGGTGAGGGCCGCGGTGAGCCCCGAGATGCCGGCGCCGATCACGGCGACGCGGGCGGGCCCGACGGGCTTCTTGTCGGGGCCGGCGGTGGGGGCGGTCGCGGCGGCATGGGCGGTGGCGGCGCCCGCGGAGGCGAAGGCGGTGCCGAGGCCGAGCGCGGCGGCGCGCGCGAGGAGTTCGCGGCGGGTGGAGCCGCGGACCTCGGCGGCGGGCAGCGCGAGCCTCCGGGCGGCCGCGTGCTCGGCGGCGAGCCGGCGCAGGGCGTGCATGACGGGCGTACGGGCCATGGCGGGGCTCCTCAGAGGTGTGCGGCGGCGGTGGGGTCGGACGGGGCGGCCTGCGGCGGGACGGCGGGCCCGGCGGGGCGTTCGGCGGCGTCCTCCAGGACGATCCGGCCGATGATCTCGTAGCGCGCGGGGGCCTTGGCCTTGAGCCAGAGGCCGAGGCCGAGCCCGCCGAGGAAGACGGCGCCCACGATCCACGGGATGAGCTTGAAGAAGACGGAGCCGGCCGCGCTGCCCGCGGCGGTCTCCATGTTGAGGACCAGCAGGACCACCACGGCGATCATGCCGATGCCGCCGAGGAGCGGGGCGGTGAAGGTCTTGAACCAGTGCCGGTCCTCGGGGTGGTTCTTGCGGAAGTAGCCGATGACGGCGAAGGAGCACAGCGTCTGGACGATCAGGATCGCCATGGTGCCGAGGATCGCGAGCAGCGTGTAGAGGTGCAGGTACGGGTCCTGCCCGGTGAGCCAGAAACCGGCCACCAGCGCGGTGGCGATGGCGGTCTGCACGACGGAGGCCACGTACGGGGAGCCGTGCCGGGGGTGGGTGCGGCCGAGCTTCGGCGACAGGAAGCCCTCGCGGCCGATGGCGTAGAGGTAGCGGGCGGCGCACTGGTGGAAGGCCATGCCGCAGGCGAAGGAGCCGGTGAGCAGCAGCCACTGGAAGGTGTCGACGGCCCAGGCGCCGATGAAGGACTCGGTGGGGGCGAAGAACAGGTCGAGGGGGTTGGCGGAGGCGGACAGTTCGACGGACTTGGCCATGCCGTTGCCCGCGATGGTCATCCAGGAGACGTAGATGTAGAAGAGGCCGACGCCGACCACGGAGATGAGGGTGGCCTTGGGGATGACCCGCTTGGGGTCGCGGGACTCCTCTCCGTACATGGCGGTGGACTCGAAGCCGACCCAGGACCAGAAGGCGAAGAAGAGGCCGAGGCCGGCGGAGGTGCCGGTGAAGGCGTTCTTCGGGTTGACGGGCTCCAGCGGAATCCCCTCGGGGCCGCCGCCGGCGATCAGTACGGCGGTGGCGACGGCGAACAGCACGGCGATCTCGGCGACGAGCATCACGCCGAGCGCCTTGGCGGTGAGGTTGATGTCGAAGTGTGCGAGGGCGGCGGTGACGGCCAGCATCGCGGCGGCGTAGAGGATCCAGGGCAGGTCCACGCCGAGCTGGTCCTGGACGGTGGTCTTGGCGAAGTAGGAGAACACGCCGACGATCGACGCCTCGAAGACGATGTACGCGAGGACGGCGAGCATCCCGGACGCCATGCCGGCGATCCGGCCGAGGCCGTGCGAGATGTATCCGTAGAAGGCGCCGGCGGCGGTGATCCGCTTGGCCATGGCGACGTAGCCGACCGCGAAGACGGTCAGGACGAGGGTCGCGAAGAGGTATCCGGCGGGGGCGCCGGTGCCGTTGCCGAAGCCGACGGCGATGGGCAGGTTGCCCGTCATCGCGGTGATCGGGGCGGCGGTCGCGACAGCCATGAACACGACGCCGACCAGCCCGACGGAGTTCGCCTTGAGCCGCTGGACCTGCGGGACTGCGGGTGCCTGGGGCGACTCACCGGTGATGTCTTTGCTCATTGCGGTCCTCTTCCGTGTGGAGGGCGCCCACTCTCGCCGGGCGTGACGCACGCCACAATCGGCACGTGGTCCGATAATCTCCTTGCGGAGGCGACGAGTTGTCGGGCCGTTCGGGCGGCAGCGCGTCACTTGTAACCGAGGAGTGATGTGTTCGGAACAGGCCTGCCGGTACCGTCCCGCGATATGGACAACCAGGGCGGGATCACGGTTCAGCGGGCTTTGGAGCTGCCGGGGCTGCGCAGCGGTCTCCCCGAGGTGGTGGCCTGCGCCGACCGCCTGGGCCGCACCGTCCGCTGGGTGCACGCGGGCGAGGTGCCGAACATCGCCTCCCTCCTCAAGGGCGGCGAGCTGCTGCTGACCACGGGACTCGGCCTCGGCACCCGTCCCGCCGAGCAGCGCGCCTTCGTACGCCGCCTCGCGGACCGCCAGATCGCCGCGCTGGTGGTCGAGTTGGGCCCGCGCTTCACCCGCCTGCCGGCGACGATCGTGGAGACCGCGCGCACGTCGGGGCTGCCGCTGGTCCAGCTCCACCGGGAGGTCCCCTTCGTCACCGTGACGGAGGAGGTCCACACCGAGATCGTCAACCACCACTACGCGCTGCTCCAGCGGGCCGAGGAGGTCCACCGGCGGTGCACCGAGGCCCTGTTGGGCGGTGGCGGCATCCCGCAGGTGCTGCGGATCCTGGCCGACTTCACGGGGAACCCGGTCTTCCTGGAGACCCCCGACGGGCAGTTGCTGTACGCGGCGGGGAGCTCGGCCGGGGACGCGGGCGCGGACCCGCTCCAGGTCTGGGAGGGCCTGCGGGGCCAGCGCGAGAGCGAGCCCTCGGCGAACACGGTGGTGATCGACGTACCGGGTGGGGGCCACGGCACGGGCTCGGTACGGGCCCGGGTCGTCCTGGTCGGGGTCTCGGGCCCCCTGCTCCCGGTCCACCGGATGGCGGCGGAGCGCACGGCGGGGGTCCTGGCCGTGGTCCTCATGCAGGCGCGCCAGGAGGAGGAGCTCGCGGCGCGCGGTCGCGGCGACTTCCTGACGGACCTGGCGGAGGGCCGCATCTCGGCGCAGGACGCTCCCGCCCAGGCCCGCGTCCTGGGCTTCAAGCCGGGGGCGGGTCCGCTGCTGCCGATCGTGATGCGGCTGTCCTCGGAGACGAGCCCGTCGGGGAACTGGGCCGTCCTGGCCCGCGCGGTCCTGGAGGAGCTGTCCTCCGTCGGCGTGCCGGTCCTGCTGGGCGTCCGGCCGGTGGAGGGGCGCGTCCCGCTCCTGGTGTCGCTGCGCGCCGAGTCGGAGCGTACGGCGGTGGCCGACCGCGTCTCGGCGGCGCTGCGGGCGGGGGTGGAACGGGCCGGCCTGGACCGGGCCGCGGCCCCGCCGGCGGTGGTCGTCGGCGTCGCGGGCGGCTGGGCGGCCGCCTCGGCGGGCCTGCGCCACGCCGCGGAGACGGCCACGGCGGCCCACGGCCTGCCGGCCCGCCCCTGGTACGACGCGCGGAAGCTGGACATCGACCTGCTGCTGTGGCGGCTGCGCGAACACCCGGACCTCGCGGCCTTCGTGGACCGGGCGATCGGCCCGCTGCGCACCCACGACACGACCTCGCGCCCGCCGCTGCTGCCCACCCTGGAGACGTACCTGGCCCACGCGGGCCGCAAGGCGGAGACCGCCCGCGAGCTGCACCTGAACCGCCAGACCCTCTACAACCGCCTGGCCCGCATCTCCGAACTCCTGGGCACGGACCTGGACGACCCCGAAACGGTGCTCTCCCTCAGCCTGGCCCTGCGCGCCCGCCGCCACACCTCTTCCTGAGGCGGGGTGCGGGGGCCGGGTCCAGGTCCGGGGCCGGGTCGGTCACCGCCGGACCCGCTCCCGCTCCATCAGCTCGTCGTAGACGGACAGGACCTGCGCGACGGTGTCGTCCTCCGACGGCCAGGTCGCGGCCTGCGCCCGCCCGGCCCCGGCCAGCGCGGCCCGCCGCCCGGGGTCCGCCAGCAGGCCGGTCACGGCCGAGGCGAGGGCGGCCCCGTCCCCCGGCGGGACCAGCACCGCGGCCTCCCCCACCAGCTCGGGCACGCCCCCCACCGCCGTCGCCACCAACGGGACCCCTGCCCGCAGCGCCTCCTGCGCCGGCAGCGCCCGGGCCGCCCACCGGCTCGGCAGCACCGCCACGTCCGCCGCCGCCAGCAGCCGCGCCGCGTCCCGGCGCCGCCCGAGCAGCCGCACCGGCAGGTCCTCCGCTTCGATCCGCCGGGACAGTTCGGCCCGCAGCGGCCCCTCCCCCGCGATGACCAGCAGCGGGGCGGGGTCCAGCGTCCGCCACTCCCGCGCCGCGTCGAGCAGTTCGGCGTACCCGCGGTGCTCCACCAGGCTGCCGACGGCGATCAGCAGGGGCCGCTCCACCACGCCGAGTTCCGCCCGCACCTTGCCCGGGTCGGCCACCGGCGAGCCCGTCGGCACGGCGACCGGCGCCAGCCGCGCGTCGCGCGCGCCCCGCAGCCGCGCGAGGTCCACCTGGTCCGAGGAGGCCCCGAGCACCACCGCCGCGGCCCGCGCCACGTGGCGTTCCAGCATCCGGCTCAGCCGCCCGAGCGCGCCCCCGGCCGCGGGGCCGTCGCCGTGCCAGCTCACCACCAGCGGCACCCGTCGCCCCCGCACGGCGAGCGCGGCCCGCATCCCGGCCCGTACCCCGTGCGCGTGCACGACGTCGGCCGTGGCGCAGGCGGCCCGCAGGACGTTCACCGCGTCGGGTGCGAACCTCGCCCCGGCGCCGGTGAAGTCGTACTCCCCCTCCGCCCGGACGGGTGCGCACACCGTGACCCGTACCCCGCGCGCGGCGAGCCCCATCGCGAGGGACCGTACGTGCGCGCTGCTGCCCGCGCCCGCACGGTCGTCGAGCACCTGGACGGTGCGCAGCGGGGGCCACCCGTAGGGCTGGGCGGGGGCGGGCGGGGTGACCGGGGAGCTGCTCACGGGCCGAAGCTCCAGGGTGAGGGAGTCAGAGACGTCGCCAAGAATGCCAGTCCGCACGCGCGTTCCGGGACCATACGGGTGCGGATCCGGTGGAGGATCTCACCGGACACCCCTCAGCCTCACCCACACGGGCTAGGGATGTCCGGCCGGATGACGCCGGGCCGGGTGGCGGCGGCGGTGTCTCCGCGTCGCCGGTGCCTACGCGTCGGCGCGCGCCGCGGCCAGCAGTTCCTCGGCGTGCGCGCGCGCCGAGACCGAGTCCTCGTGTCCCGCCAGCATGCGCGACAGCTCGCGGATGCGGGCCTCGCCCTCCAGGACGGTGACACCGCTCCTGGTCACCGACCCGTCGTTGGTCTTCTCGACCAGCAACTGCCGGTCGGCGAAGGCGGCCACCTGCGGCAGGTGCGTGACGACCACGACCTGCGCCGACTTGGCGAGCTTCGCGAGGCGCCGGCCCACTTCGACCGCCGCCTTGCCGCCGACTCCCGCGTCCACCTCGTCGAAGAGGTACGTGGGGACGGGGTCGGAGCCCGCGAAGACGACCTCCACGGCCAGCATGACCCGGGACAGCTCACCGCCCGAGGCGCCCTTGGCGATCGGCCGCGGCTGGGCCCCGGGGTGCGGGGCCAGCAGCAGCTCGACCTCGTCGGCGCCCGAGGGGCCGTAGGCGACCGTGCGGCCGTCGACCTCCACGCCCTCGGGGTCCTCGGTCTGCCGGATGTCGATCGTCACGCGGGCGTGCGGCATCGCCAGCGACGCCAGCTCCTCGGTGACCGCGGCGGCGAACCGGGTCGCCGCCTCCATCCGGGCGTCGGTCAACGCCTGGGCCAGCTGCGAGAGTTCGGCCCGCAGCCCGTCGCGCTCGGCGGTCAGCTCCGTGATCCGCTCGTCGTCGCCGTCCAGCTCCAGCAGCCGCGCCGAGCCCTGTTCGGCCCACTCCAGCACGGCGTCCACGGTGCCCTCGGAGCCGTACTTGCGCGTCAGCTGCGTCAGGGCCGCCCGCCGCTCCTCCACCGCGGCCAGCCGCAGCGGATCGGCGTCCAGGTCGTCGGCGTAGCCCGCCAGCTCCCCGGCCACGTCGGTGAGCAGGATGCCCAGTTCCCCGATCCGCTCGGCGAGCGCGCCGAGCGCCGGGTCGTGCGACCGTACGGATTCCAGGGCCCGGTGGGCGCCCGCGACGAGCATGTTCGCGTCGATGGCCTCCGGGTCCTCGGGGTTGCCCGCGAGCGCGGCGTGGGCGAGCTGCGCCGCCGAGGCGAGCGCTTCGGCGTGGCCGAGCCGCTCCGCCTCCGCCGCCAGCTCGACGTCCTCGCCGGCCACCGGCTCCACGGCCGCGATCTCGTCCAGTCCGAAGCGCAGCAGGTCCGCCTCCTGGGCCCGCTCCCGGGCCCGGGTGGTGATCTCCTCCAGCTCGACGGCGACCGCGCGGAGCCTGCGGTAGGCCGAGCCGTACTTCTCCAGCGGAACCGCGACGGCGTCCCCGGCGTACCGGTCGAGGGCCTGGCGCTGCCGGGCGGGCCGCAGCAGGCCCTGCTGGTCGGTCTGCCCGTGGACGGCGACCAGGTCGTCCGCGAGCTCGGCGAGCAGGCCGACGGGCACGGAGCGGCCGCCGACATGGGCGCGCGAGCGACCCTCGGCGGACACGGTCCGGCTGATCAGCAGGGCGCCGTCGTCGAGCTCGGCCCCGGCCTCCTCGGCGCGTACGGCGGCGGGGGCGTCGGGGCGCATGACGATGCGGCCCTCGACCACGGCCGCCTTGGCCCCGATCCGTACCAGGGCGGGGTCGGCGCGGCCGCCGAGCAGCAGCCCGAGGCTGGTGACGACCATCGTCTTGCCCGCGCCGGTCTCGCCGGTCACCGCGGTGAAACCGGGCGACAGCTCGACCACCGCGTCGTCGATGACCCCGAGCGACCGTATCCGCATCTCCTCAAGCACGGGACGACGATACCGAGGTTTCACGGGTGCCATGTGACGTCACCCGCCGGGAGCTCTCCGAACGGACGTGCTATTTACGCACAAGGGGACATCTCTCAGTGCGGTGCGCCACGCCACCCGGACACCGGCAGCGCGAACTTGGCGACGAGCCGGTCCGTGAAGGACGCGTGGTGCAGCCGGGCGAGCCGCACCGGCACCGCCCCGCGGCGGACCTCCACGCGGGCCCCGGCCGGCAGCTCCAGCATCCGTCGGCCGTCGCACCACAGGACCCCGTGCGGGGTACCGGTCTGCACCTCGACCGCCAGCACCGACGTGGGCGAGGTCACCAGCGGCTTCGCGAACAGGGCGTGCGCACTGATCGGCACCATCAGCAGCGCCTCCACCTCCGGCCAGACCACCGGGCCGCCCGCCGAGAAGGCGTACGCCGTCGATCCCGTCGGAGTCGCGCAGACGATCCCGTCGCAGCCGAAGCCGGACACCGGGCGCCCGTCGATCTCCAGGACCACCTCCAGCATCCGCTCCGGGGACACCTTCTGGACCGCGGCCTCGTTCAGCGCCCAGTCCCGGTGGACCACGTCCCCGTTGGTCCGCACGATCACGTCGAGGGTCATCCGCTCCTCGACCTCGTACGCGCGCGTCACCACCCGGTCCACGACCCGGTCCAGGTCGTCCCGCTCGGCCTCGGCGAGGAACCCCACCCGGCCCAGGTTGACGCCCAGCATCGGCACCCCCGAGGCGCGCGCGAACTCCGCGCCCCGCAGCAGGGTCCCGTCCCCGCCCAGCACGATCAGCAGCTCACAGCCGTCGAGCACGCCCGGGGTGGACTCGGTGACGAGCTCCACCTCGGACGGCAGCGGCAGGTCCACCGCCTCGTGCGCGAAGACGCGTACGCCCAGCCCGCACCGCAGCAGGCCCTTCACGACCAGCTCG
This sequence comes from Streptomyces sp. NPDC016562, assembly GCF_043076955.1. Taxonomy (NCBI): domain Bacteria; kingdom Bacillati; phylum Actinomycetota; class Actinomycetes; order Kitasatosporales; family Streptomycetaceae; genus Streptomyces; species Streptomyces sp. NPDC016562. Next base: position 9,484 of record NZ_JBIBRZ010000005.1, on the reverse strand, counting down.
GCGCTGCGGATGGCCGCGGGCCGCCCGGTGTGCGCGAGCAGGAAGACCGTGCGCCCCTCCCCCGAAACCGCCGAAACCGCCGAACCCTCTGATTCCGATGAAACCGATGAATCTGTCACTGCGGCCCCTCCGCCACTGCACGGTCAACATCCGCCGGGTCGAGTTCCGGTGCCCCCGCCCGCAGCCACAGAAAGTACTCGACGTTGCCCGACGGCCCCGGCAGCGGACTCGCGGTCACCCCGAGGACGCCCAGCCCCAGCTTCGCGGCCTGCGCCGCGACCTCGCGCACGACCTGCGCCCGCAGCTCCGGGCTGCGCACCACGCCGCCGCTGCCCAGCCGGTCCTTGCCGACCTCGAACTGCGGCTTGACCATCAGCACCAGGTCCGCGTCGGGCGCGCAGCACCGTACGAGCGCGGGCAGCACCAGCCCGATGGAGATGAAGGAGAGGTCACCGACGACGAGGTCGACCGGGACCCCGTCGATCAGCTCCACCGTCAGCTCGCGCACGTTCGTGCGGTCCTTGACCGTGACCCGGTCGTCGCTCTGCAGCGACCAGGCGAGCTGCCCGTAGCCGACGTCGACGGCGACGACGTGGGCCACGCCCGCGCGCAGCAGCACATCGGTGAAGCCGCCGGTCGAGGCGCCGGCGTCCAGCGCCCGGCGGCCCTCGACGCGCAGCCCCTGCGGCTGGAAGGCGGCCAGCGCACCGGCGAGCTTGTGGCCGCCGCGCGAGACGTAGTCCGGGTCGCTGTCGTCCTTCAGCACCACCAGGGCCGCACTGGTCTCCACCTGGGTGGCCGCCTTGGTCGCGGTGGTTCCGCCCACGGTCACCCGGCCCGCGGCGATCAGCTGCGCGGCGTGCTCGCGCGAGCGGGCCATGCTGCGGCGTACCAGTTCGGCGTCCAGGCGGCGGCGTGCCACTCCTGCCACGTTCGGTTCAGCTCCTGTTTTCGTACGGACCAGGGACGGGCGGTGCGTCCAGCGCGGTCAGCGCTTCGCGCAGCCCCCTGTGGACATCCTCGTACACCTCGACGTGTCCGTCCGCCGCGAGGTGGTCCGCGTCCGCCAGCCGCGCCAGGTGCGCGTCCACTCCGGCGTGGCCGGTGGGCGTGCGTACGAGGCCCAGCGCCAGGGGCCCGGCGGGCCCGGGCGGGGTCTCGGCAGCTTCGTCGGTCATGCCCTGACGCTACCCCGTAGCGCCCGACGACCACGCACGGCTCTGCGGTACGGTCGTGATCACGATGGCTACGATCCAGGAGTGCCGCGACGCACTCGACACCCTCTCCGGCAACCTCGCGCGGGCCGAGGGCGGCGTACGCGGCGCGGCCGCGCTCGACCGCTCCCTGAGCTGCCACATCACGGACCTCGACCAGACCTTCACGGGCCGCCTCGCGGAAGGCCGCATCCGGGTGGACGCCCTCGCCCCGGGCCCACCGGCCACGAAGGCCGAGATCCGTCTCGCGATGACCGGCGACGACCTGCTGGCCCTGGTGGCGGGCGACCTCAAGTTCGCCAAGGCCTGGGCCTCGGGCCGAGTAAAACTGGAAGCCGGCCTCCGCGACCTCCTCCGCCTGAAAAGCCTCCTGTAGCCCAATCCGGCCCCGCCGGCGTTTGAGGCGCGGGGGTCCGGGGGCAGCGCCCCCGGCACCCGACGGCCCGGCCCCGCCCGCTACCGAGCCCGAGCCACGGCTCGGGCCCCCCGCGCCCCCGGCACGACCAACGGCGTCCCGGTCTCCGGATCGGAGATCACCCGGCACCGCAGCCCGAACACCCGCTCCACCAGCTCCGCCGTCACCACCTCCCCCGGCGGCCCCTCCGCCACGACCTTCCCGTCCCGCATCGCGATCAGGTGCGTCGCGTAGCGCGCCGCGTGGTTCAGGTCGTGCAGCACCGCCACCAGCGTCCGCCCCTGCTCCTCGTGCAGCTCGGCGCACAGGTCCAGCACATCGATCTGGTGCTGGATGTCCAGGTACGTCGTCGGCTCGTCGAGCAGCAGCAGCGGCGTCTGCTGCGCCAGCGCCATCGCGATCCACACGCGCTGGCGCTGCCCGCCCGACAGCTCGTCCACGGCCCGGTCGGCGAGCTCCGCGACCCCGGTCGCGGCCATCGACTCCTGCACGACGAGCTCGTCCTGCGCCGACCACTGCCGCAGCAGCCCCTGGTGCGGGTACCGGCCGCGCGAGACGAGGTCCGCCACCGTGATGCCGTCCGGCGCGATCGAGGACTGCGGGAGCAGGCCCAGCGTCCGGGCGACCGTCTTCGCCGGCATCGAACCGATCGCCGCCCCGTCCAGCAGCACCCGCCCCACCGTCGGCTTCAGCATCCGCGACAGGGCCCGCAGCAGGGTGGACTTGCCGCAGGCGTTGGGGCCGACGATCACCGTGAAGGAGTGGTCGGGGATCTCCACCGACAGGTTTTCGGCGATGACCCGCTGGTCGTAGCCGAGGGTCACGTTCTCCGCGGTCAGCCGCTGCACTCGCGTGCTCCTCACGTTCCTGTGTGTCGCAGTCATATACGTCCCGCCTTGCGCTCGGTGACGAGCAGCCAGAGCAGGTAGACGCCGCCGACGAGCCCGGTCACCACGCCCACCGGCAGCTGGTCGGCGCCGAAGGCGCGCTGTGAGGCCCAGTCGGAGGCCAGCAGCAGCACCGCGCCCATGAGGGCCGCGGTCAGCAGGTTCCCGCCGGGCGAGCGGGTCAGCCGCCGCGCCAGCTGCGGCGCGGCCAGCGCGACGAAGCTGATGGGCCCGGCCGCGGCGCTCGCCGCGGTGGTGAGCAGGGTCGCCGCCAGCATCAGCAGCAGCCGCGTCCGCTCCACCCGCACTCCGAGGGCGTACGCGGCGTCGTCGCCCATCTCCATCATCCGAAGCGCCCGCCCCTGCCCGAGGATCAGCGGGAAGAGCACGGCGCAGAGCGCGAGCAGCGGCCACACCTGCGCCCAGTCCCGGCCGGCCAGCGAACCGGTCAGCCAGACCATCGCGCGGGTGGCGTCCACCACCTGGGCCTTGGTGAGCAGGTACTGGATGGCCGCGATGAGCATGGCGGAGGCGCCGATGCCGACGAGCACCAGCCGGTAGCCCTGGATGCCCTTCTTGTACGCGAGCAGGTAGACGGCGGCTCCGGTCAGCAGGCCGCCGAGCAGCGCGCCCCCGGCCACCGCGGTCGCGCCCCCGTGGAAGACGATGATCACGACGAGCGCGCCGACCGCCGAGCCGTAGCCGAAGCCCAGCAGGTCCGGGGAGCCGAGCGGATTGCGGGAGACGGACTGGAAGACCGATCCGGCCATGCCGAGGGCGGCGCCGACGAGCAGGGCGACCAGCACCCGCGGCAGCCGCAGGTCGTTGACGATGAAGTCGTGGGCCGGGGTGCCGTTGCCCAGCAGGGTCTGCACGACGTCCCACGGCGCGATCGGGAAGTCCCCCGTGCCGATGAGCAGGACGGCCAGCGCGAGCGCCACCACGGCGAGGAGCGCCCCGACGAGCAGCGCGCGCCGCTCGACGCGCAGCGAGATCCCGCCGGGGAGGGCCAGCCGGCGGGTGCGGGCGGTCGCGGTCACAGCTGGGCCATCCTCTTGCGCCGAACCAGGTAGATGAACACGGGCCCGCCGATGAGCGCGGTGACGATGCCGACCTGGAGTTCGGCGGGCCGGGTGACGACCCGGCCGACGACGTCGGCGCCGAGCAGCAGCACGGGCGAGAGCACGGCCGAGTACGCGAGCACCCAGCGCATGTCGGGCCCGGTGAAGGCCCGTACCAGGTGCGGGATCATCAGCCCGATGAAGACGATCGGCCCGCACGCGGCGGTCGCCGCGCCGCACAGCAGGGTGATGGCGAGCATCGCGGCGATCCGGGTCCGCGTCAGGTGCGCGCCGAGCGCCCGGGCCGTGTCGTCGCCCAGGGACATCGCGTTCAGCGACCGGCCCAGCGACAGCGCGAGCACCGCGCCGACCAGCAGGAAGGGGGCGACCTGCCGGACGGTGTCCATGTTCGCCGAGGCCAGCGAACCCACCGTCCAGAAGCGGAGCTTGTCGAGGGCCTTGCTGTCCAGGAGCTGGACGGCGTTGATGTAGCCGACCAGGGCCGCGCTGGCCGCCGTACCGGCGAGCGCGAGGCGTACGGGCGTCGCGCTGCGGCTGCCGCCGAGCACGTACACGGCGACCGAGACGACGGCGGCGCCGAGGAAGGCCCACCACACGAACGCGCTCAGCGAACGCGCGCCGAAGAAGCTGATGGCGGAGACCACGGCGGCCGCGGCGCCCGCGTTGACGCCGAGGATCCCCGGCTCCGCGAGCGGGTTGCGGGTCAGCGCCTGCATCACCGCGCCGGACAGTCCGAGGCCCAGGCCGACCATCAGGCCGAGGAGGGTGCGTGGGACCCGCAGGTCGCGCACCACCACGTCGGAGGGGGTTCCCGTGTAGTGGAACAGGCCGTGCCAGACCTCGCCCAGGGGCATCTGCCGGGCGCCCACGGCGATGCTCACGACCGCGATCGACGCCAGGACGGCGAGGGCCGCGAGCAGCCCGGCGACGCGCGGGGCTCGCCGGCGCGGGCGGGCGCTCGGCCCGGCTTCGGATTCAGGGGGACTCTCGACCAACACGCGAGTTAGGTTAGCCTACCCTGAACCCGGTGCAGCCTCCGCGGTCCTGCCCAGTGCCGCCTGCGCGGTTCTAGCCGGCCCGGCCTTCGCGGCCCCTACAGCCCCAGCCTGGCCAGCGCCTTCGCCGCGTCCGCCGTGCACACCCCGTCCCCGGCGGCCGTCCACGCCGCCGCACACAGGGCCCGCAGCCCGTCCATCGGATCCCCGTCCTCCCCGCGCAACTGCAGCGCGCCCCCGTCCGGCGCCACCGCCGTCCACCCGCCGCACCGGAAACCGTCCCCGTCCGCCTCCACCGCCGGCTGACCCGTCAGCAGCCCCCGCAGGTCCCGGTCCACATAGGTCGGACGGTGCCGGGGCTCGGCCCGCACCAGCTGCTCCGCGTCCGTCACCCCCGTCAGCACCAGCAGCGAGTCCACGTCCCCGTTGAAGGCGCCCTCGATGTCCGTGTCCAGGCGGTCCCCGACCACCAGCGGCCGCCGCGCCCCCGTCCGCAGCACCGTCTCCCGGTGCATCGGGGGCAGCGGCTTGCCCGCCACCTGGGGCTCCGCGCCCGTGGCGATCCGTACGACCTCCACCGCGGCCCCGTTGCCCGGCGCGATCCCCCGCGCCCCCGGAATCGTCAGGTCCGTGTTCGACGCGAACCACGGCACCCCACGGTTGATCGCGTACGAGGCCTCCGCGAACCGCCCCCAGGCCAGCTCGGGCCCGCCGTACCCCTGGACGACCGCCGCCAGATCCTCCTCGTCGGCGGACTCCACCGGCACCAGCCCGCGTTCGCGCAGCGCGACCCGCAGCCCCTCCCCGCCGATCACCAGCACCTTCGAGCCCGGCTCCACCTGATCCGAGATCAGCCGGGCCACCGCCTGCGCCGAGGTGATCACCTCGCCCGCCTCGGTCGGGACGCCCAGCTCGCTCAGGTGCTCCGCGACGGCGTCCGGGGTCCGCAGCGCGTTGTTGGTGACGTACGCGAGGTGCATCCCGTCGGCCCGGGCCGCGGCCAGGGAGTCGACTGCGTGCGCGATGGCCTCACCGCCCGCGTACACCACCCCGTCCAGGTCCAGCAGGGCCGTGTCGTACGCCTGGTGCAGACTCCGCTCGCTCGCCGCGGGAGTGGTCCTGCTCTGCCGGGTCATCCTGTCCGCTCCTCCGGGGGGGGTGCCTCCCCGCCGTGGCCGGGGGGAGATCGATCTTGTCCTAATTCCATACTGCCCCGATCATCCCGCATGGCGAGACGCGATTTACCATGCACCAATGACCACACCTGGCACCGCGGACCACGGCCTGCGCCTGATCCCCTTCCACGGCCTGCGCTATGTCCCGGAGCGTGTCGGCAGCCTCGCCGCCGTCACCTCGCCGCCGTACGACGTGGTCGTGCGCCCCGACGGAGTCGACCACCTCGAATCCGCCGACCCGCACAACATCGTCCGCCTGATCCTCCCGCAGGCCGGCACCCCGGCCGCGCGCAACGAACAGGCCGCGCGCACCCTGCAGGACTGGCTCTCCCAGGGCATCCTCAGCGCCGACCCCGAGCCCGCGCTCTACGTGTACGAACAGCGCAGGGCCGGTCTGCTCCAGCGCGGGGTCATCGGCGCCCTCGCCCTGTCCGCCGCCGAGGAGGGCATCGTCCTGCCCCACGAGGACGTCATGCCGGACGTGGTGACCGACCGGGCCGGCCTGATGCGCGCCACCTCCGCCAATCTCGAACCCCTCCTCCTCACCTACCGCGGCGACGAGTCCGCCACGGGCGCGGCGCAGATCGTGGAGAGGACGGCGCAGCGCGCGCCCCTCCTGTCGACCACCACCGAGGACGGCTTCCAGCACCGCCTGTGGGCCATCACGGATCCGGCCGAGCTCGCCGCGCTGACGGCGGATCTCAGCCACCGCCAGGCCCTCATCGCCGACGGCCACCACCGCTGGGCGACGTACCTGCGCCTCCAGGAGGAGCACGGCTCCCCCACCGCCTGGGACTTCGGCCTGGTCCTGCTCGTGGACACCGCCCGCTACCCGCTCCAGGTCCGAGCCATCCACCGGATGCTGCGCCGCCTCCCGGTCGCGGACGCGCTCGCCGCCCTCGAAGGCCACTGGCGGATCCGCCCGGTCGACGGGCCGCTCCCGCTGGCCCTGGAGGCCCTGGCCGACGCCTCGGAACGGGGCAACGCCTTCCTCCTCACCGGCGACGGCACCTTCCACCTGGTCACCGACCCCGACCTGGCCCTCCTCGACCGCACGGTCCGCCACGACCGCCCCGAGGCCTGGCGCCGGCTCGACGCCACCGTCCTGCACGCGACCCTGCTCGACGCCCTCTGGAACATCCCGGACACCCCGGACCAGATCACGTACATCCACGACGCCGCATCCACCGTGGCCATGGCCGAACGGCACGGCGGCACCGCGGTCCTGCTGCACCCCGTACGGGAGGAAGTCGTCCGGGACCTGGCCCGCCAGGGCGTCACCATGCCCCGCAAGTCCACCTCCTTCGGCCCCAAACCGGCCACCGGCCTGGTCCTGCGCGGCCTCACCTGAGCGCCTGCGGACATGAAGAAGGGCGGTACCCCGGCCGGGGTACCGCCCTTCTTCATGTCACGCTGCCTCAGGCCTTGTCGCGGCCCGAGTCCCGCTCGTCGTCCTCGACGTCGGCGCCGGCGCCGGCCGCGGACTGCTCCAGCGGCTCGTACTCCTCGTCGTCCTCGTCGTAGTACTCGGCGACGTCGGAGGCACGCTCGGCCGCGGCGACCTCCGCGTCGTCCTCGTCCTCGTCGTCGTCCTCGTCGTCCAGGTCGGCGTCGTCGACCAGGTCGACGTCGTCCGCCAGGTCGACACCGGCGTCAGCGGCGTCGACGAACTCGACACCGTCGAGCTCGGCGAGGCGGTCGGAGGCGTCGGTCGCCCCGTCCTTGTCCGCTTCGAGGGTCTTGCCGAACCACTCGCGCGCCTCGTCCTCACGGCCGGCCGCCAGCAGGGCGTCGGCGTAGGCGTACCGCAGACGCGCGGTCCACGGCTGGACGCTGTTGGAGGCCAGCTCCGGGCTCTGCAGGGTCACGATGGCCGCTTCGAGCTGCCCCTGGTCGCGCCGGGCACCGGCCGCGACGAGACGCATCTCGACCTGGCCGGCCTTGTCCAGCTTCTGCACCTCGGGCTCACCGGCCATGGCCAGGGCCCGCTCCGGACGGCCGAGGCCGCGCTCGCAGTCGGCCATGACGGGCCACAGCTCGACGGAGCCGGTCATGCGCTTGGCGGCGCGGAACTCCGCGAGCGCCTCGCTGTACTTCTGGTTGGCGTACGCGGCGAAACCGGCGGCCTCACGGACGGCGGCGACGCGGGAGGCCAGGCGCAGGGCGATGCGGGAGTACGCGTACGCCTGCTCCGGGTCCTCGTCGATCAGCCGCGCGACCATGACCAGGTTCTTGGAGACCTCTTCGGCCAGGCCCTTGGGCAGGCTCAGCAGCTCCTGACGCACGTCGGCGTCGATCTCGAGGCCGGTGACGTCGTCGTCGATCGGAAGCCGCTTGACCGGGTCGCGGTCGCGGTCCGCGCGGAAGTCGCGGTCGCCGCCACGGTCATCGCGGCCACGGTAGCCACCACGGTCACCACCGCGGTCGTCACGGCCACCACGGAACCCGCCACGGTCACCACCGCGGTCGTCGCGACGCGGGTAGGACGGGCGGTCGCCGCCACGGTCGTCACGACCGCCACGGAACCCACCACGGTCGTCATCACGACGGGGGTACGACGGACGGTCGCCGCCACGGTCGTCACGACGCGGGAAGCTGGGACGGTCGTTGTCCCGGCGGAAGCCGCCACCGGAGGGACGGTCCCCCCCGCGGTCATCGCGACGCGGGTACGACGGACGGTCACCGCCACGGTCGTCACGACCGCCACGGAACCCACCACGGTCGTCATCACGACGCGGGTACGACGGACGGTCGCCCCCACGGTCGTCACGACGCGGGAAGCTCGGACGGTCGCCACCGCGGTCATCGCGGCGGAAGCCACCACCGGAGGGACGGTCCCCACCGCGGTCATCGCGACGCGGGTAGGACGGACGGTCGCCGCCACGGTCGTCACGGCGCGGGAAGCTGGGACGGTCGTTGTCCCGGCGGAAGCCGCCACCGGAGGGACGGTCGCCACCGCGGTCATCGCGACGCGGGTACGAGGGGCGGTCGCCACCGCGGTCGTCACGACCGCCACGGAACCCACCACGCTCGTCATCACGACGGGGGTACGACGGACGGTCCCCACCCCGGTCATCACGACGCGGGAAGCTCGGGCGGTCCCCACCCCGGTCGTCACGACGCGGGAAGCTGGGACGGTCGCCACCGCGGTCGTCGCGACGGAAGCCGCCACCGCCGCCACCGCCACCGGTGGGGCGACCACCGCGGTCGTCGTCACGGCGGGGGTACGAGGGGCGGTCGCCACCGCGGTCGTCACGGCGGAAGCCGCCGCCACCGCCGGCGCCGGCGGGACGCCCGCCGCGGTCGTCGCGACGGAAACCGCCGCCTCCGCCACCGGTCGGGCGACCACCACGGTCGTCACGACGGAACGGGGGACGGTCGCCACCACGGTCGCTACCACGGTCGTCACGACGGAAGCCGCCCCTGTCACCGCCGTCGTTGCGCCGAGGCTCGCGCTCCGGACGATCGTCGGGAGAGTTGGACATGGGTGTGACTCCTGTCTTCGGGGTACCGCTAGTCATTCTCGCGCAACCAACCCATGGCCGCGCTTCGGCGTAAAGAGGGGAAACAAAAAAGGACCCTTGGTCCAGCGTTGAACGCTGGACCAAGGGTCCTTTGAAAGATTGTTCGGCGGCGTCCTACTCTCCCACAGGGTCCCCCCTGCAGTACCATCGGCGCTGAAAGGCTTAGCTTCCGGGTTCGGAATGTAACCGGGC
>NZ_JBIBRZ010000004.1:567973-682208 GCF_043076955.1 Streptomyces sp. NPDC016562 | reverse complement strand
TTGAGTTCTCAAGGAACGGACGCTTCCTTTGTACTCACCCTCTCGGGCTTTCCTCCGGGCTTTCGTTCTGTTCTTGCGTTTCCGACTCTATCAGATCCTTTCGGGCCTGACCCCCGGTCAGCGGGGTTTGCCTTCCGGGCTGTTGGGCCCTTCCGACTCCCGAACTCTAGGGGATTTCCCCGGCGATTCATAATCGGCCTTCGGAAATTAATTCGGGCATGCCGAATTCGTTCCCGGTGGGAGATCGTGCAGAGTTGGGTGCCGCAACGAGGCGGCGGGATGCGTCGTCGCCAAAACCTTCCGGCTCTGGGACAACTCGAAGAACCTTACGGATCAACGGAGGCCCTGTCAAACCGGGTGATCAGCCGGGTGACTGGAGGTCCTCCACGCGGTCCAGGAGGCGGGTCAGCATGTCTCCCAGTACCCCGCGCTCCGCGGTGGAGAGGTCCTGGAGGAGGTCCTCCTCGAAGACCGTGGCCGCGCGCATGGCGTCCAGCCACTTGCTCCGGCCCTCGTCCGTGAGCTCCACGATCACACGGACCCGGTTGGACTCGTCCCGCTCGCGGGTGACCAGTCCCTCCGCCGTCATGCGGTCGATCCGGTGGGTCATTGCCGCCGGCGTGAGCCCCAGCTGCTTCGCGAGCTCGCTCGGGCCCATCCGGTAGGGAGCGCCGGAGATGACGAGGGCCTTGAGGACCTCCCACTCCGCGTTGCTGATGCCCAGGGCCGCGGTCTGGCGTCCGTACGCGACGTTCATGCGGCGGTTCAGGCGGCTCAGAGCCGATACGACCTTCTCGACCTGGGGGTCGAGGTCCTGGAACTCGCGCTGGTAGACGGCGATCTGCTCATCGAGGCTCGGTTCGTGGACGGGCGCGGTGCCGTCGGGGGTGTCACCCATGGGTCGAAGTATCGCATGAAGCCGTTGGCGTCTAACTCCTTCGGTGTGTAGTGTTAAGCATCGAACTTTAGGTATGAAGTCTTCAGGCTTCAGTTATCAAGGCAGGTGAAAGTGACCAGGGTGATGGGCGCCGCGCTGCGGCGGATCCAGGCCGGGAACGCGCTGACCGCGTTCGGCATCGGCTTCACGGTTCCGTTCCTCTACATCTACGTGGCGCAGGTGCGGGCTCTGGGCTCCATGGCTGCCACGAGCGCGTTCGTGGCCTTCGCTCTGGGCGCTCTGGTCGCGCTGCCCTTCACCGGCCGCGTCATCGACCGGCGTGGTCCCGTCCCGGTGGTGATGGGCGCTGCCGTCGCCGCCTCGGCCGGGGCGCTCTCGCTCGGGCTGTCCACCGGCCTCGTGCCCATCCTGCTGTCGGCGCTGGCGCTCGGCGCCGGGCAGGCCGTGATGCAGCCCGCCCTGGCCACGATGATCGTGTGGTGCTCCACGCCGTCCACCCGGACCCGTGCGTTCGCCCTCCAGTTCTTCGTGCAGAACCTGGGTCTGGGCATCGGCGGTCTCCTCGGCGGTCAGATCGTCGACGAGAGCCGGCCGGGCAGCTTCACCCTGCTCTTCGGCATCGAGGCCGTCATGTTCCTGGTGCTGGCCGGGGTCATCGCCACCGTGCGGATGCCCCACGTGCAGGGGTTCAAGGACGCCCGCCCCAAGGACGCGGCGCAGCCGGGCGGCGGCTGGCGGGGGCTGATGCGCCACAAGGCCATGGTGCAGCTGTGCGTGCTGGGCTTCGTGGTGTTCTTCGCCTGCTACGGCCAGTTCGAGTCGGGTCTGGCCGCCTTCGGTACGGAGGCCGCCGGGATCTCCCCGTCCACGCTCGGTTTCGCGCTCGCCGCCAACACCGGGGCGATCGTCGTCGCGCAGTTCGTCGTGCTGCGGCTCGTCGAGAAGCGGCGGCGGTCGCGGGTGATCGCGCTCGTCGGGCTGATCTGGACCGGGGCGTGGATCATCGCCGGGTTCTCCGGGCTGGGGCACGGCAGCGCCGTGATGGCCGCCGCCGCGTTCATCACCACGTACGCGCTCTTCGGCATCGGCGAGGCCATGCTGTCGCCGACGCTGGCGCCGCTCGTGGCGGATCTGGCTCCCGAGGGCTCGGTGGGTCAGTACAACTCGGCCTTCGCGCTGGTCAAGCAGATGGCGCTGGCGCTGGGGCCGCTCGGGGTGCCGCTCGGGGCGGGGATTCCGTTGCTCTACATCGGGGTCTTCGTACTCGTGTCCCTCGGGATCGCGTTCCTGGCGCTGCGGCTCGGCAGGCGGCTGAGCCCGGCGCAGGACAACCCGTCGCTGTCCAGGGTCGTGGCGCAGGGCGGTCCGGCCGTCGTGGCGGGGGCCGGGGCCGGGGCCGAGGCCGCGGAGCCCGTGCGCGCGTAGGGCTTCGTAGGACGTGAGGAGAACGCGCAAGGCCCCGGTCCTGAGGATCGGGGCCTTGCGCGTGTCCGGTTACTTGTCCGGCAGGGCGAACTCGCACCAGACGGCCTTGCCGCCGCCCGGGGTGCGGCGGGAACCCCAGGACGAGGCGATGGTGGCGATGATCGAGATGCCGCGGCCGGTTTCGTCGGCCGGTTCGGCGCGGCGGCGGCGCGGGAGGTGGTCGTCCCCGTCGGTCACCTCGACGATCAGGCGGCGGTCGGTCCGGCGCAGGCGCAGGCGCATGGGCGGGGTGCCGTGCTGGAGGGAGTTCGCGACGAGCTCGCTGGCGGCCAGGACGCCGAGGTCGCACAGCTCGATCGGGAAGCGCCAGGAGGCGAGGACGCCCTGGGCGAAGGCGCGGGCGCGCGGGGCAGCCTCGATGCCGCCGTGCAGTTCCAGGCCGGCGTTGTGGAAGAGCTCGGCGTCGGTGCCGGTGCGGGCGGGCTGCTGGAGGACCATCACGGCGACGTCGTCGTCGTGGTCGGCGTCCACGCCGAGGGCGCGCATCAGACGGTCGCAGATGACGGCCGGGGTGCCCTGGGCGCCGGAGAGGGCGCGTTCGAGCGCGGCGACGCCTTCGTCGATGTCCTCGCCGCGGCGTTCGACCAGGCCGTCGGTGTAGAGGACGGCGGTGGAGCCGGGGCCCAGGGCGATGGTGCCGGAGGTGTGCAGCCAGCCGCCGGTGCCCAGCGGCGGGCCGGTGGGGTCGGCGGCTCTGCGTACGGTGCCGTCCTCGTCGCGGACCAGGATCGGGAGGTGGCCGGCGGAGGCGTACGCGAGCAGGCCCTCGTTGGGGTCGTGGACCGCGTACACGCAGGTGGCGATCTGGCTGGCGTCGATCTCGGCCGCGAGGCCGTCGAGGAGCTGGAGCACCTCGTGCGGGGGCAGGTCGAGACGGGCGTAGGCGCGGACGGCGGTGCGCAGCTGGCCCATGACGGCGGCGGCGCGCACGCCGCGCCCCATGACGTCGCCGATGACGAGGGCGGTGCGGCCGGCGCCGAGGGTGATGACGTCGTACCAGTCGCCGCCGACGGCGGCTTCGGTGCCGCCGGGCTGGTAGGTGGCGGCGACGCGCAGGTCGTCGGGCTGTTCGAGCTCCTGCGGGAGCAGGGAGCGCTGGAGGGTGACGGCGGCTTCGCGCTGGCGCCGTTCGCTGGCGCGCAGGCGCTCGACGGCCTCGGCGTGGTCGGTGACGTCGGCGAGGTGGATGAGAACGCCGGTGTGGTGGGGGTCGGAGCCGCTCTCGCTTCCGCTTCCGTTCTCCCGTTCGCCGTCGGTTTCGGGCTTGGGGAACTCGACGGGAGTGCAGGTGACGGTGTACGAGCTGCCGCCGCCCGGGGCGGTGCGGTTCTTGGCGGTGCGGGACTTTCCGCTGCGCTGGACCTGGTCGAGGAGCGGGAGGAGGCCCAGCTCGCCGAGCTCGGGCAGGCCTTCGTGGGCGGGTGCGCCGGGGGTGCGGGCGCCGAAGCCGGCGGTGTAGGCGTCGTTGACGTAGGCGATGCGGTGCTCGGGGCCGTGGACGAGGGCGACCAGGGACGGGAGCCGGCCGAGGACCTCGCGTACGGAGAGCTCGTCGAGGGAGGGCACGGGTGCGAGGCTGCCGGGGCGCGCCGGGGCGGACCCGGTCGCGGCGCCGGTGGCGGAGCCGGTGCCGCGGACCGTGGGGTCGGCGGGGTGGCCGTCCGCGGCGGGCGTGGACCGCTCGGTTCCCGGGGCGGGGCCACCGCGGGCCGCCGGTACCGCGCCTTCACCCCGCTTGGCCTGGGCGGCGGCGTGTTCGGTCCGGGCGGCGGCGCGGCGCTGCGTTCCGGGAAACCGGGCGCTCCAGCGCGTGAAGTTCACTGCGTTCAAGCCTCGTGGTGTCGCGAGTGGTCGCTGTGTCGCTCGTAAGCGGTCGCTGACTGGACGATGTCACTCTGTGCAGGTGTGAGCCCACCTATGGTCACACGTCCAGTGTGGCCGACCGCACTGACAACGTCAGCTCTGGCTGTTCTGCGGGGGGTTGGGGGCGGGGGGCGGCGGCGGGTACTTGGGGCCGCCGCCTGCGGCGAGTTCGAATTCTGCCCTGGGGTGTTCGAGGGAGCCCAGGGACACGATCTCGCGCTTGAAGAGGCCGGAGAGGGTCCATTCGGCGAGGACGCGCATTTTGCGGTTGAAGGTGGGGACGCGGCTGAGGTGGTAGGCGCGGTGCATGAACCAGGCGGGGTACCCCTTGAGCTTGCGCCCGTAGACGTGGGCGACGCCCTTGTGGAGGCCGAGGGAGGCGACGGAGCCCGCGTACTTGTGGGCGTATTCGGTCAGGACCTCGTCGCGGAGGGCGGCGACGAGGTTGTCGGCGAGGACCTTGGCCTGGCGCACCGCGTGCTGGGCGTTGGGGGCGCATTCGCGGCCGGGGCCTTCGGTTCCGGGCGCGGCGGTGATGTCGGGGATGGCGGCGGCGTCGCCGGCGGCCCAGGCGTGCTCGACGCCCTCGACGGTGAGGAAGGCGGTGCAGGCAAGGCGGCCGCGTTCGTTGCGGGGCAGGTCGGAGGCGGCCAGGATCGGGTGCGGTTTGACGCCGGCGGTCCACACGACGGTGCGGGTGGGGAAGCGGGCGCCGTCGCTGAGGACGGCGACGCGGTTCTCGCAGGATTCGAGCCGGGTCTCCAGGCGGAGGTCGATGTTGCGGCGGCGCAGTTCGCGGATCGTGTAGACGCCCATGTCGGGGCCGACCTCGGGGAGGATGCGGTCACTGGCCTCGACGAGGACCCATTTCATGTCCTCGGGCTTGATGTTGTGGTAGTACCGCGCCGCGTAGCGGGCCATGTCCTCCAGCTCGCCGAGGGCTTCGACGCCGGCGTAGCCGCCGCCGACGAAGACGAAGGTGAGGGCGGCGTCGCGCAGGGCCGGGTCGCGGGTGGAGGAGGCGATGTCCATCTGTTCGATGACGTGGTTGCGCAGGCCGATGGCCTCTTCGACCGTCTTGAACCCGATGCCGTAGTCGGCGAGTCCCGGGACGGGGAGGGCGCGGGAGATGGAGCCGGGGGCCAGGACCAGTTCGTCGTACTCCATCTCCGTGGGGCCGGTGCCCTCGTCCGCGGTGGCGAGGGTGGCGACGGTGACGGTGCGCTTGGAGTGGTCGATGCGCTGGGCCTCGCCGATGACGACGCGGCACTTGTCGAGGACGCGGCGCAGCGGGACCACGACGTGACGTGGGGAGATCGAGCCCGCGGCTGCTTCGGGGAGGAAGGGCTGGTACGTCATGTAGGGCTCGGGGGTGACCACCGTGACCTCGGCTTCGCCGGCTCTCAGCTTTCGCTGGAGCCGGAGCGCCGTATACATGCCGACGTAGCCGCCGCCGACGATCAGGATGCGCGTGCGGGGCGGGGTACCGGGGGCCGTGCCCCGGGAGTTAGCAGCCTTCACCATCCCATGACGCAACGTGGCCGGGAGTTTGTCCACAGCCCCGACAAATTGTGTGACCGGAGGGGATGCCGGGACAGGGGTGAAGCGGACCCCTGGTGGGGGTGGGAATCCGCAGGTCAGAGGGCACGGAATGGATGATTCCGGGAACGTGTGAGGAAAAAGTGAGGGTGAATGCTCCGATCGGGCGGTGGTCCGTCCGGGGCTGCCTCTTCTGAATTGAGTCTGGCTCAACTATGTTCGTATCCCGTCGAGAAGTAGGACCGGGCCCGAGACCGTGGCCCCTCTCGACACGAAGGCGGGGAGTGTCTCCGGGGGGAGACAAATGATTACCGGGGGAAACATATGAACATTTCCGACTTCCATGGTTCTGCGACCGCACTCTCGGTCGAGGCCAACGGCCGCCCGCTCGCGGGCGCCACGACCACGCACGGCGTAGGCCGGTCCACGCCGCTGCGCGTCGACGCCCAGCGCAACCTGGAGCACGTCCTGCGCGCGGCCCGCGAGGTCTTCGGCGAGCTGGGCTACGGGGCTCCGATGGAGGACGTGGCCAGGCGTGCGCGGGTCGGTGTCGGCACCGTGTACCGGCGGTTCCCGAGCAAGGACGTCCTGGTCCGGCGCATAGCCGAGGAGGAGACGGCCCGGCTGACCGAGCAGGCCAGGACCGCGCTGGGCCAGGAGGAGGAGCCGTGGGAGGCGCTGTCGTGCTTCCTGCGCACCTCCGTGGCCTCGGGCGCCGGGCGGCTGCTGCCGCCGCAGGTGCTGCGGGTCGGCGCGGCGAGCGAGGACGGGGCCGAGGACGCGGAGGCGGCGCGTGTTCCGCACCAGCGTCAGGCGGGCGCGGCCGGGGCGGCTCCCGAGCTGCGGGTCCTGGGCGCGCGGGGCGCGTCGGAGGACGAGCCGTCGGACGACGCGGGCGCGGGTGCGCTGCTCGAGGTCGTCGGCCGGCTGGTGCACCGGGCGCGGGAGGCCGGTGCTCTGCGCGGCGACGTCACGGTGGCCGATGTCCTGCTGGTGATAGCGACGGCGGCGCCCGCGCTGCCCGACCCGGCGCAGCAGGCGGCGGCTTCGACCCGGCTGCTCGACATCCTGCTCGAAGGGCTGCGGTCGCGCGCGGTGTGAGCTCGCGGGGCGCGAGGCGGTGACGCGAAGCGGTGACGCGAAGCGGTGACGGAGGGCGGTGACGCGAGGCACCGTCCGCTCGTACGGTCGGGGACCAGGTACGGATCGATGCGGATTCGGTTCGGATTCAGTGCGGATGAGTTCGGATCAGTACGACGATTCGCCGAATCCTGCCCGGACGAGTGGATGGTGCGCAGACAGGGCGGACGCGTGGCCGCCGTGTGACACGCTTGATCGGTGTACCGGTTGAGTGTGTCGTGCGGGGGCTTCCGCGATGGGCGTTGACGGGCGGGAAGAGCCACTCGGTGGCGCCGGCAGCGAGGTCGAGGGGGGCAGCCTGCCCGCCCGGCAGGTGCCGGCGCAGCGCGAACCGGGCGGACGGCACGCCCGTTCCACCGGCCTCTCCGCGACCGCGGGCCTCGGTGGCGAGCTGCCGCCGTCCGACGGGGACCTGGTCGCCCGGATGCGGGGCGGTGACGACGGGGCGTACGAGGAGCTGTTCCGTCGGCACGCCGAAGCCGTACGGCGCTACGCCCGGACCTGCTGCCGGGACGGCCACACCGCCGACGACCTGACCGCCGAGGTGTTCGCGCGGACCCTGCAGGCGGTACGGGGCGGGGCGGGGCCGGACCAGTCGGTGCGGGCCTACCTGCTGACCACCGTGCGCAGGGTCGCCGCCGCCTGGGTCAAGACCGCCAAGCGGGAGCATCTCGTCGAGGACTTCGCCGTCTTCGCGGAGCAGGCGGGCAGCGGTGCGGAGAGCGGAGCCGCGCTGGCCGGGGACGACACGCTCGAACTGGGCGCGGACGTACGGGCGATGCACGAGGCCGAGCAGTCGCTGGCCATGCAGGCCTTCCGGAGCCTGCCCGAGCGGTGGCAGGCCGTGCTGTGGCACACCACCGTCGAGGAGGCCTCGCCGAGTGCGATCGCGCCGCTGTTCGGGCTGAGCGCCAACGCGACGGCGGTGCTGGCCAGTCGCGCCCGCGAGGGGCTCAAGCAGGCGTATCTGCAAGCCCATGTGAGTTCGACGCTCAGCGAGGGCGGCGACTGCGCGCGCTACGCGGACCGGCTGGGCGCCTATGCCCGGGGCGGGCTGCGGATGCGGGCCGAGCTCGGGCTGCGCAAGCACCTGGAGGAGTGCGTGAAGTGCCGGCTGGCCGCCGGTGAGCTCAAGGACGTCAACGCGGGCATTCCCGCGCTGTTGCCGGTCGCCGTCATCGGGTGGTTCGCCGCCGGGTACGCGGTCAAGGCGGCCGGGGTCGTGGCCGGTGGAGCCGTCGCCGCCGGCGGTGCCGGGGCCGCGGCGGCCGCCGGCGGGTCGGGGGCGGGAGCGGGAGCAGGGGCCGCGGGAGGTGCGGGCGCCGCCGGGGCGGGCGGCGCCGGTGGGGCCGGTTCGACCGCCGGGGCCGGGGCGCTGGCTTCCGAGGGGCTGGGGCTGCCCGCCAAGGCCGCCATCGCCGCCGGGATCGCAGTGGCCGCTGCCGCGGGGGTGGTGTTCGCGTTCACCGGGGACGATGCCGAGCCGCAGGCCCGGGCGACGCCCGCGCCCAGCGTGGCCGCGCCCGCGGTGCCCGTCGTACCGCCGCAGCCGCAGACCCCCGCCCCGACCGTGGCAGAGCCGGAGCCCTCGCGGAGCGCCGTACCGTCGCGGCAGCCCGCGCCCTCGGCTCCGGCCGCGCTCGCTCCCCCGGCGCCGGCCTCGCCCACGCCCTCGCCGAGCCGGAAGAAGCCCTCGGCCGCGCCGTCCCCGAGCAGGTCCGCGGCGAAGGCGCCGCCGCCTCCGGCGAAGCCGCCGCAGGGGTTCCAGCTCGCCGTGCTCCGCCATTCGGCGTACGGGGACCACAGCGGGCCCGAGGTGCAGACCTGGCGCAGCAGCTGGGTGTGGCAGCGCTGGGGGCTGAAGGTGGGCGACCGGCGGTTCCAGCACGGGATCACCGTGAACTCGCGCTCCTCGGTGGAGATCGCCCTCAACCGGCGGTGCACCGCGTTCTCGGCGCGGGCCGGGGTGGACGGCCTGTCGTTGTTCACGGACGGCGCGGTGCGGTTCTCCGTGTACGCGGACGGCCAGCGGCTGTGGCGGTCCGCCGCCCTCGGCTTCGAGGACCCGCCGGCGGCCGTGTCGGTCTCCCTCTCCGGACGCAAGACGCTGCGGCTGGTGGTGGAGAGGGACGGGCCGGGCACCCTGCCGGTGCTGGCGAGCTGGGCGGACGCGGTGATCAGCTGTGGGTGATGTGCGGTGTGGGTGATGTGCGGTGTGGGTGCGTGGCCGGTGGGAATCGGCTGCCGGTGATCAGCCGGTGGTGAGGGCCGCGGCGAGGGCCGCCGGGGTGAGTGCGGCTCCGGAGCGTTCCTCCCGGGTGTAGCGGGCCGGGCCGAGGAGGGCGCGGGCCCGCTCCGGAAGGCCCGCAACGGCGCCGCTCTCGGGGACCGAGCGCGGCAGGCCCGCGCGCCAGGCGGTGGCCGCCGCGAGGGCCCGTACGGCGTCGGCGGGCCGGTCGGCGTCGGCGAGCATGACGGCCGCGGCCTCGGCCATGCCCGCGAGGAACCGTTCGGCGCAACGGGCGGCGACGGCCGCGCCCAGAGCGGGTCCGATCCGGGCCAGACCGGCCGCCGGGCCGTGCTCGTACGCGGCGAGGACGGCTTCGACGGTGTCCAGCGCGGCGGTCAGCTGCGGGGGTACCGAGGTGCGTTGCTCCTCGGCGCGGGCGCGCGCGCACTCGGCGCGGGCCCGGTCGGCGTCGCCGCGCTGGAGGGCGATCAGGGACGAGAGCAGCCGGGCGAAGGCGTTCACGTCGTACACCCCGCCGGAGCGGTCGGCTTCGCGGTCAGCCTCCGCCAGGAGCTGCTCGGCGGCCGGGAGCTCTCCGGCGCAGTAGGCGACCTCGGCGATCCGGGCGATGGCGTAGGGGGCCTCGACGTGGGCCCCCACCTCGCGGGCGAGGCGCAGGCACTCCCCGTACTCGGCGCGGGCGTCGGCGTAGCGGCCGCGCGTGAAGGCGACCTCTCCTGCGGCGGCCGCCACCTGGGCGCGGGTCCAGCGGTCACCGACCCGGGCGTTGATCTCGTGCAGCTCGGCGAGGTCGGCGTCGACGGTGAGCAGGCCGCCCGTCGCGTCGATGGCGATGTGGGTGCGCAGCAGGAGGGTCACGCCGAGCTCCCAGTCACCGCCGTAGCGGCGGCAGTTGGCCACCGACTGGTCGAGGTCGGCATGGAAGTCGAGGGGGTCCTCACCGGTGAGGAAGGCGGTCATCGGCCACAGCATGCCGGGGAAGGTGGTGGTCTGCGGCGAGGGGTGGCGGTGGGTCTCCTTGATGCGGGCGGCGAGGGCGCGGTACTCGGCGGTGCGGAACCTCTCGGCGGGTTTGCCCTCGGCGAGCAGGAAGAGGTTGAGGATCTGCAGGCGCATGCGCCGCCAGTACGCGGGCGAGCCCTCGGGGTGGTCCGAGGGGGTGTCGGCGAGGACGCGGGCGGTCCACTCGGCGCCCTCGGTGCGGTAGTTGCGCAGCCACCAGAACCAGCCGAGGGCGAAGACGAGGCGCTGGGCGGTCTCGGTGTCGCGGTCCACGACGAGGGCGGTGTGCAGGGCGGCGCGGAGGTTGTCGAGCTCGGTCTCGACGCGGCGGATCCAGGGGAGCTGCGCGGCGGAGCGGATCAGGGGCTCGGCCTCCTCGGCGAGGGCGAGGAAGTGGGCGGCGTGGCGGCGGGCGGTGGCGCGGGCGTCCGAGAGGTCCGAGGGGTGGGCCGGGTCCGAGGGGTGGGCCGGGTCCGAGGGGTGGGCTGGATCCCGGGGGTGGGACGCGGCGCGCTCGGCGGCGTACTCGTGGATGGTTTCGAGCATGCGGTAGCGCATCGCGGACCCGCCGCCGAGCTCTGGATCCTCCGGCTCCGCGACGACGAGGGACTTGTCGACGAGGGAGCCGAGGACGTCGGCCACGTCGAGGGACCCCTGCGCGCAGACGGCCTCCGCGGCGGCCAGGTCGCAGCCGCCGGCGAAGACGGACAGGCGGCGCAGGACGGCCCGCTCGGACGCGTCCAGCAGGTCCCAGGACCAGTCGACGACGGCCCGCAGGGTCTGCTGGCGGGGCAGGACCGTACGGGCTCCACTCGTCAGCAGCCGGAACCGGTCGTCGAGCCGGTCCGCGATCTGGCGCGGGGTCAGCAGCCGCAGCCGCGCCGCCGCCAGCTCGATCGCCAGCGGCAGACCGTCGAGGCGGGCGCAGATCTCGGCCACGGCGTCCGGGTCCTCGTCCACCGTGAACCCGGCGCGGGCGGCGGCCCCGCGGTCGGCGAAGAGACGGTGGGCGTGGGCGGAGGGCAGGGGTTCGACGGGGCGGACACGCTCGCCGGGCACGCCGAGGGGTTCGCGGCTGGTGGCCAGGATCCGGACGCCGGGGCAGTGGGTGAGGAGTCGCTCGGCGAGCTCGGCGGCCGCGCCGACGACGTGCTCGCAGTTGTCGAGGACGAGGAGCAGGCGGCGGTGTGCGCAGTGCTCCACGAGCTGGGTGGTGGGGTCCTCGGCGGCGGTCTTCTCGCGGGCGACCAGGGAGTTCTCGCGCAGGCCGAGGGCGCTGAGGACGGCGCCGGGGACGGCGGCGGGGTGGTCGAGGCGGGCGAGTTCGACGATCCAGCCGGGCTCGGGGTGGTCGGCCGCCGCGTGCTCGGCGAGGCGGGTCTTTCCGGAACCGCCGGGGCCGGTGAGGGTGATGAGGCGGTGCCGGGCCAGGTCGGAGTGGAGGGAGGCCAGTTCGGGTGCGCGGCCGACGAAGGAGGTGAGGCGGGGGCGGAGGTTGCCGCGCGGGGGCCGGGGCTGGGGCTGCGCCTGCGGGTGGGGCAGCGGTGGGTGTGCTGCGGGCCGAAGGAGTTCCGCGTGGAGGGCGGTGAGTTCGGGGCCGGGGTCGGTGCCGAGCCCGTCGGCGAGGACGCGGCGCGTGCGGTCGTACGCGGCCAGGGCCTCGGCGGGTCGGCCCGCCGCGCGCAGCGCGCGGATCTGCTGGGCGCGCGCGGTTTCGTCGTACGGGCGCTCCTGGATCAGCGTCTCGATCTCCGGCAGGAGATCGGCCGGGGCCGGTGCGCCGGCGCGGAGGTCGGCCTCGATGCGGTCCCGCAGGGCCGCGCCGCGGCGGGCCTCGGTGGCGGCCGCATGGGCGGTACGGGCGGGCTCGGGCAGGTCGGCGAGGGCGGGGCCGCGCCACAGGGCCAGGGCCTCGCGCAGGGTGCGGGCGGCGGCTTCCGGGTCGGTGGCGAGCTCGCGGCCGCCGTGGGCTGCCAGCCGGTTGAACCGGTGCAGGTCGACGTCCTCGCGCTCGGCGGCCAGGCGGTAGCCGCCGGCCGGGTCCGTGTGGACGGACGCGCGGCTGCCGAGGGCGCGGCGCAGGCGGGCGACGAGGGCCTGGAGCGCGGCCGGGGCGTCCTGGGGCGGGTCGTCGCCCCAGACCTCGTCGACGAGATCGGGCACGGAGGCGCGGGCGCCGGCCCGCAGGGCGAGGGCGGCGAGGAGGGCGCGCAGCCGGGCGCCGCCGAGGGGGAGGGGAGCGCCGGTCTCGTCGCGCGCCTCGGTGGGGCCGAGGATGAGGTAGCGCACGGGGCCATTCTGCCGGGCCCCTGCGGGGACGCGGCAGCGGATTTCGCCGGGGCGCGCCTCAGCGCCCGCCCCGCGCCTGGCCGCGGCGGGACAAGCGCCGAACGGCGCACGACCCGGCCAGGCCAACGCCCACCGGCGCACCGGCCGTAGCCGGGCCCGGTCAGGACAACGCTGGGCAGTGCACCGAAGGCCAGGCCCCGGTCAGGGCAGTGCCGGGCACACCGCCCCGGCAGCGGCCCCCGTCACGACAACGCCCGGCCGCGCACCGCCCCCAGCCGCGCCCCGCTCGGGCCAGCGCCCAGCCGTGCACCAGCCCCCGCCGCGCCCAGCCCCGTCACGACAGCGCCGGGCGGTGGACCGGGACTCCCTCCGGGACTGCCCTGCGGCGGGCTGTTGAGGTGCCGGTCCAGCAGGTGCCGCGGCGGGCCAGGAGGCGGTGGAGCCACAGCTCCATCGAGACGAGTTCCGCCAGGCCGTCCAGCGGGACCGGGCGGCCGTCCGCCGCGTCGAGCAGCGCCTGGCGCACCACCCGGGCCTCGATCAGCCCGGCGTCCGCGAGCAGCGGGGAGGCGAAGAGGTCCAGCAGGTCGCCCAGGGCGGCGCGCAGCCCCAGCCGGGTCGCCGTCTCGTTCGGGGTGTGGGCGGTGGCCCCCCAGCCCGCGGGGAACTCGCGCACCCCGGCGGAGGACAGGACGGTCCGCAGGATCTCGGCCCGGGCCCCGGGCTGGACCCGCAGGGATTCCGGCAGGGCGCGGGCGGCCCGGACGACCTGGTTGTCCAGGAAGGGGGCGTGCAGGCGCTGGCTGCGGACCTCCACGGCCTGTTCGAAGACCCGGTGGTCGGCGGCGTGCCGGGCGAGCAGCGCGCGGGCCCGCGCCTCCCCCGGCCGCAGCGACAGCGGCGGGCGGCCGGCGGCGGCCGCGAGACGGATCGATACTTCCGCCAGTGCCTCCCCCGTGAGCCAGCCCGCCGCCGGGCCCGGCCGCGACCAGGTCAGGGCGGCGAGGGAGGCGTCCACCGGACCGGAGGATCTCTCGGTGACCCCGCCCTCGCGGAGCCTGGCCGCGGCGGCCTCCATGCCCGCGCGGTACGTCGTACGGGAAAGTCTGCGGGCCGCCGCGTACACGGTCAGCGGTACCAGCAGGGATTCCCCGGCGGCTCCCGAGGCGGAGGCCGAACGCGCCAGCGCCGCCACCGGCCGCAGCAGGTGGCGCCGCCGGCGGTCCATCAGCAGGTCGGCCATGCGCGCCGGGTGCGCGTCCAGGACCTGGCGGGCGCCATGGCCCGTGAAGTGGTCGGCGCTGCCCGCGGCCAGCCGGCGGCGCTCGCGCGCGGCGAAGACCAGCGAGGGCCCGGGCTCGTCGGTGAGCGGGCCGTCGAGGTCCGCGTACGGGAGGGCCTCCTCGGCGGCGGCCACGACGACGTGGTGCAGCCTCGGGTCGGCCGCGATGATCCTGGCCCGTTCCAGTTCGGCCTCGCGCCCCTGCGGGGTGGCCAGGTCGTTGAAGGTGACCGCCAGCAGCCGCGCCCCGGCCGGGCTCATCAGACTGCCCGGGGCGCCGGGCAGACCCGCCGCCAGCAGGGCCAGGGTCGCGGAGGCGCTGCCGCCGGAGAGGTCGGCGCCCACCCCCGGGGCCGGGGCGCCGCGGGCCGCGCGCCGGTCGGCGGGGCCCATGCCGGGCACGGGGCCGGGATCGTACGGCGGCAGGGTGTCGGGAGCATGCCGGGGCGCCGTGAGCCGGGCGCGCACCGCGGCCGTCAACGCTTCCCGCACGCCCTCCACCGCGCGCCCGGCGTCGGCCTCGGGGGCGGCCACCGCGAGGGAGGCGGCCTGTTCGTAGCCGGTGATCTCGCGGGACCCCTCGCGCAGGATGAGCGCGTGCCCGGGCGGGATGCGCCGCACCCCGGCGTACGGTGTGCCGTCGCCCAGTGCCTCCGGGCTGTCGGGGCAGGCCAGCAGGGCGGCGAGGTGGCCGATGTCGAGCTGTGCCTCGATGAGGTCGGCGAGCGGGAGGGCGGCGGTGGCGTACGCGGTGCCGCTCGCCCAGGGGGTGTAGAAGACGGGCCGGGCGCCCGCGAGGTCGCCGAGGACGGTGATGCGGCGGCCGTTCTGGACGACGGCGGTGTAGCTGCCGGGCCACTGGGTGAGGTGGCGCAGCGCGCCGCCGCGGGCGGCGTAGAGCGCGCTGCGCAGTTCGGCGTCGGTCGCACCGCAGCAGCCGAGGACCGCGAGCCGGGTGAAGGGGTCGGCGGGGTCGGCGGTGAGCGTGCGGATCTCGTCGGGGCGCCAGTCGCCGACGGCCCAGAGCGGGTCGGGGTCGCCCCACAGCAGCTGGGCGCCGACGGGGTGGACGGTGCGTTCGGCGTCCGCGCCCGGGTCGCCCGGATGGGCGGCGTCCGCGATGCCTCCGCGCAGGGGCGCGCCGCCCTCGCCGTAGCCGGTGTCGCCGTAACCGCCGTGGCCGTAACCGGCGTCGCGTCCGTGGCCGTATCCGCCGGGGCGGTGTCCGCCCTGGCCGGAGACGTGGCCCTGGACGCGGCCGGCCGTGCCGAAGCTCGCGGCGATACTGCTCCAACCCACCAACCAGCGCACCGCCGCCTCCCCAGCCTGTGGGCACATGACCGGGGCACGGGCAGCACGGACGGCGCTGAGGGCGCGGTCGGCGGGACCCCGGGTGGCTCGGGTCCATGCTGCCACGGGACAGGCGTGCGAGAGGGTCAAAGGGGGCGCACATGCAAACGAACACGCCCCCGTGACGGGGTATTTGGCGTTCCGTTCCCCCCGTCCCATAGGTCTCTTTCGGCCATTCTTCGACCGTCCTGAGGGCCGTACCGAGGGCCTTCGCGCGCCATCGCACGGCGGGGCGCGGGCGCGGTCCGGGAGGCGGGATCCGCCCCCCGGACCGTTCCGCCACCCGCGGGGATTGAGGTAGCGGCATCCCCCGGCCCGCCCGATCCGCGCAGCGGGCCGACCCACGCACCGCACATCGAATCGCCGGGCCCCCGGACCGGCCAGAGCGCACGGGCGGGCGCACGGCCACACGGGCGGAGCACGCGCGGACCCGTGCGCCCCGGCTCCGGGTCCGGGGCGGACTGTGCAAACGGACAACAATCCCGCCATACGGAAGTAGAGGCCTTAACGCTTGGGAGGCGGGGAACTACGCTGGGTTTACGAAATGCCGGGCGCCTATGCCCCGGCGGCGTATGCGTTCCGCGTGTGACGAGGGGTGGCGCATGTCCAGGGAGCTCCGCGAGCCCAATGAGAAGCTCGGCGCCGTCCTCGCCCTCGCGGGCATCAGCAACGCCGGGCTGGCCCGGCGCGTCAACGACCTCGGCGCCCAGCGCGGTCTGACGCTGCGGTATGACAAGACCTCGGTGGCCCGCTGGGTGTCGAAGGGGATGGTGCCGCAGGGCGCCGCGCCCCATCTGATCGCCGCCGCCATCGGCGCGAAACTGGGCCGGCCGGTGCCGCTGCACGAGATCGGCCTGGCGGACGCGGATCCCGCGCCCGAGGTCGGCCTCGCCTTTCCGCGCGACGTGGGCGCGGCGGTGCGTTCGGCCACCGACCTCTACCGGCTCGACCTCGCGGGGCGGCGGGGTGGTGGCGGGATCTGGCAGTCGCTCGCGGGCTCGTTCTCGGTGGCGGCGTACGCGACGCCCGCCTCCCGGTGGCTGATATCTCCTGCCGACGGCTCGGTGGCGCGCGAACCGGCGCGCCCCTCCCAGAACCCGTCCGCCCCGGCGCCGACAGCCGTCGAGCTGACGGACGCCGGGCCTGAGCCGGACGCGCACCCGCGTCCCTTACGCCAGAACCCCGTGGCTGCGACCACCCCGTCTCAGGACCCGCCGGCTCACGAGGCCCCGGAAGGACGTACGACCGGACCGGCGACGGGACCCATGACCGCGGGCCCGCCGTCCACCGTTGTGCCCGCGCAGCCCGCCCCCGAAACGCCGCGCGACCACGGCCAGCGCGTGGGCCACAGCGATGTGGCCAAGCTGCGCGAGGCGGCCGAGGACGCCCGCCGCTGGGACTCCAAGTACGGCGGCGGCGACTGGCGTTCGTCGATGGTCCCCGAGTGCCTGCGGGTGGACGCGGCTCCGCTGCTGCTCGGCTCGTACACCGACGAGGTGGGGCGCGCGCTGTTCGGCGCGACCGCCGAACTGACCCGGCTGGCCGGGTGGATGGCCTTCGACACCGGCCAGCAGGAGGCGGCCCAGCGCTACTACATCCAGGCGCTGCGCCTGGCCCGCGCCGCCGCGGACGTACCGCTCGGCGGCTACGTGCTGGCCTCGATGTCCCTGCAGGCGACCTACCGGGACTTCCCCGACGAGGGCGTCGACCTCGCCCAGGCGGCCGTCGAGCGCAACCGCGGGCTGGCCACCGCCCGCACGATGAGCTTCTTCCGGCTGGTCGAGGCCCGGGCGCACGCGAAGGCCGGCGACTCGTCGGCGGCGGGTGCGGCGCTGCGGGCGGCGGAGGGCTGGCTGGAGCGGGCGCGGGCGGGCGATCCGGATCCGACCTGGCTGGGTTTCTACTCGTACGACCGTTTCGCGGCGGATGCGGCGGAATGCTACCGGGACCTCAAACTGCCCCGGCAGGTGCGGCGCTTCACCGAGCAGGCGCTGTCGCGGCCCACCGAGGAGTACGTGCGCTCGCACGGGCTGCGGCTGGTGGTGAGCGCGGTCGCGGAGCTGGAGTCGGGCAACCTCGACGCGGCGTGCGCGGCGGGCACCCGGGCGGTGGAGGTGGCGGGCCGGATCTCCTCGGCGCGGACGACCGAATACGTACGGGACCTGCTGCACCGCCTGGAACCGTACGGGGACGAACCCCGCGTGGCGGAGCTGCGCGAGCGGGCCCGGCCGCTGCTGGTGGCGCCCGCGTAGGGGTGCGGCGCGGGGATCCGGGGCACATACCCGGAGGGGGTCCGGGGGCCGCGTTGTCGGTGGTGGGGTGCAGTATGCAGGGGTGGGAGGTGTCAGCGTGGGCGGCGGCGTGGACTGCGATGTGCTGGTGATCGGTGGCGGGATCGTCGGCCTGTCGACGGCGCACGCCCTGTCGCGCCTCGCTCCGGGCACCAGGGTCGTCGTGCTGGAGAAGGAGTCCGGTCCGGCCCGGCACCAGACGGGCCGCAACAGCGGGGTGATCCACAGCGGGATCTACTACCGGCCGGGTTCGCTGAAGGCGCGCTTCGCGGTGGGCGGAGCCGCCGAGATGGTCAAGTTCTGCGCGGAGCACGGCATCGCGCACGAGGTGACGGGCAAGCTGATCGTCGCCACGGAGCGCGAGGAGCTGCCCCGGCTGCACGCCCTGGTCCAGCGCGGCCGGGAGAACGGCATTGCGGTGCGCGAGCTGGGCCCGGCCCAGATAGCGGAGTACGAGCCGCAGGTGCGGGGCCTGGCCGCGATCCACGTCGCCAGCACCGGCATCGTGGACTACGGCCAGGTGAGCGCCCAGCTCGCGGAGTCCTCCGGCGCGGAGATCGTCTACGGCGGGGCGGTGGACCTGATCTCGCGCCGCCCGTCGGCGGTGGCGGTCCGCACCACGTCCGGCCTGGTGGTCCGGGCCCGGGTCCTGGTGAACTGTGCGGGTCTGCAGTGCGACCGGGTCGCCCGGCTGGCCGGGGACGACCCCGGGATGCGGATCGTCCCCTTCCGGGGCGAGTACTACGACCTGGCGCGTCCCGACCTGGTCCGCGGGCTGGTGTATCCGGTGCCCGATCCGGCGTTCCCCTTCCTCGGGGTGCACCTGACCCGGGGCATCGGCGGCGGCGTCCACGTCGGGCCCAACGCGGTGCCCGCGCTGGCCCGCGAGGGCTACACCTGGTCCACCGTCCGCCCCCGCGACCTCGCGGACGAGCTCGCCTGGCCGGGCTCCTGGCGGATGGCCGCCCGGCACTGGCGGTACGGGACGGGCGAGATCCACCGCTCGCTGTCGAAGCAGGCCTTCACCCGGGCGGTGCGCCGCCTGCTGCCCGCCGTCACGGCGGCGGACCTGCGCCCCGCCGCGGCGGGGGTCCGCGCGCAGGCCGTGCTGCGCGACGGGACCCTCGTCGACGACTTCCTGATCCGCGAGGCCCCGCGCACGGTCCACGTCCTGAACGCGCCGTCGCCCGCCGCGACCGCCTCGCTCCCGATCGGCCGCGAGATCGCGATGCGGGCCCTGCGCACGCTCGGCGGGTGAGGCGCGGGGGCCCCGGGCCGGAGCCCGCGCCGCGGCGCCGCGCCGGAGCGGCTGCTCCCCGGGCCGTAGAATCTGGGCATTGTGTCTGAGTCCCGTACCCCCCCGCCCAGCGCCCCGGAGACCGTGCCGGAGGCGAACTCCTACGTCCCCCCGAAGTGGCGGACCGAGCCCCGGTTCCCCGACGGGCCCTCGCCGGACCCGGCCGGCTCGCACCACGAGCGGCGGATCCGGAGCTTCCAGCCCCGGCGCAGCCGGGTCACCACCGGCCAGGGTGAGGCCCTGAAGCGCCTGTGGGGCACGTGGGGCCTGGACATCGACGGCCACGAGGTCATCGACCTCAAGGAGCTCTTCGACGGCCTCCCCGTCGTCCTGGAGATCGGCTTCGGCATGGGCGAGGCCACCGCCCAAATGGCCGCCGCCGACCCCGGCACCGGGATCCTCGCCGCCGACGTGCACACCCCCGGGCAGGGCAACCTCCTCGCCCTCGCGGAGCGGGGCGGCCTCACCAACGTCCGCGTGGCCAACGGCGACGCGATCATCCTGCTGCGCGAGATGCTGCCGCCCGCCTCCCTGGCCGGGATCCGCGTGTACTTCCCGGACCCGTGGCCCAAGGCCCGCCACCACAAGCGGCGGCTGATCCAGCCCGAGTTCCTCACGCTGGCCGCCACCCGCCTGGCACCCGGGGGCGTGCTGCACTGCGCGACCGACTGGGAGCCGTACGCCGAGCAGATGCTCGAAGTCCTCACCGCGCACCCGGACTTCGAGAACACCCAGCCCGACGGCGGCTTCGCGCCGCGCCCCGACTTCCGGCCGCTCACCCGCTTCGAGGGCCAGGGCCTGGACAAGGGCCACGTCGTACACGACTTGCTCTTCCGCCGCAGGGAGAACTGACAACGTCACTGCGCGTGTCAGAACGGATCGCTAGGGTCATGGTGTGTTCCGAGCGCTCCTCCCCCGGCTTCCGCTGGGAGACACCCCCAGGCTCGTACGTCCGTCGGGCGCGGTCCGCACGGGCGTGCTCCTCGTCCTGCTCGCCGCCACCGGGATCTCGATCCTCGAACTCGTACGGGAGCAGACCGGCACGGCCGGCTTCTTCGTCGGTCTCGGC
Source organism: Streptomyces sp. NPDC016562 (assembly GCF_043076955.1). Taxonomy (NCBI): domain Bacteria; kingdom Bacillati; phylum Actinomycetota; class Actinomycetes; order Kitasatosporales; family Streptomycetaceae; genus Streptomyces; species Streptomyces sp. NPDC016562. The sequence continues at coordinate 662,452 of NZ_JBIBRZ010000004.1, read as the reverse complement.
CTGGCCCTGCTGCCGGTGGCGCCGCTCATGGCGGCCTTCCGGTGGCTCGGCCGGGCCGCGCCCGCGCCCTGGCCGCAGTTGCTGTTCTGCTTCGGCTGGGGTGCCTGCACCGCGGCGCTGATCGCGATACTGGCCAACAACGTCGCCACCGAGTGGATAGCCGCCGCCGCGACCGACCCGTCCGACGCCGACCACCTCGGCTCGGTGGCCATCGCCCCGGTGGTGGAGGAGAGCGCCAAGGCGGCCGCCCTGGTGCTGGTGTTCGTGTTCCGCAGACGGCACTTCACGGGCCCCGCCGACGGATTCGTGGTGGCCGGGTTCACCGCCACCGGCTTCGCCTTCACCGAGAACATCCTCTACCTCGGCAACGCCTACGGCGAGGACCTCGCCGAGGGCGCCGGCCTGCTGGACTCGGTGACGGCGGCGACCTTCTTCGTGCGGATAGTGCTGTCGCCGTTCGCGCACCCGCTGTTCACGGTGCTCACCGGCCTCGGCTTCGGCGCCGCCGCGCTCAGCGCCCGCCGTTCGCGCCGACTCGGCCTGCCGCTGCTCGGCCTGGCGCTGGCCATGTGCATGCACGCCCTGTGGAACGGCTCCTCGCAGCTGGGGGAGCACGGCTTCTACACGGTCTACGCCTGCGTGATGGTCCCCGTGTTCGGGCTGCTGGTGTGGCTGGCGGTGCGGATACGGCGCGGCCGGCTGCAAGCCGTCGCCGGGGAGCTCGCCCTGTACGCGGCCGCGGGCTGGCTCGGCCCCGCCGAGGTGCCGGCGCTGGCCTCGATGCCGGCGCGGTCCCTGGCCCGCTCCCTGGCCCGGCGCAGCGGAGGCCGGGCCGCGGGACGCGCCGTCGCCCGGTACGAGGCGGACGCGGCGGCCCTGGCTCTGCTCCGCAACCGCGCGCGCCGCGGTGGCCCGGGCCGGGAGCCGGATTTCGCGGGCCGGGAGCGGGAGTTGCTGCACCGGCTGTGGCTGCGCCGCGCGACGGCCGGTCCCGCGCTGGCCCGGGCGGCGGTCCTGGAGGAGCTGCTCCCTCCGTGGTTCGACCCGCTGGACCCGCTCAGCCCCGCGGTCGCGGCCGCACGGGCCGGCGTACCGCTGCCGCGGCGGGCGCACGCGAACCCGGCGGCCGACCTCAGACGTTCAGGCCCTTGGAGTTCAGCCACGCCAGCGGGTCCACCGTCGATCCGCCCTTGCGCACTTCCAGGTGGAGATGGGGGCCGGTGACGTTACCGGTGGCGCCGACGCGGCCGATGGTGCTTCCGGCGGCGACCGAGCCGGAGGTCACGGACATCGAGGAGAGGTGGCAGTACCAGACCTCGGTACCGTCCTCCAGCTCCAGCACGATCCGGTAGCCGTACGCCCCGGACCAGCCGGCCGAGGTGATCGTCCCGGCGGCCACCGCCTTGACCGGGGTGCCGGTGGGGGCCGCGAAGTCGAGGCCGGTGTGGTAGCCGGAGGACCACATGGAGCCGGCCACCCCGTAGTGGGAGGTGAGGGTGTAGGCGGAGGTGGGCAGCGCGTAGGCGCCGGACGCCGCGGCGCGCTCCTGCTCGGCCTTGGCCGCGGCCGCCTTCGCGGCGGCCTCGGCCTCTTCCGCGGCCTTCGCCTCGGCCTGCGCCTTGGCTTCCTCGGCCGCCTTGCGGGCCGCCTCCAGCTTGTCCTTCGCCTCCTGCGCCGCGGTCTCCCGCGCGGCCCGCTCGGCCTCCGACCGGGCCTGTGCCTCGGCGGCGTTCTGCTGGGACTCGGCCTGCTGGAGGATCCGGTGGCGCAGCACCTCGCCGGCGTCGGCGCCCTGCTCGGACTGCTGCGCGATGATCCCCGTCTTCGCGGCGGCTGCGGCGGCGGCCCCGCCGTCCGCCTGCCCCTGGTCCCCGGACATCAGGCCGGGCAGATCGGGCAGGTCCGGCAGGGATATCGCAACCTGGGGGCGGTCCTGCGCGGTGGCGATGCCGCTGGCGCCGACGGCCGCGATGACACCGACGCCCAGCACGGTGGAGCTGCGGGCCAGGCCTCCGCGTTGCTTGGCGACCCGGTGCTTGCCGCGGACCGGACGGACCGAATCCTCGGTGGGATTCCACTCGCCCCAGGCACCCGCCGTGGGCGGCTCCTGGACTTCGATGCCTTCAGGGGCAGGCAAGTTGGAGGCCACCGGGGCACACTCCTCATCGACGCGCTGTGACGCGCGCGCGCACGGTGCCGTCTCTTGCGACGGCTGGGACGACCGCGCTGCGTTATCGAAAGGTAATAGACGTAGGGGAGTGATTCCAAGCTGTTGCGATTGATCGTTCACACCAATCAGCCACGCACCGACCGGCTCTGGCCAGGGCTTTTCCCAGCAAAGAGGGATCAACTCGGGCAAAAATCAACCGACTCCCTCACCTCTTCAGCCACACGCTGGGAATGACGGTCCGCCAGCTCCCTTGCGCAGCGCGCCTTTTCGGATACGGAACGTCACGCGCGCCGTGGCCAGGGGCGCACCGCACGCGGACCCGGGGCGAGCCGGGCGGGTGACGGCGCGTGAGAACGGGCCGGGAACACGACGAAGGCCCGGCTCCCCAAGGGGAACCGGGCCTTCGTACTGAGTAGCGGGGGCAGGATTTGAACCTACGACCTCTGGGTTATGAGCCCAGCGAGCTACCGAGCTGCTCCACCCCGCGTCGGTAAACACAACTCTACGCCATCCAGGGGGAGCGCTCCGCCAATAAACGGCCGACCCCCTCCTGGAGCGACATCACCGCAGGTCAGAGACCTAAAACTGAGTTTCGGAGGGGCTGACGGAGCCCGTGAACGGCGCGTTCCGTTTCCAAGATCATCTCTGTTGCACGCCGGTGACACTTCAGGGATCGTTCAGGGATCGGACACCGGCGATGATTCACCTGTCGCCAAGGCCAGGGGGAACACGGACCGGCCGGGCGACACCGACCACACCAACCCGCCTCGGCGCTCTGCCGATGCCTTGTGATTCCTGGGGGGAGTCCACCATGTCCGTTCGCACCGCAGCCGCCATCGCAGTCGTCGCCGGCGTCGTCACCACTCTGCTTCCGCTGTCGGCCACCACCGCGGCCGCCGCACCGGCCACCGACGGCCACAACGTGCTGCGTACGGAGATGAGCACCCCGGTCCCCAACGGGTCGCTGACCCGCGGCGGAGCCACCGAGACCTTCGACCTGACCGTGAAGAACCCCTCGGACAAGGCCGTCACCTACAACCCGTGGATGCTGGTGGACCCGAGCGGCCCCAGCCCGCTGGAGGAGAACGCCATCGTCTTCAAGGTCGACGCGGTGGACGCGCCGGCGACGAAGTACGCGGTGGGCCAGCAGGACGGCGAGTGGCAGGGCCTCTTCTACCCGGCGAACGCCTCGGACGCCCAGAAGGGCTTCGACATCCCGGCGAACGGCAAGATGACCTGGAAGGTCACCGTCGGCCTCGGCGCGAACTACCCCACCAACGACGGTGACTTCAAGTTCACCGCCAGCAGCTTCAACAACTCGGTCGCCCCCGGCGGCGCCGACTCCCACCTCTTCCAGGTCGACCCGCAGATCAAGCCGGGCGAGCTGAAGACCTGGTTCACGGAGGCCAACGCCGAGCCGGGCGGCAAGGAGCGGCGCGCCTACCTGAACCTGAACTACCAGGCCACGGGCGAAGGCACCTTCGACAACGCCCTCGCGACCACCCTGGCCCTGTCCCACCCCGGCCAGGAGAAGGCCGACTTCCGGATCCAGGCCCTGATCGACGGCCGCTGGCAGGACCTGAAGGCCGTGGACAGCCAGTACGCGCTGCCCCAGATCCCCAAGGGCTTCGGCGCGGCGTCGGGCACCCGCACCGTGGAGCTGCGCGTGAGCCTGGGCCTCGACACCGAGATCAAGAAGAGGACGACGATCACGCTGGAGTCCCAGGTGGCGCTCGCCAAGGGCAACAGCTCGCCGCTCAAGCACAGCGCGGTCCAGTTCGTCCTCGCGCCGATCACGGACGACAAGGGCCCCGCCCCGACCCCGTCGGCCACCCCGTCCACGACCCCCTCGGCCACGCCCTCCGCCACCCCCTCGGTCCAGCCGGCCGTCGCCACGGGCCAGACCAACCTGACCACCACCACCGGCTCGGCGGGCGGCGCCCTCGCCAGCACCGGCTCCGACTCCTCCACCGGCCTGTACGCCGGCCTCGCCGCCACCCTGGTCGCCCTCGGCGCGGCCGCCGCCTGGCTCGGCCGCCGCCGCCGCGGCGCCTCCGCCTGACCCACACCCCGTACGCACGAGCGCCCCACCCGGACCGATCGGGTGGGGCGCTCACGCGTGCGGGCGTCCGCCGCCGCCCTCAGCCGTTGCCGGACAGCTCGAAGACCACGGCGGCGGGCAGTGTGTCCGGGGGCACCGAAATCAACGCGATCGGCGCCGACGGAACCGACGCATGTGCGGGCACGACAATCCAGCTGCCTTGATCACGCTCTTCTTCAGAGAGTCAGGCTGACGAGCCAGTGGTCGTACTCCTCCGCAGTGATGCCGCAGATGTGGGCGCTGGAGCGGGATCGGGCGATGAATTCGATCCGCCCTTGGTCGTCTACGAGGCGGGCGACGTCGGCCTTGTCCGTAAGACGCACGCGGACCCAGCCGACCCCGGCACTCCCCCTCACAACGGCCGTGAGAAGGAACGTCCCGTCGTCGTCGACGACATCGGCTCCGCGGGCATGTTCGAGCCACAGCTGGTGGACTCCCCCGAGGTCTCCCTTCAAGGGAAAGGTGGCTCTGGGCTCCACGCCGAAGCCCGCCATGGCCCGCCAAGCCGTTTCGACCGAGGGTCCGGGTTCGTTGCCCTGGACCCTGTCCACTTCGAGGCCGCTGCTGCGGATGAGTTCAACGAGGTCGTCTTCGCTGGTGCGCAACATCATTTCCCCTCGCAGAAGGAAGGGTGATCTCCGATCGTCTGGTCTTCCATGACGATGCAGGCGACGGCCCTCAGACAAAAAAGAGAGGCCCTGTCCGCGCATGCGCAGACAGGGCCTCTTACATCTATTCGGCGGCGTCCTACTCTCCCACAGGGTCCCCCCTGCAGTACCATCGGCGCTGAAAGGCTTAGCTTCCGGGTTCGGAATGTAACCGGGCGTTTCCCTAACGCAATGACCACCGAAATTCTTCGATTGCCGGACCGGTGAATTGCGCACTCAGGTCCGACTCTCTACGCCAGATTCTACACATCCCCGGACGCGCGTTGCCGCACGTGGGAGCCGACGGCGGCGATTGCGTACCAGTCCTCCCGAACCTGCAGCATCCACCTGCGCATCGCGTCGTGGCGCGGGTCGGGGGGCAGGGCCGAGACCCGGGTGAGCAGGGCTTCGAGGCGGACCAGGAGGGCGGGGTCCTCGTCCTGCATCGCATCGATCCTGGGCTCGACGAACAGGTCGAGGAACTCAGCAAGCGTCTCCCTGAACGCATCCGCCGCAGCATCGGGCCGACGGTCCTCGAAGGCTTCCACCACGCAGTCGGCCGGGTTTTCCAGAATCCAGCCGGCGTAGGTCCCGTCGGCCGCCGCCACCAGGTCGAAATCCGGCGCCACGCGCAGACGCCGCAGCCCGGAAGTACCGGAAGGGAAAGCGGAGTACGCGCAGACGATGGCCTTCGCGCCGGGCGCCACCCACCGCACCTCCATCGGCCGGGCGGAGAAGTCCTCCACCGCCCTCGCCCTCACACCACCGCTCTCCCGCAGAAGCCGCAACCATTCGGTCCCGTCCCAATCCGCGTCCTCCTCTTCGGGGAGCGCGACCATGACGCCCACGAGATCCCGGGTCTCCTTGTCGAAACGAATCTCGTCGTCGCCTTCCCACAGCCAGTCCATGCTGCCGAAGGTCGCCCCGATGAACTTCTCCCGGCCCCACCGGTCCGCGTACGGCGAGACGACCACGAACCGCCCACCGACCGAGAACCGGGGCACGGACCCGATCTGCCCCGGTACCGCCTCGGCGACGACACCGCCCTCGAACCTGATCTCCATCCGCGTTCCCGTCTGTCCGTCTCACGACCAGGGGATGACGGGCCGTCCGTTCACGCATCGCTCCCGCACGGGCCCGGATACGACTGAGCGCCCCACCTGGCCGAAACCGGGTGGGGCGCTCAGTAGCAGGTCAGAGGACGTGTCCGCCGCCTGCGAGCGGTAGGCCATGTCGGACTCGAACCGACAACCAACGGATTAAAAGTCCGCTGCTCTGCCAATTGAGCTAATGGCCCTCCGTGTGCTCACCCCAGAGCATAGCCGGACAGCGCCGGTGAGCCGATCGGGTATCGGCCGACCGGCCTGTCGCGGTCAGTTCACCGGCGCAGTGCCGGCGCCCCGGCCGTCGGCGGGCGTGGCGGTGAGCGTCCACTCGTAGTCACCGGTGAAGAGGCACGAACCCAAGGGGGACTTTCCGTCCCACGAGGGGGCGATCAGGCCGCGCGCCTCGGTGCCGGTGCGCACCACCGTGGTGATGCCGGACGTCTTGTTGCGCACCGTCAACTTCCAGGAGGAGACGGGCCTGGACAGCCACCAGCGGGCCTGCCAGGTCTTCGCCTGCTTGAAGTCGACGGTGGCGGCGGTGTCCTGGTCGATCACCGCGAGCGGAGAGGCCGTGCCGGCGACGCCCACGAGGTGCACGGTCTCGCTCGCGTCCGTGTAGGCCAGGCGGCCGCCGAACCGGTCGATGGTCCAGCCGGTGCCGAACGAGCCGACGTACGCGGCGATGTCGGGCTCGCGGACCGGCGCGCCGGAGCGCAGGTTGGTGACCTCCAGGCCGACGCCCGCCTGGTGCACGAGGTAGCCGTCGCCGAGCCGCACCGTGAAGGGCTGGGGGGTGAAGGGCAGCGGGATCCGCTTCCTGGTGGGCGCGTGGTAGGCAGCCGGGCCGTCCCCGTAGGAGGAGCGACGGCCGGTTCGTCTCGGTGTCGGCCGTGGACACGGGTGACCCCATGTGCTTCGGCTGCGGGATCGCGCTGAACGTGATCGACGCGGGCGCCGGCGGCTCGATCCGCCAGGTGCCGCTGCCCTACAGGACGCGGCTGCAGCCCGTCCAGGTGGAGCAGGCCTCCGGCCGCTAGGTACTCTTCGCGGCGACCGAGAACTCCACCCTGCGCTTCTTCGTGGCCGACGTCGACGCCGGACGGATCCTGGACGCCAAGGCCGTGGCGCAGTCCGTGCTGTGGGGCTCCACCCTGTGGGCTCCCGAGGGCGACAAGGGAGTCGTGGCCGGGACCGAACTGCGGACCGGCCAGGTCACGCAGCGGGTCGACCTCGGTTCCGGTTGACGTCCCTTCGAGCTCAAGGTCAACGGTGACTGGTTCTACTCCCCTGTGCGCGGGGGTGGCCGCGGTCCGCGTCGCCATGCCCCACCGCAAAAGCCCGGGGGTCGTAGCAAGACGCGACAGGGCCCCCGCGGCCGGCTCGGTGCGAGCGGTCGTGGGGGCCCTGTCAGAGGTTCAGCTCAGGCGGCTGCGATCAGCCGTTGCGCTTCCAGCGCGGCTTGTCGTCGCGGCGGCCGCCGAAGGAGCCGGTGGAACCGGAGCCCGAGGGGCGGTTGTCGTCGCGGCGGCCGTACGGGCGGTCGCCGGCGCCGCCGGAGCGGAAGCCACCGGACGGACGGTCGTCGCGGTTGAAACCGCCGGAGGGACGGTCGTCGCGGCGGAAGCCACCACCGGAGGGACGGTCGCCACCGGAACGGAAGCCGCTGCCGGAGGTGCGGTCGTCACGGTTGTACGTGCCGTTGCCCGTGGCCGGACGGTCGCCGCCGCCGGAGCGGAAGCCACCGGACGGACGGTCGTCGCGGCGGAAGCCACCACGGTCGCCACCACGGTCATCGCGGTTGAAGCCACCCGAGGGACGGTCGTCGCGACGGAAGCCACCACCGGACGGACGGTCGCCACCGGAACGGAAGCCACCGGACGGACGGTCGTCGCGGCGGAAACCGCCACGGTCGCCACCACGGTCGTCACGGTTGAAGCCACCCGACGGACGGCCACCACGGTCGCCGCCGCGGTCGTCACGGCGGAAGCCGCCGCGGTCGCCGCCACGGCTGTCGCGGTCGCCACCACGGTTGTCGCGACGCTCGAAGTTGCCGCGGTCGTCGCGCTGGGCGCGCTGCTCCTCGCGGCGCTCCTGCGCGGCCAGTTCGGCGGCAGCGGCGGCAGCGGCAGCCGCGACCTCGGCCTCGGCGGCCTCGGTCACCTCGGCGACAGCGGCCTCCGGGTCCTCGCCGCGCTCACGGGCGGAACGGGCGACGAGGCGGTCGGCCTCCTCGCGCAGCTCCACGGCACGGCGCGACAGGCGCTCCAGCTGCTTGGTGAGCTCGGCGACCTCACGCTCGGCCTGCTTGGCGGCGTTGTTCGCGGAGTCGGCCTGGACCTCGGTCAGCGAACGCGCACCGGTGATCTCGGCGACCTCCGGCTCGAAGGCGCCGACGCCCTGGACGATGTGGCGCGTGGCGTCGACGCCCGCGTCCTCCATCAGGCGGAAGATCTGGCGGCGCTGGTGCGGCAGGGCCAGGGAGACCACGACGCCCGACTTGCCGGCACGGGCGGTACGGCCCGAGCGGTGCAGGTAGTCCTTGTGGTCGCCGGCCGGGTCCACGTTCAGGACGAGGTCGATGCCGTCGACGTGGATGCCGCGGGCGGCGACGTCGGTGGCGACGAGCGCGTTGACGTAGCCGTCCTTGAAGTCGGCGAGGACGCGGGTACGGGCACCCTGCGTCATGCCGCCGTGCAGCGCGTCGGCCTTCACGCCGGCCTCGACGAGCTGCTCGGCGATGCGGTCGGCGCCCAGCTGGGTGCGGACGAAGATGATGGTGCGGCCCTTGCGGGCGGCGATAGCGGCCGTGACCGGCGCCTTGTCCTTCGGCTTCACGACGAGGACGTGGTGCGTCATGGTCGTGACGTTGCCCTGGGCGCTGTCGACCTCGTGCGTGACCGGGTTGGTCAGGTAGCGCTTGACCAGGGTGCCGATCTCGTTCTCCATGGTGGCGGAGAAGAGCATGCGCTGGCCGCCGCCGGGGATCTGGTCGAGCAGCTCGGTGACCTCGGGCAGGAAGCCCAGGTCGGCCATCTGGTCGGCCTCGTCGAGGACCGCGACCTGGACGTTCGCCAGGGAGCAGGCACCACGGTTGATGATGTCGCGCAGACGGCCCGGGGTGGCGACGAGGACGTCGACACCGCGCTCCAGAGCGAAGATCTGGTTGCTCATGGAGGTACCGCCGCAGACGACCTTCATCTTCAGGCCGAGCACGTCGCCGTAGGGCTGGAGCGCGTCCGCGACCTGCATCGCGAGCTCACGGGTCGGCGTGAGGATGATCGCGCGGGGCTTCTTCTTCTCGGTGTGGCCGCCGGCCAGCGAGGCCAGGGTCGGCAGACCGAAGGAGAGGGTCTTGCCGGAACCGGTGCGGCCACGGCCGAGGATGTCCTTGCCGGCCAGGGCGTCCGGGATGGTCGCGGCCTGGATCGGGAAGGGGGCGGTGACGCCGTTCTGGGCGAGCTTGCGCACGATGCCCTCGGGCAGACCGAGGTCGCCGAAGGTGATCGTGGGCTCCGCGTCAGCGTCAGCGTCGTCGTCGAAGTCGGTGGTGGAGTCCTCGAGGGACCCGTCGGTGTTCACGTCGGCCTCGAGGGCCTCGATGATCTCGTTCGCCTCAGCGGCCTCGATGGCCTCGGTGACCGCAAGGGTCTCGGCGTCGACGATCTCGTTGGAGTCGTTCTCGGGCATGACGGAACGGTCAGAACTGGAAATGGACATGCGAAATGCGAAACCTTCCGGAGTCTCGGCACGCGCCCAAACTCCGTGAATCGCAAATCGACCGCCTCAATGCGGTCAGCCACGGCTAGGGAGAGTACGCGCCACACGGCGCTCTTCGGATTCGGCGCCGGGCAATGGGATCAAACGATCTATAACCATACGCACCCTCCCCCGGGTCTGGCAAATCGTTCCAGCAATAAGCTTCTGACCTGCGGTGATGGCGGTGATGGCGGGGACCCGCAGCGCCCGCGACTCGCGCCCGGGAGCCGTCCGGCCCCGCCTGAGCCCCGCTCTAGGGCGCCGGCTGGGTGCTCGGCTCGGGCTGCGGAGTCGCCGTCGGCGGAGTGGGTTCCGTCACAGGAGGCGTCGTGGCCGGCGGCTGCGGAGTCGGGCTGGCCGACTGCTGCCCGCCACCCGAGCCGCCCGGCCCACCCGAGCCGCCGGAACCGCCGGAACCACCCGAACCGGAGCCCCCGGAACCGCCCGGCGGCACCTGGGGGCCCTGTCCGCCCGCGCCCCCGCCCGGCCCCGCCGACGGCACGGGCACGCCCGGAGCCCCGCCCGGCGCGCCCGGGCTGGGCGAGGCCCCGGTCGCCCCGGAGGCCTTGCCGTCCTCCTTGGGCTTGCCGTCCTGGGTCCCCGTACCGTCCTTCGCGCCGTGGCCGTTGCCGTGGACCCCGGAGTTCCGCCCGGCTGCGGAGCCCGCGCCCGCCGCGGCGCCGGCCCGGCGGTCCGCCGAGGAGGAGGGCCCGGGCTTCGCCGCGTCCTCGCCGACGCTCATGCAGCCGGCCGTCGCGGCGACCGCGAGCGCGGTGACGGTCAGTCGGAGGGAAGCGGACAACTGGCGCACGGGGGCACCTCCGGAGCCTGAGGGCGGGGATGAGGCCGATCGGTCCGCATGAGCGGGTCAATGTCTCCAACTCCCTTTGACCCGTAAGGGACACGCCTTCACGCGAACAGCTGCTCAGCCACCTGCGACCCGAGGTGTACGGACCCCAGCCCGACCAGGACCGACGCCGCCGCGTTCGCCGCCGCCAGGAACGTCCAGCCCCGCTCGGCCAGCCGCAGCGTCTCGTACGAGAACGTCGAGTAGGTGCTCAGCGCCCCGCACAGCCCGGTCCCCAGCAGCAGCTCCAGCCGCGAGGAGGCGGCCCCGGCCAGCACCGCGCCGGTCAGCACCCCCAGCACCAGGCAGGCGGCCGCGTTGACCACGAAGGTCCCCCAGGGGAAGACGGAGTCGTGGCGCAGCTGCACCGCACGGTCCGTCAGGTAGCGCAGGGGTGCGCCGACGGCCGCGCCCACCACCACGAGGAGCCAGTTCACCGCGGCGCCCGCCCGCTCCCCGTCGTCCCAGACCCGCGCCCCGTCCCGCGCCCGCGCCCCCGCACCGCCCGCCGCGTCACCGACGCCGCCGCCCACACCGCGCCCAGCGCCGCCACCACCGTGAGCCCGGCGTACGCCAGCGCGGTCCCCGCCTCCCCCTCGTCGAGGAGCCGCGAGAAGTCCACGGCGTAGGTGGAGAAGGTGGTGAACCCGCCGAGCACCCCGACCCCGGCGAAGGGCCGCAGCAGCGGGTGCGGCGCGACCCGGCCGCCCTCGCTGATCAGCACCATGAGGACGCCGATGAGTGCGCAGCCGGCCACATTGATCCAGAAGGTCGCCCAGGGGAAGGCCCCGGGCCCGGCCGGCCACAGCAGGCCGGCCCCGTACCGCGCCGAGGCCCCGACCGCGCCGCCCGCGGCCACCGCCGCGAGCACCCGGCCCTGCGGCTCGGCCCGCTGAGCGGGGACGTGCAGGTCGACGTCCGGGTCGATGGCCTCCGCGGAGACGGCCCGCGCGTCGGGGAGCGGCCCGGTCACCCGTACCCCAGGGCGTGCAGCCGCTCGTCGTCGATCCCGAAGTGGTGGGCGATCTCGTGCACCACGGTGACCTCCGTCTCCGCGACCACGCTCTCCCGGTCCTCGCACATCCGCAACGTGGGGTTGCGGTAGATCGTGATCCGGTCGGGCAGCACCCCGGCGTACCACTCGCCGCGGTCCGTCAGCGGGGTCCCCTCGTAGAGACCGAGCAGCTCGGGGTCGTCGGCGGGCGGTTCGTCCTCGACGAACACCGCCACGTTGTCCATCAGCCGCGTCAGCTCCGGCGGGATGCGGTCCAGGGCCTCTGCGACGAGCTCTTCGAACTCCTCGCGCGTCATCTCCAGCACCGGGCCATTGTCCCTCCGGCAGGGGCCCCTCCCCCGAGTGGGGCGAAACCGTTTTGGCGATAGCTCCCCTGATCCCATATGCTTCTCACGTCCCCGACGCGCTGAGAAGTGCCCGGCGGGCCTTTAGCCCTCATCGTCTAGTGGCCCAGGACGCCGCCCTTTCAAGGCGGTAGCACGGGTTCGAATCCCGTTGGGGGTACGCATTACCGTGTGCGAGACTTGTTCTCGCACGCTGCAAGGTCCTGTGGAGCAGTTGGTTAGCTCGCCACCCTGTCAAGGTGGAGGTCGCGGGTTCAAGTCCCGTCAGGATCGCTGAAGCCGGAAACGGTTTCGTGGCTGGGTAGCTCAGTTGGTACGAGCGATCGCCTGAAAAGCGATAGGTCGCCGGTTCGACCCCGGCCCCAGCCACCATCAAGAAGGCCCCGTCCCTCGGACGGGGCCTTCTGTGGTTACTCCCCCTCGGTCACCGTCCCGGTCTCGGGCGCCGTCCGACTCTTGCGGCGCCACTGCACCAGGCCCACGGCCACCGCCCCCGCCGCGACCAGCCCGAGCAGCGCCCAGTCCGGGACGCCGCCGGCCACCGACCGGACCCGCTCCTCCACCGCGAACGAGTCGTCCACGTCCAGCAGCCCCGGCAGCGCGCTCGCCCCGTCGAAGGCCAGGAACAGCGCCCCCAGGGTGATGAAGAACAGCCCGGACAGCAGGGAGGTGGTGTGCAGCTCGAAGCGGCCCAGCGTGAAGGGCCGCCCGCGCAGCCAGCGCCGCCGACCCAGCTCGAACCGCTCCCACAGCAGGGCCAGCAGGAACAGCGGCAGGGCCATCCCGAGGGCGTAGACGGCCAGCAGCAGGCCGCCGTAGACCGGGCTGCCGCTGACCGCCGCCACCGTCAGGACGCTGCCCAGGATCGGGCCGGCGCAGAAGCCCGCCAGCCCGTAGACCGCGCCGAGCGCGTACACCGACAGGGCGGTGGTCGGCCGGATCCGGCCCGACAGCTCCGAGAGCCGCTTCGGGGCGAAGCCGAGGCCCAGGATCTGCGCGAGCCCGAGCGCGATGATCAGCCAGCCGCCGGCCAGGACGAGCTGGTCGCGGTTGCCGTGGAAGAACCGCCCGGCGTACGAGCCGGCCGCCCCCAGCGGTACGAGGGTGCTCGCGAGGCCCGCGTAGAAGATCCCGGTACGGGCCAGCAGGCGGGAGGTGGAGTCGATCGAGTAGGCGAAGAAGGCGGGCAGCAGCAGGGCGCTGCACGGGCTGAGCAGGGCGAGGAGGCCGCCCAGCAGGGCGGCCAGGTACCCGATGTCGGTCACTGCTTCGCCGCCGCCTCGGCCTGGGCGATCGCGGTGGTGAAGGCGTCGAGCGGCTGGGCGCCGGCGATCGGCTTGCCGTTGACCAGGAATGACGGGGTGGAGGTCACGCCGATGCGGTAGCCCTCGTCCTGGTCCTTCTTCAGCGCCGCCGCGGCCTGCTCCCCGGCCATGTCCGCCGAGAAGCGCTCCAGGTCGGGCACGCCGGCCTGCTGCGCGAGCTCGACCAGGCGCGGCCCGGCGAAGCCCTTCTCCTTCGCGCCCTCGGCGTACGCGGCCGCGTGGAACTGCTCGAACCGGTCCTGCTGCCCGGCCGCCCAGGCGGCCTTCGCGGCGGCCTCGGAGTCGGCGCCGAAGATCGGGAAGTTGCGCCACTCGATGCGCAGGGTGCCGTTCTCGACGTACTTCTTCACCAGCGCGGGCTCGGTGTCCCGGGCGAACTTCCCGCAGTAGCCGCACTTGAAGTCGGAGTACTCGATGAGCACGACGGGCGCGTCGGCGCGGCCCACGGCCAGCTTGTCGCCCGGCTCGCGGCGGGCGAGCGCCTTGAGCGCCGCGGCGGGGTCGGTACGGGGCGAGGCCGCGGCGGAGGAACCGCCGGAGCCCTTCTCGGCGGGGGCGGTGGCCTGCCAGGACACGATGCCGAGGGTGACGGCGGCGATGGCCACCCCGGCGCAGTAGAGGAGGGGCTTGCGGCGCGACGAGGAGGAAGAGGAAGAAGGGGAGGAAGGGGACGGGGACATGCGGGAGCTCCAGAGCTGCGGGTCGATACGGGAAGGAGGTGGCCCGGCGGATGCGGGCGGCGGTCCTCCTAGACCCGCATCACGGACAGCTCCACCGGCCCGGGCACCGGCCGGTCCGGCCCCCGTACGAGGGCCCGTACGGGCGTCTCCCCGCCGGTCCGCACCCCCGCGGGCAGCGCCCGCGCCACCGGCAGCAGGCCGTGACCGGCCCCGGCCCGCGCCGGCAGGGCGGGGACCTCGCCGAGATCAGGCGCCCCCGGAGCGCACGCAGGCCCGCGGTGGCCGCCAAGGGCCGCATGAGCGGCGGGCCGGTCCGTCGGGGAGGCGTCGGCCCGGGCCGTCACCGCGACGCTTCCCCCAAGGGCCGGGCCCGGGGCCGCCGGGGCGGCGAAGCCCAGGAGCACCGCCAGCACCGCCAGCACCGCCGGCACAGCGCAGCGCAGGAGGCGGGGGCGGGACACGTGGGCTGCCTCTCACTCGTACGGCCGAGGGACTCGTCCCGAAATGGTACGGGTCGGCCCGACAAATGCGTTCGCCACCCGGAGGGACCAGGTGAGATCCTCGATCAGGTATGTCTACTTCCTTCGCCGCCCTGCAGACGCTTCTCGGTGAGATCTCCCTCCGTGACGCGCACCGCCTCGGCCGCCGCCTTGAGGGCGCCCGCCGTATCCGCAAGCCCGAGGCCAAGCAGGCCGTGCTCGACGAGATCGCCGCGGAGGCCGCGAAGGCCGCCGAGCGACTGGCCGGCCGCGCCTCGCGGATGCCCGAGGTCACATATCCCGAAAACCTCCCCGTCAGCCAGAAGAAGGACGAGATCGCCGAGGCGATACGCGACCACCAGGTCGTGATCGTCGCTGGTGAGACGGGGTCCGGCAAGACCACGCAGATCCCCAAGATCTGCATGGAGCTGGGCCGGGGCGTCCGGGGCATGATCGGGCACACCCAGCCCCGCCGCATCGCCGCGCGCACCGTCGCGGAGCGGATCGCCGAGGAGCTGAGGTCCGAGATCGGCCAGACGGTCGGCTGGAAGGTCCGGTTCACCGACCAGGTGGACCAGGACGCGACCTTCGTCAAGCTGATGACCGACGGCATCCTGCTCGCCGAGATCCAGACGGACCGCGAGCTGCGGGCCTACGACACGATCATCATCGACGAGGCCCACGAGCGGTCCCTGAACATCGACTTCCTGCTGGGCTACCTGGCCACGCTGCTGCCCAAGCGCCCGGACCTCAAGGTGGTCATCACCTCCGCGACCATCGACCCGGAACGGTTCTCCCGGCACTTCGGGGACGCGCCGATCGTCGAGGTCAGCGGGCGGACGTATCCGGTGGAGGTCCGCTACCGGCCGCTCCTGGAGGACGACTCCGAGGACGCCGACCGCGACCAGATCACCGCGATCTGCGAGGCCGTGGACGAGCTGCAGTCCGAGGGACCGGGCGACATCCTGGTCTTCCTCTCCGGTGAGCGGGAGATCCGCGACACGGCGGACGCGCTGAACAAGCGCAATCTGCGCTTCACCGAGGTGCTCCCCCTCTACGCCCGTCTCTCGCACGCCGAGCAGCACCGGGTCTTCCAACAGCACACCGGGCGCCGGATCGTCCTCGCCACGAACGTCGCCGAGACCTCCCTGACCGTCCCGGGCATCAAGTACGTGATCGACCCGGGCACCGCCCGCATCTCCCGCTACAGCCACCGCACCAAGGTGCAGCGCCTGCCCATCGAGCGGATCTCGCAGGCCAGCGCCAACCAGCGCAAGGGCCGCTGCGGCCGCACCAGCGACGGCATCTGCATCCGGCTGTACTCCGAGGACGACTTCCTCTCCCGTCCGGAGTTCACGGACGCCGAGATCCTGCGCACGAACCTGGCCTCCGTCATCCTCCAGATGACCGCCGCCGGCCTCGGCGAGATCGAGAAGTTCCCCTTCATCGACCCGCCGGACCACCGCAACATCCGCGACGGCGTCCAGCTCCTCCAGGAGCTCGGGG
This sequence comes from Streptomyces sp. NPDC016562, assembly GCF_043076955.1. Classification (NCBI taxonomy): domain Bacteria; kingdom Bacillati; phylum Actinomycetota; class Actinomycetes; order Kitasatosporales; family Streptomycetaceae; genus Streptomyces; species Streptomyces sp. NPDC016562. Next base: position 646,476 of record NZ_JBIBRZ010000004.1, on the reverse strand, counting down.
CACTGGACCCCTCGGAGAAGGACCCCAAGAAGCGGCTCACGCAGATGGGCCGCCAGCTCTCCCAGCTCCCCGTGGACCCGCGCCTGGCCCGCATGGTCATCGAGGCCGACAAGAACAACTGCGTCCGCGAGGTCATGGTCATCGCGGCGGCCCTGTCCATCCAGGACCCGCGCGAGCGGCCCTCGGACAAGCAGACCCAGGCCGACCAGAACCACGCCCGCTTCAAGGACGAGACCAGCGACTTCCTCTCGTTCCTGAACATGTGGCGCTACGTGCGCGAGCAGCAGAAGGAGCGCGGCTCGTCCTCGTTCCGCCGGATGTGCAAGCAGGAGTACCTGAACTACCTGCGGATCCGCGAGTGGCAGGACATCTACTCGCAGCTGCGCACGGTCGCCAAGGGCATGGGCATCCACGTCAACGAGGCCGACGCCCCCGAGCAGGTCATCCACGTCTCGCTGCTGGCCGGTCTGCTCTCGCACATCGGGCTGAAGGACACCGACAAGAACGAGTACCTGGGCGCGCGGTCCGCCAAGTTCGCGATCTTCCCGGGGTCCTCGCTGTTCAAGAAGCAGCCGAAGTTCGTGATGTCGGCCGAGCTGGTGGAGACCTCGCGGCTGTGGGCCCGGGTGAACGCCAAGGTCGAGCCCGAGTGGGTGGAGCCGCTCGCCCAGCACCTGATCAAGCGCACGTACAGCGAGCCGCACTGGGAGAAGGACCAGGCGGCCGTGATGGCGTACGAGAAGGTCACGCTGTACGGCGTGCCGATCGTCGCGCAGCGCAAGATCAACTACGGCCGGATCGACCCCGAGGTCTCGCGCGAGCTGTTCATCCGCAACGCGCTGGTCGAGGGCGACTGGCGCACGCACCACAAGTTCTACGCGGACAACCGCAAGCTCCTCACCGAGGTGGAGGAGCTGGAGAACCGGGCCCGGCGCCGCGACATCGTGGTGGACGACGAGACCCTCTTCGACTTCTACGACCAGCGGATCCCCGAGCACGTGGTCTCGGGGGCGCACTTCGACTCGTGGTGGAAGCACAAGAAGCGCGAGGAGCCCGAACTCCTCGACTTCGAGCGCGAGATGCTGCTGACCGAGAAGGCGGCCGGGGTCACCAAGGCCGACTACCCGGACACCTGGCGCCAGGGACAGCTGAAGTTCCGGGTGACCTACCAGTTCGAGCCGGGTGCGGACGCGGACGGCGTGACCGTCCACATCCCGCTCCAGGTGCTGAACCAGGTCACCGACGAGGGCTTCGACTGGCAGATCCCGGGGCTGCGCCAGGAGGTCGTCACCGAGCTGATCCGTTCGCTGCCCAAGCCGATCCGCCGGCACTACGTGCCCGCGCCGAACTTCGCGACCCGCTTCCTGGACACGGCGGTCCCCCTCCAGGAGCCGCTGCCGGTCACCCTGGCGCGCGAGCTCCAGCGGATGGTCGGCGTCCCGGTCTCGGCCGAGGACTTCGACCTCAGCCGGATCCCCGACCACCTGAAGATCACCTTCCGGATCGTCGACGAGCGCCGCAAGAACCTCGCCGAGGACAAGGACCTGGAGGCCCTGCGGCTGCGTCTGAAGCCCAAGGCCCGCCAGGCCTTGTCCAAGGCCGCCGCGGCCACCGCCGAGCGCGCGGGCGGGGAGTCGCTGGAGCGCAGCGGCCTGACCGACTGGACCATCGGCACGCTGACCAAGGTCTTCGAGACCCGGCGCGCGGGCCAGCCGGTGAAGGCCTACCCGGCGCTGGTGGACGAGGGCGCGTCCGTGGCCGTACGGCTCTTCGACACGCAGGCCGAGCAGGAGCAGGCGATGTGGCTGGGCACCCGCCGGCTCATCCTGCTGAACATCCCGGTGAATCCGGCGAAGTTCGCCTCGGACCATCTGACGAACCAGCAGAAGCTGGCCCTCTCGCGCAATCCGCACGGCTCCATCCAGGCGCTGTTCGACGACTGCGCCACGGCGGCCACCGACCGGCTGATCGCCGACCACGGCGGCCCCGCCTGGGACGAGGCGGGCTTCCGCAAGCTGTACGAGGCCGTCCGCGCCGACCTGGTCGACACGACCGTGCGCACGGTCGGGCAGGTCCAGCAGGTGCTGGCCGCCTGGCAGGCCTGTGAGCGCCGTCTGAAGGCCACGAGCAGTCTGGCCCTGGTCGCCAACGTCCAGGACGTCAGGACGCAGCTGGCGGCCCTCGTGCCGCCCGGCTTCGTGACGCTCACCGGGCTGCGCAGGCTGCCGGACCTGATGCGCTACCTGGTGGCGGCCGACCGGCGGCTCCAGCAGATGCCCACGGGCGCCCAGCGCGACACCACGCGGATGCAGAAGGTCCACGAGATGCAGGACGAGTACGCCTGGCTGCTGGAGCAGCTGCCGAAGGGGCGGCCGGTCCCGTCGGCGGTCACCGACATCCGCTGGATGATCGAGGAACTGCGCGTCAGTTACTTCGCGCACGCGCTCGGGACGGCGTACCCGGTCTCCGACAAGCGGATCGTGAAGGCGGTGGACGCGGCCGCCCCGTGACCCGCCCCGTGACCCGCCCGGTGACCCGCGGCGTGATCGGGTTCGACTGCACCCCCTGAGCTGCGGTACAGTCTGATTCGCAGCCGCCGAGCGGCCGCAAATCTAGGACCTGTGGAGCAGTTGGTTAGCTCGCCACCCTGTCAAGGTGGAGGTCGCGGGTTCAAGTCCCGTCAGGTTCGCAGAAACGTCAGGGCCCGCATCCCCCAGGGGATGCGGGCCCTGACGCGTTGACGGCTGCGGCGGCCGCGGCGGCCTGGCCGGGGGCCGCAGCGCAGGCCCCTTCGGAATCCCCCGATCGCATGACGCACCCCGCGAGGCGCGTCCCCATTACGGGGTGGATTACCGGATGTACAAGAGTGATCATCTGTGACGGGAGTCACCGCACGAGTTTTTGAGACTCCCACTTTTATCGCACCCCTACGCACACTCGATTTAATATGTGCAATGGCACCCTCCTCCGGGCATAAAAAAGATCGCGCTGGACCCGGCGGAGTCCAGCGCGATCAAACGACAGACGGACCTGTTGGGGCAGGTCCGGTCGCGTGAAGCTATGTGGGTTTCATCGGATTGGGGGACCCGATTCAGACCCGTTTAAAGCGGGGTGTTTACGCGACCTCAGGCCTCGCTGCGCTGCTGCGGAATTCCCGCGAGCAGTGCGCGAACCTCGGCCTCGCGGTACCGGCGGTGTCCACCCAGGGTGCGGATGGACGTGAGCTTGCCAGCCTTGGCCCAGCGGGTGACCGTCTTCGGGTCCACGCGGAACATCGTGGCAACCTCAGCCGGGGTCAGCAGCGGCTCGGCATCAGGGGTGCGAGCGGTCATGAGCGGCCTCCTCGGGAGAACCGAACCATCTCGGTTCTTTCCTCTAAATTCTGCACCTTGGCCCGCGTTGCCCGAAATGGACATACGCGGGCCGAGTCGGTTATAGGACGAACGGCTTGTCCTCGGCACTACAACTACACCATCCGTCCAGCCTCGACGGCCAAACCGACGGAATTGCCCTCCGAGGTGTTCATCAGCGGCGGAAGCCGATGGACCGTCCCATAACGGACAGTCACCCCACTGTGACGATCAGTCACAGAGCGATCAGGAGTCGTCAGACCCCCCGTAGAGCGCAATGCCGAGCATTCCGCCCTTAGTTGGGCGGAAGGAACCCTCCCCGGACTCCTTGTCCTATTTTGGCACGAGGGATGGGGAAGGGCGCAAGGGTGTGGTTAGTGCGGTCCGTCACCCTTGGGCCAATGGCCCGTATCGGGACGTAGGTCCTGGCACTACGTCCCGAATCTTACGGTCAGGGCTCTGATCAGCCAGTATGGCCTGATCGACCGATACGCGGCGGTACGTACGGCCCCTCGCCGGACCCCTTCGGACCCGATCTGGCCGTCTCGGTGATTTTCGGCCTAATTCGCGAAAAGTCGCTCCCGGACCGCCCGCCACCGCTCCGCGAGGTCCCCGTAGACCTCCGACGCCCGCGCCGGGTCCCCCGCCCGCAGGGCCGCGATGCCCGCCGCCAGGTCCCCCGCCGACCGGTCGGCCGCCAGCCGGTCCGCCGGCAGCGCGTGCAGCAGCCCCCCGTAGTCCAGTTCGACCATCGAGCGCGGGTGGAACTCCTCCAGCCAGCTCCCGACCTCCACCAGGCCCTCCGCGAGCATCCCGTACCCCTCGGCCTCCCGCAGGGTCCGCAGGGCCCGGGCGAGCCGCCGTCGCGCCTGCACCATCGGCGTCCGGTAGCGCAGCCGCTCGCCCGGCACGTAGTCCCGCTCCTCGTCGGCCACCAGCACGAACCAGCGCAGCGGGATCTGCCACACCCCCGTACGGATCCACGGGCGGGCGTCCGGGTTCCGCTCGCGCCAGCGCTCGTAGTCCTCGGCGGCCTGCCGTCGCAGGGCCGGCGGGAGCGCCGCGTCCAGGACCGGGCGGGGAAACGACTCGGCCAGCTCCTGCAGCGCCAGCCAGCCGCGCAGCCGGGTGCGCCACGGGCAGACCAGCAGCGTCCCGTCGACCTCCGCCGTGAACGCGTCCGCGCTCTCGTGCGCCGGCACCCCCACCACCGGGACCCGCACCACGTCGCGCAGCGAGCGGCGCAGTTCGTCCTGGGCGGTGGGGCACACCCCGCGCCGGGCGTACTCGGCCCAGTGCGCGCGCTCCGGCTCCGGAAAGGCCGTCAGGGGCTCGTAGACGCGCAGGTAGGAGGCGTAGGGGACGGCCGGCGCCGACCGCGCGGAGGGCAGCAGGGGATCAGGGGTTTCGCTCACGCCTGCTACCTCCCCCCTTCGGGGGCCCGGGTCACCTCAGGGCCGCTGCGAACCGCCTCCGGGCCTACCACGAACGGGGGCTCGTACGCTGGAAGAGTCCCGATCTTTGGACAGGCCGACTACGCGCGGCCCGGAGGTCTTACTCTGCTCCCAGCACGCCCTCCCCCACCCGCAGGGCGGGCGTCTTTCCGCCGCATCTCTTCCATGGGAGTCACCACCGTGACCGAAATGACCGACGGCGTCCTGCACACCCTGTTCCGTTCGGAACAAGGTGGCCACGAGCAAGTCGTGCTGTGCCAGGACCGAGCCTCCGGCCTGAAGGCCGTCATCGCGATCCACTCCACCGCCCTGGGCCCCGCCCTCGGTGGTACGCGCTTCCACGCGTACGCCTCGGACGAGGAGGCCGTCCTCGACGCGCTGAACCTCTCGCGCGGCATGTCGTACAAGAACGCCCTCGCCGGTCTCGACCTCGGCGGCGGCAAGGCCGTGATCATCGGCGACCCGGACGTTCTGAAGTCCGAGGAACTGCTGCTGGCCTACGGCCGGTTCGTGGAGTCCCTCGGCGGCCGCTACGTGACCGCCTGCGACGTCGGCACCTACGTGGCCGACATGGACGTCGTGGCCCGCGCGACCCGCTGGGCGACCGGCCGCTCCCCCGAGAACGGCGGCGCCGGCGACTCCTCGGTGCTCACCGCCTTCGGTGTCTTCCAGGGCATGCGCGCCAGCGCGCAGCACGTGTGGGGCGACCCGACCCTGCGCGGCCGCAAGGTCGCCGTGGCCGGGGTCGGCAAGGTCGGCCACTACCTGGTCGAGCACCTGCTGGAGGACGGCGCCGAGGTCGTGATCACGGACGTACGGGCCGAGTCCGTGCGCCGGATCCTCGACAAGCACCCGGGCAAGGTCACCGCGGTGGCCGACACCGACGCGCTGATCCGCGTGGAGGGCCTGGACATCTACGCCCCCTGCGCGCTCGGCGGCGCCCTGGACGACGTCACCGTGCCGGCCCTCACCGCCAAGATCGTCTGCGGTGCGGCCAACAACCAGCTCGCCCACCCGGGCATCGAGAAGGACCTCCAGGACCGCGGGATCCTCTACGCCCCGGACTACGTGGTCAACGCGGGCGGCGTGATCCAGGTCGCCGACGAGCTGGTCGGTTTCGACTTCGACCGCTGCAAGGCCAAGGCGACGAAGATCTTCGACACCACCCTGGAGATCTTTGCTCGCGCGAAGACGGACGGCATCCCGCCGGCCGCCGCGGCCGACCGGATCGCCGAGCAGCGGATGGCGGACGCCCGCGCCGCGCGCGCGGTCTAGGCACCTCCCGGGCTCCCGGGTGCGCCCGCCGGGGTGCGGCGAGACGGAACTCACTGCACTTCGGCGGGTCGCGGGCCAGGAAAGGGTTAAAATCGCGGTTGACCAGCAAGGACGGGGCGCCTTGTTGGTTCTGCACCGGGGCGCGTCATGCGGGCGGCGTACCGTATGGCCGCGGAAGCAGGTACCGTTAAACCCCTACGGACGGTCTCTCCACGGAGAGCCCGCTCCGAACCATGAACGCGTGTCAGACTCTGGGGCCGTCGAGCCCCGTCACCGAGGGGGTCGAGCCATGGGGCGCGGCCGGGCCAAGGCCAAGCAGACAAAGGTCGCCCGCCAGCTGAAGTACAACAGCGGCGGGACTGACCTCTCGCGTCTGGCCAATGAGCTGGGCGCATCGCCGACGGATCCGCTGCCTGTCAGCGAACCGGTCGAAGTCGATGACGATCTGGACGACGACGACCCGTACGCCAAGTACGCGGAGCTGTACAACAGCGATGACGACGACGAGGACGAGGAGTCCGGTCCGTCGGCACAGCGTCGCGGCGCTTGACGCTTTCTCCAGAGCGTCTGCACAACAGGTTCACATGACTGAAACCCGGTCCAGGGCATAGCCCCGGACCGGGTTTCAGTGCTGCTCAGCTCGCGTAGGAACCGGTGAGGGTCGCGCCCTCGGTGTGGTCGCCGCGGTCCAGGATCTCGCCCGCGACCCAGGCGTCGACGCCCCGGTCCGCCAGCACGGTCAGCGCCACGTCCACCGACTCCTGCGGGACGACGGCCATCATGCCGACGCCCATGTTCAGGGTCTTCTCCAGCTCCAGCTGCTCCACCTGACCGGCCTTGCCGACGAGGTCGAAGATCGCGCCCGGGGCCCAGGTCGTACGGTCGACCGTGGCGTGCAGGTGGTCCGGGATGACCCGGGCCAGGTTCGCCGCGAGGCCGCCGCCGGTGATGTGCGAGTACGCGTGCACCTCGGCCGTACGGGTGAGGGCCAGGCAGTCCAGCGAGTAGATCTTGGTGGGCTCCAGGAGCTCCTCGCCGAGGGTGCGGCCGAGCTCCTCGACGTGCTGGTCCAGGGACATCCCGGCCCGGTCGAAGAGGACGTGCCGGACCAGCGAGTACCCGTTCGAGTGAAGCCCGGACGACGCCATGGCGATCACGGCGTCACCCGTACGGATGCGATCCGCGCCGAGCAGCCGGTCGTACTCGACGACGCCCGTTCCGGCGCCCGCCACGTCGAAGTCGTCCGGCCCCAGCAGGCCGGGGTGTTCGGCGGTCTCGCCACCGACCAGGGCGCAGCCGGCGAGGACGCAGCCCTCGGCGATGCCCTTGACGATGGCGGCGACGCGCTCGGGGTGGACCTTGCCGACGCAGATGTAGTCGGTCATGAAGAGCGGTTCGGCACCGCAGACGACGATGTCGTCCATGACCATCGCGACCAGGTCGTGGCCGATCGTGTCGTACACGCCGAGCTGGCGGGCGATGTCGACCTTGGTGCCGACTCCGTCGGTGGCGGAGGCGAGCAGCGGGCGCTCGTAGCGCTTGAGGGCGGAGGCGTCGAAGAGGCCGGCGAAGCCGCCGAGGCCGCCGAGGACCTCGGGGCGCTGCGTCTTCTTCACCCACTCCTTCATCAGCTCGACGGCGCGGTCTCCCGCTTCGATGTCCACGCCCGCGGCTGCGTAGCTGGCACCGGTGGTCTTCTCTGTCATGACAGGGAGAGCTTTCGTGTCGTTACTGCGGGTGGTGCGGGGTCCTGGCACAAGGTGCGAAACAGGACCCCGCGCAGGTGGAGCGAGGGGTACGGGCCCCCGGACGGGCCTTGGGCACGGATCGCCGGCTACGGGCGACGGAGCGCGTCGGCGGCGTCCGTGCCACCGGCCAGCTCGGTCTCCAGGAGCTGCTTGCCCAGGAGCTGCGGGTCCGGGAGGTCCATCGGGTACTCGCCGTCGAAGCAGGCACGGCAGAGGTTGGGCTTCTGGATGGTGGTCGCCTCGATCATCGCGTCGAGCGAGATGTAGGAGAGCGAGTCCGCGCCCAGGGACGTGGCGATCTCGTCGACCGACATGCCGTTGGCGATCAGCTCGGCCCGGGTGGCGAAGTCGATGCCGAAGAAGCACGGCCACTTCACCGGCGGCGAGGAGATCCGGATGTGGACCTCCGCCGCGCCGGCCTCGCGGAGCATCTTGACCAGGGCGCGCTGGGTGTTGCCGCGGACGATCGAGTCGTCGACGACCACCAGGCGCTTGCCCCGGATGACTTCCTTGAGGGGGTTGAGCTTCAGCCGGATGCCGAGCTGGCGGATCGTCTGCGAGGGCTGGATGAAGGTCCGGCCGACGTAGGCGTTCTTGACCAGGCCGGAGCCGTACGGGATCCCGCTGGCCTCGGCGTATCCGACGGCGGCGGGCGTGCCGGACTCCGGCGTCGCTATCACCAGGTCGGCGTCGACCGGGGCTTCCTTGGCCAGGCGCCGGCCCATCTCGACACGCGAGAGGTAGACGTTCCGGCCGGCGATGTCGGTGTCCGGGCGCGCCAGGTAGACGTACTCGAAGACACAGCCCTTGGGCTTTGCTTCCGCGAACCTGGAGGTGCGCAGGCCGTTCTCGTCGATCGCGATGAGCTCGCCCGGCTCGACCTCGCGGACGAAGCTGGCGCCGCAGATGTCGAGGGCGGCGGTCTCACTCGCGACCACCCAGCCGCGCTCCAGGCGGCCGAGGACCAGCGGGCGGATGCCCTGCGGGTCACGGGCGGTGTAGAGGGTCCCCTCGTCCATGAAGACCAGCGAGAAGGCGCCCTTGACCTGAGGCAGGACCTTTGCGGCCGACTCCTCGATGGTCAGGGGCTTGCCGTCGTCGTCGGTCTGTCCGGCGAGCAGGGCGGTGACCAGGTCGGTGTCATTCGTGGCGGCCACCTGGGTGGCACGGCCGTCCTGACGGGGGAGGTCGGCGACCATCTCGGCGAGCTCGGCGGTGTTCACCAGGTTGCCGTTGTGACCCAGGGCAATGGAGCCGTGGGCGGTCGCGCGGAAAGTGGGCTGCGCGTTCTCCCAGACGGAGGCGCCAGTGGTCGAATAGCGGGCGTGACCGACCGCGATATGACCCTGGAGCGAGCCGAGAGAGGTTTCGTCGAAGACTTGGGAAACGAGGCCCATGTCCTTGAAGACGAGGATCTGGGAACCGTTGCTCACAGCGATTCCCGCGGACTCTTGTCCGCGGTGCTGCAATGCATACAGTCCGAAGTAGGTGAGCTTGGCGACCTCTTCACCCGGAGCCCAGACACCGAAGACGCCGCAAGCGTCCTGGGGGCCCTTTTCGCCGGGGAGCAGGTCGTGGTTGAGTCGTCCATCACCACGAGGCACGCTTCGAGTGTAGGCGAGATCGACCACTGGTCCGAATTGGGGACGGCCGGGAAATGTCACAGCACACAGGGTGACGGATCACCCCTCGTTCGGTACCGAATCGCTCGTAGATTCCTACAGTCGCTGTCGCCGCGCACGCCCTGTGGGTCACTCTCCGTTCCCGTCCGCGCGCGCCAACGGGCCAGCGTGACCGCCTAGGTGCGCGCATGCAGGGGCCTTGTGTCTTCGTACGAAGCCCACGCGGCTCGGTGTCCCCTCCTCAAGGGGGTCCCAAGGGCGTTTTCCGGCCGCCTGGAAGGGCCCGTTCACTCCACTGTGGAGACCGCCACGGCGGTCAGACCGCTGCCGTCGGGGGCGGTGAGGGTGAGGGTCTGACCCTGGATCCGCCACGTGAGCGGGCCGCGGGCGAACAGGGCGGTCAGGGCCCGCTCCACCTCGCCGGCCGGGCCCTCGCAGGCCATGCGGGTGGAGGTGACCGGGCCGAAGGTGAGGGTGGCCGCCTCGACCGTGGCCTTGGCGCTGAACCGGTTGCAGCCCAGCACTCCGCTCGCCGCGCCGTCGGCGGCGAGGGTGAAGCGGGCCCGGCCGGCGGCCTCGGCGGGGACGGAGGACACCGTCCCGCCGCTGATCAGCGCGTCGACCTTCCATTCGGTGGTGGTGAGCGGCGCGTCCGCGGCCGGAAGCCGTGCGGTCATGGCGATGGTGCTCCCGTCGGCGGTCTTCAGGGTGAGCCGGTCGGGGCCCCGGTCGAGGGTCAGGCGGCCCGTGAAGAGCCGTGCGAACTCGGTCTCGAAGCCGAGGTCCTTGCAGGCCATGGCCGTGGTGAAGCCGGGGGTGACGGTCAGCGCGCCAGGGCCGGCGAAGGCGACCGCGGCCTGGAAGGCGTTGCAGCCGTAGTTGCCCGAGGCCTCGTGCTGCCCGAGGTCGAGGCGGGCGGACTCGGGCGCGTGCAGGGTGCGGCCGCCGGTGGTCAGCGACTCGACGGTCCAGGAGCCGGTGGCGTCGGGGAGCGTGCGGGACCCGTGCTCCTCGGCCTGACCGCACGCGGCGAGGCCGAGCAGGAGGGCCGGTACGAGGGCCGGTACGAGGGCCTGGCGCAGGGCCGGGAGCGGGGCCCGGCCGGTCGGAACGTGCCGCAGGGTACGCATACCGTTGGGACGGGCCGGGCCTGCGGGCGGTTCCCCCCTCGGCGCGTCAGCGGGGCCACCTCAGCGCATCAGCGGCAGCAGCCCCGACAGGTCGGCCCGCTCGCCACTGGCCCTGACCTGCGCCTCGTCGAGCGCCTCGGCCCATTCCGTACGGCCCGTCGCGAGCCGGATCCAGGTCAGCGGGTCGGTCTCCACGACGTTCGGCGGGGTGCCGCGGGTGTGCCGCGGGCCCTCGACGCACTGGACCACCGCGAACGGGGGCACCCGTACCTCGACGGCGCCGCCCGGAGCCTTGACCGCGAGGGCGTCGGCGAGGAGCCGGGTGGCGGCGGCCAGCGCGTGGCGCTCGATCGGGACGTCCAGTCCGGCGGCCCGGTTCAGGTCGTCGGTGTGGACCACCAGTTCGACGGTCCGGGTGACGAGGAAGTCGGCCAGGGTCATGTCCCCGATCCACAGGTTCAGCACGCGGTCGCCGGGATTCTCCGCGAGCGCCTCGGACATCCGGGTGGCCGCCTGCTCGAACAGCTCGGGCAACGGGGCCCCGGTCAGGGTCTCCCGGGCCGCCTCGGAGATCTTCCCGGCGAGGGAGGCGGTCGCGAAGGGCCATTCGACGGCCGGCAGCTCGGCGACGACGCCGGGCGGCCGCGCGAGGGAGCCGGCCAGCGAGTCCGCGATCCAGGCGATGTGGCCGGCCAGGTCGGCGACGGTCCAGTGCCCCAGCCCGCTGGGGCGCGCCAGCTCCTCGGGCCCCAACCCGCGCACGGCTTCGGCGACATGCCCGAACTGCGCGGTCACGGCGGCGCGGATCCTGGCGGCGTCGTAGGTACGGCTCTTGGGTGGCATGGGGCGAGTCTGCCTCATCAGTCGCCGCCGCCTCCACACCCGCCGCAGCCGCCCCCGTCGGACGCACCGCAGGCGGAGGAGCCCCCGTCGGAGCGCCTCGATCGGCGGGCGGCCCGGCGTGCCCGCTCGCGCTCCTCGGCCGCCCGGCGCAGGGGCGCGTACGAGGTGCCGGCCGGGGTCCACGGCCTGAAGGAATGGCGGCGGTGGGGCAGCAGCGGGGCGGCCGTGACGTGGGAGACGATCGTGCGCTCGTCCTCGTAGAGCGCGAACTCAAGGAGGACCTCCGCCCCTTCGCACGGCGCCCCGTACATGACGGCCTCGAAGGGCTCGCTCCGCTCGTCGATGTCGTGGTGCTCGCGGCGCAGCCGTCGCGGCGAGCCGCCGACCAGGATCCGTCCGGGGCGCGGGTGGTTGTCCGTGAACCGGTCGCGGAACGCGACCAGCGGCCGGGCGCTGACGGTCCGGGCGTCCGCGAACAGCCAGTGCCGGCCCGAGGGGTGGTGGCGGACCCCGACGCGCAGCACGGGCTGCGGCCCGTCGTGCAGCCGCAGGGCGGCGCGCCGGGCGTTGAGGCCGCGGCCGAGCAGCGGGGTCCCGGTCACGAGCAGCAGCAGGGCGGTCAGCTGCTGGCCGGCGGCGTCGTACGGGGCTTCGCGTGCGGCCCCCAGGTCCTGGACGAGGCCCCACACCAGTAGGCCGCCGGCGGCGAGACAGAGCGCGCCCCCGGCGAGGACCAGCCGCAGCCCGCGCCGGCGGTGCCCGTCGGGGAGGTGCTCGGGGACGGGGCTGCGGGCTCCCGCGGCCGCGGCGAGAACGAGGGCGCGCTGGCGGCGGCGGGCGCGCAGGCGCAGCAGCGCCCCGCACAGGGCCAGGGCGGACAGGGCCACCAGCACCAGGCCCGCTGCCGGACCCGGGCCGTCCGGTGCCGGCACGCGGCGGACCGCGTCGAGGGCGACCAGGGGCGCGGCGGCCACCACGGCGGCGGCGGGCAGGAAGCGGTACCAGGCGGGCAGGGCGAAGAGGAGGACGGCGCCGGGATAGCCGGTCCAGGAGGTCCCGGCCGACCCGTTCGCGTGCTCGCCCCGGGCCTGTACGACGACCGCGAGGAGGACCAGCGCCGCGAGGATCCAGCCGCCGGCGGCGGGCCCGAACACCGCCGGAACCCGTGCGGCGCGCCAGCGTTCGGCGTCCGCGACCTCCCACTGCGGCGCTCCGCCCCCGGGTATCGCGGCCTCGGGCAGGTACTTGACGATGTCGCTCACGCCGTCAGTATGTCCGCGCCCGGCCCGGGCCCCGCCGGGAAGGGCGGGCCGAACGCCGAACCCCCGGCCGGAAGATCCGGCCGGGGGCTCGTACAGCGGTGAGACGGGTCAGGCCAGCAGGGCCGGGATCGTCGCCTCGTGGGCCTCGCGGAGCTCGGCCAGCGGGAGGGTGAACTCGCCCTGGATCTCGATCTCCTCGCCGTCCACCACGCCGATGCGGGCGACCGGCAGACCCCGCGCACCGCACATGTCGGTGAAGCGGAGCTCCTCGCTGCGCGGGACGGCCACGATGGCCCGGCCCGCGGACTCGGAGAACAGGAAGGTGAACGCGTCCAGGCCCTCGGGCACGACGATCCGCGCACCGTTGCCGCCCTTGAGGCAGGACTCGGTGAGCGCCTGGATCACGCCGCCGTCGGACAGGTCGTGCGCGGCGTCGATCATGCCGTCGCGCGAGGCGGAGATGAGGATCTCGGCCAGCAGCTTCTCGCGGCCCAGGTCCACCTTCGGCGGCATGCCGCCGAGGTGGTCGTGGACGACCTGGGACCAGGCCGAGCCGCCGAACTCCTCGGCCGTGTCACCGAGCAGGTACAGCAGCTGGCCGGCCTCCGCGAACGCCATCGGCGTACGGCGGTTGACGTCGTCGATGACACCGAGGACCGCCACGACCGGGGTCGGGTGGATCGCGACGTCGCCCGTCTGGTTGTAGAGGGAGACGTTGCCGCCGGTGACCGGGGTGCCCAGCTCCAGGCAGCCGTCGGCGAGACCGCGGCAGGCCTCGGCGAACTGCCACATGACGTCCGGGTCCTCGGGGGAACCGAAGTTCAGGCAGTCGGAGATCGCGAGCGGCTTGGCGCCGGTCGCCGCCACGTTGCGGTACGACTCGGCCAGCGCCAGCTGCGCGCCCGTGTAGGGGTCGAGCTTGGCGTAGCGGCCGTTGCCGTCGGTGGACATGGCCACGCCGAGGTTGGACTCCTCGTCGATGCGGACCATGCCCGCGTCCTCGGGCTGCGCCAGGACGGTGTTGCCCTGCACGAAGCGGTCGTACTGGTCGGTGACCCAGGACTTGGAGGCCTGGTTCGGGGAGGAGACCAGGGCCAGGACCTGCGCGCGCAGTTCCTCGGAGGTCTGCGGCCGCGGCAGCTTGCCCGCGTCGTCCGCCTGCAGCGCGTCCTGCCAGGAGGGGCGCGCGTAGGGGCGGTTGTAGACGGGGCCCTCGTGGGCGACGGTGCCCGGGGGCACGTCCACGATCTGCTCGCCGTGCCAGAAGATCTCCAGGCGCTCGCCTTCGGTCACCTCACCGATGACGGTGGCGATGACGTCCCACTTCTCGCAGATCTCCATGAAGCGGTCGACGTGCTGCGGCTCGACGATCGCGCACATGCGCTCCTGCGACTCGCTCATGAGGATTTCCTCGGGCGAGAGCGTCGCGTCGCGCAGCGGGACGGTGTCCAGCTCGACGCGCATGCCGCCGGAACCGGCGGAGGCCAGCTCGGACGTGGCGCAGGAGAGCCCGGCGCCGCCGAGGTCCTGGATGCCCGCGACCAGCTTCTCCTTGAAGATTTCCAGGGTGCACTCGATGAGGAGCTTCTCCTGGAAGGGGTCGCCGACCTGGACGGCGGGGCGCTTGGTGGGCTTGGTGTCGTCGAAGGTCTCCGAGGCCAGCACGGACACGCCGCCGATGCCGTCGCCGCCGGTGCGGGCGCCGTAGAGGATGACCTTGTTGCCGGGGCCGGAGGCCTGGGCGAGGTGGATGTCCTCGTGCTTCATCACGCCGATACAGCCGGCGTTGACCAGGGGGTTGCCCTGGTAGCAGGCGTCGAAGACGACCTCGCCGCCGATGTTGGGCAGGCCCAGGCAGTTGCCGTAGCCGCCGATGCCCGCGACGACGCCCGGCAGGACGCGCTTGGTGTCGGGGTGGTCGGCCGCGCCGAAGCGCAGCGGGTCGACGACCGCGACGGGGCGGGCGCCCATGGCGAGGATGTCGCGGACGATGCCGCCGATGCCGGTGGCCGCGCCCTGGTAGGGCTCGATGTACGACGGGTGGTTGTGCGACTCCACCTTGAAGGTGACCGCGTAACCCTGGCCGACGTCGACCACGCCCGCGTTCTCGCCGATCCCGACGAGCATCGCGTCGTTCTCGGGGGCCTTCTCGCCGAACTGCTTCAGGTGGACCTTGCTGCTCTTGTACGAGCAGTGCTCGGACCACATGACCGAGTACATGGCCAGCTCGGCGCCCGTGGGCCGGCGGCCGAGGATCTCGCGGATCCGGGCGTACTCGTCCTCCTTGAGGCCGAGCTCCTTCCACGGCTGGGAGGCGTCCGGGGTCTCGGTGGCGTTCTTGACGGTGTCGAGGCTCATGCGCTGACCAGCTTCTTCAGGACCGACGTGAAGAACGGGAGGCCGTCGGTGCGGCCCGTCCCGACCAGCGGCTCGACCGCGTGCTCGGGGTGGGGCATGAGGCCGACGACGTTGCCCGCGGCGTTGGTGATGCCGGCGATGTCGCGCAGCGAACCGTTCGGGTTGACGTCCACGTAGCGGAAGGCCACGCGGCCCTCGGCTTCCAGTTCGTCGAGCACGCGCTCGTCGGCGACGTAGCGGCCGTCCATGTTCTTGAGCGGCACGGAGATCTCCTGGCCGGCGGCGTAGTCGCCGGTCCACGCGGTCTCCGCGTTCTCCACCTTCAGCTTCTGGTCGCGGCAGATGAAGTGCAGGTGGTTGTTGCGCAGCATCGCGCCCGGCAGCAGGTGGGCCTCGGTGAGGACCTGGAAGCCGTTGCAGATGCCGAGCACGGGCATGCCGCCCTTGGCCTGCTCGATGATGGTCTCCATCACCGGCGAGAAGCGGGAGATGGCCCCGGCGCGCAGGTAGTCCCCGTAGGAGAAGCCGCCCGCGAGGACGACCGCGTCGACCTGGTGCAGGTCCTTGTCGCGGTGCCACAGCGAGACGGGCTCCGCGCCTGCGAGGCGTACGGCGCGCAGTGAGTCGCGGTCGTCGAGCGTTCCGGGGAACGTGACGACTCCGATGCGAGTGGTCACCGTCAGGCCTCGACCTTCACGGTGAAGTCTTCGATGACGGTGTTGGCGAGGAACGTTTCGGCCATCTTGTGGATGCGGTCGAGGGCGGCCTGATCGACCGGTCCCTCCACCTCCAGTTCGAAGCGCTTCCCCTGACGGACGTCGGCGATCCCCTCGAAGCCCAGGCGCGGCAGTGCACGCTGCACCGCCTGGCCCTGGGGGTCGAGGATCTCCGGCTTGAGCATGACGTCGACTACGACGCGTGCCATCGGGCACTCCCGTGTGTGGTTGGTGCGAAGGCGGTTCCCTCAGCGTACCCGGCCAAAATTTCTACGCGGGTAGATATGCGGATGGCATGATCACCGGGCCGTTTCGGCTTCACCAACGCTTCGCAAAATCCCCCGGAAAACCACGCGCCCGGCATTGCGGCGGGACACGCGGAGAGAATTAACTGGGCTTCGCAATGCAATGGGAATCGGGGTACAAAGGAATCACTCGGGATTCCCGATGAAAGATGCATTGCCCCGAAACATCCACACAGGCGGCATCACCCCACGTCAGCAGGTGGTGGCGTCGCACGAAGGGACCGATATCCGTGGCGCAGCGCGTAGTAGTCACGCTCTCCGATGACATCGACGGCGGGGAAGCGGCGGAAACGGTCGTGTTCGCTCTGGACGGAAAGTCGTACGAGATCGACCTCAATGCGGCGAACGCAAAGAAACTGCGGAAGGGCCTGGCCCCCTTCGTCGCCGCCGGCCGCCGCCAGTCGCGTTCCGGGAAGGCGTTCAAGCACACCTCCGTCGCCCCCGACCCGGCGGTCGTCCGGGCGTGGGCCCGGTCCAACCAGTACGAGGTGCCGCCGCGCGGCCGCATCCCCAAGAAGATCTACGAGGCCTACAACGCGGCCCACTGAGAGCCGATTTGCCATCCACCCCCATGCATCCGGTACTGTGTGGATCACGCCAAGGGGCCAGGCCGCAGGTCAGAGCCACCGAGGTCGTGCGGGTGTAGTTCAGTAGCAGAACATCCCTCTTCCAGAGGGAAGGCGCAGTGTGCGATTCCTGTCACCCGCTCTGCATCGCTTTCCGATCACCTCGGTCGATCGGGTAGAGTGATGCACGTACTGCCCCGGCAGTGCACTGCATGCGGACGTAGCTCAGTTGGTAGAGCACCACCTTGCCAAGGTGGATGTCGCGCGTTCGAGTCGCGTCGTCCGCTCTGTATGCAGAAGGCCCCGATCCTTGCGATCGGGGCCTTCTTCGTGTTTCCCCGCACCGCTGATACGCGCATCGCGGGAGGCCCTGACAAATGTCATCGCGGGTCATGACAGCGCGCACTGCCCGCCCGGCCACGGCGCCGCGAGGCTCGGAGCATGACTGACACCGTGATCGACGCCCAAGGCCTGCGCCGCGGTTACGCCGGAGGCTTCGAGGCCGTACGAGGCGTCTCCTTCTCCGTGGAGCGCGGCGAGGTGTTCGCCCTGCTCGGCACCAACGGAGCGGGCAAGACCTCCACCGTCGAGCTGCTGGAGGGGCTGGCCGCCCCGAGCGAGGGCCAGGTCCGCGTCTTCGGGCTCGACCCCTACACGCGGCGGGCCGAGGTCCGCCCGCGCACCGGCGTGATGCTCCAGGAGGGCGGCTTCCCCTCCGACCTGACCGTCACCGAGACCGTCCGCATGTGGGGCGGGGTCACCACGGGCGCCCGCCCCGTCGCCGAGGCCCTGGAACTAGTCGGCCTGGGTGCGCGGTCCTCCGTACGCGTCAAGCAGCTGTCCGGCGGGGAGCGGCGCCGCCTGGACCTGGCCCTGGCCCTGCTCGGCCGGCCCGAGGTGCTCTTCCTCGACGAACCGACCACCGGCATGGACCCCGAGGGGCGCCGGGACACCTGGGCGCTGGTGCGGCGCGTGCGGGCGCAGGGCACCACGGTGCTGCTGACCACCCACTACCTGGAGGAGGCCGAGGTGCTCGCCGACCGCCTCGCGATCCTCCACGAGGGGGAGCTCGTCCTGTCCGGCACCCCGGCCGAGGTGACCGCCACCCGTCCGGCCCGCATCCGCTTCACCCTGCCGCCCGGGGTGCCCGCCGCCCGGCTCCCGCTGGCGCTGCACGCGGCCGCCGACGGGCGGCGCGTGGAGATCCGTACCGAACGGCTCCAGGACGACCTGGCCGTGCTGCTCGCCTGGGCCGGGGAGCACGGCGTGGAACTGGACGGGCTCGACGCCCGGTCCGCCTCCCTGGAGGAGGCCTTCCTGGAGATCGCGCAGAACCGCCGCAGCGCCGGCGGCCGTACCGACACCCCGCACGCGGAGACCCGATGAACACGCTGACCCCGAACCCCGGCCGGCTCGTCGCGCTCGGCCGCTGCGAGCTCACCCTGCTGGTGCGCAACCGGGCCGCGCTCAGCCTGGCCCTGCTGATGCCCCTGCTGATGGTGGGCGTCCTGCGCTCCAGCCTGAGCGGCATCGACGGCGCCCAGGCCCTCGGCGAGGCCACCTTGACCGGCGGCGTCGGCATGGTGCTGATCCTCGTCGTCTACATGAACCTGGTCTCCGCCTACGTGGCCCGGCGCGAGGAGCTCGTCCTCAAGCGGCTGCGCACCGGCGAGGCCAACGACCTGGAGATCCTGACCGGTTCGGCCCTGCCGTCCGCCGTCCTGGCGCTCGGCCAGATCGCCGTCCTCGCGGTGGCCGGGGCGGCCGCCCTGGACGTGCGCATGCCGCGCAGCCCGCTGCTGCTGGTGGCGGGCGTCCTCGCGGGCGTCGGGCTGCTCGCCGCGATGGCCGCGGTGACCAGCTCCTTCACCCGCACCGTGGAGAGCGCGGGCATCACCACGCTGCCGCTGTTCCTGCTGACCGCCTTCGGCTCGGGGCTGTTCATGCCGGCGGACTCGCTGCCGGACCCGGTGGCCGAGGTGGCCGAACTGCTGCCGCTGAGCGGGGTGATGACCCTCGTACGGGCCGGCTGGAGCGGGGGCGCGCAGAGCGGGGAACTGCTGGCGGCAGCCGCCGCCACGCTGGCCTGGATCATGATCAGCGTGTTTGCTGTCCAGCGGTGGTTCCGCTGGGAACCGCGCCGCTAGACGCGGTACGGGCGCCACGGGCGCCGGGGCGTGGGAACGGATGGGGGGACGGGGGAAGCGTGTCGAAGCTGACCGGGTGGTGGAGGAACCGCAGCAGTGCGGGGAAGGTCGAGCTGTACACACGGTGGTCGTTCCACCTGTTCGTGCTCCTGGAGATCACGTCGTTCGGGCTGGCTCCGGTGGCCTCCGCCGCCGGGAAGTCCTCCCACGTGGTGCCCCTCTCGCTCTTCCTGATGCTGTGCGCGCACGCGGTGCTGTGCGGGACGCTCTCCTCCAAGGCGCTGGACTGGGTGGTCGGGCGGGGCGAACGCCCGACCCGGCTGGCGGTGACCACGGCCTCCGTGACGGCCGCCGCCTGCCTGGCCGTCCTCACGCTGAAGACGACCGGCAGGATCGACGAGCCGGCGCTGGCGCCGACGCTGGTGGCGGGACTGACCTGGTTCACCGCCGGGTCGCTGGTGTTGTGCATGCGGTCGGTGCGGACCATGCGCTACGTCCCGCCGGTCGCGGCGGCCGGGGTGAGCCTGGCCGTGATCGCCGTACGCCTCCCGGCCGTGCAGGCGCTCGGCTACGGCGTCGGCGTGCTGCTGGGCAGCCTGTTCTTCGGCGCCACCTGCGGCTTCTCGGCGTGGCTGCTCAACACGGTCTACGAGCTGGACCGCTCGCGGGAGGTCCAGGCGCGCTTGGCGGTGGCCGAGGAGCGGCTGCGCTTCGGCCGCGACCTGCACGACGTCATGGGCCGCAACCTGGCGGTGATCGCCCTGAAGAGCGAGCTGGCGGTGCAGCTGGCGCGGCGCGAACGGCCGGAGGCGGTGGACCAGATGATCGAGGTGCAGCGGATCGCCCAGGAGTCCCAGCGGGAGGTACGGGACGTCGTGCGCGGCTACCGCGAGGCCGACCTCGCCGTGGAGCTGGAGGGCGCGCGCGGAGTGCTCAGCGCGGCCGGGATGGACTGCCGGGTCGACTTCCGGGCCGGACGCCAACTGTCCGCCGAGGTCCAGTCGGCGCTCGGCTGGGTGGTGCGCGAGGCGACGACGAACGTCCTGCGGCACGGGGACGCGCACCGGTGCCTGATCCGCCTGACCGCGCCGCAGACCGGCTCCGTGACGCTGCTCGTGGAGAACGACGGCGCCCCCGGGACCCCCGCCGGACCGCCGGGCTCGGGGCTGGCCGGGCTGCGGGAGCGGCTCGCGGCCCTGGACGGCACCTTGCAGGCGGGGCTGGTGGGCGACGGGCGGTTCCGGCTGCGGGTGGAGATACCGGACCGTGAACTGCACGAAGTGGAGGTGCGGGTGTGAGCCCCGTACGCGTACTGCTCGCCGACGACGAACACCTGATCCGCGGGGCGCTGGCGGCGCTGCTCGCGCTGGAGGACGACCTGCTCGTCGTCGCGCAGGCGGCTTCGGGTCCCGAGGCCCTCGCGATGGCCCGCGCGCACCGGCCGGACGTGGCCGTGCTGGACCTGCAGATGCCGGGCGCGGACGGTGTGAGTGTCGCCACATCGCTGCGGGCCGAACTGCCCGGCTGCAAGACCATGATCGTGACCAGTCACGGCCGCCCCGGGCACCTGAAGCGTGCGCTGGCGGCGGGCGTACGGGCCTTCGCTCCGAAGACCGTCTCGGCGCAGCGGCTCGCGGAGCTGATCCGCACCGTGCACGCCGGAGGCCGTTACGTGGACCCGGAGTTGGCCGCGGACGCGATCAGTGCGGGGGACTCGCCGCTGACCGCGCGGGAGGCGGAGGTGCTGGAACTCGCCGCGGACGGGGCGCCGATCGCGGAGATCGCGGAGCGAGCCTCGCTGTCCCAGGGGACCGTGCGCAACTACCTGTCCTCGGCCGCGACGAAACTGGGCGCCGAGAACCGTCACACGGCAGTGCGTCTCGCACGCCGACGAGGTTGGGTATAGTTGTCCTCGCGCTACGGCGCAGTGCGGACATAGCTCAGTTGGTAGAGCACCACCTTGCCAAGGTGGATGTCGCGCGTTCGAGTCGCGTTGTCCGCTCAGAACGAAGAAGGCCCCAATCACCGATCGGGGCCTTCTTCGTGTTCAGGACCAGCTCAGGCCGGTGAGGCGCTCGTACGCCTCGATGTACTTGGCGCTGGTCTGGGCGACGACCTGGCTCGGGAGGGCCGGCGGCGGGAGCTCGCCGTGGCGGTCCCAGCCGGAGGCGGGGGAGGTCAGCCAGTCGCGGACGTACTGCTTGTCGAAGGAGGGCTGCGGGCGGCCCGGCTCCCACTGGTCGGCCGGCCAGAAGCGGGAGGAGTCCGGGGTCAGCACCTCGTCGGCGGCGACCAGGGTGCCGTCCTCGGGGTCGAAGCCGAACTCGAACTTGGTGTCGGCCAGGATGATCCCGCGCTCGCGGGCGATGTCCCGGGCGCGGCCGTAGACGGCCAGGGTGGCCTGGCGCAGGAGCGCCGCCGTCTCGGCGCCGGCGGAGCGCGCGACCTCCTCGTAGGAGACGTTCTCGTCGTGCTCGCCGACCTCGGCCTTGGCCGCCGGGGTGAAGATCGGGGCGGGCAGCTCGGAGCCGTCCACGAGGCCCTCGGGCAGGGCCAGTCCGCAGACCGTACGGGTCTTCTCGTACTCGGCGAGGCCTGAGCCGGTGAGGTAGCCGCGGGCCACGCACTCGACCGGGACCATCTTCAGGTTGCGGCAGATCAGGGTGCGGCCGGCCCAGTCGGCGGGGGCGCCGGCGGGCAGGTCGGTGGAGATGACGTGGTTCGGGACGAGGTCCGCGAGCTGGTCGAACCACCACAGGGAGAGCTGCGTCAGGACGCGGCCCTTGTCCGGGATCTCGGTGGGCAGGACCCAGTCGAAGGCGGAGATGCGGTCGCTGGCGACCATGACGAGGTGGCCGTCCTCGTCCCGGTAGAGGTCGCGCACCTTGCCGGTGTGGAGGTGGACGAGGCCCGGAACCTGAACCGGCTCGGGCTTTTCGACGAATCCGGACACGGGGTCTCCCTGTGGTTCTGTATGAGCGCACCCCGATTCTCGCGCACCTTCGTCCCCACCTGTGGACAGGGGTGGGCCAGACGCGTGCCGGTCGTGTCAGTCGCGCTTGCAGATCCGGTCGAGGAGGTTGGCGGTGGCCCGCTGCACCCGCTCGTCGACGTGGCCGGGGCGGTCCAGGGCCGGTGACCAGGCGAACGTGCCCGAGGCGAAGACCAGCGCGCCGCTGGGCGCCCGGTAGAGGGAGGTCTCCTGGTGGCGGCGGTGGCCCTCGCTGTCGAGGTACGGGGAGTGGGCCAGCAGGATCCGGTCCTGGTGCTCGGGGAGCTGGGTGCGCGGGAAGTACCGGTCGGCCTCGCCGGCGACCAGGCCGGGCAGCTCGTCGTTCTCGGCGGCGCCGGTGGCGTCCCAGAGCCAGTGCGTGGCGTTGCGCACGATCATGGGGGCGGGCTCGGGGACCCGGCCGGCGTACTGGATGCCGAGCAGCTGCTGCTCCGGGCGGTCGACCTCGCGCCACAGGCTGGGGCGGCCGGGGCCGCGGCGTTTTCGGCAGGTGAGGAGCCGGTCGGGAACGCCGGAGGCGGAGGGGCCGAGCTCGACCTGCCAGTACATGGTGTTGGCGGACAGGAAGACGAGCGAGGTGCCGTGCTCGCGGGCGCGCTCGACGGTGCGGCGCATGGGGGCCGACCAGTACTCGTCGTGGCCGGGGAAGACCAGGCCGCGGTAGCGGGTGGGGTCGATGCGGCCGGCGTGCAGGTCGCGGGTGTCGGCGTAGGCGAGGTCGTAGCCGTAGCGCTCGGCCCAGCGGATGAAGTCGTAGGCGTGGCCGACGTGCAGGGGCAGGCCCGCGCCCGCGTAGGGGCGGTCGAAGGAGACGGTGACGGCCGCGTCCTGCTCGCCGAGGAGGCGGCCCGAGTCGTCCCAGGCGTGGTAGAGGCTGGCGCCGGTGCGGCCGTCCTCCGGGTAGAGGTTGTAGGCCTGCCAGGTGATGTCGGGGAGCAGGAGGAGCAGGTCGGCCGGGTGGTCGTCGCGCACGGTGAAGGGGATGTGGGAGCGGTAGCCGTCGGCGGTGGTGAGCACGGCGACGTACGCGCCGACGGTCCAGTACGAGGGCACCTGCAGGCGCCAGGACAGCCACCAGTGGTGGCAGGAGACGGTGCGGTCCGCGGCGAGCGGGGCCGGCTGGACGATGCCGGAGAGCCGGGGGCTGGTGGTGATCTTGAAGGCGCCGTCGCCGCCGTAGTGGCCGATCCGGTAGACGTCGACGGAGAACTGCTGGGGCGGGTCGACGGTGATGTGGAAGTCGATGGCCTCGCCGGGGGTGACGGCTCCCGTGGAGGCGAAGCCCTTGATCTGGCGGTGGACGTCGTCGGCGGTGCGGGGGCCGCCGTTGCCACGGGCGCGGGGGACGCGGCCGGTGCCGGCGACCGCGGCGGCCGGGTCCACGTACCAGGGGACGACGTGCCCGGTGTCGTCGAAGTAGAGCTCGCTGCCGCGGAACCAGGGCAGGGGGCCCTGCCCGAAGGGGTCGGTCACCGCGTGCGCGAGCGCACCTGACTCCCAACGCCGGATCTGGTCCGTTCCCATTGACCGCTCCCCTCCCTCGCTCCCCCCGAACGGGCGTGCTTCGAGCCCAGCACATCACATAACGCACGCAGTCCGTCACCGTTCGTCGCGAATTGACGGGAACGGAACATTCGGATCCGCCTAGCTGTACGAGACGTCGCCCTTGCGGTGGGGCGAGCCCCTGGGCGGTCGTGGACGCGCGGGAGGGCTCAGACGAGGCGGACGGGCTTCTCCGGGCGGACGCCCAGATCCGCGAGCCAGTCCCGCAGGGGCTCCGGGTTCCCGTCCTCGACCAGGCACAGCACGCGCGCCGCGAGGTCCGGGCGGCGGTCGCCGCCGACCAGCAGGACCGGCCCGTCGAGCCAGTCCAGCCCCGGTGCGGCGCCCGCCGAGTCCACGGCCGCGCAGCACACCATCGCGGTCACGTGGTCGGCCAGCAGGTCCCGGCCGCTGCGCGGCGGCTGGAGCGGGAACAGCGGTACGGCGTCGGCCGCGCGGGCCTTCCCCGCCCCGGCGGCCGTGCCCGCGGCCCGCTCCTCGCGGGCCAGCTCGGCGCTGAGCCGTCCGGCCAGCGCCTCCCCCGCCGCGCCCTGGCCGGCGGGGTCCGTGAGGTAGCCCAGCACCCGCTCCAGGGTGGGACCGGTGAAACCGTCCACGGTGGGCGGCGCCGGGGATCCGGTGGCCGCGACGGTGGTGGAGCCCGCGGCGGTGGCGCCTGCGACGGGGGTGGAGGCTCGGGCCGGGGCCGCGGCGGTGGAGCCTGCGGCTCCGGGGGATCCGGGAGATCCGGGGGACGGGCCCGCCGGGACGGCCAGGGGGTCCAGGGCGTCCAGCGCCGCGTGGAGCCGGGCCGCCTCCGTACGCCACTTGCGGTCCACGACCTCCTCCGGATACGCCGCCCAGTCCACCGGGGACCAGGCCGGTCCGGTCTCGGCCGGACCACCGTGGAAGAGGCGGGCGGCCAGCAGCGAGGTGGCCTCGTCCACCGCGCCGGGCTGCTCCAGCAGGTCACAGGCGGGCCGCTCGCCGAGCCGCGAGGTGAACCCCTCGGCCAGCCGGTCCCGCCGGGACAGCTCGGTCAGCGCGGAAACCACCCCGGCGTCCAGTCGCGCCGGCCAGCGGCCCATCCGCCAGGCGGGCAGGGCGACCCGCGTCAGCAGCCGGTCCCAGCCCGCGTAGGCGAGGCCGACCTGCTCCTGGGCGACCATGCGCAGCCCGTAGTCCACGTCCTGGGCGCGCTCCGAGGCGGCTCTGGCCACCCCGCGCTCCATCTCGGCCGCGTCGGTCCGGCACAGCCGCAGCAGCAGCCGGGCCGGCGGGGCGATCCAGCCGAGGCCGCGGCGGCTGCCCACGTCCACGGCCGCGTCCAGGCCCCGCACGAAACCGCGGGCGTCGGCTATGTCGGGGTGCGCCGAAGGGCCCGTACCGGCCACGACCGGCGCGAGGACCGCCCGTAGCTCCGCGACCCGCATCCACCACAGGAACGGCGAGCCGATCACCAGCACGGGGGCCGCGCCCGGCTCGGACTCCGGACCGGCGGCTATGCCGCTCCGGCGGTGCGCCCCGTGGGTGCGGTCCTCCAGCCAGCTGTCGCAGTCCGGGGTCAGGGCTATCGCGGAGGGCGCCGGCACGTCCATCCGGTCGGCCAGGTCCCGCACCAGCCGGTACAGATCGGGGGCCGCGGCCTCCGACAGCGGCACCGTCGGCGTCACGGCCGGGCTCGCCCGCAGCACCACCGCGGCGAACGTCCCGCCGACGAGCAGGACCAGCGCGGCGACCGCGCACACCACCAGGGTCACCGCCGGCCAGGGCTCACCGGCCAGCCGGCCCGTCGCCCGGGCGGCCACCAGCACCACCGCGACGGCGGCGGGCAGCAGCCCGAAGGCCAAGGCCCTGCTGCGCACGCGCAGCACGGCCAGAGCGCGGGAACGCGCGGACGGCACGCCTGCTTCGATGATCGAACCGGTTCCGGACACGGCCGGACCTCACCCCCTCTGCCCTGCGGCGGCTTTGCTCACTCCCCCACTGTGACACCCGCCACTGACATCGCAATGCCGGTGGGCCAAGTGCCGGAATGCTTGGCATCGCACCCTAGTTGGGGCGCGCCCGGCCGTCAGGCAGACCGGGTGACGATCACCCGATGGAATGGCTTTGGGTAAAGCTGGGTGCGTTCGAACGCGGCCGGATGCACTCGCACGCGAACGCGCCCGCGGGCCCGGGCGCAGGATCTGCGCACCGGGCCCGCGGGTCTGCGGAGCCGCTGGTCAGCGGTGCTCGGCCGCCTTGGCGGCGATGTCCGTACGGTGCTGCGCGCCGTCCAGCCGGATGCGCGAGACGGCCTTATACGCCTTCGCGCGGGCCTGCGCCAGATCGGATCCGGTCGCCGTCACCGACAGCACGCGGCCGCCCGCGCTGACCACCGCGTCGCCCTCGCGCCGGGTCCCGGCGTGCAGCACGTACGCGTCGGGCGCGTCCTCGGCGGCCACCTCGGCCAGGCCCTCGATCGGGTCCCCGGTGCGGGGGGTGCCGGGGTAGTTGTGCGAGGCGATGACCACCGTGACGGCCGCGTCCTCGCTCCAGCGCAGCGGCGGCTCGACGTCCAGGGTGCCCCGGGCGGCGTTCAGCAGGACGCTCGCGAGCGGGGTGCGCAGCCGGGCCAGGACCACCTGGGTCTCGGGGTCGCCGAAGCGGGCGTTGAACTCGATGACCCGGGTGCCGCGGCTGGTGATCGCGAGGCCGGCGTAGAGCAGGCCGAAGAAGGGGGTGCCACGGCGGCGCAGCTCGTCGACGGTCGGCTGGAGGACCAGCTCCATGACCTCGTCGACCAGCTTCGGGTCGGCCCACGGCAGCGGCGAGTACGCGCCCATGCCGCCCGTGTTGGGGCCCTCGTCGCCGTCCAGGGCGCGCTTGAAGTCCTGCGCGGGCTGGAGCGGGAGCACGGTGACGCCGTCGGTGATGGCGAAGAGGGAGACCTCGGGACCGTCCAGGTACTCCTCGATGACCACGCGGTCACAGGCGAGCGCGTGGTCGCGGGCGGCGGCCCGGTCCTCGGTGACCACGACGCCCTTGCCGGCCGCCAGACCGTCGTCCTTGACGACGTACGGGGCGCCGAAGGCGTCGAGGGCCGCGTCCACCTCTTCCGGGGTGGTGCAGACGTAGCTGCGCGCGGTCGGGACCCCGGCGGCGGCCATCACGTCCTTGGCGAAGGCCTTGGATCCTTCCAGCTGCGCCGCCTCGGCGGACGGCCCGAAGACGGGGATGCCGACGGCGCGCACGGCGTCGCCGACCCCGGCGACCAGCGGGGCCTCCGGGCCGACGACGACCAGGTCGGCGCCGAGTTCGGTGGCGAGGCGGGCGACGGCGTCGCCGTCGAGGGGGTCGACGTCCCGGAGCTCGGCCACATCCGCGATCCCCGCGTTACCGGGGGCGCAGTACAGCGCGGAGACGTCGGGGTCGAGGGACAGAGAGCGGCACAGGGCGTGTTCGCGGGCGCCGCCGCCGATGACGAGGACCTTCACGCCATGAAGCGTAGCCCGCACTCCGGATTCCCTTTCGTGCGGCCACCCAATGAGACGGCCTTACTCGTTCGTATATTCCTCTACCACCGTGGCTCCGAGCTCGCGCACGATCAGGTCGTGACCCGTCAGCGCGCTCTCGACGAGGTCGGGATCGTCCTCCTCCGCGAAGTCGTCCTCGGGGGCGACCGGCGGGGGCGCCTGCTGCGCCGGGGACTGCGAGGCGGGACCCGACTGGTGGGGCTGCTGGGACTGATGGGGCTGCTGCGGCCGCTGGCCCTGCTGCGGCGTCTGCGACTGCTGATGCTGCTGCGGCTGCTGTGCCTGCTGGTACGGCGACGGCTGGTGCTGCTGCGGGGCGGCGCCCTGCGCCGACGCAGCGGCGGGCGGCGGGTTGTAGCCGGAGGCGGGCGGCCCGCCGTACGCGGAGGCCTGGGTCACCGGGACCGGGCCGCCCCCGGCGACCACGGCGTCGATCTTCCAGTTGACCTGGAACTGCTCGGCCAGGACCGCCTTGAGGACGTCCTCACTGCCGCTGCTGGCGAAGTTGTCGCGGGCTCCGGCATTGGGGAAGCCCAGCTGGAGGGTGGTGCCGTCGAAGCCGGTGACCTGAGCGTTCTGGCTGAGAAGGATCCAGGTGAAGCGCCGGCGGTTCTTCACGGCCTCCAGCACGGAGGGCCACATCGCCTGCACCTGCCCGGCGCCCGCCGCCATGCCGGGGGAGGGGGCGGCGCTCGCGGGGGCAGCGGCGGCTGCGGGGCCGGGTACGGGGGCCGGCGCGGGCGGGCCCGCGGGGGCGCCCTGACCGGGCGCGGCCGCGCTGGGCCAGGCACCGGCGGCCGACGCGGGGGCGGCGGGGGCCGAGGCAGGGGCGGCGGCCGCGCCGGCCGGGGCCGCGGCTCCGGGCCAGGCGCCAGGCGCACCGCTCCCCGGCTGCGCCGCTCCGGGCCAGGCGCCCGGCGCGGGTCCGGTGGCGGCCGGCGCGGGGGCGGGCTGCGCGGGCTCGGCCGCGGGCTCGGGGGCCCGTACCGGCGCGGGGGCCGGCTCGGGCGTCCGTACCGGCTCGGGAGCCGCCACCGGCTCGGGGGCCCGTACGGCGGCACGCGCGGCGACGACGCCCCCGCCGGGCCCGGCCGGCGCCATGGCGTGCGCCTCGGGACCGGGCACGTAGCCCATGGCGGGCGATGCGGCCGGCGGCGCGGCGAGCTGCGGCGCCGCGGCGAAGGCGGCGGCCCCGCTGCGCTCCAGCCGGTCGAGCCGGGCCTGGAAGGACCGCTCGTCGTCGAAGGCGGCGGGCAGCAGCACGCGCGCGCAGATCAGCTCCAGCTGGAGGCGGGGCGAGGTCGCGCCCCGCATCTCGGTGAGCCCGGTGTTGACGAGATCGGCGGCCCGCGAGAGCTCCGCGGCCCCGAACACGGACGCCTGGGCCTGCATCCGCTCGACGACGTCGGCGGGGGCGTCGATCAGCCCCTTCTCCCCGGCGTCGGGCACGGCGGCCAGGATGACCAGGTCGCGCAGCCGCTCCAGCAGGTCGGCGACGAAGCGGCGCGGGTCGTTCCCGCCCTCGACGACGCGGTCGACGACCTCGAAGGCCGCCGCCCCGTCCCCGGCGGCGAAGGCGTCGATGACGGCGTCGAGCAGGGAGCCCTCGGTGTAGCCCAGCAGCGAGGTCGCCATGGCATACGTCACACCGCCTTCACCGGCGCCCGCGAGCAGCTGGTCCATGACGGACATCGAGTCACGCACGGAGCCTGCGCCGGCGCGCACGACGAGCGGCAGCACGCCGTCCTCGACGGTGGCGCCCTCCCGCCCGCAGACCTCGCCCAGGTACTCCCGCAGGGTGCCGGGCGGCACGAGGCGGAAGGGGTAGTGGTGCGTCCTGGACCGGATGGTCCCGATCACCTTCTCCGGCTCGGTGGTGGCGAAGATGAACTTGAGGTGCTCCGGCGGCTCCTCGACGACCTTCAGCAGGGCGTTGAAGCCCGCCGAGGTGACCATGTGGGCCTCGTCGATGATGTAGATCTTGTAGCGGCTGGACGCCGGCCCGAAGAACGCCTTCTCGCGCAGGTCACGGGCGTCGTCCACACCACCGTGCGAGGCGGCGTCGATCTCGATGACGTCGATGGACCCCGGTCCGTTCCTGGCCAGGTCACGGCAGGACTGGCACTCCCCGCAGGGAGTGGGGGTGGGACCCTGCTCACAGTTCAGACACCGGGCGAGGATGCGCGCGCTGGTGGTCTTCCCACACCCTCGCGGCCCGCTGAACAGGTACGCGTGATTGACCCGGTTGTTCCGCAGGGCCTGCATCAGCGGGGCAGTGACATGCTCCTGCCCGATGACCTCGGCGAACGACTCGGGACGATAGCGGCGGTACAGCGCAAGGGACGACACGTCTACGAGGTTATCCGGGCCCGCCGACAACGGCGGCCCGCCGAGGCCACGAAGGCCCCCGGGAACGCAAAGCGCCCCCCACGCACCCGCCAGAGCCCACTTACCCTTGCTGCCTTCCGGCCCTGGGGGAGTTGGGTGAGATAGCGCCACGTGAGGGGCTGGCCCCACCCTAGCGGATGAAGGCCCCCGGAATCGAGCCGGACCCCCACCGGGTCTCCCGCCGACGATCACGTTCGCGAGCACCCCTCAACGTCTTGTATTGTTTGCGGCGGAGGATTCGCCTAGTGGCCTAGGGCGCACGCTTGGAAAGCGTGTTGGGGGCAACCCCTCACGAGTTCGAATCTCGTATCCTCCGCCAGTGCCTCACCGGGCACTTGAAGGCCCCGACCGGGAAACCGGCCGGGGCCTTCTGCGTTCCCCGGTCCCCGCCGGCCTCGGGCTTCGGCTGGGTGGTGGACTCGGCGACGCCCCCAGGGTCGTCGCCACCAGCCCCCGGGCACCACAGGAGATATACTTGTCTCCATATTTGATATACGGGAGGTGCACCGTGAGTCGGACCGTGATCGACCTCGATGACGAGCTGTTGGCAGACGTGGCCAAGGCCCTGGGGACCAGCACCAAGAAGGAGACGGTCAACACGGCCTTGCGCGAGGTACTGGAGAACAGGCGGCGCGCGCTGGCTCTGACCCGCCTGCGCGCAGCCGCCGCTGACGGCGCATTCGATCTGACCCTCTTCGAGGACAAGCGGAACTACCGACGGTGAACGCCGCTCTCTACCTGATCGACACCAGCGCCCTCGCCCGGTTCATGCGGGGCGATGCGGAGCAGTACGGCTGGGACCAGGCGGCAGCCGCCGGTCTCATCGCCACGTGCCCCATCACGGAGCTGGAATTCTTCTACAGCGCGCGGTCGGCCGCCGACCGGGCACGCGGCATCGACGACGTCCGCCTGATCTTCGGCTGGGTTCCGGTCGACGACCGCGCCTACGACCGGGCCTGGCAGGTCCAGGAGGCCCTCACCCAACAGGGCAGGCACCGCAGCGCCGGTGCGGTGGACCTCGTCGTCGCCGCGACCGCCGAGTTGCAGGGACTCACCCTTCTGCACTGCGACCACGACTTCGAGTGCATCGCGGCGGTCACCGGCCAACCCCTCCAGTGGTACGGCCCCCAGGGGCGTAAGTAGCCGTGAGCTACCTCGCCGGAGCGTTCGGTGGGGTGGTCCGGTCCTGGCTGACGTAGACGTCGAGGGCCGGGAAGCAGATGGCGTTGTCCGCGCTGCAGATCTCACGGTCGCTCGGCGAAAGACCCACGGTGGGGCGCTCGTACGTCAGCAGGCTCAGCGTCCGGCCGGAGGCGAAGACGGCCGTGGCGTCGCGGATCGGACCCATGCCGGGTCCCGGCTCGCCGGTCGCGGTGTAGTGGTAGGGGCCGTGGCCGCCGTCCACGACGGCGAAGAAGACCGTGCGGGTGTCCGACCTGCCGGGCTGGTCGGGGTACGGCCGGCCCTTGGTCACCAGCCGGATCCCGATCCGCGCCCAGGAGGCGGGCAGCGGGTTGCACGAGGTGGTCACGCCCTCGTACCGGATCTCGGCGAGGCAGTAGTGCCGGTCGTCCGGCATCCAGGCGAGCTCGCCCGCGTCCGGCCCCTCGCGGTGGATCACGATGACCGAATCGTCATCCGGGACCTGGAGATCCGGAACGCGCCGGACCGCGGCCAGCAACGGTCCGTCGGCGGCCGTGACCTTGCCGTCCCCGACCGACGTGGCCGGACCCGAGGTCGACGGCGGCTCAGCCGACGGCGAGGGGGAGGGGGAAGGGGAGGACGAGGGCGCGGGCGGGGGCGACGACGCCGGGGGCCGGGGCGTCCAGGGCTTCGCCGGGGACGGCGCGGCCGCCGGCGACAGCGGTGGGGCGGGCGGCGTCGTGCACGAGCTCACCGCCAGCATCGCCAGACCCCATCCCGCGGCCACCCCGACCGTCCAGCGCCTCATGACATCCGCCCCCGCCGATAGAACTCCCCTGCCAGCGGGGCAGTCTGCCCGATCGCGGGCCCCGGGGATCCGGCGGCCCACCCCCGCTCGTGATCGTTTCTGCGGTGAACGGCCTGCGGCATACGGGTGATTCCCCCGCCGGGGTCTGGCAGGCCGGGACGGGCGGCCGGTATCCCTCCACCGTGGCGGTCGCCGCCCCCCCCCCCCCCCAGCCCCGTGCCCCTGCCGTGAACCACCGGCAGGGGCACGGACCCGTGCGTCCGGGACGGCTCAGCCGAAGCTCGGCATCTCACCGACCGTCGTCGACATGTCGATCACCGCGAAGGCCGCGCCCTGCGGGTCCGTCACCGCCGCGAAGCGGCCGAACGGGCTGTCCATCGGTCCGAAGTGCAGCTTCCCGCCGTGCTTCTTGGTCTTCTCGACCGCCTCGTCGCAGTTCGGGACGCCGAAGTAGATCTGGATGTACGAGGGGATCTGCGGCGGGAACTCCTCGCCCATCTTCATCCGGCCCAGCACCACGTTCCCGGCGCCGCCGAGGCTGAAGACCTTGAAGTCCATGCCGGCCGTCTCGGGGTCGTCGCCCGGGTCCATCTGCTGGGCGGCGTACGGGAACACCTTCGCCAGGAAGTCGTCCGCCTTGTCCGGCTCCCGGGTGAAGACCTCCGCCCAGGCGTACGAGCCCGCCTCGCCCATCTTCTCGAAGCCCTTGTGCTCGCCCGGCTGCCAGACGCCGAAGACCGCGCCGCTCGGTTCCTTCGCGATCAGCATCGTGCCGAAGGCGCCCACCTGCATCGGGCCCATCAGCACCTCGCCGCCGGCCGACGTGACCTTCTCGGCCGTGGCCGCCGCGTCCGGCGAGGCGAAGTACAGACACCACTGCGACGGCGCGTCCGCCCCCGGCATCGGAGGGACGACGGCCGCGACGGCCTTGCCGTCGGAGTAGGCCTGCGTGTAGTTCCCGTACTCGGTGCTGGCCTCGCCGAAGGTCCAGCCCAGCACGTCGCCGTAGAAGGCCTTGGCGCCCTCCACGTCCGTGAACATCGCGTCCACCCAGCACGGCGCGCCTTCGGTGAACTCCGTCATGATCGATCGACTCCTCGGCTCGTAGCGGTTCCCGCCGTCGTAGTCACGCTAGGCGCGCGGTGTGCCGCCCGCGCGGGGAGCGCACCCGCGCGGGACGCTGGTCCCATGGACAAGGACATCACCATCCGGCTGGCCCAGCAGCCGCAGGCCGACGCGCTGCTCGGCCGGAGCCCGCTCGCCGCGCTCGTCGGGATGCTGCTGGACCAGCAGGTGCCGATGGAGTGGGCCTTCTCGGGGCCCTGGACGATCGCCCAGCGGATGGGCGCCGACGATCTGGACGCGCACGCCATCGCCGCGTACGACCCGGAGGCCTTCGCCGCGATGCTCTCCGAGAAGCCCGCCGTGCACCGCTACCCGGGGTCGATGGCGACGCGGATCCAGCAGCTGTGCGCGTACCTGGTGGAGCACTACGGCGGGGACGCCGAGACCGTCTGGGCCGATGCCGCGAGCGGGGAGGAGCTGCTCAAGCGCCTCAAGGCGCTGCCCGGCTTCGGGGAGCAGAAGGCGAAGATCTTCCTGGCGCTGCTGGGCAAGCGGTTCGGCGTGCGGCCCGCGGGCTGGCGGGAGGCGGCGGGCGGGTACGGCGAGGCGAACGTCTACCGGTCGGCCGCCGACATCACGGGCCCGGAGTCCCTGGCCAAGGTGCGGGCGCACAAACAGGAGATGAAGGCCGCGGCCAAGGCGGCCAAGGCGGCGAAGCCCGCCGGGGACTCCTGAGCCCACCGATTGACCGGTCGCAGAGAGGTCCGATTGACCCCTGTGGCCGGTCTCTCGCGTCCATAGATTGGTGGACATGACAGAGATCGCGACCGCGACGCGCGCGGCCACCGCCGAAGCCATCCACGACGCCCCCGGCAGCCTCATCACGCTGCTCACGGACACCGCCGAGCTCACCTGCAACACCGCCACCTTCGACGAGGGCGCGCACGGCGCCCCGGTGCACTTCCACACCAAGGCCACCGAGTTCTTCCACGTCACCGAGGGACGGCTCGACGTCCTCGTCGGGGAGGAGATCCAGACCCTCGCCGCCGGTGACTTCCTCGCGATCCCGCCGGGCGTCAAGCACGCCTTCGCCCCCGCCCCCGGCCACACCGCCCGTGTCTTCGTCGGCTTCACGCCCGGCATGGGCCGCTTCGACTACTACCGGCTGCTGGGCCGGGTCCACGCCGGCGAGGCCACCGTCCAGGACATCAAGGACAGTTCATCGGCCTACGACAACCACTACGCCGAGAGCGGGGCCTGGAGCGGCCGTCGCCGCAGCGCCGAGCCGTAGACCACGTCCGCGTCCAGGCGGCGCAGTTCCTCCGCGATCAGTTCGGCGCCGCTGCGGATCTTCAGGGCCACCTTGCGGTCGGGGCTCCCCGGCAGGGACAGGGTCGCCAGCACGCCCGCGGGCCGGTCCACCCGGATCTCCCCGGCCGTGGTCCGCAGGCTGACCCCGGTGATCACCGGCCCCTCGGTCGCCACGCGGTCCACCGGGACCCCCAGCCGGTCCTCCAGCCAGCGCGCCAGCAGCTCGGCGCTCGCGTTCTCGGGCTCGCTCTCCACCGCCGCGCCGGTCACCGGCAGCGGCTTCTGGTCCAGGGCGGCGGCCAGAAGGGCCCGCCACGGCGTCAGCCGCGTCCACGCCAGGTCGGTGTCGCCGGGCTGGTACCCCGAGGCCCGCTCGTCGAGCACGCCGACCGGGTCGAAGGCCGCGGCCGCGTCCGTGATCCGGCGCTGGGCGAGCGCGCCCAGCGGGTCCCGCGCCAGGTCGGCAGGGGCGTCGGCCGGCCACCACGCCACCACCGGCGCGTCCGGCACGAGCAGCGGCAGGACGACCGATCCGGCCTGCTCGGTCAGCGCCCCGTGCAGGCGCAGCAGCACGATCTCCCCCGTGCCGGCGTCCGAGCCGACCCGCAGCTCGGCGTCCACCCGGCTCGCGCGGAGCTTGTGCTGGCCGCGCGAGGTCCGCTTGATCACCGCGATGATCCGGCAGGGGTGCTCGCGCGAGGCCTCGGAGGCCGCGCGTACGGCGTCGTAGGCGTTCTCCTCGTCGGTGACCACGACGAGGGTCAGCACCAGACCCATGGTGGGACTGCCGATGGCCCGGCGCGCTTCGAGCAGGGCTCGGTTGACTTTGCTGGACGTGGTGTCGGTGAGTTCGGTCCGCATGTACCGAGTCTGTCAGCGTGGGCCCTCAACGCGTCACCCCGGCCGGGTTCTTCCTGCCGGGGGCTTCCGGCCCTGGTCTTTGGGCCGCGGTCTCAGCGGCGCCTGCGCGCCGTCCCGAAGATCGAGCGCGAGATCTCCCGGCCCACCTGCGTCCCGATCGAACGGGCCAGCGAGCGGAACAGTCCGCTCCCGATCACCTGTTCGGCCAGCGACGGATCCGGCTTCGGGGCGCCGCGCCCGGCCTTCGCCGCCTCCTTCGCCGCTTCCCGCTCCGCCTCCTTGGCCTGCGCCTCGGCCCGCTTCTCGGCCTCGGCGGCCGCCGCGGCGGCCTCCGCCCGCGCCTCGGCCGCGGTCTGCTCGGCGGTGATCTTCTCGTACGCAGACTCCCGGTCGACCGGCTCGGCGTAGCGGGCGTAGAGCGGCGAGGAGGTCACCGCCCGGTCCAGAGCCGCCGCCTCGACCGGCCCCATCAGCGACTGCGGGGCGCGCAGCCTGGTCGCCGCGACCGGGGTCGGGGCGCCGTTCTCGCTGAGCACGGTGACGACGGCCTCGCCGGTCCCCAGGCCGGTGAGCAGCTCCTCCAGGTCGTAACCGGAGTGCGGGAAGGTCCTCACGGTCGCCTTCAGCGCCTTGGCGTCGTCGGGGGTGAAGGCGCGCAGCGCGTGCTGCACGCGGTTGCCGAGCTGGGCGAGCACGTCCGCCGGTACGTCCTTCGGGGTCTGCGTCACGAAGAAGACGCCGACGCCCTTGGAGCGGATGAGCCGCACCGTCTGGGTGAGGGACGCGAGGAAGGCCTTCGAGGCCCCGTTGAAGAGCAGGTGCGCCTCGTCGAAGAAGAAGACGAGCTTGGGCCGTTCCAGGTCGCCGACCTCCGGCAGGTCGTGGTAGAGGTCGGCCAGCAGCCACATCAGGAAGGTGGAGAAGAGCTGCGGCTTGTCCTGGACCGCCGCGAGCTCCAGTACGGAGACGGTGCCGCGGCCGTCGGCGGCCGTACGGAGGAACTCGGCCGTGTCGAACTCCGGTTCGCCGAAGAACTCCGCGGCGCCCTGCTGCTCGAAGGTGGTCAGCGCCCGCAGGATCACCCCGGCCGTCACCGTGGACAGTCCGCCGATGCCCTTGAGCTCGGCCTTCCCCTCGTCGGAGACGAGGAAGGCGACGACCGCGCGCAGGTCCTTGAGGTCGATCAGCTCCAGGCCCTTGGTGTCGGCGTAGTGGAAGATCAGGCCGAGGGACTGCTCCTGGGTCTGGTTGAGCTGGAGCACCTTCGACATCAGCACCGGGCCGAAGCTGGTGACCGTGGAGCGGACGGGGATGCCGGGGCCGATCCCGCCGAGCGCGTAGAACTCGCTGGGGTATGCGGTGGGCTCCCACGTCTGGGCGACCTCCCGGGCCCGTTCGGCGGTCTTCGGGTGGGCGGCGCCGGGCGCGGAGATCCCCGAGACGTCCCCCTTGACGTCCGCGAGGAAGACCGGGACGCCGGCTGCCGACAGCTGCTCGGCGATGAGCTGGAGGGTCTTGGTCTTGCCGGTACCGGTGGCGCCGGCGACCAGCCCGTGGCGGTTGAGCATGGACAGCGGGATGCGGATCTGGTGATCGGGCAGGCAGGCCCCGTCCCAGAGCAGTGCCCCGAGGTCGAGCGCGGGGCCCGTGAAGGCGTACCCGGCGATGATCTTCCCGGCCGGTCCTGTCGGGTCCGCCGGGGTGGCGGGGGCGCTGCTCTCGCTCATGGATCACTCCCCAAATAGCACTGTTCGCCACTTTTGCACCGCCGCTGCGAGGCTGCGCCCGCAGGCACGGGCCCGGTAGGCTTTCCGTGTGATCTTCAAGCGCATCGGAAGCGGACGGCCGTACCCCGACCACGGCAGGGAAACCACCCGGCAGTGGGCGGATGTCGCCCCGCGCCCGGTCCGGCTCGACCAGCTCGTGACGACCAAGGGTCAGCTGGACCTCGAAACGCTGCTCGCCGAGGACTCCACCTTCTACGGCGACCTGTTCGCCCATGTCGTGAAGTGGCAGGGCGACCTCTATCTGGAGGACGGTCTGCACCGCGCCGTGCGCGCCGCGCTCCAGCAGCGCCAGGTGCTGCACGCGCGCGTCCTCGAAATGGACTGACCCGCTTCACCTACGGGCCGGCCCGCCTCGCCAAGGGGCTGGCCCGCTTCGCGTGGATTGCGCCTTTCGGGTCTCCATTGACCTATCAGCAGATCATTTAGTAGGCATCGCCACGAGGCGGCACTACGCTGCGCCCATGAGCATGCTCACTCCCCCCGGCATGGGCGGAAAGTACCGCGTCACGGGAGCGGCCTACCCCCGCATGAGCCGTAAGCGGAGCCGTCGTCGGATCGTCCTCGCCGTGCTCGGCTCGGTCCTCGCGCTCGCCCTGGTCGGCTACGGGGCGCTGCAGCTCATCGACGTGTTCCGGGGCGACAGCCCCAAACGGAACACGGC
The DNA here is from genome assembly GCF_043076955.1 of Streptomyces sp. NPDC016562. Lineage (NCBI taxonomy): Bacteria > Bacillati > Actinomycetota > Actinomycetes > Kitasatosporales > Streptomycetaceae > Streptomyces > Streptomyces sp. NPDC016562. The sequence continues at coordinate 609,603 of NZ_JBIBRZ010000004.1, read as the reverse complement.
TGCGGGTTCCAAGGACTGTCCGGCCTCGTCTTCGAAGGCGGCCGCCAAGGGCGGCGCCGAGGCCGCCTCCGGCGCCTCGGCCCCGGCCGCACCGGCCGTCGTGCTCCCCGAGCCCGCGTCCATCACGGTCAACGTGTACAACGCGACGCCGCGCGCGGGTCTGGCCAAGGCCGTCGGTGACGAGCTGGCCAAGCGCGGCTTCGTCATCGGCAACGTGGGCAACGCCCCGGCCGACTTCGACAAGAAGGTCCCCGGCACCGGGATACTGCTGGGCTCCCCCACGACCGACAAGGCCGCGTACTCCGTCCTGGGCACCCAGCTCGGCGGCACCACCCAGCAGACCGACGCCCGCGAGGGCGCGGACATCGACCTGATCCTGGGTGACGCCTTCAAGGAGCTCAGTACGAAGGAGGACGCGGACAAGGCGCTGGCCGTCCTGGCCCACCCCGTGCCCGCGCCCGCCAAGAACTGCTGAAGCGCCGGACCGGCGCCCCACGGGGCGCCGGACGGTCTACTCGTTACTCGTTACTCGCTACTCGGCCGACCCGTACATCCGGTCGCCCGCGTCGCCCAGGCCCGGCACGATATAGCCGTGCTCGTTGAGCCGCTCGTCCACCGCGGCCGTCACCACCGTCACCGGCGTGCCCGCCAGCTCGCGCTCCATGATCTCGACGCCCTCGGGCGCGGCCAGCAGCACCACGGCCGTGACGTCGTCGGCGCCGCGCTTGATCAGCTCCTGGATCGCCGCGACGAGCGTGCCGCCCGTGGCGAGCATGGGGTCGACGACGTAGACCTGCCGGCCGGAGAGGTCCTCGGGCATGCGCGTCGCGTACGTGGAGGCCTCCAGGGTCTCCTCGTTGCGGACCATGCCCAGGAAGCCCACCTCGGCGGTCGGCAGCAGCCGCACCATGCCGTCGAGCATGCCGAGACCGGCGCGCAGGATCGGCACGACCAGCGGGCGCGGGTGGGAGAGCTTCACACCGGTGGTCGGGGCGACCGGCGTCTCGATGTCGGCCTGCTCGGTGCGCACGTCGCGGGTGGCCTCGTACGCCAGCAGGGTCACGAGCTCGTCGGCCAGCCGCCGGAAGGTGGCCGAGTCGGTGCGCTTGTCGCGCAGGGTGGTGAGTTTGTGCGCCACCAAGGGGTGATCGACGACCTGCAAACGCACAACATCCTCCAAAACTCAGCCTGCGACCTGCAAAAACGGCCGCACGACGCGACCTGCACCCAAAAGGCTACGCGCTGACGGGGGCCCTTCGCGTCCGAAGCGGCGGCCACGCCGGTGCGCCTCGTGCCGCGGCGCGTGCCCGCAACCGCGCTGCGGCCTGCGGATGCGGCCCGCCCGGACGCCCAGCACGCTGGACCCATGGGCAACACACCGGTGATCGCAGCCGTCGACGGATCCGAACACAGCCTCAAGGCCCTGGAGTGGGCCAGGGCGGCCGCCCTCCGGCACGGTACGGGGCTCATGATCGCCCATGTCCTGCCCGACCACGCCCAGTTGTACGCCGGACGCCGCTCGGCCCTGCACGACGCCTCGGAGCCGGAGGAGTTCGCCGATCCGGTGGCCGAACGGGTCCGGGCCCTGCTCGGCGAGCGCGACGAACTGCCCGAGGGGGTCCAGTACGAGTCGCTGGAGGGCTCCGTCCCCGAGGCCCTGCGCGTGATCGGGGCGGAGGCCCTGATGCTGGTGATGGGCTCCCGGGGGCGCGGGGACCTCGCCAGCCTGCTGCTCGGCTCGAACAGCCGGGCCGTGGCGACCACGGCGCCCTGCCCGGTGGTGGTGGTCCCGCACGCGGAGCGGAAGGTGCCCGACGCCGCCGCGGAGCAGTCCGCGGGGAAGGTGGTGCTCGGGCTGCACGCCGCCGAGACCCCCGACGACGTACTGGCCTTCGCGTTCACCGAGGCGGCCGTGCGGGGGACCACCGTCCAGGTGGTCTCGGCCTACTCCGTCCCACCCGCCCCGACCATGGTCATCGACAGCCCCTTCGCGGTGATCCCGCCGGAGGGCCTGGCGGACGGCGGGGACGGCGTACCGGCCGAACGGGAGATGCTGCGGTCCCAGACGGAGCGGCTCGCGCCGTTCCGCGCCCGCCACCCGGACGTCCCGGTCGAGCAGGCCGCCGTACCGGGCGACCCGGCGGGCCGCCTGGTCACGGCCTCCCGGTCGGCGGCGCTGGTCGTGGTGGGCCGCCACCACCCGCGGCGCACCGCCATGTCCTTGCTGATCGGCTCGGTCGCCAACGCGGTACTCCAGCACGCGCACGGCCCGGTCGCCGTCGTCCCGACCCTCACGGACGACGTCTGACCTGCGAAGGGGTGGCATCAAACGGGCTGTCCGGGGGAAGGTGGGTGCGAGGGGGGACGACCGACCAGCCAGGGTGGTGGCCGATGCCCGACACCGAGCCGAGCGACGACATGCCGGAGACCCCGGCGCAGCGCCGAGCACGCCGCGCCCAGTTCCTGCGCGACCTGATGGAGGCGCGCGAGCTCCGCGACCGCGTCCAGCCCCGCCGCGCCCGCGCGGCCCGCATGCGCCAGCAGATGCGCATGCGCACCTTCCGCTGGTAGCGCCTGCCGCTCGTTGCACCTGCCGCTCGCAGCGCCTGCCGCTGCTGCGCCTACCGCTGGTAGCACCTGCCGCTGGTAGCGCCTGATGCCCCGCCGGGCCTCCGGGGGCGCCACCGCCGTCGGCGCCGACACGCCCACGCCCCCACACCCCGTACGGCCCCCGCCACGGCAGGCAGCGGCACGCCACCGCGCCGAAGACCTCTCGCAAAGCCGCCGTTTCTGCCACGATGCCGATTGGGCGGGGTGAGGACGGCGAGCAGCACGGCCGCCGAACCCCAACCTCCGGCCGGGGGGACCTCCAACCGGCACGCCTAAGACCAGTGGGAGAGTCACGGTGTACTTCGCCGCACTGCTCGCGCGCACCGAAGACGGGTGGGAAGCGAGCGACATGGAACTCGACGACGTCGAGTCCCTCAGTGATCTGATCGATCTCGCCCGTTCCGCCGCTGTCGACGACGACACGGTGGTCGCCCTCATCGAGCAGGAGGACGCCTGGTTCGGCGTCGTCCGCGTGGACGGCGAGGAGGACCCGCGGTACTTCGTATCGAACGCCTCCGCGGCCGCCCGCAGCTCCTACGGCTCGATGCTGACCAAAGAGCTGCTGGGCAGCGACGAGGAGGAGGACGAACTCGACGAGCTGGACCTGGACGGCACCGAGGACGGCGAAGAGGACGCCGTCGCCGTCTACACGGACGAGGACACCGACGAGGACGCGGTGGGCGGGACCGGCGCGGAGCCGGTGCCGGCCGGTCCGCTCGGCGACCCCCGCCTGCTGGACGACCTCGGGGTGACCCACAAACAACTGATGGCCCTCGACGGGGACGCCCTCTCGGAGATCGCCGAGTCCCTCGGCGCCACCGAGGTCCTGGAGGCCGTTCGCTAGTGACCCCCTTGCACGACCCGCTCACCCTCGGTCCCGATCCCGTACGGGACCCGTGGCGGGACTCCATGCGCCTGGCGCTCCAGGAGGCCGCCCGGGCGGTGCCGGCCGGCGATGTGCCGGTCGGCGCCGTGGTGCTCGGCCCGGACGGGAACGTCCTCGCCACCGGCTACAACGAACGCGAGGCGACCGGCGACCCGACGGGGCACGCCGAGGTGGTGGCGCTGCGCCGGGCCGCCGCCGCACTCGGGGAATGGCGGCTCGCGGGGTGCACCCTCGTGGTGACCCTTGAACCGTGCGTGATGTGCGCGGGCGCGCTCGTGCAGTCCCGCGTCGCCCGGGTCGTCTACGGCGCGGACGACGAGAAGGCGGGCGCGGCCGGGTCGCTGTGGGACCTCGTACGGGACCGCCGGCTCAACCACCGGCCCGAAGTGATCCGCGGCGTCCTCGCCGAGGAGTGCGCCCGGCAGCTGACCGACTTCTTCCGCGACCTCTGAAGCTCCCGCAAGCCTCCGGTGGCCTCTGGACGGGGATTCCGCACGCGCGGCGGACACCGATTTCAGAGCATGCCGCTCCGTAGGCTAGGATCCATCTCGGTAGTGTGTCCGAGTGGCCGAAGGAGCTCGCCTCGAAAGCGAGTATGGGGCAACCCATCGGGGGTTCAAATCCCTCCACTACCGCTCCGGTCGAGAGCCCCACCCGCGAGGGTGGGGCTCTCGTCGTATGACGGGTCGCGCCGTATGAGGGTCGCGTCGCATGCGGTCTCGCCGCTTGGGGATCTGCTCGTACGCGCACCGGGCGGGCGTTGCGCCGCGCCCTGTCCGGAGTACGGCGGGCGTGACCGCCCGCCCCCTCGGCCGTTGTCACGGCATGACCAAGACCCAGCGCATGCTCGCCGCCTTCGCCCTCGCGGGGGCCGCCGCGGGCCTCGCCGCACCCGCCGCCTCGGCCTCCCCGATCGCCCCGCTCACCCTCCCGGACCTGCCGGTGCCGACGCAGGGCATGCCGGCGGGGGCCCAGCCCGCCTCGGTCCAGGAGATCGGCTCGAAGCTCAGCGAGGGCGCCAACCAGCTCAACGCGCTCATGGACCTGCCCAACCAACTGGCGCCCGTGATCGCCCCCGTACAGCCCCTCACGGACCTGGCCGGCGCCATCGAGTAGGCCGAGGGGGCCGAAGTAGGCCGAGTGGCCCCGAGGACGCGCACGCGAAGGAGGCCCCGACCGGGGTCGGGGCCTCCTTGGCGTGGGACGGGGGAAGTGGCGTCGGGGGGACGAAGCCACTTCCCCCGATGAGGACGGGACCTGCTCGTCCGCGCCACAGGCAGGGGGAGCCCGCGGCGCGGACCCCGCAGTGAGGTCCTGTCCCTCACCCACCGGTTTCCTGCCAGAGCCGGTGGGCTCCCCTCCATCCTGCGTCCTCCACGACCGCGGACCCGGCGGCAAAGGGCCCGGATCGGTGGGTCATTGGTCCTTAAAGGACAGGTGAGTGTCCGATCCCGACCGGTTAGACTCACCCGACTTGCAAGGACCGGTTGGGGAGGCCGCCCGCTCGTGGACACCAAGAAACTCATCACGGGTGCCCTCACCGTGTTCGTCCTCTTTGTGATCATCACTCAGCCGAAGAGAGCCGCCGAGCTCGTGGAAATAGGCTTCCAGGGGATATCGGATGCCGCGTCCGGTATCGGCGAGTTCATGACCGAACTGGTGCGCTGAACCCGTACGCTGAAGCGGTTCCCGGACTTCCGGCCCCCCACTCCGACGGGTGGGGGGCTTTTGCATACCCCCCATTGGAAACATTGCCCTGGTATGCCCAATTTGCCCTCAACACGGCGATATACGGTGCTTGCACACAGTGCACATCTCTTGTGATGCTATGACCGCTTTTGACCGATGAGTTGACTGAAGGGGTGGCGTGACCGTGCCGGCCAGTACTGCGCCTCAAGTGCCACCCCAGCAGGACCCCCAAGTACCGCCCCCACCGGAGCCCCGCCAGGAACTCCGTCAGGAGCCGCAGCAGGAACGCCAGGAGCCGCGCCACGACGCCCTCCCGGAATCGCGGCACGAGTCCGACCCGGAACCCCAGCGGGAAAGCCACGAGGACCCCCCTCAAGAGCCCCGCCAGGAGCCGCCCGAGGAGCCCCCGGCGCCTTCCAGACCCCCGAGCCGGGGCGCGGACACCCGGGCCCTGACCCAGGTGCTCTTCGGGCAGCTGAAGGGCCTGGATCCGGGCACCAGCGAGCACACCCGGGTGCGCGGAGCCCTCATCGAGGCCAACCTCCCGCTCGTCCGGTACGCGGCCGCCCGCTTCCGCAGCCGCAACGAGCCGATGGAGGACGTGGTCCAGGTCGGCACCATCGGGCTGATCAACGCGATCGACCGGTTCGACCCGGACCGCGGCGTGCAGTTCCCCACCTTCGCGATGCCGACCGTCGTCGGCGAGATCAAGCGGTACTTCCGCGACAACGTCCGCACCGTCCACGTACCGCGCCGCCTCCACGAGCTGTGGGTCCAGGTCAACGCCGCCACCGAGGACCTCACCACCCTCCACGGCCGCACCCCGGCCACCTCCGAGATCGCCGAGCGCCTGCGCATCACCGAGGACGAGGTGCTCTCCTGCATCGAGGCCGGGCGGAGCTACCACGCCACCTCACTGGAGGCCGCCCAGGAGGGTGACGGCATGCCCGGGCTGCTGGACCGCCTCGGCTACGAGGACCCGGAGCTGGCCGGGGTCGAGCACCGCGACCTCGTCCGGCACCTGCTCGTACAACTGCCCGAGCGCGAACAGCGGATCCTGCTCCTGCGGTACTACAACAACCTGACGCAGTCCCAGATCAGCGCCGAGCTCGGCGTCTCCCAGATGCACGTCTCCCGACTCCTCGCCCGGAGTTTCGCCCGACTGAGATCCGCAAACAGGATCGAGGCGTAACCGTAACGAGTGGAGATCATCCACACGTTTCCCGACAGAACGGGCTGATCCCCTTCTGACCTCTTCTGTCGCTGGAGATATATGTCGACTTGGCGCTACAGCGTGTTGCCGACATGTGACATTCTGCTGGAACCGCGTTTGCCGCAGCCCCGCCTCCGGTATTCAGGTGGAGGCTGCGTTCCTCCGACGGGCGCGCCGCACGCGACCGTCCGCGACCTCAAGGGGGTGGCATGTCCGTAGACCAGGGCAGCTCCAAGGTGCTCACGCTCGTCAAGAGCCCGGCACCGGCCGTGTCCGACCGCTCGGAAGCCATCGACACCCGCACCCTGTCCCGCTCCCTCTTCCAGCGACTTGCCGCCCTGGACGCGGACAGCCCCGACCGGGTGTACGTACGCGACACCCTGATCGAGCTGAACCTGCCCTTGGTCAGGTACGCCGCCGCCCGGTTCCGGAGCCGCAACGAGCCGATGGAGGACATCGTCCAGGTCGGCACGATCGGCCTGATCAAGGCGATCGACCGGTTCGACTGCGAACGCGGGGTCGAGTTCCCGACGTTCGCGATGCCGACCGTCGTGGGCGAGATCAAACGATTCTTTCGGGACACCTCCTGGTCCGTCCGCGTACCGCGCCGGCTCCAGGAACTGCGCCTCGCGCTGACGAAGGCCAGCGACGAGCTCGCCCAGAAACTGGACCGCTCGCCGACCGTGCCGGAGCTCGCCGCCGTGCTCGGGGTCTCGGAGGAGGACGTGGTCGACGGTCTCGCCGTCGGCAACGCCTACACCGCCTCCTCGCTCGACTCGCCCTCGCCCGAGGACGAGGGCGGCGAGGGCTCCCTCGCGGACCGCCTCGGCTACGAGGACACCGCGCTCGAAGGCGTCGAGTACCGCGAGTCACTGAAGCCGCTGCTCGCCAAACTCCCGCCCCGGGAACGGCAGATCATCATGCTCCGGTTCTTCGCGAACATGACGCAGTCGCAGATCGGCGAGGAGGTCGGCATCTCCCAGATGCACGTCTCCCGGCTGCTGACCCGCACGCTGGCGCAACTGCGCGTAGGCCTCATCGGGGAGTGAGCGGGGAGTGACCCGGGACCGGCCGAGGCCCGGCCCCGGCTGACCGAGGGGGCCGTCGCGCGCTTCCCAATTGACGCTCCGTCAGGAAAACTGGCGCGATGCTGATGCGCAAGGGATCGCGAGGGCCTTCGCGGGCGGCCACCCTGCTCGCCCTGTCCTGCACGGCCGCCGCCGGCCTCACCGGCTGCGGCGGCCCGGCACGGGACGGCTACGTCGCCGTGGGCGCCGCGGCCCCGGGCCCCGAACGGGGGGCCGGGCAGAACGTGGCCCCGCAGGGGCAGGTGGAGTTCCAGCAGCTCGGCGGCCCGTCCGCGGCGGGCGGGTCCTCCGTGTCATCCGGTACGTCGGCCAGTCCCCCCGGATCCCCGACACCGGCCGGCTCCGCACCGGGCGGAGCGACGACCACCGCCCCCGGCGGCTCCGACCCCGCCCGCGGCACCCCGCCCGGGCCGGGTTCCCCCACCACCGCACCCGGCACCCCGCCCGGGCCGGCCGGCCCGCCCGGCGGGTCGACGAAGCCGGGCACGACGACTCCGCCGGGCACCACGACTCCGCCGGCCCCGCCGCCCGCGACGACCCCGGCGAAGCTGACGCTGTCCACGCCGGTCAGGACGGCCGCGGCCGACCGCTGGTGCGAGCGGGTCACCGTCACCTTCACCAACACCGGCACGACCGCGGCCCGTTCGGGCACGGTCAGCTTCGCGACCCACGTCATCGGCGCCCTCGGCGTGGACTGGGCCACCCTCACCACGACCCAGCCCCTGCCCGCGCCCATCGCGGGGGGAACGGCGCGGACCCAGACCTACACGGTGTGCGTGGAGGCGTGGCGGGTGCCGCTGGGCATGCACGTGGACACCCAGCGGGTCACGGCCACCTGGAGCTGAGGGGCGGGTGTTCTGTGGATCAGGCGGTCAGCGCAGGTCCGGCGGTCAGTGCAGGACCACCCAGGCCGCTGCGCCGATCACGAGGACCAGCGCGATGATCAGCCCCAGCTTCGCGGTCTGCTTCGCGGGCGCGGACTGCGCCTGCTCCGCGCGGCGCTGCTGGCGGGCTCCCGGGCCCGCCTGCCGGGCCGGTGCGGCCTCCTCGACGAACGCCCGGAACATCTGAGTGCTGCCCGCGGGGTCGTAGTTGCCCTCGGGGCCCTGTGAGTTGTGGTTCGCAGCCATGGAGCAGGACCCTAGCCGGTTTTGGCATTCCTTTACCGCCCCACCCCCCGGATTCATTTGCCTGTAGCAACCATTCGCTTCTATGGTTGCCCTAAGCAACGAGATGAAGGGGCGTCGGGTGACCGCGCAGACGAAGCCGACGGCTGGGACCACCCCGACCCCGCACGAGGAGCTGGCCCGCCAGCTCCTCGGCATCGGCGCGGTCAAGCGCGAGCTCGCCGGCCACCTTCCCCCCGACTGCCCGCCCGGCGCCGCCGCCGTCCTCACCGTGCTCGACCGGCACGGGGAGATGCGGCTGAGCCGGCTGGCCGAGTTCATGGCCGTCGACATCTCGGTGACCAGCCGGCACGTCACGCACGTCGCCGACCGCGGCTGGATCGCGCGCGAGACCGACCCGGGGGACGGGCGCTGCCGGATCCTGCGGCTCACCCCGGCCGGACGGGCGCTGCTCACCGAGCTCGGCGCGCGGTACACGGCCGCGGTGGAAAGAGCCCTCCACGACTGGTCCGCCCAGGACATCGACGTACTCAACACCCTGCTGGCCCGGCTCCGATCGAGCTTCTAGACGAAGGAAAGACATGGCCCCGTCGGATACGACGACCGACCCCACGTCCGACACCCCACACGACACGTCCGGCACCACGGCCGTGGCCATGACCCACTCGCAGATCATGAAGGCGCTGTCCGGGCTGATGCTCGGCATGTTCGTGGCGATCCTGTCCTCCACGATCGTCTCCAACGCCCTCCCCCAGATCATCAGCGACCTCGGCGGCACCCAGTCCTCGTACACCTGGGTCGTCACGGCGGCCCTGCTCTCGATGACGGCGGCCACCCCGCTGTGGGGCAAGCTGTCCGACCTCTTCAGCAAGAAGCTGCTGGTCCAGATATCCCTGGTGATCTACGTCCTCGGCTCCGTGGTCGCGGGCATGTCCCAGAACACCGGCACGCTGATCGCCTGCCGCGTGGTCCAGGGCATCGGCGTCGGCGGCCTGTCCGCCCTCGCCCAGATCGTCATGGCCGCGATGATCTCCCCGCGCGAGCGCGGCCGGTACAGCGGCTACCTCGGCGCGGTCTTCGCCGTCGCCACCGTCGGCGGCCCGCTGCTGGGCGGTGTCATCACGGACACCGAGTGGCTGGGCTGGCGCTGGTGCTTCTACGTCGGCGTGCCCTTCGCGATCATCGCGCTGATCGTCCTCCAGAAGACGCTCCGCCTCCCGGTCGTCCGCCGCGACGTCAAGGTCGACTGGCTGGGCGCCTTCCTGATCAGCGGGGCGGTCTCGCTGCTGCTGATCTGGGTCACGCAGGCCGGGGACTCGTACGCGTGGGTCTCCTGGCAGACCTGGGCGATGACGGGGGGCGCGGTGGCGCTCGGCCTGCTCTTCGTCCTCGTGGAGTCCCGTGCGAGCGACCCGATCATCCCGCTGCGGCTGTTCCGCAACAGGACCATCGCCCTCGCGTCGGCGGCTTCCCTGTTCGTGGGCATCGCGATGTTCTCGGGGACCGTGTTTTTCAGCCAGTTCTTCCAGTTGGCCCGCGGGGAGTCCCCCACGATGTCCGGAATCCTCACGATTCCGATGATCGGCGGGCTCTTCGTCTCCTCCACCGTTTCCGGTCAGGTGATCACCAAGACCGGTAAGTGGAAGGCCTGGCTCGTCTCGGGCGGTGTGCTGCTGACGGCCGGGCTCGGGCTGCTGGGCACCCTGCGCCACGACACCCCGTACTGGCAGATCTCGCTCGCCATGGTGCTGACCGGCCTCGGGCTCGGCATGATGATGCAGAACCTGGTCCTGGCCACCCAGAACCAGGTGGCCCCCGAGGACCTGGGCGCGGCCAGCTCGGTCGTCACCTTCTTCCGCTCGCTCGGCGGCGCGATGGGCGTCTCCGCCCTGGGTGCGGTCATGGCCACCCGGGTCACCCAGTACGTCAAGGACGGGCTGGCCGCACTGGGCCCGAAGGCCGCGGCCATGGGCCACGGCGGCACCGCCGGGGGCGGGATCCCGGACCTCGACAAGCTGCCCGCGCCGTTCCGTGAGGTCGTCGAGGCGGCGTACGGGCACGGCGTCGGCGATGTCTTCCTCTACGCCGCCCCCTTCTCGCTCCTCGGTCTGGTGCTGGTGCTGTTCATCAAGGAGGTCGCGCTGAAGTCCAGGCCCGCGGCCCACGCCCCGGCGGCGGCTGCCCCCGCCGAGGCGGAGACCGCCGCCGCCGGAGCCCGGCTGAAGGGCTAGTGCGGGGGGGGGCTGGCAGGGCTTCCCTGTGGATCAGGACGTGGGCGCGGTCAGGTCGTAGAAGGCCGCACCGCCCACCGTCCTGGCCGTGAAGCTCGCCTTGACCCAGCTCTCGATCCGGCTGCTGGTGCCACCGCCCGGGCCGCCGCGGACCGCCCCCTCGGGCCCTGCGGCGGCCCCGCTGCTCTGCGCGATGAAGTAGTGGATCCGCCCTTCCCGCACGTACTGCTGGAACTGCTCCAGGGTCGGCGAGGGGTCGCTGCCGTTGAAGCCGCCGAGCGGCATCACGGGCTCGCCCGAGGCCAGTTGGTAGCTCGCCGCGTTCTGCGAGCCGACCGCGGCCGCCGCCCAGGTGTACGTGCCCGCGCCGGCCCGCAGGGCCGCCTTCGCCTCGGCGCCGACCCGGGCGCCGTTCAGCAGGCCGCCGGGACCGCCCTGACCGCCACCGACGCGCTCGACGCCGCGTCCGTCCCGGCCGGCCTGGCCCTGGCCTTGACCTTGGCCCTGCGGCATCGCGCCCGGCGGCATCCCGCCCGGCAGGGCGCCGCCACCGGGGCCTCCGGCGCGCAGCTCGCCACCGGGACCGGCGCCGGGGCCGGGGATGGGGCCGCCCATCATGCCGCCGGGTCCGCCCCGGCCGCCCGCCACCGCCGGGCCGGCGGTCACGATCGACCCGGTGTGCCCGGTGCTCACGGTGGTCATGCAGTACGCGAACGGCCCGGCCAGCGCCACGCCCAGACCGACGGCGGCCACCAGCCGCACCCCCGAGCGCCCCAGCCGCGCGGCGAACGGCAGTGCGGCCGCCGCCGCGAGCAGCCCGCCCACCAGCACCGCCCAGCGCAGCCACGGCAGGTAGCCGTTGGCCCGGCCCAGCAGCACCCACGACCAGACGGCGGTCAGCACGAGCACCCCGGCCAGGGTGAACACGGCGGCCCGGCTGCCGCGTTCCTCCCACAGCACGGCCACGCCCATGCCGACCAGCGCGGCCACGAACGGCGCCAGCGCCACGGTGTAGTACTCGTGGAAGATGCCCTGCATGTAACTGAAGACCACCGCGGTGATCAACAGGGCGCCGCCCCAGGCCAGGAACGCCGCCCGGGCCATGCCCTCCAGCGAGTCGGTGGCCCGGCGGGCCCGCCAGGTGACCACGAGTCCGACCACCAGCAGCACCAGGGCCGCCGGCAGCAGCCAGGAGATCTGACCGCCGATGTTGCCCGCGAACAGCCGGTCGATGCCGGTCTCCCCCCAGCCTCCGCCCCCGGCCCTCAGGGCGGGGGCGCCCTCGGGCATGCCGTAGCCGTCCGCACCCGCCGCGGCGCCGGCCCCGCCGGTCCGCGCGCCGCCGCCGACACTGCCGGTCTCGTTGCCGCTGATCCGGCCGAGGCCGTTGTAGCCGAGGGTCAGCTCCAGGAAGGAGTTGGTCTGCGAACCGCCGATGTACGGGCGGGAGGAGGCCGGCCACAGCTCGACGATCGCGACCCACCAGCCGCCGGCCACCACCATCGCGGCCCCCGCCAGCGCCAGCTGGCCCAGGCGCCTGCGCAGCCGGGTCGGGGCGCAGACCGCGTACAGCACGGCGAGCGGCGGCAGGATCACGAAGGCCTGGAGGGTCTTGGTGAGGAAGGCGAAGCCGACGGCGACACCCGCCCAGACCAGCCAGGTGGTGCGGGCCCCGTCGAGGGCGCGCAGCACGCAGTACACGGTGACGGTCAGCAGCAGGGTCAGCAGCGCGTCGGGGTTGTTGAAGCGGAACATCAGCGCGGCCACGGGGGTGAGCGCGAAGGCGGCTCCGCTCAGCAGCGCGGCTCCCGGCCCGAACTGGCGGCGTACGGCGGCGTACAGCACGGCCGTCGTGCCGACTCCCATCAGGGCCTGCGGGACGAGGATCTGCCAGGCGCCCAGTCCGAACAGCCGGACCGACAGCATCATCGGCCACAGGGCGGCGGGAGGCTTGTCGACGGTGATGGAGTTGCCCGCGTCGGAGGAACCGAAGAAGAACGCCTTCCAGCTCTCGCTGCCCGCCTGCACGGCGGCCGAGTAGAAGGAGTTGGCGTAGCCGGAGGAGCCGAGGTCCCACAGCAGCAGTGCCGCGGTGGCGATCAGCAGCCCGGCGAGGGCGGGCCGTTCCCACCGGGGCCGGTCGACGGTGCTGCGGCCGGTACGGGACCGGGCCTCGGGGACCGGGAAGAGCGCGGGTGTGGCCGTGGTCATCGGATGTCGTCCTTCACAGGGATGTCGCGCCGCTCGGGGAAGACCCAGGCGCGCAGGAGCAGGAACCGCAGCACGGTGGCGGCCAGGTTGGCGGTGATCAGCACGGCCAGTTCGGTGCCGTGGGCGGGATCGGCGGTGGCCGTGCCGAGCGCGGCGAGGGAGCCGCTGGTCAGGGCGAGGCCGATGGCGAACACCACCAGCCCCTGGGCCTGGTGGCGCACGGCCCGGTCCCGGCCGCGCACTCCGAAGGTGAGCCGGCGGTTGGCGGCGGTGTTCGCGACGGCGGAGAGCAGCAGGGCGGCGCCGTTGGCGAGCTGCGCGCCGGCGCCGGTGCGGAAGGCGGAGTACAGCGCGAGGTAGAGCAGCGTGGACAGGGCTCCGACGGCGCAGAAGCCGAGGAGCTGGCGGGCCAGCCCGCCGTCCACCCCGGGCAGGGCGGCGCGGTCGCGCGGGTCGTCGCCGAAGGGACGGGCGAGCCGGTCCAGCGGGAGGGCGCCGACGGCCAGGGCCCGGCCCACGCGCCAGACGCCTTTGAGGTCCTCGGTGGCGGTCCTGACGATGTGGACGGTGGAATCGGGGTCGTCGACCCAGTCCACGGGCACCTCGTGGATCCGCAGCCCGGCGCGCTCGGCGAGCACCAGCATCTCGGTGTCGAAGAACCAGCCCGTGTCCTCCACCAGTGGCAGCAGCCGCTCGGCGACCTCCCGCCGGATGGCCTTGAAGCCGCACTGGGCGTCACTGAAGCGGGCGGCGAGCGAGGAGCGCAGGAGCAGGTTGTAGGCGCGGGAGACGAACTCCCGCTTCGCTCCCCGCACCACCCGCGCGGAGCGGGCGAGGCGGGTGCCGATGGCCAGGTCGGAATGGCCGGAGATCAGCGGTGCGACCAGCGGCAGCAGTGCGTTGAGGTCGGTGGACAGGTCGACGTCCATGTAGGCGAGGACAGGGGCGTCGGAGCCGGACCAGACGGTGCGCAGGGCCCTGCCGCGGCCCTTCGCCTCGAGCCGGATGCTCCGTACGCCGTCCAGGGCGGCGGCGAGAGAGGCGGCGACCTCGGGGGTGGCGTCCGTGCTCGCGTTGTCGGCGACCGTGATCCGGAAGGGGTAGGGGAAGGTACGGGTGAGGTGCTCGTGGAGCCGGCGCACGCACGGGCCGAGGTCCTTCTCCTCGTTGAAGACCGGGATCACCACGTCGAGCACGGGCTCGCCGGCTACGGGCGCGAGGGGCGCCCGTGCCGGAAGGGCCCCGGTGGAGGTGTCGGTTCGCATGGTCCGACACTCGCCGGGGGGCCTGTCACCTCCGTGTGGTGAGCCTGTGTCCCGTCTTTGAATCCCGGGCGGGTCCACCCTCGGACCCGGCAGCGCCTGCGGAGGCAGGGGCGGATGCGGGGTCCGGGGCGTACGGCAGCAGGACCTCGAAGCAGGTCCGCCCGGGCTCGCTGCGTACGCCGACTTGCCCGCCGTGCGCCTCGACCACGGCCTGGACGATGGCCAGGCCGAGTCCGGTGGAGCCTCCCGCGCGGGAGCGGGAGGCGTCGCCGCGGGCGAAACGCTCGAAGACACGGGGGAGCAGCTCGGGCGCGATGCCGGGCCCGTCGTCCTCGACGCGCAGCCGGACGGCGGATGTTTCACGTGAAACATGCGCGGTGACCGTGGTGCCGGGCGGGGTGTGCATACGGGCGTTGGCGAGCAGGTTGACCAGGACCTGCTGGATCCGGGCCGGGTCGGCGCGGACGGGCGCGGGCTCGTCGGGCAGGCTCAGGCGCCAGTGGTGCCCGGGCCCGGCGGCCCGGGCGTCGCTGACGGCGTCGACGAGGAGCGGGACCAGGTCGGTGTCCGTGTCGGCCCCGTCGGCGGCGGGCGGGCGGCCCGCGTCGAGCCGGGCCAGCAGCAGCAGGTCCTCGACCAGGCCGGTCATCCGGGTGGCCTCGGACTCGATCCGGCCCAGGGCGTGCCGGGTGTCGGGGCCGGGCTCCTCCCGCCCGCGGCGGGTCAGTTCGGCGTAACCGCGGATGGAGGCCAGCGGGGTGCGCAGCTCGTGGCTGGCGTCGGCGACGAACTGGCGGACCCGCGTCTCGCTCTGCTGGCGGGCCGTGAGCGCGGAGGAGACGTGGCCCAGCATGCGGTTGAGGGCCGCGCCGACCTGGCCCACCTCCGTGCGCGGGTCGGCCTCGGCGTCCGGGACCCGCTCGTGGAGGGCGGGTTCGCCCCGGTGCAGGGGCAGTTCGGAGACGCGGGTGGCGGTGGCGGCCACCCGGCGCAGCGGCCGCAGGGCGACCCCGACGAGGGCCTGCCCGGCGAGCGAGGCCGCGATCAGCCCGGCCAGGGTGACGCAGACCTCGACCACGACCAGGGTGCGCACGGTGGAGTCCACCTCGCGCAGCGGGAAGCCGAGGACGATGCTCCCGTCGGGGCCGGTCAGCACCCGGTAGGCGCCCAGGCCCGGGAGCTCCGCGTCCACGGCCCCGGCCGGGCCCCGCGCGGCCTCGCGTCCGGCGTCGGCGAGGGCCTTGCTCTGGGCCTCGGTGAGCGGCGGCACCTGGACGGGCGGCCAGCCGTCGGTACGGGCGGTGCGCGCGGTCGCGAGCACCGCGCCGTCGGCACCCAGGCGCATGCCGGCGGCGTCCAGCGGGCTGCCGGGGGGCAGGGAGAATCCGCCGCTGCTCTCCCGGGCCGGCCTGCCGCCGGGGTGGGTGGCCATCTTGACGGCGGTGCGCAGCTGTTCGTCGAGCTGGGTGACCAGGTACGAGCGCAGGGCGAGCGTGGTGACGGTCCCGATGGCCGCCCCCACCACGGCGATCAGCGCCACCGCCGAGACGACGAGCCGGGTCCGCAGCGACCAGGGCCGTCGGGTGCGCGTCCGCCCCGAGGTGCGCCTCCCGCCTTCGGGCCCACGCCATCGGGGCCCACGCCATCGGGTCCGGAAGGCCATTACTCCGCCGGCTTGATCAGGTAGCCGGCGCCGCGCCGGGTGTGGATCATCCCCGGCAGGCCGGGCCCGCTCTCCAGCTTCCTGCGCAGGTAGGAGATGTAGAGCTCGACCACGTTGGCCTGGCCGCCGAAGTCGTACGACCACACCCGGTCGAGGATCTGCGCCTTGCTCAGCACCCGCCGCGGGTTGCGCATCAGGTAGCGCAGCAGCTCGAACTCGGTGGCGGTCAGGTGGATCTCCCGCCCGCCCCGCACCACCTCGTGGCTGTCCTCGTCGAGCCGCAGGTCCCCGACGGCTAGGACGGAGCCGCTGCGCGCCGCCTGCGCCGCGCCCGAGCGCCGGACCAGGCCGCGCAGCCGGGCCACGACCTCCTCCAGGCTGAAGGGCTTGGTGACGTAGTCGTCGCCGCCCGCCGTGAGGCCCGCGATCCGGTCCTCCACGGAGTCCTTCGCGGTCAGGAACAGCACGGGGACGTGGGGGAGCTCGCGGCGCAGCCGGCCGAGGACGGCGAGGCCGTCCATGTCGGGGAGCATGACGTCGAGGACCACCACGTCCGGACGGAACGCGCGCGCCGCCCGTACCGCGCCGGCCCCGTCGCCGGCGCTGCGGACCTCGCAGCCCTCGTAGCGCAGCGCCATGGACAGCAGCTCGGAGAGCGAGGCCTCGTCGTCGACGACGAGCACCCGGCAGGGCCCGCCGTCCGGCCGCACCAGGGCCGTGGGGTTGCTGGTGGACGTGGACGCGTGGGTGGTGGTCGTCGCAGTCATACCGGACACGCTGTCCGGTGCCTCTGAAACCTTTCTTGTCCCTACCTGTGAATTTCCTGAGAAACGGGTCCGGGTCCGTGGTCGAGGCGGAACAGCCGGGCGGCGTTGTCGTGGCAGACCGCCCGCAGCCAGTGGTCCCCGAGGCCGAGCCGTTCGAGGGCGTCGAGCTGGTGCTCGTACGGGTAGGGGATGTTCGGGAAGTCGGTGCCGAGCAGGATCCGGTCGCCGAGGTCCGCGAGCCGCCCGAGCTCACCGGGCGGGAAGCCGCCGAACCGCTCGGAGAAGTCGGTGAAGGCCATGGTGGTGTCCAGGCGCACCTCGGCGTACCGGTCGGCGAGGTCGAGGAAGTCGGCGTACTCGGGCAAGCCCATGTGGGCGATGACGAGCGGCAGCCGCGGGTGGCGGGCCAGGAGCCGGGCGATCGGATCGGCTCCGGTGTGCTTGCCGGGGACGGGCCCCGAGCCGCAGTGGATCACGGTCGGGATCCCGGCCTCGGCCAGCAGTCCCCAGACGGGGTCGAGCCGGTCGTCGTTCGGGTCGTAGGCGCCGACCTGGAGGTGGGCCTTGAAGATCCGGGCCCCCGCGTCGACGGCTCGGCGGACGTACGGGACCACGCCCTCCTCCGGGAAGAAGGTCGCGGTGTGCAGGCAGTCGGGGGTGCGGGCGGCGAAATCGGCGGACCAGGCGTTGAGCCAGGCCGCCATCGCCGGCTTGTGCGGGTAGAGCATCGCGGTGAAGGCTCGGACGCCGAACTCCCGCAGCAGCGCGACGCGCTGCTCCTCCTCGTGCCGGTAGGTGATGGGCCAGGCGACGCCGGTCAGCGGGCCGACGGCGTCGAAGTAGTCCCACACCTTGTCCAGGACCCGCGCGGGCATGAAGTGCGTGTGGACGTCGACGAGTCCGGGGATCCCGAGGCGCTGCCGGAAGGCGCGGACCGCCTCAGCCGTTGCGGGCAAAGCCGTGGCTCCGCTCGACGGTCGCGACGTGCAGGGTGTAGCTCTCGTACCAGTCGGCGCGGCCCTGCTTCATGGCCGCCTGGTGTTCCAGGTCCTGGCGCCACACGGCGAGGGACTCGTGGTCGCGGAAGTAGGCGACGGTGATGCCGAGGCCGCCAGGGGTGCGCGCGGACTCGTAGCCGAGGAAGCCGGGATTCGCCTGGACGATCTCGTTCATCCGGGCGAGGGTCTCGGGGTAACCGCTGTCGTCGTCGGTGCGGACATTGCTGAAGACGGCCATGACGTAAGGCGGTTCGAAGGCCGCCACCGGCTGGATGCTCATGCCCACCACCCTCGGCGCCGTCCCCCTGGCATGTCCACCGGAAAGGGTGCGCGAAGGCGAAAGGGATCCAAGTTTTGACCCGGGACCGCGGACACCGTGGCGGACCGCGGGCACCGTCGCGGACCGGTGGCCGCCGGTGGCCGCCGGTGTCAGAAGAGTCCGTCCTGCTCGGCGGGCGGCCGCGCGGCCGCGGCCGGGATCTCCGCCGCCGGTGCCGAGGTCGCCGCCCCCGCGTCCTGCGCGGCGGTGAGCTCCCACCCGGCCAGCAACCGGGTGTCGACCACCAGCCCGTCCGCGAGGTGCAGATCGGGACCGGCCGCGCCCGCCAGCCGGCCGACGACGGCCCCGCCGGGGACCATCTCGGTGAGCACCCGCGCGGGGGCGGGCAGGGCGTCCAGTGCGAACGCCGCCGCGTGGTCGGTGACTTCGCACGCCAGCCGCTCCAGCGACTCGGGCCAGTCGGCCAGCGCCGCCGCCCGGGCGTGCAGCTCCGCGACCTCCGCCGCGCGTTCCGCCGCCGGCGCCAGCCCGGCCCGCACGGCGCGCTTGCGGGCGTAGGCGATCCGGTCCGGCACCCCGAGCGCCGCCCGCAGCAGTTCCTCGGTGCGCCGCGCGGCCATCAGCGGGCCGCGTCCGAGCCAGGCCCAGGCCACCGCCCCTTGCTCCAGCAGCCGGGCCGGGCCCCGCTCCTCGGCGGTGATCCCGACCTTGACCATGCCGGGCCCGAACCAGGCCAGGTAGACGCGGTAGGTGCGCGGATCGGCGGCGTTGGTGTCGGCCGCCACCGAGAAGGACCGGTCGAGGCGGGCGCACGCGGGGCACTGCGCGTTCGCGGCGCGCCCGGGCACGGTGGCCGCCGTGGGGCAGGGCGTCCGCTTCCCGGCCCGCCGCACGCCGAGGCACCGCCGCTCGCCACCCGCGACGAAGGCCAGCCGCTGCCCGTACGCGAGCACGCTCGCCCGCTCGCCGCGGCCCTGCCCGTACCAGCCGATGGCGGGGCCGCCGTCCTGCCACCGGATCCCGGTGCACCACCAGGTCACAGCGGGAGGGGCCGCTCGAAGAACGTGTCCAGGACGACGGTGGCGTGCGTACCGTTGACGCCGTCGATGGCGTAGAGCCGGCGCAGGACGTCCTGGAGCTGCTCGGTCGACGCCGTGCGCACCTTGACGAGCACGGACGCGCTGCCCGCGATGACGTGGGCCTCCTGGATCTCCGGGATCGCGGCGAAGTCCGCGCCGGACTCGCCGATCCAGGCGTTGGAGTCGACCATCACGTAGGCGAGGACCCCGCTGCCGACGGCGGCCGGGTCGACGTCGATGGTGGTCCGCCGGATCACCCCGCGCTCGCGCAGTTTGCGTACGCGCTCATGGGTCGCTCCGGCCGAAAGCCCGACGGCCGTGCCCAGAGCGGCGTACGACTGGCCGGCGTCCTCCTGCAGGCGCAGGACGAGCGCCCGGTCGATGTCGTCCACGCGATCTTCCTCTCATGGGCCTGTCGACCCTTGCGAAGACGGTACCTGATCCTGCAATCTCAACATCAGACCGAACAAAATTCGGCAATACTCTTTCAGGGGGAATCATGTCTGCCATAGCCGACCTCACCTTGTACGAGGTCCTGGACGAGCGCTTCCAGACAGGCCGCTGCGCCAACGGCGACGCCCGGCTGGAGCGGCTCCACGACGACTGCCGCTGGGCGGAGGGGCCGCTCTACCTGCCCGCCTGGCGCCAGCTGGTGTGGAGCGACATCCCCAACGACCGCATGCTGCGCTGGGACGAGGCGACCGGCGCGGTCTCCGTCTTCCGCTCCCCGGCCGGCCACCCCAACGGCAACACCCTGGACCGTGAAGGCCGCCTGATCACCTGTGAGCAGGGCAACCGGCGCGTCACCCGCACCGAACCGAACGGGAGCCTGACCGTCATCGCCGACCGCTTCGACGGCAAGCGGCTCAACAGCCCGAACGACGCCGTGGTCCGTTCGGACGGCTCCATCTGGTTCTCCGACCCGGACTTCGGCATCACCAGCGACTACGAGGGCCACCGCGCGCCCAGCGAGATCGGCGCCTGCAACCTCTACCGGGCCGACCCCGCGACGGGCCGGGTCACGCTGGTCGCCGACGGCTTCCTCGGGCCCAACGGCCTCGTCTTCTCCCCCGACGAGAGCGAGCTGTACGCGGCGGACACCCGGGCGGGCCACATCCGCGCCTTCAAGGTCGCCGACGACGGCACCCTCACCGACGACCGGATCTTCACCACCTGCCCCCGCGTCGACAACATCCGCTTCGACGACGAGGGCCGCCTGTGGGCGGCCGCGATGGAGAACGGCGTCCAGTGCCACGCGGCGGACGGCACCCTCATCGGCCGCCTGCGCGTCCCCGAACCCGTCTCGAACATCACCTTCGGCGGCCCCAAGAACAACCGCCTCTTCATCACCGCCACCACGTCCCTCTACTCCCTGGTGATGTCGGTGACCGGCCTCCCCCGGGTCCTCTGAGGAAACCCGCCCGGGCAGAAGTGCCGGCGTGACCTCCTTCTATGCAGGAGTGGCTCGCTGCTCTGAACTGGGCACGCCGGGCCTGCCCTGCGACGGTACGAACCCGGTTCCCTCGACCCGGCCGGGCTCCCGCCGTCCCACCCCGGTGCGCCGCGCCGCGCGTCGCCACAGGTGGGGCAGGAAGGCGTAGAAGCGGTCGGGAAGGAACACCGCGTCCGCGATGATCATCGCGCCGGAGAAGAGGGGCAGCCCCAAGAGCACCGCGATACCGATGTGCATGCCCAGCAGCACGGCCAGAACGGGATACTTGAGCTTGCCGAACAGCACGAACGGAAAGGCGACCTGCAGGAGCACCGTCACGTAGCTGGCGACCGCGATCACCATCGGGTACCCGTCCACGAGGTGGGAGAGCTCCGGCCAGGGCTGGAAGAGTTCGAGGTTCAGCGCGTAGTGGAGAGCGGTGCCACCGCCCCAGGTCGGGCCCTGGATCTTGTACAGCCCGGCTGATCCGTAGAGGAAGCAGACCTGCGCCGCGATGACGAAGATGCCGCAGTTGTGCATCACCGTCGTCAGCGTCACCCGGGCCTCGCACAGTTGCCGGACGTAGAGGCCCCTCACCGGCTCCGGTGCGTGGCCCGCGCGGGCGGTCTTGAGCCGGTTTCTGCGTGCGTCCAGGGACCAGCGCCGACCGGAGGCGGTGAGGACGAGGTAGAGGGCCATCAACAGGATCAGGTTGTCGCCGCCGTCCGTCATGAAGATCGACCGGGCGTGGAACGAGGTCACGACGACGGCGAAGAGGACGGACAGGGCGCGGGTCCGCCAGCCCAGCATGAACAGCGCGGACGTGGCGAGGGCCATCACGTAGCAGAGTTCGAAGTAGGCCCGGCTCTCGGACAGGATCAGGATGCTGTTCCAGCCCGTCTGGTCGAAGAGCTGGTGCGCCAGCGCCGGTGTCCACGGGGAGCCGGGGCCCCAGATCTCGTCCCGGTGCGGGAACTCGCGCAACAGGAAGATCAGATAGAGCAGCCCGTAGCCGATGCGCAGCACCGACGCGGCGTACAGGGACGTGGGCCGGTCGGTGAGCAGCGCCCACAGGGCGCCGGCCCGGCCGAGCAGCCACCGGTGGGCCGCGACCGCGACCGACGTCTCCTGGATCGCGGGCCGGTGCGGCGTGGCCGCCGCGGAAGGGGGCTGGGGGATCTGCTCATTTCCCATGGGCGGTCACCTTCCACCAGGGCAGGAGCCGGTCCTCGATGGGTGCCGGCGGGCGGTTCCCGGCCGCTGTGCCGGGCGCGGCGACGGGCAGCGTGACGACCCGAAGCTGGATGAAGTCGAAGGTGCTGCCGCCCTCGTGGGCGGCGACGCGGTCCGCGGCGACGTTGCGCAGGTACTCCCGCAACATCACGGCCCGTTCCGAGCGCGACGTATCGCTGCCTCCGTGGGCCTCGACGTACGAGGTCCAGGCGCGGCGCAGGAGGTTCTGAGACGTATGGCTCGGGAAGGGATGGTGATCCACTGCGGATTGGTCCACGGCGGCCAGGTCGAACCAGGGGGTCACCCGCACCGATCCGCCGGCGTCGGTGTGCGAGGTCCTCGCCAGGATTTTCCGGTTGAAGGAATCGGGGTCCGGGGCGAAGAGTCGCCAGTTCTGTTCGAAGAGCGGGTACACCCAGCCGTTGACCTGCTGGCTGTACCGCTTCGATACAGGGTTGGCGGGAGCGACGTGAAGGAACACCATGACGACGTGGACGAGGGTCGTCACCAGACAGAGGACCACGGCGGTGTGCACCCCTGCTTGCAGTACACGAACACCCATGGACCCTTTATGGGGTCTGACCGCTTCGTCATGGAGCTGTGGGGGGAACGGACCGGAATCGGACTGATGGAGTTCCTTCACGGCCGCTGATTCAATTCCGCTCGACACCGCCCACCCGGTCTTTCTCATGTCTGCTCTTCGCTGAGGTCGCTGCGACTCTCACCGACGGCGCGCGGCGGATTCGTGAGGATTCCGCCGCGCGCCGCCGTCATCCGATGAAGGGGCTGCGTGCAGCCTGCTGCCTAGCCTTCGTGGCCTTCGTGGCCCTCGTGGCCCTCGTGGCCTTCGTGACCTTCGTGGCCCTCGTGGCCCTCGTGACCTTCGTGGCCCTCGTGACCCTCGGGGCCTTCCGGGCCTTCGGGCTTGTCGCCGTAGCCGTAGTGGTCGCCGGGCTTCCCGCCGTGGTCGTGTCCGTGGCCGTGGAACGGCCCGCCCTGGTCGTCTCCCGGCCCGCCGGGCTGACCGCCGTGCCCGCCGGTGATGTTCCCCCCGGTGATGGTCCCGCCGGTCGTGTTCCCGTTGCCCTTGTTCCCGGCCGTGTTGCCCGCGGTGTTTCCGCTGGTGTTGCCGGAGATGTTCCCCGAGCTGCCGCCGGTCACGAGGCCGATGTTCGGTCCGCCCAGGAGGCCACCACCGATCAGACCCACGGTCGTACCGGTCGTCGATCCGCCGGTCGGCGCTCCGGGGGTCGGCGCTCCGGGCGTCGGGCCGGCGCTCGTTCCGGTGGTCGTGCCCGTCGTCGTTCCGGTGGTCGTGCCCGTCGTCGTTCCGCCAGTGGCACACGCACCGAGGAAGATCCTGTTGGTGTCGAGCGTCACGGCACCGTTACGGGCCAGCGCACGGCCCTCGATGTTCGTCCCCGTGGTGACGCTGATGGAGGTCAGGGCCATGAGGGTGCCGACGAAGGTGGAGTTGGTACCGAGGGTGGCCGAACTCCCGATCTGCCAGTACACGTTGCACGCCGAAGCGCCGTTCGTGAGGAGCACCCGGCTGCTGGAGGCCGTCGTCAGGGCTTCGGGGATCTGGAACACCCAGACGGCGTTGGGGTCTCCCCCGGCGTCCAGGATCAGGTCGCCGGTGAGTCCGACACCGGCGACAGCGGTGTGGACCCCCGGAAGCAGCGTCTGGCCGGCGCCGATCCCCGCCGCGAGCGCGAAGTCCGTGGCCTGGCCTGCGGCGTTGTTGTACGCCGTCACCAGGTCGGACTTGGCCTGAAGTGCCACAGCGTCCGCGGCGTGCACGGCCCCGAGGATCAAGCCGGGCGGGAATCCGGAGATGGACGGGTTCGGGTGGGTCCCCAGGTCGTGACCGATCACGGAGGGTCCGGTGTTGGTAACGCCTTGCCCCGCCAGAACGGAAAAGCTGGCGGCTGTTCCGAGAGGCACGGGTGTCGCAATGGCCAGTGCCTGTGTCGGCAATCCGGCGACCATGACAGCGGCAACCATTGCGGCGACGGCCGAGGTGAGCCAGCCAGTCAGCCGGCCGGAAAGAGTGCGGCGCCGAGCCGCTTGGATTCTCAGCTTCATCAAGAGGCCATTTCCTGTGCGGAGCCGTGGCGTACCGGGCCTTACCGTTCGCCCGAGAAGCCCTGGTGTGTCGGTGCCGCATATTACGCAGGTAATTTCGCGCGCCGGGCGCTGGGCAAGACATGGAGGGGGATTAATACAAACACATTCATCAGCACGAAGCGCGATGAAAATAATGAAACTCAGATGGTCGATAATCCGACATGGACCCTGATGCCGAGGCCGCGATTAACTCATAAGAGGCAGCCCCGCACACCTGCGCCATAAATCCAATGCCGCCACACGCGGAGGTGTGCCGCCAGTCAGGTGATCTCGCGAAACCGCGAAGGCGGGCGTGGCGGCCGGTACGTCGTCCCGGCGCCCGGCTCCGGCGCAGCGGAGCCACCGCCCTCCCCGATGCGGAGCGACCGGAGAGGTGCGGACCCGGCGGAAACGCCAGAGGGCCCGGACTTTCGTCCGGGCCCTCTGGGCTGCTGTGCACTCGGCAGGATTCGAACCTGCAACCTTCTGATCCGTAGTCAGATGCTCTATCCGTTAAGCTACGAGTGCTTGGGCTTCCCGGGGTTTTGCGCCCCGTTGGCCTTGCGAGAACAACAATACATGGACCTCGCCGGGACGCGAAATCCATTGCCCGCACCCCTGCTGACCTGCGGAAACGACCCGGACGAAGATCGTCCGGATGGGTTCGCACACAGGTCGGGGCGGACCGGATCGGCCCGGAACGCATCGAAGCCCCGGTCCGTCAGGACCGGGGCTTCGATGAGGTGCGGAGGCGGAGGGATTTGAACCCTCGATGGGGTGTAAGCCCCAAACCGCATTAGCAGTGCGGCGCCATAGACCGGACTAGGCGACGCCTCCAGCACACCCCCGCGTACGAAGGTGCGTGCAGATGATGACACAGGCGCAGGGCCCCTCACCAATCCGCTCCCACGGTACAAGGCCGGGAGGCCCGAGGGCAAAGCCTTAAGGCCGTCGCGCGGGCCCCCGCCAAAACCCGCTCGCGCGCAACGTCGGCGCACCCCCGTCGTTGGTCAGGCGTACGACGTACGGACGACCTGGAGTGCCCCATGCTGCGTCTCGCCGCCTTCGCCGTCACCTCCGCCCTGGCCGCCGTGGCCGCCGGGCCGCTGCCCCCACTGCCCCTGGGACGTCTGCTGGCGGGCCCGGGCCCCGACCGCCTCACCATCGAGATGGCCGACACGGGCAACCGCCGGCTGGACCGCGAGTTCCACATCGAGTGCGACCCCGTCGGCGGCGACCACCCCTGGCGCGAGCAGGCCTGCGCCAGGCTGGACCAGCTCGCCGAGGAGGGCAAGGACCCCTTCGCCCCGGTCGCCAAGCGACAGGTCTGCTCCCTTCAGTACGGGGGCCCCGCCACCGCCCACATCTCCGGAACCTGGCACGGGCACACCGTGGACGCCACGTTCCGGCGGACCAACGGATGCGAAATCGCCCGCTGGAACGACTTGGAACCTCTGCTTCCGACTGGGCGTTCCTGACCTGGGAGGATGCACAGGATGGGCGGTATCCACCGGACATCGGCCACCCCCCGGCGGGCCTGTGGCCTTAGACTCCTCCCGTGACTTGCCGGTAGTTGTGGTCAGGGAGGAAGCTCGTCGTGAGCAGCAGGCCATCCCGAGGCGCTGCTCGCCTCGCAGCAATACTCGACGCTCTTCCGGACGCGCTGTTGCTCGTCAACGCCAACGGCACGGTCGTCAACGCCAATTCGATCGCCCTTGAGGTCATGGAGAGCCCCGGCACCGGGCTCGTCGGCCGCGGGGTGCTCGACCTCCTGCCCGAGTTCGACTCCAAGCTGATCCCCGGCTCCATGCGCCGGCCCGGCGAGGACGAGGGCGGCCGCGCCAAGCCCCGGCGGATGATCGCGCGCCGCACCGACGGCTCCGAGTTCCCCGTCGAGGTCACCAGCGCCCATCTCGACGGACGCGACGCCTACCGCGAGCCGCAGCCCTCGTACACCGGTGACGAGCTGCTCATGCTCGTCGTCCGCGACCTCTCGCAGACGGTGGACACCGAGGCCGAGCTGGCCCGCTCCCAGCGGCAGACCGAGATGATCCTGCGCGCCGCCGCCGAGGGCGTCGTCGGCACCGACACCGACGGACGGGTGGTCCTGGTCAATCCGGCCGCCGCCCAGATCCTCGGCTACCGCGCCACCGACCTCGGCAACCGCGAACTGCACGGCCTGGTCCAGCACTCCCGCGCCGACGGCTCGCCGTTCCCCTTCGAGGAGTCCCCGCTCGCCGACACCCTGCGCAGCGGGCGCAAGCACCGCGTCCGCGGGCAGGTGCTGTGGAACAAGGCCGGGCGACCGGTCGCCGTCGACCTGACCACCTCGCCCGTCCGGGACGGGGAGCAGCTCGTCGGCGCCGTCATGACCTTCACCGACCGGCGGCCCTACGACGCCCTCGCCGCGCGCCACGCGCAGCTGCTGGCCGTCCTCGGCGACTCGCTGCGCGGGCCGCTGGACGAGCTGCGCGGGGAGCTGGCGACGCTGGCCGCCGACGACGCCGGACAGCTGTGGCCCGAGGCCAACCAGTTGCTGCACCACCTGGCCGCCGGGTACTCGCGGATGACCACGCTGGTGGACAACGTGCTCGGCTTCCAGCGGCTGGACTCCGGCAGCGACCGGCTCGCCAAGAAGAAGGTCCTGATCAACACCGTCGTCGCGGCGGGCGTGGACGGTGCCGTCGAGCTGATCGGTCCGGGCCGCGCGCAGTTCGCGGTCCACGCGCCGACCATCGAGGCCGAGGTGGACTCGGCCCGCATCGCGACCGCGCTCGCGCACCTGGTCGCGGACGTCGCCGGAGTGGACGCCACGGGCAAGACCCCCCAGGGCAACGGCTACAGCGACTCGACGATCGTGGTGGCCGCAGCGCAGCGCGGCGATGTCGTACGGATCGAGGTGCGCGGTCCCTACGAGGGCGGCAGCCCGGTCCACGAGCCGATCGTGCGAGGGATCGTGGCCGCGCACGGCGGCGTCCTGCAGACGGTCGAGGTGCCGGGCGCGCCCGGCGGGGCGTACGTACTGGAGCTGCCGCTGGGCTCGGGTGCCGGAACGGTGACGCTGCCGGAGCCCGCGCCGGAGCCCCCGGCCGGTCCGGCGGCGGAAGCCGCCCCCGGCAAGGTGTCCGGTGGACGGCGGGCCCGGCGCGGGGTGGACGCCTTCCTGGACGACGAGGCCGCCGGCCCCGGCGCCGCGCAGACCGCTCAGGCCGCACAGGGCGCTCAGGCGGGTGGCGCGCTCGCGCTGCCTTCCGGGCGGCGGCGCGCGGGCGACGCGGGCGTTCCCGACGCGGGCCCCGAGCTCGCGCAGTCGCCGGTGAACCCGGCGGGCCTCGGTACGGGACGCAGGCGCGGCCGGGCCGGCGACGGCAGCGCCGGGCCCGAGGCCACCGTGGCTCCCGGTGGACAGGGCGGTCCCGGGCGGCCCGTGCCCCCGCAGGGCACCGCGATGCCGGCCATGCCCGCCCTGCCGCCCGTACCCCCGGTTCCGCTGACCGAGCACCCCGCCGGGCGGCGGCGCGCGCTGGGTACGGCCGGTCCGGCGCAGCCCGGCGGCCCCGTCCCGGCGACCGGGCTCGGCCCGGCTCCGGCGCCCGCTCAGGCCCCGGTGCGGCCCATCGCCCCCGAGGGCGGTTTCGCCCTGCCCGCCGGACCGACCCCGGCTCCTGCGAACGCGACTCCTGCGAACCCGAACCCGGCGCCGGCTCCCGTTCCCTCCGCTCCGCAGAGCCCCGCGGCGGCCGGACCGGGACCCGCTCCCGTCGGCGCCGACGGCGAGGCCCCGGCCGGGCGCCGCGGGCGCCGGGTGCTGGGCGCTCCTGCCGCCGAGCCCGAAACCCCTGCGGCGCAGCCCGCCGAGGCCGCCGAGAACCCGACCGGGCGGCGGCGTGCGCTGCCCGGCGCCCCGGCCGCCTGGCCGGTTCCGGCGGCCCGGACCGCCCCCGAGGACGACGCCTCCGGTCAGGTCGCCGTCCCCGCGGCGCGTCAGCCGCAGGACACCCCGGCGGAGGGTCAGGCCGCGCAGCCCATCAGCGTGCGCGCGCTCGGCACGCTCGGCCAGGGCATCTCCGTGGACCCCACCGGCGCAGGTTCCGCCTCCGGCTCCGGGCGCCGTCGCCGGCTGGCCGAGCCCGCCCCCCAGGGCCGGGCCTTCGCCATAGGGGCCCCCGAGGCGGGCGCCGACGAGGGACCCGAGCCGCTGGACGGTCCGGGCGGAGCGGTCGAGGTGGTCAACCGGCCCGCGCCGCGGCCCGTGGACGACGAGCTCCCGCCGGAGCCCCTGGACAACCCGCGGCGGCTCCTCGTGTGGCCCGCGCCCGACGCGCAGACACAGCAGGCGCTCAGCGACCGCGGCTACCGCCCGGTGATCGTGCACTCCCGCGAGGAGGTGGACGCGCAGATCGCGGCGTTCCCCGCCGCGCTGTTCGTCGACCCGCTGACGGGGCCGATCACCCGGACCGCCCTGCAGTCCCTGCGCCAGGCGGCAGCCGCCGCCGAGGTCCCCGTACTGGTCACGGCCGGGCTCGGACACGCCACGCGCGAGGCGGCCTACGGAGCCGATCCGGCCGTCCTGCTCAAAGCGCTGGCGCCGCGCGACAGCGAGCAGCACCCCTCACGGGTGCTGCTGATCGAGGAGCACGACGAGATCGCGAGCGCGCTGAGCGCCGCCTTGGAGCGGCGCGGCCTCCAGGTCGCCCGGGCGGGCGCCGACACCGACGCCGTGGAACTGGCGACGCGGATGCGGCCCAACCTCGTGGTCATGGACCTGATGCAGGTGCGCCGCCGCCGGGCCGGGATCGTGGACTGGCTGCGCGCCAACGGGCAGCTCAACCGCACGCCGCTCGTCGTCTATACGACGGCCGGCATCGACCCGTCCGAACTGCCGCGTCTGGCCTCGGGCGAGAGCGTGCTCTTCCTCGCCGAGCGGGCCACCACGGCGGACGTCCAGGGCCGGATCGTGGACCTGCTGGCCAAGATCGGCACCAACTAGTCATCCTGGTCCGATGGCCCTCATCGACACGACCGAGCACCCCGTCCCCGCCGACAACGGCGAGGTGAACCTGCTCATCGCACGGCAGGTGGAGCCGGGGCACGAGGAGACCTTCGAGGCCTGGGCCCACGGGATCCTGGAGACGGCCGCGGGCTTCCCGGGCCACCTCGGGTACGGGCTCTTCCGCCCCGCGACGGAGGGAGGGCCGTGGTTCCTGGTCCACCGCTTCCGCAACCAGGCGGCGTTCCAGCGCTGGCAGGACTCCCCGGAGCGGGCGCAGTGGTTCTCGAACTGCCTCGGCCACCACCACACGGAGATAGCCCGCCGGGAACTGCACGGCATGGAGACGTGGTTCGCCAAGCCGGGTACGGCCCGGCCCGCGCCGCCGCGGTGGAAGATGGCGATCAGCTCGGGGCTGGCGATCTTCCCGATCTCGCTGATCGGCAACGCGGTGCTCGGGCCGTACCTGGTGGACCTGCACTTCGTACTGCGGACGGCCGCCTTCGCCGTCGTCTTCAGCACCCTGATGACCTACGTGGCCATGCCCGCGGTCAGCAAGCTGCTGCGGCCCTGGCTCACAAAGGGCTGACGGCGCTCAGTCCAGCTTCGTGACGTCCAGCGCGCCGTCCGCGTACTGCTTGCGGATCACCTTCTTGTCGAACTTGCCGACACTGGTCTTCGGTACGGCCTCGATCAGCGTCCAGCGCTCCGGCAGCTGCCACTTGGGGATGGACAGGGCGAGGAACTCGCGCAGCCCGGTGTAGGTCACGCTCGCGCCCTCCTTGAGGACGACGGTGGCCAGCGGGCGCTCGCCCCACTTCTCGTCGGGAACGGCGACCACGGCCGCCTCGGCGACCTCGGGGTGCGCCATCAGAGCGTTCTCGAGCTCCACGCTGGAGATCCACTCACCGCCGGACTTGATGACGTCCTTGGCGCGGTCGGTGAGGGTCAGGTAGCCGTCGGGGCTGATGACGCCGACGTCCCCGGTCTTGAGCCAGCCGTCCGCGCTGAACTTGTCCTCGGGCTTGAAGGCTTCGCCGGACACGCCGCCGTAGTAGGCGCTCGCGATCCAGTTGCCGCGCACCTCCAGCTCGCCCGCGGACTCCCCGTCCCAGGGCAGGAGGTCGCCGCCGGGGCCGACCAGGCGGGCCTCGACGCCCGCCGGGAAACGGCCCTGCGTGATCCTGTACGGCCACTCCTCCTCGGCGCTCAGACCGGCCGGCGGGTGCGCCATCGTGCCCAGCGGGGACGTCTCGGTCATGCCCCAGGCGTGGCAGACCCGGACGCCGAGCTTGTCGTAGGCCTCCATCAGGGAGGGCGGACAGGCCGAGCCGCCGATGGTGACCTGCTTCATCGAGGACAGGTCACGCGGGTGGGCCGTGACCTCGGCCAGCAGTCCCTGCCAGATGGTGGGGACGGCCGCGGCGTGCGTGGGCTTCTCCCGCTCGATCATCTCGGCGAGCGGGGCGGGCTGCAGGAAGCGGTCCGGCATCAGCATGTTGATGCCGGTCATGAAGGTGGCGTGCGGCAGCCCCCAGGCGTTCACGTGGAACTGCGGGACCACGACGAGGGTGGTGTCGCTGTCCGTCAGCCCCATGGACTCCGCCATGTTGACCTGCATGGAGTGCAGGTAGACGGAACGGTGGGAGAAGACGACGCCCTTGGGGTCCCCGGTGGTGCCGGAGGTGTAGCACATCGCGGCCGCCTGGCGCTCGTCCAGTTCGGGCCAGTCGTAGCTGTCGGGGCGGCCCGCGAGGAGCTCCTCGTACTCGTGGACGCGCACGTCCAGCCCGTCCAGCGCGGACCGGTCGCCGACGCCCGTGACCACGACGTGCTCGATGGTCGGCAGGTGCGGCAGCAGGGGCGCGAGCAGCGGCAGCAGGGTCCCGTTGACCAGCACCACCCGGTCGGCGGCGTGGTTGACAATGAAGACCAGCTGTTCGGGAGGCAGCCGCAGGTTGAGGGTGTGCAGCACCGCGCCCATCGAGGGAATCGCGAAGTACGCCTCGACGTGCTCGGCGTTGTTCCACATGAGGGTGGCGACCCGGTCGTCCTGTCGCACACCCAGCTCGTCGCGCAGGGCGTGGGCGAGGCGTCCGGCTCGGGCACCGATCTCGGCGAAGCTGCGGCGCTGGGGCTCGGCCTCCCCGGTCCAGGTCGTGACCTGGGACTTCCCGTGGATCGTCATTCCGTGTCGGAGTATGCGGGTGACGAGGAGTGGTACGTCCTGCATGGTGCTGAGCAAAGCGTCCTCCCGGTGAGCGCTGCGGCGCTGCGGCGGCTACGGATGCAGCCGATTCTGCGCACGTACCGGTCGGCATGTCACTACCCGAGGGTAGAAAGCGCTGGTGTTTCACGTGAAACACCGCTCGTGTTTCACGTGAAACATCCGCCGCTCACCGGACCGGGGTCAGCTCCGGGTCCTCGCGGAGCTTGCCCAGCGCACGGGAGACGGCACTCTTGACCGTTCCGACCGAGACGCCCATCAGTTCCGCGGTCTGCACCTCGCTCAGGTCCTCGTAGTAGCGCAGGACGACCATGGCCCGCTGCCGGTCGGGCAGCCGGGTCACCGCACGCCACATCGCATCGCGCAGCGCCTGCGCCTCGGCCGGATCGCAGGCCGCCACCTCCTCGGTCTCCGGGAGCTCGTCGCAGGCGAACTCGTCGACCTTGCGCTTGCGCCACTGCGAGGTCCGCGTGTTGACGAGGGTCCGCCGGACGTAACCGTCCAGGGCGCGGTGGTCCTCTATGCGGTCCCAGGCCACGTACGTCTTGGTGAGGGCCGTCTGGAGCAGGTCCTCGGCGTCACAGGGGTTGGCGGTGAGCGAGCGCGCGGTGCGCATCAGGACCGTGCCGCGGGTCCGGACGTACGCCGAAAACGACGGGTACGGCGTCGGGGTCGAGGCGAGCGTGCAGGCGGGCGGGGTCATGTCTCCACGCTAGGAGCGCCCGCCCGCCGTGAAATCGGCCCCAGGTGCCGATGGGGGATCCCTCTCAGGTTGTAGGAGCATGGCTACCCCTACCCCCTGAAGGTGGAGGGGACGACGGGCGCATCAGGACGTACGGCCCGGTGCCCTCAGCCGTCTGCTCCCAGGATCAGCCCGGAGGTCGGCACCCCCGTCCCGGCCGTCACGAGGGCGTACTGCGCCTGCGCGACCTGGTTCACGGAGGTGCCGCGCAGCTGGCGGACGGCCTCGGCGATGCCGTTCATCCCGTGCAGGTACGCCTCCCCGAGCTGACCACCGTGGGTGTTGATCGCCAGCGCGTCCGCGGCGACGAAATCGGCGGCCTCGCCCGGCTTGCAGAAGCCGAACTCCTCCAGCTGCATCAGCACGAAGGGGGTGAAGTGGTCGTAGAGGATGCCGACGTCGATGTCGCAGGGCCGCAGCCCGCTGGTGCGCCACAGCTGGCGCGCGACCACGTCCATCTCCGGCAGCCCGGTGAGGTCGTCGCGGTAGAAGGAGGTCATGCCCTCCTGGCGGCGTCCGGCGCCCTGTGCGGCCGCGGTGATCACGGCGGGCGCGTGCCGCAGGTCCCGGGCCCGCTCGGTCGTGGTGACGACGACGGCCTGACCGCCGTCGGTCTCCTGGCAGCAGTCCAGCAGCCGCAGCGGCTCCACGATCCAGCGCGAGGCGGCGTGGTCGGCGAGGGTGATCGGCTTGCCGTGGAAGTACGCGGCGGGATTGTTCGCGGCGTGCCGGCGGTCGGTGACGGCGACGTGCCCGAAGGCCTCGGGGGTGAGGTGATAGGTGTGCAGGTAGCGCTGGGCGGTCATGGCCACCCAGGAAGCGGGCGTCAACAGCCCCCAGGGCAGGGACCAGCCGAGCGCCGCCCCCTCCGCCGAGGGCTCGCGCTGCTGGATGCCCGACCCGAAGCGGCGCCCGGAGCGCTCGTTGAAGGCGCGGTAGCAGACCACGACCTCGGCGACGCCGGTGGCGACGGCGAGGGCGGCCTGCTGGACTGTGGCGCAGGCCGCGCCGCCGCCGTAGTGGATACGGGAGAAGAAGGAGAGGTCCCCGGTGCCGGCCGCCTGGGCCACGGTGATCTCGGGGCTGGTGTCCATCGTGAAGGTGACCATCCCGTCGACGTCGGCGGGGGTCAGCCCGGCGTCGTCGAGCGCGGCGTGCACGGCTTCCACGGCGAGCTTGAGTTCGCTGCGGCCGGAGTCCTTGGAGAACTCGGTCGCGCCGATGCCGGCGATGGCGGCGCGGCCGCCGAGCTCGTCGCGGGAACGGACGCTCATGCCGCCACCTCCGCGATGACCGTTCCCGTCACGTGGTGGCCGAGGCCGTTGGCGCCGACGACCCTGATCTCGACAGTGGTCCCGGACACGGCGGCCACGGTGCCCGTGAGGGTCATGGTGTCGCCCGGGTAGTTGGGGGCGCCCAGGCGGATGGCCACCTTGCGCAGGACGGCGTGCGGCCCGAGGTGATCGGTGACGTAGCGGCCGACCAGGCCGTTCGTGGTGAGGATGTTCATGAAGATGTCCGGGGAGCCCTTCTCCCGAGCGAGTTCCGCGTCGTGGTGCACGTCCTGGTAGTCGCGGGAGGCGATCGCGCCCGCCACGATCAGCGTGCGGGTGACCGCGATCTCCAGCGGCGGCAGCGTGTCACCGGCCTTCATGCCTGCTCTCCCTCGGCCGTCGAAGCGATCGAAGCTCCCAGTTCGGCCAGCAGCTCGCTGCCGCATCCCAGGTACGCGTCCAGCTGGCGCCCCCACAGGAAGTGCCGGTGGACGGGGTGGTCGAGGTCGGCGCCCATGCCGCCGTGCAGGTGCTGACCCGCGTGCACGACCCGTTTGCCCGCTTCCGAGGCCCACCAGGCCGCCGTCAGCGCGTGCTCGCGCGCCGCGAGGCCCTGGTCGATGCGCCAGGCCGCCTCGTACGCGGTGACCCGGATCGCCTCGGTGTCCATGTACGCGTCGGCCGCGCGCAGCATGACGCCCTGGTTGGTGGAGAGCGGCCGGCCGAACTGCTCGCGGGTGGAGGTGTACTGCACCGCGCGGGCGAGCGAGCCCGCGCAGACGCCCGCCTGGAGCCCGGCGAAGGCGGTACGGGCGGCGGCGAGCGTGTCCTCGTACGGGCGGGAGCCGTGGCCGAGGGCGTCGGGGGGACGCGGGTCGTCGCTTACGGGGTCGCCGGAGTGCCCGATGCGCTCGCCCTCGGCGCGGGTCAGGGTCAAGCGGCCCGCCGACCAGGGGGCGGTGGTCTCCACCGCGGCCGTCTCCACTCCGGGCGCGTCCGTCCGTACGAGCCACAGCCCCCGGTCCGCGTCCGGGACCAGTACGTGCGTGGCGTCGCGCAGCCAGGGCACGACGGGGACGGTGCCGGTCAGCCCGCCCCCGGACGTGGCGGTGATCCGTCCGCGCTCAGGGAAGGCACCGGTGGCCACCGCCTCGCCGGTGCCGAGGGCGGGCAGCAGGCGGGCCCGCTGCTCGGAGCTGCCGTGCGCGGCCACGGGGAGGATCCCGTACACGCAGGTGGCGGCGTACGGGACCTGCGCGGTGGTGCGGCCCTGCTCCTCCAGCAGCAGCACCAGCCCGAGCAGGCCGATCTCCGGGACGGCGGCGGTCAGTCCGGCCGAGGTGAGGGCCTTCCACAGTTCGGCGTCGCTGCCGGTGCCCGCGGCGGCGAGGCGTTCGTGGGTGGCGAGGTCGCCGAAGATACGGGCGGCCAGGCCGGCCGCGGCGGCCTGTTCCTCGGTGGGGTGGAAGTCCATCAGCCTTCACTCCCGCGGAAGACGGGGAGTTCGAGGGCGTCGTCGACGCGCAGGAACTCCAGCTGGACGGGCAGGCCGATGCGCACCTGGTCGTACGGGACACCGGTGATGTTGCTGATCATCCGGACGCCTTCGGCGAGCTCGACGAGCGCCACCGCGTAGGGAGGGGAGAAGGCGGGGAAGGCCGGGTGGTGCATGACCACGTACGAGAACACCGTGCCGGCGCCGGACGCCTCGACGGTGTCCCAGTCGGGGGAGGCGCAGGCGTTGCAGCCGGGGAGCCACGGGAAGCGGAGGGTGGCGCAGGAGGTGCAGCGCTGGATCAGGAGCTTGTGGTCCCGGACGCCGTCCCAGAAGCCCTGGTTGTCGCGGTTGATCACCGGTCGGGGGCGTTGCGCCGCGGGTTTGGCCTTCGGCCTGGCGGCGGGCGCGTACTTGAGGATGCGGAAGCGGTGGGTACCGGCGAGCTCCCCGTCCACGCGGACGTCCATCCGGGTCGTCACGAAGTGCCCGGTGCCCAGCTTGGTCGTCTTGCGGGGCGACACGGACTCGATGACGGCGTCGAAGGTGATCGCGTCGCCGGGACGCAGCGGGCGGAGGTACTCCTGCTCGCAGTCGGTGGCGACGACGGAGGTGAAACCGGCGTCGTCGAGGAGGGCGAAGAGCTCGTCGTAGGAGGAGGAGCGGTCGGCGTGGCCACGGAGACCGCCCATCGTCCAGGCCTGGAGCATGGTGGGCGGAGCGATGGCGTCCGGGCCGGTGTAGGCGGGGTTGGCGTCGCCCATCGCCTCGCACCAGTGGCGGATCATCGGCTCGTTGACCGCGTCCTTGCCCCGGCCGTCGGTGGCGGCCGGGCGGCCTTCGAAGGCCGCCAGCAGCGCGTGGAACCGGTCTGCGCCGTCGGCTGCTGCGCTGGTTGCGTCCGTCGCCGCTCGCGCCGGCACCGCCCCCGGCTTCATCGCTCGCGCCGTCATCGCTTCCTCCCCTTCATGCCGAGCCGCATCATGGCGACGATCTCCCGCTGGACCTCGCTGACCCCGCCGCCGAAGGTGTTGATCTGCGCGGCCCGGTTCATCCGCTCCAGCTCGCCGCCCGCGAAGGCCGTCGGCCCCCGCACGAGCGCCTCCTCGCCCACCACCTCCTGGCACATCCGGTACACCTCGACGGTGGACTCGGTGCCGAGGAACTTCACGCCGCTGGCGTCGCCGGGGGCCAGGGTGCCGGCGCCCACGTCCTGGACGAGCCGCCAGTTGAGCAGCCGTACGGCGGCCAGGCGCGCGTGCGCCTCGGCGAGCCGGGACTGCACCCAGGGCAGGTCGGCGGGGCGGTCACCGGTAACCGGGTCGGGGGTGCGGGCGTGGTCGAGGGCGCGCTCGTAGAAGTCCTCGGCCTGCATGCCGATGGCGGCGAGGGCGACGCGCTCGTGGTTGAGCTGGTTGGTGATCAGGCCCCAGCCGCCGTGCTCGGGGCCGACGAGGTTGCCGACGGGCACGCGGACGGAGTCGTAGTACGTGGCCGTGGTCGTGAGGCCGCCGACGGTGTCGATCGGGGTCCAGGAGAAGCCGGGGTCGTCGGTGGGCACCAGGATGATCGAGATGCCCTTGTGTTTGGGGGCTTCGGGGTCGGTGCGGCAGGCGAGCCAGATCCAGTCCGCGTTCTGGGCGTTGGAGGTGAAGATCTTCTGCCCGTCGATCACCCAGCTCGCGCCGTCGCCGTTCCCGTCGCTGTCGTCTTCGCGTACGGCGCGGGTGCGCAGCGAGGCGAGGTCGGTGCCGGCCTCGGGCTCCGAGTAGCCGATGGCGAAGACGATCTCCCCCTTGAGGATCCGGGGCAGGAAGTAGTCCTTCTGCTGCTGGGTCCCGTACTTCATCAGGGTCGGGCCGACGGTGTTGAGCGTGACCATGGAAACGGGGGCACCGGCCCGGTAGGCCTCGTCGAAGAAGACGAACTGCTCGTCGGGGCCGCGTCCTTGGCCGCCGTACTCGACGGGCCAGCCGAGGCCGAGCAGTCCGTCGGCGCCGATGCGGCGCAGCAGTTCGCGCTGGCGGGCCGGGTCGTCGGGGACTCCGTTCGGCAGCAGATCCTGGAAGTACTCCCGCAGTTCGGCACGCAGCCGCAACTGGCCTTCGGTCGGGGCGAGGTGCACGGCGCTGGCCTCCCGGCATCACACATCATCGAGTGAACCTGACTGTCCGTCAGATTCACCGGTGGTGTCAAGGTCGGGAGGGCGTCGAGGCAGCGAAACGGGCCGGCGGGCATGCGAGAGGGCGCCTGCGCTACCGGACCCCAGCCGGTCCGGTCGCACAGACGCCACCTGCTGCGAGGTGGAGGAGTTGCCGTGGTTGTCGCCGCCCATGCCGCTGCCGATGACGCCGTTGTCGGCCGAGGCGACACCGCCGAAGAGTGCGACGGCGAGGGGAGAGCGGCGACGGCGGCGATGACGCGGGCGGGGTGAAACGTTTCGCTATACCGCCTCGTCCGGGACATGCCGAAAAGGGCCGCGCGCCTCCGGGAACCCCACCGTCTCCCGGGCCTGCGGCCCTGCCATGCCAAAGCTTCACGCCCCTGCACGCTCTCCGCGTGCGCCGGGGGCAAGTTCATCCGCGCCCCGCTCCGGGGCACCACGCGGCGCGCTCCACGGCCACGACGGACCGGGCTCCAACGCCTGCGTTCGCTACCTGCTCCTGCTCGTACTGCTCCTGCTACTCCTGCTACTCCTGCTACTCCTGCTGACACTCCAGCCCGGCGGCGGCGCGTGCGCCTGCGATCCGGACCCAACAACTACACGACTGCGCGACTGCACCTACGGGGTACTGCTGGTCCTGCGGGGGCCGACAGCGCCCACGGCGTCACGGAGCTACGCGGCGAGCGCGAGCGCTGCACGAGCCGGGGCGTTCACGGGCGCCGCAGCCGGTACGGAGGCCGCTCCGGGCATGGTCACGGACGTACCACCGGTCTCACGAGCGCCGGCCATGGCCGCCGCGGTGGTCGAGCGCCGGACGGACGGGGTCTTGCCGTGGGCCTCGGCGCGGATCCGCTGCTTGATGGTCGGCGGGAGCGAACCACCCCGCATCATCGCTCGCCAGGTCCGTCGGGCCACGACGGCCGGCCGGCGGCGGGCGGTGGCGGCAGCGGCGGGAGCCGGGACACCGGCGGCGACGGGGGCCGCTTTCCCGGCGAGACCGAGGAAGCCGAGCAGAGCGGCGAGGACGGCGAGGACGGAGGTCCAGATCGACGTGAGGATGCTGCGGTGAGCCATGACGGAGTGCCTCATTTCGCGATGTTCCGACGGGTGGATCTGCATACATTCGTCATGATGTGGTCGCAACTCGACGCCACCCACCGCCCGCGCCGATCTTCCGACAAACACCACCCGTAAAGCCCAAAACCACCGCAGACAGCAGGCCGGGGATGGTGTGCAGTAAGGGGAGGGGCTCGTCGCCACGGGAGGAAGAGGGACATGCCGGTGGTCGCAGTCGCAAGGGCAGGCGCAGGCGCAGGCACGTCCGGACGGGGGGTCGAGATGACCCGGGTGGGTGGCCGGTGGCGGGTGACCCGGCCGTGGCCTGCCCACCTGCGCCCCTTCGTGCACAGCTACGCCGGCTACTGGGAGGCGGCGGTCACGCCCTATCGGGTGCGCCTGGTTCCCACGGGTCGGGCCGTCGTGGTGATCAGCCTCCGGGAGCCCTTCGCCCAAGTGCGCCGGCTGGGCGACACGAGCCCGGTCAGCCAGGTGACCGGCTCGCTGATCGCGGGTCTGGAGGACGGACCCCGGGTGTGTCACCACCCCGGTGGCCAGGAGGCGATTCGGTTAGAGCTGACCCCGCTGGGCGCGTTTCGGCTGTTCGCCGTGCCGATGAGGGAGCTGACCAACAGGGTGGTCGAACTCTGCGACGTCCTGGGGCCCCGGGCCGGATTCCTGGTGGAACAACTGGCGGCCACCAGCGACTGGGGCGCCCGGTTCGACCTGCTGGACATCGCGTTGTCCGCCCGGTTCGAGCGGGGCCCGCGTCCCGCGCCCGAGGTGAGCCACGCCTGGCGCCTGCTGTCCCGCGCCGGCGGGGCGATGCCGGTCGGTGCGATCGCGGCCGAAGTGGGCTGGAGCCAGGGGTACCTGATCCGCCGGTTCACCGAGCAGATCGGCCTGACGCCCAAGTCGTCCGCACGGGTGCTGCGCTTCCACCGCGCCGTGCGGCTGCTCACGCGCGAGGGTGTGAACCTCACCGACGCGACCGCCGCCTGCGGTTTCTACGACCAGGCCCACCTCAACCGCGAGTTCCGGGCCCTGGCCGGAACCACTCCCGGCCAGATGGCCGCCGCCCGCGTGACGGAGGGAGCCCTCGCCCTGTGAGCGACGAGGTCAAATTCGTCCAAGCCAGGCCGTCCGCACCTGGATAGCGTGCTGTTCGTCGTCGTCGCTCAGGCTGCCCGGGGGAGGCCTGAGCGACGGTGAACCTGGCTTCGAAGGGGGAGAACACATGGAAGACCTGCTGCGCATCCTGGTGGCCGGCGCGCTCACGGGCGGCTTGATCGGCTTGGCGGGGGCTCTGGGCCGACGCAACCGCAACCGCCGCGAGAACGGCGACACGAACGGCCGCTGACGTTCCGGACGGTCCGTCCCCGTCCGCGGACGGCCGCGTCCAGGCCCCGTACGGGTGTGCGACGATCACTCGTCGCACACCACCCTGGGGGGTTCATGCCACCGGCATTGGCGTCCGCGAGACGCCCCATTTCCACCGTACTGACGTGCTTGCTGGCCGTCCTAGCCGCACTTCTCCTGCCGGTGGGTGTGGCTCAGGCTGCGCCGGCCGCCGAAGACTGCGTGAGCGTCGCCGAGGGGCGGTACGCGGGTCACTTCACCACGGCGGGACAGACGCACTGCCTGCAACTGCCGAGCCCGCAGGGCGCCCGGATCGCCGCCCTCACCTCGCTCGGCGGCGCGAGCCTCACCGTCCAGGTCGAGGTGGTCGACAAGAACGGCGCCGCCCAGTGCACCGCCGGGGATCTCCCCGGGGGCGAGTGCACCCTGACCGGGACGGCGCCGTTCCGTGCACTCGTGCACGCCGACGACGAGACCGCGACCGGGCCGTACGGCGTCCACTTCGTCCGTACGGACGTACTCCAGGCCGGCTGCCAGATCCTGCCCGCCGGAAGTTTCGCCGACGACGCGGGAGCCGTGCGCCTGGAGACCGGCAACGGCGTCTTCTCGCACTGCCTGACCATCCCGGCCGACGCACACTCCGCCTCCGAGCTCCTCCGGATCCGCTACGGCCTCCCGGACGGCACTGACCTGATCCCGCGCTGGGTGATCAGGTTGATCGACACCGACGGCAACGGGCCGCCTTCCTGCTACAGACACCCGACCCCGAGCCAGTCTCTCCTAACAGACGCCCTCAGCAGCTGCTCCTTCACCGGCGGCAAGGGGTACACCGTCCTGCTGCAGGGCCAGGACGCACCGCGCAGCCACACCCTTGACCGCCATGACGTCACCGCCACGGCCAAGGGCTGCGCAGCCTCCGCCGCGACGGCGATCGGCGCCCCGGCCACGACCGCCGCGTCCGGTCAGAACGGCACCCTGCGCTGCCACCGGATCACCACGGGCACCGCCACGGACCGGCTGCTCCTCAACGCCCGGGACGCCCACGACAGCACGCACCTGCTGGTCATGGACAATGCCGGCGGCATCGCCTGCCACCAGCGGACCTGGGCGTGCACGGCCACCGGCTCCACCGGCTACCAGGTCGTCACCCAGGTCCCGGAGAACTGGTCCCTGCCCGCCTCCTACCGCCTAGACGCCTGGCGGATCGCCACGGCGGCCGGCCCCGCGCCCGAGTGCACCCGGGCCGGATCGGTGGCGTACGGGTACGGCCCGCTGACCGGCACGCTCTCCGAGGATCGCACCGGCGTGTGCGCCGTGCTGCCGAGCGTCTCGGGGAACCGGTTCAGGATCGACATCACCGCCACGGACGGCGGAGCGTCCACCCCGGAGGCCGCGCTCTACACCGGCGACGGGCGCAACCTCTGCATGGGCAACTCGTCCCCCTACGACTGCCAGAGCACCGGCCAGAGCCTGTTCGTCCTCGCGCTGCCGGACGAGGCGGATCGTACGGCGTACCGCGCCGAGGTGGTCTGCACCACCGCGCCCTGCGGCCCCGAGGAACTGTCCGTCGGGGACGTCACGCCGACCACCGCGCAGAGCGGTACGGTCGCGACCCTCACCGTGCAGGGCACCGCGCTGAGCAAGAACACCACCATCAGGCTGAGCGGCGGCCCGACGCCGCTGACGGCCACGACCGTCTCGGTCTCCGACGACGCCCGGACGCTGAAGGCGACCGTGGACCTGCGTACGGCCCCCGCCGGCCACTGGACCATCACGGTCAGCGAGCTCAGCTTCAGTTACCCGCGCGGCACGCTGACGGTGACGCCGCCCGCGGTCTCCGGCCTGGGTACGTACAAGCCGATCACACCCACCCGGCTGATGGACACCCGCGAAGGACTCGGCGTCCCCAAAGCCAAAATCAGCGGAGGCGGCACCGCAACCCTCCAGGTCACCGGCACCGCAGGCATCCCCGCCACCGGGGTCACGGCCGTCGTCCTGAACGTCACGGCGACCGACCCCACCGCGGGCAGCTACGTGTCGGTCTATCCCAATGGCACCACCCGCACCAGCGCCTCGAACCTCAACTTCACCGCAGGACAGACGATTCCGAACCTCGTCGTCGTCCCCGTCGTCAACGGGAAGGTCAGCTTCTACAACAACGCCGGATCGGTCGACCTCATCGCCGACGTCGCCGGCTACTACACCACCGACGGCTCCGGCTCCACGTACAAGCCGATCACGCCCACGCGGCTGATGGACACCCGTATGGGACTGGGCGTGCCCAAGGCGAAGGTCGGCCAAGGCGGAACGGTGACCCTCCAGGTCGCCGACACCGCAGGCCTCCCCGCCACCGGCGTCACCGCCGTCGTCCTCAACGTCACAGCCACCGACCCCACCGCCGGCAGCTACGTCTCCGTCTACCCCAACGGCACCACCCGCACC